>CAJUMQ010000023.1 GCA_910587035.1 uncultured Desulfovibrio sp. | reverse complement strand
GGCATTGTGCTTGGCGCATGGTGGGCCTACATGGAGCTTGGCTGGGGCGGCTACTGGGCCTGGGATCCGGTGGAGAATGCCTCCCTGCTGCCCTGGCTGGTGGCCACGGCCTGCCTGCATGTCATGGTGGCGCAAAACAGGGATGGCAAACTTGCGCGATCTTCGGCGGGGCTCATGGCGCTCACTGTCATTTGCGCTTTTTTTGCCACCTATCTCACGCGCAGCGGCGTTATACAGTCGGTGCACGCCTTTGGTGACGGGGGTGTGGGCACACCGCTGCTGCTCTTTACCTGCGGCTCGGCGCTAACCGTTCTGGTGGCGGTCTGCGCGGCCCGCAAAACCGGCCAGAGCCTGGCTACCCCCCTGAGCAGGGAAGGGGCCCTTGTGCTGGTGGCCTGGATATTTCTCGCTCTTGCGGCCATAATCGCCACAGCCACCATGTGGCCCGTGCTGAGCAATGTGGCCGGTGGCGCGGCCAGGGGGCTGGATGCCTCTTTCTATAACCGAGTCTGCCTGCCGCCCTGCGTGATGCTGCTGGCCCTTCTGGCCATATGCTCCTGGCTTGGCTGGAATGGAGGCCTGGCCGGCGCAGGAGCCACGCCAAGATTCTATGCCACCTGCGGCGCCTTTGCCGCTGGCGTGGGTGGCATCTGGATGGCCGGTTACCGCATGCCTCTGCCCCTGATGGGCGCTGCCGCCGCCATCGCCGTGCTCTGCGCCATGTCCATGCATGCGCTGGATCGCAGCCTCGGGAAAAGGCCCAGGGCCATTTCCGCTCTTGGAGCGCACCTTGGGCTGGCGCTCCTGGCCATTGGCGTGGCCTTTTCCGGCCCGTACACCACCGAAAAGGATCTGATGCTTTCCCGCGGGCAGACAGAGGCTGTGGGTCCCTATGCCATAACCCTTGAGGATATCCGGGACGGTTCCGGACCAGGCTATGACTTTTTACGGGCAAATCTCAAGATAGAGCTGGATAAAAAGGCAGTGGGCGCACTGGCGCCTGAGCGGCGCATGTACGCCAAATTTGGCGACATGCAGTTTTCGGAGGTGGATGTGATTTCCACCCTTGGCGAGGATGTCTATGCCTCCCTCCTGGGCATGGATGAGGATTATCGAATTCTGGTCAAGATCTCCATAGAGCCCTTGGTAAACTGGATCTGGATTGGCGGCGCCATCATGTGCATAGTGCCGCTTTTTGGCATTGCGCCGCTGTGGCGGCGCCGCAATGACGCCTGAGGTTTTGGCCCATGCAGCCGCAAGTTGTCGCAAGGCTTGACAACATCGCCAAAATTTTTGGCAGCCGCATTATCTTCAAAAATGTCAGCCTTGAGCTGCATTCCGGCGAGATCGCCCTGCTGGCCGGCCCCAATGGCGCGGGCAAAAGCACTTTGCTGAAGATACTGGCCGGGCTTTCCAGTCCGGATTCCGGCAATGTGGCCATACAGTGCCAAAGCGCCTATCTTGGCCATGACACATTTCTGTATCCAGCACTCACAGCCATTGAGAATCTGCGCTTTCATGCCAGTCTGGGAGGCCAGACTCCGGACGCGCAAAAAATGGTTTCTGCCCTGGAAACAGTGGGACTGGCTGCCCACGCGCTGGAGGTTACCCGTTTTTTTTCAAGGGGCATGGCCCAGAGGCTCAGTTTTGCGCGGGTGCTTCTGTCCGATGCAGGCCTTTTACTGCTGGATGAGCCTTTTACCGGCCTTGATGCAGCAGCCCGCGACATGATGCGCCAGGAGCTTCTGAATTTTCGCCGGAGGGGCGCTGCCATTTTGTTTGTCAGCCATTCCCCGGAGACTGATGCTGTTTTTTCCGATGTGGTTCTCACCCTGGCCAATGGCGAAATAGGGGTAGCAGGCGCGCCTGTACCTTGCAGGAATGCCGGCATGGAAAGGGCATGTTGAGGCTGGCTTTTCTCATAGCGGCCAAGGATTTAAGGATTCTCCTGGGGCGGGGCGGCGGCATTGCGCGACCCTTGCTGCTGGGGCTGCTGCTGATTTTTGTGTTCAGCATTGCAGGCTCTGGTGGCAGCCCCATGAGCGGCTCTGAAGCAGCTGCCATTTTTTGGCTCAGTTCCACATTCTGCCAGATTCTGATATTCAATCAGCTATATGCGCTTGAGGAGGTCAATGGCGCAAGAATAGCCCTGGCCCTGTCACCCTATCACCCAGCGGGAATCTGGCTGGGCAAGTCCCTGTGCGGCATGGCCATTCTTTTGCTTGCGCAGGCGCTGTTTGTGCCTGCCACCCTGGTGTTTCTGGGCCAGCATCCATCCGGGGAGGCTTTGCCGGCTCTTGTCGCCATAGCCGGCGCGGATGTCGGCATCTGCGCCCTTGGGTCATTGATGGGCGCTGTTGCCTGCGGCGGCCGGGAGTCCTTGCTGTCCATAGTGCTTTTCCCGCTGCTGGTGCCGGTTCTGCTTGCAGGCATCAGCCTGTGTGGCCAGTATCTGGATGGCTCGCCAGTCTCCGGAACCCCGTGGATGGGAATCCTTGGCGCCTTTGATGCCATATTCAGCGCTGCTGCCCTGGCTCTTTTCGGCTTTCTCTACAGGGGGGATGATTGATGGGAGGCATCCTGGCCATATGCGGGGGAATCGCCCTGGCTGCATGCCAATGGCTGATTTATTTTTATGCTCCTGCAGAGGCCACTCTGGGGCTGATGCAAAAAATTTTTTATCTTCACATGCCCCTTGCGCTTTTTGCCCTGCTGAGCTTTTTTCTGGTTTTTGCGGGGTCAATAGTTTATCTTGCAAGACGGGTGGAATCAGTTGACAATTTCTGCTGGGCAGCCGCCGAAATTGGAGTTCTGTTTAGCGGGCTGTCTCTGCTGAGCGGCATGATGTGGGCCAGAAAGTCCTGGGGCATCTGGTGGACATGGGACCCGCGTTTAAGCACCACCCTGATCATGTGGTTTATCTATGCGGCATATCTGGTTTTGCGCAATCTGGACATGCCGGCGCAAAAAAGAGGCATCATCTGCGCAGTCACAGGCATCGTCGCCTTTCTGGATGTGCCGCTTGTTTTTTTGTCCGCCAGAATTTTCCGCTCCATTCATCCGGCAGTGTTCGCTTCCAGGGAGGGTGGCCTTGAGCCGGAGATGAAACTGACCATCCTTGCATGTTCGTTTGCAATTGGTCTTTTATGGGCTGGCTTGCTGCTGGTCAGAAAAAAGCAGCTGGATATTGGCACAAGACTGGACATGCTTGCCAGAGCCCGCAACCCATGACTGCAGGGAGCATTTTAAAATTATGGATACAATAATCTGGCTTGCAATTGCCAATGCCCTGATATGGTGCGGCATTGGGGGATACATCGCTTTTTTGGCATCCAGCCAGCGCAGGATCGCGCAGAGGCTGAATCATCTGGAGTTGTTGCGCAATGCCGAACCGCCCAAATAGCCTTGCGGCAAGAGCAGCCATCATTTTGCTGGCGGCCGGTTTCGCCGCGATTCTTTGCGCATCCCTTGTCTACAGGTTCAGCCATCCTGATCTTACTGTGAACAGGTTTGCCATGAGTGCGCAAAGCGGGCCCGCGCCAGCCATCAACAGCGAGGACATGGGGGCCATTGGCCAGCTTATGCAGCAGGTTTCCAAAAATCCCCATGATGAGAAGGCCATTCTGCGGCTGGTGGAGAGTCTCATGGCCATGGGCCAGTGGGACAGCGCCGAAAATTTCGCGCAGAAGGCCATGGCTCTTGAGAGAAGCGGGGATAATCATACCCGTGCCACCTACCTGCTGGCGCTCATTCACCACAACAAGGGTGAGCATGAACAGGCTGCGGAACTTTTGGAGAAAATGCTGGAAACAGCGGAAAACCCCTCCGCCCGCTACAGTCTTGGCATCCTGTACAGCTACTATCTCAATGATCCGGCCAGGGGCATTGTCAATCTCCGCAAGGGGCTGGAAGCGCCGGAGCTTGCGCCGGCCCTTGCCGACGCCATGCGCAGCGAGCTGGAAAAGCTCGATGCCGCCAAGACTCCCCCTGCAGCAGCTGCGGGCATGGAGGCGAATCCTGCCAGGGGCGGGGAGCAGCAGTGAAGTAGAGGCGGCCCGCAAGCCCTGTTCGGGGGTGCGACAATCATCGCTGGACGCGACCGTGGCCGAATTGACCCATTATATATTTCCCGGATGAAATCATGGCAAGGCAATCGAAAAAAAGGAAAAAGAGTCAGAAGGCGCCCGGCCGGGAGGCAATACCGGCCATAGAATCCGGTAGAGAAGATGCGCAGCCTGTCAGTCCGGATTCTTCCGGGCGCCAGGATGACAAAAGCGGGGAGCGCTGCCAGGCGCCGCACAGGCAGGTGAATCTGGCCACATGCATTGGCGGCATGTTTCTTTCCCTGGTGCTGGGGGTGTACATTGGCACGCTGATCCCCGATATAATGGAGGTTGGGAAAGTTCGGCAGGAGGCGAAGATGGAGCCTGCATCTGCGCAGGTAGCGCCTGCCCCGGCCTTGCCTGAACAGGCGCCGGCACAGAAGGCTGAAGACACCCTGCCAGTTGGCAACATGGAGTGGCCAGCCGGCATCGCAGCCAGAATTGGCGAACTGGAAAAGGCGCTTGCGGCCAGACCAGCCGACAATGCCGGCTGGATTGAGCTTGGCAATCTTTATTTTGACACTGGGCAGGCTGAAAAATCCATTCACGCCTATGAGCATGCCCTGGCCCTGGAGCCAGGCAATGCCGATGTGCTGACCGATCTTGGGATTATGTACAGGGAATCCGGCAAGCCGTTGAAGGCATTGGAGAATTTTCGCAAGGCCGTCGCCGTAAATCCCAGGCATGTCAATGCCCTGTTTAATGAGGGAGTGGTGCTCTCCACAGATCTGGGCGACAAGGCAGGGGCCATTGCCGCCTGGGAGAAGCTTCTGAAAATCAATCCGGATGCAAGCGGTCCCAATGGCAAGACTGTGAGGCAAATGATTCAGGAATTGCGGTGAAGGCATGAATCATTCTATTTTTTTTAGGGCAATGTTGCCAAGGGGCCTGGTTTTGGCCTTGTTATGGTTTCTGCCGCTGCTGGCCTTTTTTACAGCCATGCCAGGGGCGGCATCCGAATGGCAACCGGCATCAATGCTGCAATCGCAAGAGATGCCCCTGTTGCCATATATGGATTATTACATCGATGAATCCCTGTCCCTGGACATAGAGGAAGCGGCCGAGCCCTCCCGCGCAAATGCCTATCAGCCCCTTGTGCTTGAAAAACTGCCCAGGGAGGAAGGCATAACCTGGTTGCGCTTTACCATTGCGCCACGCCTTAATGACACCAGGCCGGAAACATTTTTGCTGGACATGGGCCAGAGCATTCCCGGTGAGCCTGTTTTATATGATCCGGTGCGCAATGAGCTTTCCGGAGCGCGGGAATGGCGCGAAAACACCCCGGCCCAGCGCAATATTCTGCTCCTGCCCGAGGCTTCCAGCGAGCCTGTGATCTGTTACATCCGCCTGGACGGCCTGCCTGGCCCATGGTTTGCGCCAATGGTGCGCACCCCCCAGAATGCCGCCGGCAACTGGATGAGTCTTTCGCGCACAGGGGCCATTCTGGCCCTTGGCGTGGTCATGCTGCTTTGCCTGTTGCGTGGCATGAGCGAAAATGGCCAATGGCGCATCTGGACAGCGCTTTATGTGGCCGTAGCCCTGGCGCAAGCTTTGCTTGGCATGCCCACTGTGGGCGCCAGCAGCAGTTTTGGAAGCCTGGCGGCCATAATGACGCCGGGTATCGCATTGATGCTACTTCCCCATGTGGGCAGACATCTCATGCGCACGCCGGCAAATTCACGCGCTCTGGACATTCAGTTGCTGTTTCTGTCGCTGCCTGGCTGCGCTCTGGCCCTATGGCCCCTGATTCCCGGCTGGGCCTGGCTCGATCGCTGGCTGGACCTGTGGTCGGCTGCCACCATCCTGTTTGTGCCCACGGCCCTGGCAGCATGGATTGGCGGTCTTGGCGGCGCCAGACGTTTTCTGGTTGGCTGCCTGATTCCACCTGCCTTCACTGTAATCGCCATATATGGGCTGGATTTTGGGGTACCTTCCAATTTTCTGGCATCCCTGCCCATCTGGGGGGTGGCCATCAGCGCCCTGCTTATCGCAGCGACGCGCACGCCAGCCGATGCCAGGGCCACATCCACCCGCAAGGAGAACAGGCCACGCAAAAAATCCAGGGAGCTGCCAGCGGTGCCGGAGGCGGACAATGTCATAAATCTTGAGCATCCACTGGATGATCCCAACCTGAGAATAATTGGCTCAGTGGAAACGCCGGTGCAGATTGGCATCCCGGATTCCATGCGCAAAAGTTCTCCGCCGGATCTGGCTGCGGCTGAGGGGCCGGTCAGGGAAGATGCCGGCTTGAACGGCAGGGAGGATGCCCTGCGCGTGCCGCTGGATGAGCTGCTGCGCGAGGGCGCGGCTCTTGGCCAGTGCTCGCTGCCGCCTGCCGTGCGGGAATATGCCGAGAAGATGATAGCCGCAGGCAACCGCATGGCGTCCATATTGAGCGGAGAGAGCCTTGCGGAAGTGGGGGAGAGCGCCAGTGGGGTGGAGAATGTTCCCAGAGTATTCAATCTTCAGCATATTCTCCGCAAGGTTAATGATTCTGTGGCCAACATGGCCGAACAGTCAGGCACATCCCTGTCCTGGTATATGCCCCCTCATCTTGCGCAGATATACAGGGGCAATGGCGACGCCATTGAGACCATATTAAAAATGCTTGCGGAGAGCGCCGTGCGTGCCACCAATCATGGCGCTGCGCATATTTCGGCCAGGAGGGCCCCTGAGAGTTCGGATCCTGGCCACCTGCTGTTCACAATCCATGACAATGGTGATGGCATCCCCCCAGGGGAGCGATCCAGTCTGGCTCTGGCCCGTGCCTGGGAGCTTGCTTCTGCCCATGGCGGCTACTTGGCCATGGAATCCGGCAGGCAGGGCACAATTATCACCTTTTCCATGCATCTGGCCCCGGCGGAGGATGATGAAAATGATCAGACGGCCACAGCCCCACATGTTGTTGTGGCTTCGGAAGATGCAGATATGCGCCACCATCTTGCAAGAATGGTGGAGGGTCTGCCCTGCCGGGTGAGCGAGGCGGCCAATATGCACGAGGTGCTGGTGAGCCAGAGCCTTGATCCCGCCAGCCTGCTTATTGCCCATGGGAGGCTGGCCATGCCGGCGGCTGCCGATATGGCCCACAGGTTTGCAGCTCTGGCTGCCCAGGCCGGCTTTGCCAACTGCAGCATCCTGGCAATCACCAGGGATAACAGCCAATGGAGCCTGCTCAAGCCCAGCGGCTTTACCCATGCCATGATTGAGCCTGTGGATGAGGAGGATCTGCTGCAGACTGTGGCTGCGCTCATTTCACCGCAGGAGGCTGAGGCCAAAGCCGGCCCTGAGCCGGATGCGGAAGCTGAAGATACGGATTCTGAAAACAGAAGCCAGGAGGCAGTCGAGGAAAGCTCCCTTGAGGATGTGGCGGAAGAGGGAGTGGAGGAAACGCAAACTGTCCCCAATCTGTTCGAGCCGGAAGCCATTGGCGCGCCAAATCAGCCTCTGCCAGGGGCCCTGGAAAAGGCGCGCAGCGAATCTCTTGATGCCTTTGAAGCTCCTGACTGGCTTGCGGAAGAGGTTGCCGCCCAGGAGGAGGAACAGGTGCCATCTATGCCGGCCACAGCGGTGTCCATGCCGGAAACACCAGCGGAAGCCAGCCATGGGAATCCTGAGCCCGGGAATATGACGGAGCAGAAGCCAGCCGAGGTCGAAAGGCTGGAGATGCCAGCTGAATCCCCGCCAGACAGTGGGACAGCCAAAAGCGGTGAGGATGCAAGGACAGCGCCGCTTACAGACTTTATCGTGGGGGTGGGCAGACCTGAAGCCGCGGTCCCTGAAGAGGATTTCATGGTCGAAATGGATACTTCCTCTGCGGATGACAGGGAAGTGCCGGCCGTTGAAAAGGAGGCGCCAGAGGATGATGGTCTGAATGATCTTGATCCGGTATTTCGTGATCTGCTACGCAGGCTGGACCGGGCCATGGATTCGGCAAGAGAGGCTTTTGGCGATCAGAATGGCCCCATGGTGGCCCAGTACACGGCGCAACTGGCTGCGGACGCGGATGGTTTTGGTTTGCGGCGCCTTGCCCGCATGGCTCGCTGTGTGGAAGGAGCGGCCCGCAAGAATGACCTTATTGCCCTGAATGACCTGCTGCCGGAACTTGATATGGCCGTGGAAAGAAACCGCATCACATTTACCCAGAATGGGCACCTGTGACAGCATGGGGGATTCTCCTGACGCAGGGAGTGGTCGGAAATTTCCCTCTTGCGCAAAAAATGCGGCCATGCAATGCTTACTGGAGACTGGCGCAACTCATGCCGGCAGGTTGGTAAAATATCATCATCAACGGATGGAAAGGCCAATGTACAAAAAAGTTCTTTTGCCAATATGTGGAAAAAATAATGGCATACGCGGTCTTAAAGCCATGGAGCGCGCGCTCACACTTTGTGATGGCGAATTTGTGCTTTTGCATGTGACTGAGCCCATATCCCAGGTGGTGGGGGGCGAAGCCCGCCAGGAATTGCAGGCCGAAAGCAATGCCAAGGGTCTTATGGCCCTGGGGCCCATTGTGGAAAAAATGGAAATATCCAATGCTCATTTTCATACCCGCGTGGAGCCTGGCACAATTGCGGAAACCATTGTCAAGGTTGCCGATGAGGAGAAAGTGGATCTCATAGTTATGTTCACAGATGGCCGCGAGGATATAACTGACATGATTCTCGGCACCATAACTGAAAGAGTTGTTCGCGACACCGATGTTGATCTGCTTGCCGTGCGTCATTAGAAGCCTTTGCCAGGCACGGCGCTGAATATCCAGGGAACGAGCCAGGAACCTGTTTTTTTGTGAATTGTCTTCATAATTCAGCAGGCAGACCGGGTTATGGCATGAGTTTCAGGAATTTTCTCTGGCTGCCGCGCGGTGGCAGATACCAACTCCGCGTTTAAAATTTACAGAATTTTAGACGCAAAATCCGCCAGCCGGGCCATGGGCATGTGCTGGCTCTGCACGAAAAAGCACCTGGCGCGCAATGGATATTTTGCGTTAAATTTTTGCAGAGTTTTCAAAGTTGCTTCTGTATCTGGAAATAGCCCTTCTGACATTGGTGCATCTTGCCGCATGCGCTGCGGCCTGCCATGCTCTTCTCACCAAACATGATCCACGCTCGGCCCTGGGCTGGACAGCACTCCTGCTTTTTTTGCCTGTGGCGGGTCTGATTATCTATCTTATTTTTGGCATCAGCAGGGCGCAGAGCGCGGCAGAGCGCATTATGCGCAAACTGGCTCTCATCGAATCCAGCCTGGACGCCCAGGGGGCCTGCGGCACTCCCAAAAAATTCCAGGATGGCTCAGAGACTGCCCTGGCGGGTCTGGGGCGCAGGCTTATGAAATCCTATCTGTGCAGCGGCAACAGCGTCCAGGCCCTGCATAATGGCGATCAGGCCTATCCGGCAATGCTCGCGGCCATAGACAATGCCCGAAAGCATGTATTTTTGAGCACATATATTTTTAATTATGGCCATGCCGCGCGGCAGTTCATCGAAGCACTGGAAAGGGCCCACCAGCGTGGCGTTGATGTGCGCGTCATCATCGATGGAGTGGGCCAGCTCTATTCTCTGCGCAAGCCCTGGCGCATTCTGGCGGAGAAAGGCATCCGCACCGCGCTTTTCCGGCCTCTCAGCATTTTTCCACCAAGACTTGGCATAAATTTGCGCAGCCATAGAAAGGTTCTGGTCTGTGACAATATAGGCTTTACCGGCGGCATGAATATCTCGGATGGCAATCTGCTGATCGGCAATACCCGCAAGAATCTGATTCAGGACATGCATTTTCGTGTTATGGGGCCGGTGGTGGGTATGCTGCGCAAGGCCTTTTTGCTCAATTGGGGTTTTTGCACGGAGGATATTGCCCCTGTGCCGCCTCTGAAAGAGGAGAATGCAGGGAGCTGCCAGTGCAGGATTGTTGTAGACGGCCCAGGCGATGACTATGATGTTATCAATGATCTCATGTGCGGCGCCATCAATCTCTCCCGCAAAAGTGTGCGCATCATGACGCCCTATTTTTTGCCCACCCACGACCTCATGGCTGCCCTGCGCTCTGCGGCTCTCAGGGGAGTGGATATACGCCTGGTGCTGCCTCAAAAAAACAACCTCCGCTTTGTGAAGTGGGCCACGGAAAGAATTTTGCCGACTCTTCTGGGCGCCGGAGTGCGTGTGTGGTATCAGAATCCGCCTTTTGCGCATACAAAATTGCTGGCCATTGACGATTATTACAGTCTTGTGGGATCGGCAAATATGGATTCGCGTTCACTGAGACTTAATTTTGAGCTGGATATGGAGATTTATGACGAGGATTTCAGCAGGCAGCTGGCCGGTTTTGTGGATATGACAATTAAATCTTCAAGCGAGATTGATTCTGCTAAAATCGCCTCGCTTTCGTTGCCGCGCAAATTGCGCAATGCCGCCTTCTGGCTCTTTTCTCCCTATCTGTAACTATGCCGGCGCCGGTGGGACTTGCCTGCGGCGCCTTGACCAAAAACATAAAAAACGGAGTTCTTTATGCCCATAGGCAAAGGTGATACAGTGCGTGTGCACTATACAGGCAGGCTTGCGGATGGCACTGAGTTTGATTCGTCCAGGGAGCGCGAGCCCCTGGAGTTCACCCTGGGAAAGGGAATGCTCATTCCCGGTTTTGAGGCCGCAGTGGAAGGCCATGAACCCGGAGACCGGGTGACAGTGACAATCCAGCCCGAAGACGGCTACGGCGCGGTGGATCCGGAGCTGGTCTTTACTGTGGCGCGGGCGCAGGTGCCGGATCACATTCCCCTGGAGGCAGGCACACCCCTTCAGCTCTCCAACGAGCAGGGGCAGATGGATGTGACAATTACAGAGGTTGGTCCCGAAGAAGTCACTCTGGATGCCAACCATCCCCTGGCGGGCAAGGAGCTGATTTTTGACATAGACATTCTGGATTGCAAACCTGCAAAAAAATAGTTTGCCGGGCAGTTTTTCCAGCGCCAGCCACCCTAAAATAAAAGAGTGATTCCATGAGCGGCAATTCAGGACGTAACAATGCGATTCAGGCCATAACATCCTATAAGCCGGATTTTGCGCCTCTCAATTTTGCGGAAATGCGCCCCACCGATATTTTTGGCTGCAATGTGTTCAATGACCGTGTGATGCGGGAAAGACTGCCCAAGAATGTTTACAAGTCCCTGCACAAGACAATAGCCTTTGGCGAAAGAATGGACCCAGGCATAGCCGACACAGTGGCCGCAGTAATGAAGGACTGGGCCATTGAAAAAGGGGCCACACATTTTACGCACATATTCTACCCGTTGACCGGACAGACCGCCGAGAAGCATGACAGCTTTCTGATGCCGGATGGCAATGGCGGCGTAATAGCGGAGTTTTCCGGCTCCATGCTGATTCGCGGAGAGCCTGATGCCTCCTCATTCCCCTCCGGCGGATTGCGCTCCACCTTTGAGGCCAGGGGGTACACGGCATGGGATGTCACCAGCCCGGCCTATATCATGGAAAACCCCAATGGCACCTTTTTATGCATTCCCACCATGTTTCTCTCGTGGACAGGGGTGGCCCTGGATAAAAAAACGCCGCTTTTGCGCTCCAATCAGGCCGTGAACAGACAGGCGCAAAGACTGTTGCAGCTGTTTGACATAAAAACGGAATTTCCCATCCAGTCCTATGCGGGGCTGGAGCAGGAATATTTTCTCATTGATCACAATTTCAATTTTGCCAGGCCTGATCTTCAGATTGCCGGCAGGTCCCTGTTTGGTGCCAAACCGGCAAAGGGGCAGGAGTTCAGCGATCAGTATTTTGGCGTCATTCCGCAAAGGGTGCTTTCCTGCATGATGGAGGTGGAGCGGGACCTCTACAAGCTGGGCGTGCCGGTGCGCACAAGGCATAATGAGGCGGCTCCAAGCCAGTATGAAATCGCGCCCCTATATGAGGCAAGCAATCTGGCTGTTGACCACAACCACATCATCATGTCCACCCTGCGCAATGTGGCCAAGAGATATGGCCTGAAATGCCTTTTGCATGAAAAGCCTTTCAGCGGTGTGAATGGATCGGGAAAGCATGTGAACTATTCCCTTGGCAACTCAGAGCTTGGCAGCCTGTTTGACCCAGGGGAAACTCCCCATGCCAATGCCAAGTTTCTGGTCTTTTGCGCATCGATGATCCGCGCCGTGCATAAATATGGGGGCCTTTTGCGGGCAACTGTGGCCAGCGCATCCAATGACCATCGTCTGGGGGCGCATGAAGCCCCGCCAGCCATCATGTCCATTTTTCTTGGCGATCAGCTCACAGAGGTCTTTGAGGCCTTCCGCGCGGGCAGGGCGGACAATGTCGCCAGTGAAAAGTCCGGCCGCACCATGAATGTGGGGGTGGATACATTGCCTCCACTGCCAACGGATCCAGGAGACCGCAACCGCACAAGCCCTGTGGCCTTTACTGGCAACCGTTTTGAATTCAGGGCTGTGGGCTCGAGCCAGTCTGCTGCCGGAGCGATCACGGCACTCAATGTGATGATGGCGGATTCCCTTGGTTTCGCGGCGGACTGGCTGGAAAGGGAAATGAAGAATGGCCTGGAGTTCAATGCCGCTGTTGAATCCTTAATAACCCATGTCATGGAGGAGCATAGTGCTGTCATTTTCAATGGGGATGGTTATTCCGAGGTCTGGCACAAGGAGGCCCGCAGGCGGGGTCTGCCGGATCTGCCCTCCACGCCGGAGGCCATCCAGGAGCTGACAAGCCAGCCTGTGCTGGATCTCTACCAGAGTCAGGGCGTTCTGACCAGGGACGAGCTCAGGGCCAGACAGGAAATATATCTGGAGCAGTATTGCAAGACTGTGCGCACAGAGGCAAATCTGGCCATCAGAATGGCCAGAACCATAATCTACCCGGCGGCCATGCGTTATCAGGGTGAGCTTGCGACTACAGCAACGCACATGCGCCAGGCTGGTATTTATTGGGATGGCAGCATATTGCGCCAGCTCAGCGAAAAGCTGACGGCCATGGGCGGCAAGGTGGATGCCCTGGAGACTGCGCTGGCACAGGCGGAAGGCGCCGGCGAAGGCCTGGATGCCGCGAGAATTTATTGCGACAAGGTTCTGCCCATGATGGGAGCTGTCAGGGAATGCGCGGATGCTCTGGAACTGCTGGTGGCTGATGATCTTTGGGCGCTCCCCAACTATCAGGAGATCCTCTTTGGCAAATAGCTGCGGCATGGCCAGACGCGGCCACGCCCGATAGCGATTTTTTGAATGAAAATATCCGTAATATGGATATTTTCATTCATTTTCGCTGTCATCATTGCAGCCCGGCAGCCTGTGGCCTTATATGGCATATGTCGATTTAAAACAGACTATGCGCCAGGCTGCGAGATCGGACAGGGCGGCCAAGAGCGAACAGCGAAACCGCATTTTGCTGTGAAGCGCCATGCCATATGGTCGAAATTGGGGCAATTTCAACTTTATTGCCGCATATTTCTATTGCGGCAGAAGTTTGGCATACTCCTCGCTATGGATGTATTTTTTGACAAAATCGCGGCCTTCCTTCTGGCTGCCAACAATTGTCATGACCATAAATTCAGAGCCTTCCACTGTTATGAATGCTCTTGCTGTTAGATCATTCTGGGGAAATGTAAAACTGTACTGGCCATTTTTTTCCACAGGGGCCTTGTCCGCCTTGAACTGCTCGCTGAACATTTCGGCAATGGTCTTTGCATTTGCGCCGAGGTTGGGGCCAATGACCATTGTGACCACAGGCATGCCTGTATTGCGCGCAAAAATGGCATTGACATTGCCCTGCTGTTCAGTTGGTGGCACTATGGCCTTCCAGCCTTCCGGCATTTTCACTGTGAAATATTTGCAGGAATATTCGGCAGGCGCGCTTTTTTCCGCGTTGGGGGCAGTATCGCCAGGTTTTTCCTCAGATGCCTTTTTGCTTTCGGTTGATATTTTTTTATCAGCGCTCTCATCCGCTTTTTTTTCAGTCTGAGCGGGTGCGGCATCTGCGTCCGCCTGGGCCGCAATGGCCGGCAGTGGCAGCAGCAGCGCCATTGCAATGATTATGGTCTTCAGCATGGGTATTTTCTCCGGCACGGCAATTACAGCGCAGCGGTGTAATTGCCGGCTAATTTTGATGGCAAGAGGGCGCGGAAATGCTCCGCGGCAGTCCGGCGGAGGAGAGTCAGGGGGCTGAATGCCGGCACAGCAGGGAATAAATAATATTATCACCGTCAAATTACAAGCATGGCAACAGGCATTGACAATGCATTTGCCGCGGTAACATATTTACTGGACAGGAAATTTTAAGCGCATATTCCAGTAAAGTATGGCATGCCATAAAAACCCTCATCAGGCAGCACGCAAGACAGAACAATGAGAAGAATACAGGAAATACTGGACAAGGTCAGCGCCAATAACAGCGATGCCAACCTCGAGCTCATCCAACATGCCTATGTCTATGCCGCCACAGCCCATGCGGGACAGACCAGGCTATCCGGCGAGCCCTATCTCTCCCATCCCCTGGCTGTTGGCTACACACTGGCGGATATGGGCTTTGACGAGCCCACTGTGGCCGCCGGCCTGCTGCATGACACCGTTGAGGACACCAAGGCCACCATTGAGGAGATCGACGAAAATTTTGGCGAGGAAGTGGCCGATATCGTGGATGGCGTCACAAAAATCAGCATGATCCCCTTTGAAAACAAGGAGGAGGCCCAGGCGGAAAATATCCGCAAGATGATTCTTGCCATGAGCCATGACATGCGTGTGCTCATGGTCAAGCTGGCTGATCGGCTGCACAACATGAGCACCCTTGATTTTCAGAAGGCCCACAAGCAGAGGCGCATAGCCCAGGAGACCATGGACATCTATGCCCCCCTGGCCAACAGGCTGGGGCTTAATGTTCTCAAGCGCAGGCTCGAGGATTTAAGCTTTAAATATCTGCGGCCGGACATATACAATCAGATTGAGCACTGGCTGGACAATCATCAGGTGGTTGAAAAGCACATCATCGATAAGGTGGTGGAAATGCTTAAGGAAATCCTCAGTGAGAACAGGATTGAAGGCCAGGTTTATGGACGAATCAAGCACAAGTACAGCATTTACAAAAAAATGCAGTCCCAGTCCCTTACTTTGGATGAAATGCACGATATCATGGCTTTCAGGGTGCTGGTCAAGGACATCAGGGACTGCTACGCGGTGCTGGGCCTTGTGCATGCACAGTGGCGCCCGGTGTATGGACGTTTCAAGGATTACATCTCCATGCCCAAGGCCAATGGCTACCAGAGCCTGCATACCACCGTCATTGGCCCGGAGGGTGAGCGCATAGAAATCCAGATCCGCACTGAGGAAATGCATCGCCAGGCGGAGCATGGCGTTGCCGCGCACTGGCTGTACAAGGAAAATGGCCGGGTTAACAGCAAGGATCTGGAGCAGTTTTCATGGTTGAGGGAGATTTTTGAAAGGCAGGGCGAAGAGGCCGATTCGCGGGAGTTCATGCACTCTCTTAAACTGGATCTCTTTAAGGACGAGGTCTATGTCTATACCCCTGCCGGTGATGTAAAGGAACTGCCGGAGGGAGCCACTCCTCTGGATTTCGCCTTTTTGATTCATACCAAGGTTGGCCATCATTGCTCTGGCGCCAAAATAAATGGCAAGCTTGCGCCGCTGGGAACAGAGCTGAAAAATGGGGATGTAGTGGAGATTGTCACGGATCCCGCGCGCAATCCCAATCGTGACTGGCTTAAGATGGTCAAGACTGCCAGGGCACGCAGCCGCATACAGCACTATCTGCGCACGGAAGAGAGGGCGCACGCCCTCAACCTGGGCCGTGAGCTGCTGGAAAAGGAGGGACGCAAGGTAAGCCTGAATGTGGCCAGGGCATTCAAGGAAGGGCAGTTGGCCATTGTCGCCCAGGATATGAATTATGACGGGGTTGATGAACTGATCGCTGCGGTGGGGTATGCCCACATAACCCCGCGCCGGGTGCTAAATCGCCTCTATGCAGTCCTGCATCCGGACAGCCCCAATACCCAGGAGCCGGCCCCCCCGACACTCAAGGAAAGCCGGGAGGCTGCCAGAAACAGAACAGAAGGCGTTGGAGTGGCCGGCGTTGACGGCGTGCTCATGCGTTTTGCCAAATGCTGCAATCCCGTGCCTGGCGATCCAATAATCGGCTACATAAGCAGGGGCATGGGCATAACCGTGCACAGGGCCGACTGCCCCAATGTGGCGAATATGGAGCCGGAAAGGCTTATTTCCGTGCATTGGGAGGGCGAGGAGGAAAAACCCTATGAGGCAGGCATATTTATCATCGCACAGAATGTCTGCGGAGTGCTGGCGGATGTTTCGCAGGTTTTTTCGGCGCAGAATATCAATATCACCGGCATCAACATGGCAATTCAGGTGGATGGCCGCGCCAGACTCCGTTTTACGGTAGAGGTTAAAAACGCGAGCCAGCTGTACAGGCTGATTGAGCAGATCCGGGTACTCCCATCCATTCTTGAGGTGGTGCGCGATACCGAGGCCTGATGGCTTAAAACCAACCTGATTGTCGAATGTGCAAAAAGGCCGCTGCCCTTGGCAGTGGCCTTTTTGAGGAAGGAAGGATGCATGAAAACAATTTTTGGACGGGTCTGTTGCAAAATGGAAGTTTTTATGCTCCCGGCTTACAGGACGGAACCGGGAGCCGTGTTGTGCTTCATTGGCGCCTCGCTGGTTTATTTACCGCAATGGCGGATCCTTGAGAACATATATATTGACTGTTGCCACCGGATCTGCCATTGCGGGGTTTCCGGGACTTCAGATTATTGTTTTACCCTATTCGGTTTTTTTATGGCTCATCGTGCCATGCCTCTTATATAGCAAACGCCATGCCAACATATATTGTATTTATATATCAATGGGTTGGTGATGTTTGAACCGGGATGCGCCGCTCTCGGGCTGTACTACTTTTTTACAGTATCAAAATTATCTGTCCAAAAATTCTCCAGTTGAGCGCTCTTTTTGCAGCGGCGCTGACATGGCAGGATCATTCCCTGGAATATGCAGAATTTTGTTGTCTTTCGCATCTTGATTTGCTATAAAGCTCCCGTTGGCAAGGTAGCTTAGTTGGTTAGAGCGGGCGGTTCATACCCGCCAGGTCGGGGGTTCAAATCCCTCCCTTGCTACCATCCAGATTTCCAGATCACCAAGATATGGCCCCATAACCGCAGCAAATCCAGTCGGTTATGGGGTTTTTCTCTTCCCAGAACCTGTCATTTTGCACCGCTAGACATCATTCATATCAGCTTCGATGGCCCCAAAATTGGCCCAAAAAACGATCTTCGGGAATTTGGGCCAATAATGCCTGTATCGCCTTATATTCCGCGCACTTGCGGGAATTGGCGGGCGGCTTGCGGGGATCGTTCCGGCCACCCGCCCGCGGACGCGGGCCAGTGGGAAACAGGGCTTGTGATGGCCATTTTCCGGGCCTGCCTGGGGCAATCGTTTCACATCGGCCTGGAAAAGCCCTTGGCGGCCAAAAAAACATTTTTGGAGCCAATTATTGACTTTTTGGAGCCAATTTGGAGCCACTGCTGGCGAATGACAAGGCCATTGCGATGACAAACTTTGCTTTTGCCGCAAGTTGCCGCAATCATTGGAGATGTTGACCAAATGGCCTCTTTTGTGTATAGGATTATGCAAACGTATGCGCAAGGGGGCGGACATGGAAAAGCACAACGACGGACTGCCGGAGCACGGGTTCGTGAAGTTCGCGGCCGTGTGGGAGCTCATGGGGGGCATAAGCCGCACGACGCTCGATCGGGAGATCAGGAAGGGATCGTTCCCCCCCCCGATACGGCTCACCGAGAGGGCGCTCGGCTGGCCCGTGGAGGTGATACGGGACTTCTTCGAGGCCAAGCGGCGCGAGCAGCGGGAGCTGGCGGGGAGACGGGGACTTTAGATGGGGAAGATGACGGATGCCCAGATAAGGGCGATGAAGGGTTCGGAGAAGGGGCGCGAGGTTTTCGTGGACGACAACCTCTACTTAAAGGTGACGCTGCGGAAGAACGGGATCACCAAGAAGAAGTGGAGGCTCCGCTTCACGGATCAGGCGGGGGGGCGCCAGAACCTCACCTTCGGCGAGTACCCGGAGATCGGCCTGGCCCAGGCCAGGGAGATGGCCGCGGACCTCCTGAAGAGGGCCAGGCGCGGGGGGACGCTTCCGATCCCCGGCAAGCGCGCCGCCGCGACCTTCGGGGAGCTCTCGGAGGAGTGGTTCGGCAGGCAGTCCAAGAGCTGGGTGGCCGGCCACGCCCTGCGCCAGCGCGAGCGCCTGGACTCCGTCAACCGCGCGATGGGCGGGAAGGACTTCAACCTGGTCACGATGGAGGACATAGCCGCGTCCGTGTCGCGCAAGGTCGACGCGGGCACGCTCGAGATCGCAAGGCGCACCCTCTCCATGATCAGGAAGATCCTGGAGTACGCGGACACGCTGGGCAGATTGGAGGACAACCGGATACTGATCGGGATCGACTCCTACAGGAAAAGCCTCCCTCCCCGCGCAGGGACGGGAGGCATCTCTACAGGGAGATGACGGAGGCCGAGATCGGCAGGCTCCTGGCCGACATCGAGGAATACTCCAAAAGGCAGAGGCCGGAGACGGCGGCCGCGCTCAGGCTCGCGCCCCTGCTCATGGTGAGGCCGATGGAGCTCTGCGCGGCCAGGTGGTCCGAGATCGACCTGGAGGGCGCGGAATGGCTCCTGCCCGCGTCCAGGATGAAGATGGGGCGGGAGCACATAGTGCCGCTGCCCAGGCAGGCCATGGAGATCATCGGGGAGCTCAGAATGCTGACCGACGGCCTTGAGTGGCTTTTCCCCGCCTATTCCAGGAAAGGGTTCACATTCGCCAAGGAATTTTACGACCTTTGCCCGGATGATTGAGATATTCCAAAAACGCGCTGCCAGGGAAACCGGGCCTTTTTCATGCACCTGGAAGACAATCCTGAAAAAAATCGCCCTTGCAGATTTTTCGGTTCATTTTTTGATCTGCAGCAATTCCAGGCAGCGCAGGCGCTCGCATACGCGTCTGACCAGCTTGTCTGCCGGAATGCCAAGGGCATCAGCCAGAATGACGAGGGAGTTCATGCCAGGAAGATTCACGCCAGTCTCCATGAAGGAGATGAATGAGCGCGCGCATCCAATTCTGGCGGCTAGCTCGTTTTGGGATATTCCGGCCTCGGCGCGCACTTCGCGCAGAACCTGGGAAAACGCTTGCGGCAGATATGGAATCTCTTTCATGATTCCATATTCCTCTGCCTATAATTTTAGGCAAATATGACTTGAAATATAGTCGAAAACGTAGCAGACTTGGATCGGGGACGAGCTTTTTGTTGTCATCGCAGCCTGACGCCATTTGCAGCACAGGGAATATGAACTTTTGCAAAAGATTGCGGCTGGCATGTAATCCTGGATTATGATTCCGGGCTTTATTGCCTATAGATTTAGGCGAAAATTGGCTTGAGATATAGCCACAAAGGTCGCTTCCGGCATATTTTCCGGAAAAATGCCGGAACCCTCCGCAACTCGCCTGTTTCGGCAAAATGTCCGGATAACCCGATGGCTGAGCATTGGTTTATGGGGCGGAATACGAGATGCCGCTTTCATGGGATGCGGATGCCAAAAAGCTAATGAGGCCTTGCGGGACTTCATGGCTGGGCCGAGGTGGTTCTGGCTGACGGCCATTTCAGCGCGGAGATCATATCGGGCAGGAAGGACGGGGCAGCCTGTTGAGGCCGCAGGCTCGCTTTGCGACAGGCCGGATCCGGAAAGAATCCCTTCAGGATTTAGGTAAAATTTTCCGGAAGATTTCGAATATCTTCCATGCCCTCGCATTTCGCGGACGAAAAATCGGGGGGCTGCCTATGGATACAGACGGTTTTTCATTTCAACCGGCATTGCCAGCCGCATACATCAGGATCGACCATGATCAGACGCTCGACTGGATTTTTTTGGCTTTCATTTTCATTCTCGTGTTCCATGATTCAGCCAGGGGCGCCACCAGCCCTGATGCGGCCTATGTCATGGCTGTGAATCCAGGCGTGGTCTCCATTATTGACGGCAGGACGGAAACCATCGCCGCAAAGATGAACGTACCCATCAAGGCGCTTTTGAAAAGCGACTCCACAGGCAAGGCGCAGCTGGTGTTCAATGACGATTCCACCTTGAGCGTGGCCCCGGATACGGAAATAACCATATCCGAATATGTGGACACGCCCCAGGAGGAAAACATCGTCTTTAACCTGACAGTGGGCACGGCAAGGATCATCACCGGAGAGGTCAGCCGGCGCAATCCGCAGGCCTTCACTGTCAATACGCCGCAGGCAAGCATAGGCATACGCGGCACGATAGTGACCATACAGGTTCAGGGGGACAATACCTTTGTCTATCTCAGCGAGACTTCGGGCCAAGGGGTTACAGTGCGCAACCGCCATACCGGCCAGACAATCAGGATGCGCTCGCCGGGCAGGCTGATCAAGATCGGGCCGGAGGGAATGACGGATCGCGCGGCCACGACAGCGGAGGCCAAGGATTTCGCGGACGCGCTCAGAGGCAAGTTCACGCCTCGCGCCGTGGCAAGGGCCAAATCACCGCGCAATGTCCCGTCAAGCGCTGTCCGCGCCAATCTGGCCCTTGCCGGCAATCTGCCCGTCCAGAACTCCCAGGCGCCGCAGATCGATCCTTATAACCATGCGCAAATGGCCCAGGGAGCGACGCTTGTGGCAGCGTATTCCCCGGGTCAAAATCCTTCCACCCCGGTTGTTCCGCCGGCTGTAACGCCCCCGGCCCCTGATGTGTCCAAGCCTGACACGCCGGTGCCGGACACACCAACGGTGCCGGACGTGCCGGACACGCCAACAGTGCCGGAAGTGCCGGATACCCCGGTGGTAGGCCCGGATGTGCCCACACCTGAGCCTCCGGTGCAGAATTATGTGGTGAGCTTGCCCGAACTGGCGGGCACGTTTAGCGGCACCGGGCCGATAAATTTCAGCACCAATGTGTTGGTAACGCCAATTTTGACGGCCGATGCGAGCATAAGCTTCACAGTGCCAACCCAATATCAGTCAGTCACCACCACTGGGGATGTAATGGAATGGACGCTTACCTACGAAAATATTACTGTTCCGGTGCTTGAAAACGGACAGCTGCAATCGAGAACCTATGCGGCATCGACGAATCTTGACCTCTCTCAGTTGGGCATGGGAGATAGACCAAGTATACTTGATTCAGAAGGTTATGGTTTTATAGCTCTGCCCGATTCCGATAGAGTAGACAATAGAGGAACCATCAATCTAAGGTTCAGCTCGAACACCTCGGGACAGATAACGGGTGACTACACCAACACAGATCATACCTCATCTTGGAATGGGGGGTAGAACTCTGAAGGTACCCGGCTTTATGCAACCCCGGCCCAGCCGATTGCCATTACCAAACAATGAGGGAGGCGGGCATGGCAATCATGACTCCATTTTATTCACGCCGGGCCATGTCAGCCTTTGGACTTTTCGTTTCACAAACAGAACCAGAAGGCCGGTCTTCAATGCGTAAATTCGTTTCATTCCTTCTCCTCCTGATTCTTTGCAATGTTCCGGCGCTCGCCGCCACTCCCGAAGGCCCCGGCGCGCGCCTGATGGCATCGCAGTATCTTGAACAGGCCAAAGTCATGCTCAAACAGGGCAAGAACGAGGATGCCTGGCAGATGCTGCGCAATCTCATGCGCGAGGAGCCGGAAAACATCGAAGTCAATGCCATGCTTTCCCAGGCCGCCTTCGCCACAGGGCGGGACAACCAGGCCATCAGCGCCATTGAGAGGGTGGTTGAGCTGCAGCCGGATAATCCGGCCCTGCGCCTGGCCCTGGCCAAGGCCTATGCGCGGGCGGGCGATCAGGCGGCATCCGGTGCCGAAATGAGGGAGGCCTTGCGCCTTGATCCGAATATCGCCGACAAGGGCCAGCAGGAGGATCTGGCAAAGGCCGCCAAATCCGCCGCCTCCCGCTATGACAGGTTCAAGAGCGCAGGGCGCCTGGCCATGGGTGTGCTTTGGAGCAGCAACGCCACGGGCGGCCTGGACAATCTGGATGTGGATATCGGGCCATACACATTCCGCCTGACCGAGGACGCGGAAAAGAAGGACGCCTTCGGCGAATACATCAACGGCAATCTCAACTGGGGCTGGCAGCTGGGCGAGGATACGCCTTGGCATCTTGTTGGCGATTTCGCCTTTTTCGGCAAAAAATACAACAACTCCCTGCCATCCAACCAGTATTTCACATGGGGCCACGCATCCCTTGGACTGCGCCATGTTGGGGAAAAATCCGTCTTTGACATGCGCGGCAGGGTGGGCAACGCTACTTTCGATCCCTTTGACAGCATGACCCTGTGGGGCGGTGAGGCATCCTTCATTTACGCCCTTCTGCCCAATTTTCAGCTTATAGCCCGCGCCGGCATCGACAGCCGCGCCTATATGGAATACGATGGCAAGGATGGCGTATATGGCAATGCGGGACTCTATGGGCGCCTGCTGCTGGGCGGCGGAAAGCATTCCCTCCTAGGCGGCATAAAATACATCGGCGCGTCCACAAGCGAGGAGCGCTAGGCCTATGACGGTTATGAGGCGCTTTTACGGCTTGACCTTGAGGTTTTCCGCAAGGTCAAGCTGTCGCCTTTCATCGGGTGGCGGCATAGCCAGTATCATGACGCATCCACAGAGCTCACCAAATATTTCGGCGAGGACAACCGCTCCGATAACCTGCTGATGACGGGCCTGGGGCTCACCTGGAACTTCTCTGAAAATGTCGGCGTGGAAGTGGGCTGGCAATATCTGAAAAGCTATTCCAATAGCCCATTTTACCGTTATGACCAGCACCAGATAAGCACCGGCCTGGTGTTCAGCTTTTGATGCGCGACCGGATTTCCAGCCTCACAGCAGCCGCGTCCCTGGGCGCGGCTGTCATCTTTCTTTGCCTTGCCTGTGTTTATTTTCGGCCCCTGCCGGCGGCCAGGCTGGACAATCTCGTATATGACACATGGATGCGGCTGTCTGAAAAGCCGGCCATCCACCCCGCTCCGGCAATTGTGGAAATAGATGAGGCAAGTCTCAAAAAGCTTGGCCAATGGCCCTGGCCGCGCGTCCTGCTTGGCGATCTGGTGGAAAAGATACTGCAAGGCGGGGCCGTAGCCGTTGGCCTGGATATCCTTTTGGCTGAGCCGGACCGATCCTCTCCGGCCTCCATGAGGGCCGATATAAAGAGCAGGCTGGGCATAGACATTGATCTGGACAAGATCCCACCGGAATATCTGGACAATGATCAGGGCTTCAGCCGGATGATCATGGGCAAGCCCGTTGTGCTGGGCGCATTCGCCGAGTTTACGGACGCGTCGGGCATGCCGGCTGAATTGCCCAGGTCCACCGGCCTTGCGGAAAAGACACCTGCCGGCGCGCCTTGCCCCCGCGACACGGTCACCAGCGCGAAAGGCCTGCTCATTCCCATGAAGATCTTCACGGATGCCGCGCCGATAGGCATCATAAACTCAAATGTCCATGATGATGGCGTTGTGCGTTCCGTTCCCCTGCTTGTGCGCGCGAAAGACAATATCTATGCAGCCCTGTCCCTCAGGACCCTGATGGCCGCGATGGGGAAAAAAACCTTGCGCCTTGATTCGGACATGGACGGACTGGCGCGGATCCAGGCCGGGCAGATCAAGGCGCCTGTGGGGCCGGACGGAACATTCAGGCCTTTCTACCATGGCCCGGGAGGCACTTATCCCAGTTTCAGCGCCGCGGATGTGCTTTCAGGCGCTGTCGGCGCCAATGAGCTTTCCGGGCGCATCGTTTTTATCGGATACTCAGCTACCGGTCTTCTGGACCTGCGCGCCACGCCCATGGACGCCACCATGCCGGGCGTGGAAATTCACGCCACCCTTGTGGACAACATGCTTTCCGGCCGGCATATAGCCATTCCTCCCTACACCTTCGGGCTTCAGGCCCTCGCCATCATCCTGTCAACTGTTCTGGCTATGGCCATATTCGGGCTCCTGCCCCCGGCTGGCTATGTGCCTGTCGCTCTGGCCGCCATGGCGGCCCTGTTATGGGGCTCATGGCATTTCTTTACAAAGGGCGTGTTCATATCGCCGGCCTACGCCTTTCTTGCCCCCATGCTTACAGGGTCCTTTCTCATCCCGGCGCGTTTCTGGTGCGAACAGGCTGCCAAAAGGCGAATAAAGCGGGCCTTCGCCCATTATGTGGCGCCGGAGGCAGTGAACCGGATCGCGGCCAATGGCCCCAGGGCTCTGGCCGGGGAAAACAGGGAGCTGAGCGTGCTGTTTACTGACGTGCGCAACTTCACCACAATTTCGGAAAAAATGGATCCGGGCCAGCTCGTGAGGCTTCTGAACAGCTATTTCACGCCGATGACCGCCTGCGTCACAGCCAGGGAGGGGACGCTGGACAAGTTCATAGGCGACGCGCTCATGGCCTTCTGGAATGCCCCCTTGGATGTGGCGGATCACCAGAAAAAAGCCGTGATTGCCGCCCTGGACATGCAGAGGCGGCTTGAAAAACTCAGACCGCAATTCGTCCGCGATTTTGGCGTGGAGATAAACATCGGCGCGGGCATCCATTCCGGCCCGGTACAGGTGGGCAATATGGGTTCTGATGATCTGCTCAATTATACATGCATCGGCGACAATGTGAACCTTGCCTCCTGGCTGGAAGGCCTGTGCAAGCGTTATGGCGCGGGCATAGTCGTCAGCCGGGCGGTTATGGAAAAATGCGGCGGCATATATTTTCGCCCTCTGGACCGCATAAGGGTCAAGGGCAGCTCGAGACCCCTTGAGATATTCATGCCCATTGATCCGAATAGCGGCGCTGAAGAAGAGTATGAAAGCCGCTGGAAAGAGGCCCTGTCCGCCTACTTCGCTGGGGATTTCGCCACGGCCTCACGCATGTTCGCGGGACTTCTGGAGATTGGGGACATGAAGACGGGCGCCTCGTTATTCGCTGAGCGCTGCCGTCAGCTTCAGGCAAAAAGTCCTGATGACTGGGCCGGAGTGTGGACCTATGACACGAAATAGAATACAGGGAGGATAGGCATGCTGGTGAATATATGGGGGACGCGGGGGTCAATGCCCGTCTCCGGATCGCGCTACAGCCGTTATGGCGGGGACACAAGTTGCATTGAAGTCCGAGCTGATGCCGGAGATCAAATCATCCTTGACGCGGGGAGCGGCCTTGGCGCGCTTGACCGGGCAGGTCTTGACAGAGATGGACAGGTGCCGGCAAAGCCGCCTGTCATCTTTTTGAGCCACGTCCATATTGATCATATCCAGGGGCTGCCCTTCTTTTCAGGCATTTATTCCGGCCGGGCAGTTATTTATGGCCCTCCCGGCACGAAGGCCCAGATTGGGCGGCTGTTTGACGGAGTATTCCACCCCGTTGAATCTGAATCACTGCATAATCTTGAAATTATTGAAATTTCCTCAGGAGATCAAATTAAGACAGGCAGCATCATTGTGGAAGCCATGGCCACCAATCATCCCGGCGGCTGTCTCGCCTATAAATCAGGGCGGATGGATCGACATTTGTTTACGGGGCGGATCATGAGATTCCTCTTGCCCCGGATAAGGGTGCCGAAAGAATCAATGCCGCCATGCTTGACTTCATGGCCGGGGCGGACGCGGTTCTGGTTGACGGCCATTTCAGCGCGGAGGAGCACCTTCGGCATGAGGGCTGGGGCCACAGCCACCTGGAACAGTGGATTGAGTCATTGCGGGGCAAAGGTGTAGGAAAAATCATTTTCGGGCATTTTAGCCCCGCCTATGACGATGAAAAGGTAGATGCGCTGCTGCAGGCCGCAAGAAAGCGATATCCCGGCATCGACATTTCCGCGGCATGGCAGGGCCGCATGATTGCCCAGGGGGAAACTGGCGAGTCCGCGCCGTTTGGCGGAGAATGCCGGATCTGCGCTTTCTTCAAAAGAACGGTATCCCTTTCGGACACCCATGCTGTGCTGGAGGCCCTCCTGACGGAGGCCAGGAAACTGGGAAAGGCCGATGCCGGAACGGTCTACCTGGTTCAGGATGGCGAGCTGGCCTTTTCGGCCGCGCAAAACGACACACTTTTCCCCGCATCCGCCGCGAACAAATTTTTCTACATGAACTCGCGCATCCCAATCAGCAAATCGTCCATAGCCGGCTATGTGGCGGCGACAGGCATAAGCCTCAATCTGGCGGATGTATATGAGTTGCCGGAAGGCAGCGAATACGGATTCAATGCGGCTTTCGACAGGCAGAGCGGCTACCGCACGAAATCCGTCCTGGCCGTGCCACTGCTCGACGCGAAGGGAGAGGTCGCCGGCGTTCTGCAGCTGATCAACTCGCTGGAGAACGGCGAGGCCGTCCCGTTCACGGCGGGAATGGAGAAGGCCATTTCAAGTCTGGCGGCCATGGCAACTGTGCCCCTTGTGCGGTCTTTTCTGCTGACTTCAATGATTATGCGCATGCTCCAGACATCCGCGCTCAGGGATCCGAGTGAGACTGCCGGCCATGTCTGGCGGGTGCGTGGCATGGCCGCCGAGCTTTACCACCGCTGGGCCGAAGCGCATGGAGTGGAGCCGGAGGATTTCCTCGCCACAAAAGGCATCCTGCGCCTGGCGGCCATGCTGCACGATGTGGGCAAGGTGGGCATACCTGATGCCGTCCTGAAAAAACCCGGAAGGCTGGATGACGAGGAACGGGCGATCATGGAAAGACACGCTGCCATGGGCGCCAGCCTGTTCAGGGATGGTTCCGATGGCATTGATCGCATGGCCGCGGACATTGCCCTGCATCACCATGCCAAATGGAACGGGAAAGGATACACCGGAGACGAGGCCATACCTACCCCTGCCGGGGAGGACATTCCGTTGTGGGCCAGGATAACCGCAATCGCCGATGTCTATGACGCGCTCGTCTCGCGGCGCTGCTACAAGGAGGCCTGGGACTCGGGGAAGGCGCTGGAGATATTGCAAAAAGACGCTGGCACCCATTTTGACCCGGAGCTGGTGGGCTTTTTCATCGGGATACACGACACCATCGAGGCCGTGATGAACAGGTACAAGTAGTGGCCGCCAAGGGCGGCCACACTTTTTCCGTTTTACAAATGAGGCGAGGCGGACGGGTTTGGTGCGACAGGCGCGGATTACGGGCGGGTCAAAAAATATGGAAAAGTCTAAAAACTTTCTTGATATTTTCTGTAAATGTGGATGCTTTTATTTTTGCCAAAAAAAGGCGAAAATCACTTATCCCCGCGCATGTGGGGTGTTCCAGTCATATTTGACTTAACAAACTGGCTTGATCATGCTTTTTCCCACCTATGTGGGGCGTACAACACCTAAACCAGCCATAGCGCATCAGCTGGCAAAGCCGCTCCTGGAGCGGCTTTTTTGCGTGTGACGCGCGATTTCGCGCCTCTTCTCTGCCCTCTGTCCCAATCAAAAACCCGGCCGCCTTTCACTCCACGTCATCTTGGCGCTGGCACATTTTTGGCCTGGGGCGTGGCGGCTTTTCTTGCCGGTTTGGCAGCCGGTTTTTTTGGCGCTGCGGGCAGATCGGGTTTTACGATATTTACCACAGGCAACTCGGCGAATTTGGGAGTCTGCCTGTCCATGGCCATGATAATTGCCGTGGTGATGTCAATGGACTGATCCGCATCCAGAATGTTCTGGAGGGGCATCACCACCAGCGCATTGTTGCCCTGACGCCATTTTTTTATCTCCTCCACCATGATATCCGTAACAACCTTTGTGCTGGCCTGCTCTTCCATTGCCAGCTGGGCCGCCAGTTTTCTTGCGCCATCGGCAAGCGCGGCATTCTTGTCCGCTTCCGGCGCCTTTTCCCAGGCGGTTTTCAGATCGGCATAGGCCTTATCGAGAATGTTTCTGACTTTTGCCAGATGTTCCCTGCCCTGATCAGCGATTTTGGAGACACGCATGACTTTCTGCACATCGACAACGTAGATTCCCGTGGCATCCTTTGCCAGCAGGCAGGGCGCCAAAGTCAGGTGCAATATGGCAAAAAGGCTGAAAAATATGATCCTCATCTTGGGAACCCCCATTTGTTTTGCTGTCACCACCATATAAAACAGATTTGCCTGCCTGAAAACAATATCAGGCAGGCAAAATCCCTTGCGGTTAAAAATCGGGGTTAGAATTCATAGCGGAAGGTGCCAAACACTCCATGCGCCGAGGATTCCGCGCCAAATTGGCCATTGTAGTTTACACCCACGCTGAAATTGCCATTGCCAAACTCAATGCCGGCAGTGCCGCCATAGGTGAAGTAGTCCATCATCTTTGTATCCAGTTCGGCCTCCGTGCCGGTGCCTGTGAACTGGATTTTGCTTTTGGCCTTCACATCTCCGGCCATTGGCGCGATGTTGAGATCCACCAATGGCTTGATGCTCCAGCCATTGTCCAGCTTGAACTCCCGGCTGAGATTGACGCCAATGGGGAAGGTCCAGATGTTCTGGGTGAAGGAATCGCCATTGATAACATTGCCATGGCTGGTGATGTCATAGGAATCCGTGTTGAGACTGATGAATCTCGCGCCGATATGGGGGATAATGTCCAGAGCCTCGGTATTGATTTTATACTCGGCTCTCAGGCCCGCGCTAAGCGCCCAGGCTGTTATGTCGGACTTCAGCTCATCCATATTGCCCATGCCATACAGATCCTGCTTCAGCTTGTTGTACGTTGAAGTATAATTGACATCGGCGGTCAGGCCAAAATTGTTCATGTTGAAGCCTGCATAGGCGCCTATGCCCCAGAAGTTCATATTGTTTGCAACAGTATTGAAATCGCCGCCGCCACGCGCGTAGCCACCGCCGATATTGAACAGCAGACCGGCGCGGAGGCTGTTCTCAAATGTATAGTCCGCGCCCAGGGCAACGCCGCCAAGAGAGCCGGAGAAATCGTAGTCAAAATTGCCAGCCTCCATGCCAAAACCGTTCGTGGACTGGAACAGGGGCATTATCCAGAGAGCCAGCCCCTTTTTGTTCAGATCCTGGCCTGAGCGCGTATTGCCATTTTCATCAACTCCCTGAATGGCGCTGCCAGGATCCGCCAGGCTGGTGCGCTGGGTAACAGCGGCGCCGGCAGCATTGTTGGCAGCCAGGGCCATTTGGGGGACAGCGCCCACGACAGCCATGCGGGCCGCGCCCTCAATGGTCATTTCCGCGCCGGCTGGGTCATTGCCATAGTCCGGGCTGGCCATGATCAGTGCCCGCGACAGGAATTGCGTTCCCCTGGCGCCAGTGGCGGCATATTCTTCCGTGATGCCAATCTCATTGGCCAGGGCGGCATTGTTCAGAACATTGGCCAGCTCGCCATCAAGATTGGGCAGCGTAATGGAGGCAGGCCTGAGTTCCGAGGTCAGGGCTCCGGCCTTTCCTCCCAGCAGATCGGCGCGTTGCAATGCCACCAGTGGATTGTCTGTGCTGAGATTGTCGCCAGCCCAGGCCGTGGTGTCATTGGCATATGTGGTGGAAATCGTCTCCGGATCAAGAATCACATAATTCTTGCCCACCTCCGCGCCTGTGATATGCACCCTGGCATTGGCCGCCACCGTGGCTGTTGTCGGTTGCTGGGCGGACAAGGCAGCCCTAAATCCTGCAGGAATTTGCTGATCGGCCTCATAGGCTATGCCACCTTCGGCGGGCTTGCCATTGACCACCAGCAGGGAATTGTTGGCAAAGGTGATGGCGTGATTGTTGCGGCTGTATGTTGCCCCGTTCTGCCACTGGCCATCCACTGTCAGGCTGTGTCCATTGCCCAGGGTCATGGGCGCAAACAGGCCAAGAGCTGCGGATACTCCATTGGCGCTCAGGCTCTGGATGCCCATCTCCCTGGCAAGAACGCCTGGCAGCCACTGCCTGTCTGTGGTGCCGAAGGTGACAAAGGAATTCTGGCCTACAACCACATTGCCATCAATGATGCTGTCTGTTGCAGCCGCGCCGGTGTTGTTGAAACCCTTTACAGCCACATTGGTGGAGGCCAGACCCCAGGCTGGATCCACCAGCAGATCGGCGCCGGAAAGGCGCAGTGTGGCGGATGTCAGGCTGGTGCCACCTTCGCCATCCCCCTGGCTGCCAACATTGAGGGCTTTGCCTTCCACAAGGGTCAGCTCATTGAAGCTGGCCTCCGCGCCATTGACCACCTGCGCATTGTCGCCAAGGGTTACAGCGCCGCTGGATGTTATGGCGCCACCGCTGATGGCTGTCTCGCCGGCAACTGCCAGATCGCCAATGCTGGCCTGGGTCTTTTCCAGATCCATGCCACCCTGAATTCGGCTGGCCTCCGTCAGATTGGCCGTGCCATTGGCTATGGACACCTGGCCTGTGGCATCCAGGGATTTGGCTGCGACATTTGTCGCCTGAATATCAGCGGCGCTGATGCTGCCATTGGGGGCGGAGAGGGTCAGGCCAGCGCCGTTCATGCGCAGATTTTTGCCTGTGGCATCGATATTGCCATTGGCCGCTGTGACAGTGACATTTCCGCTAAAGTCAGCGCCACCTGCAAGCAGCACATCCGTGCTGGCGCTGAGGCTGGCATTTCCGGAGATGGATGCCGGATTCGCGGCATCCGTAAAGGCAATTTTGCCAGCCTGCGCATTTACCTGGCCATTTTCCACATTGACCTGGCCATTGATGATTACATCCTGTGGCGCTGTCACGGCGGCGCTATTCTGCAGGGACAGGGAATTGGCGATTATGGAGCCATTGCCCGCTGTCAGGGAGCCGCCGCTGAGATTGATGTTGGTGACCTGCAAATCCGTGCCTGTGGTGATGTTGGCGCCGGAGCTTAGATTTTCGGCATTGAGCTCGCCACTAATGTTAATCGCGCCCCCGTATGCCTCCAGATTGACGGTGGACAGATTGTTCGCGTTCAACTCCGCCGTGTACATGCGCACTGTGTCCAGTGGCTTGTCGGCAGTGCCAATATTGTCGGTAACACTCACTCTGGCGCCATTCTCAATCTCCAGGACGCCATTGCCATTGGCTTCGCCATCCCCTGCTGCTTCGATGCTGTATGCATCCAGGGTGCCAGTGACATACATGTCTCCATTATCCTGCAGGGTTATGCGGCTGGCTGCGACATTGTTGCTGCTGACGCTGCCTGCATTTTCCAGATTGCCTATGCTGCCATTGTCCAGGGTGGCATAGGCCCCAGCCTCAACCTTGACATTGCCAGCCCCGGCTGGAGTGGTGACCAGCTGACTCCCGGCCTGGCCGCGCAGGGCCGCGGCTGTGCCCATAACCACAGTAATGCCTGTGGCCGCCTGATTTGTCAGTTCCACCCCGCCAAAACCGCCGTTGATGGCATTGGCATCGCCTGCTGCGCCTTCACCCTGCACAATGGCGGTGCCCAGATTTGCGCCTGCCAGCAGGCCTGTGCCCGGGGTCACATCGGCTAGACTGGCCCTGCCATCCACCACGGCTCCGGCAATGTCCGCATCCACTGTGACAATGCCGCCATAGACCTGGCCATCATTGTATTGCCCGGATGGCGCCAGCAGGGTCTGCTTGAGGCTGTTGAAGCTCTCCCTGTCAAATTGCGCGCCAGAGTCACCCAGCACGGCAGCCATGCCGCTGATGTTGATGTCGCCATTACCAAGAATGTTGCTGTTGATATTGGCGGAGCTCCATTTGAGTGTGTTGCCATCGCTGGCAGCGGCGAGCCCCAGTGTTTGCGCGCCAGCATTGAGACTGGCTCCCTCGGCAACACTGATGCGTGTGCCCTGGGTGGCTTTTATGGCTGTGTTGGCTGCTGTTGCCGTGAGGGATGAGCGCCTTTGCAGGTTGACATCCGCATTGTCGCCGGCAAGGGCGAGGGTATTGGGCGCCTCCAGCGATTCGCTGCCATTGAGAATAATATGGCTGTTGGTGCCTACCTGAATTCCGGTGTAGGCTCCATTCAGGCTGACATTCCTGTTGAATGTCCATGTGTGGTTGGGAATGCCGCTGGATGTGCTTCTACCTTCTATAGTTATGGCAGATCCCTGTTCCAGAACCACATTGGCGTCTATGGTGCCGGTGATATCCAGTTTATCCTGATTTGCCATCCACAGGGCGCTCTCCAGCCGCAAAGAGGCGAAATCCTGATCCTGTCCGGTTTTGAGAGTCAGGGTGCCAGCGCCATCACCGGCCACGAGACGGGAATCGGCAGTCATGCCCGTAATGCCCAGATACCCACTCGTCAGGGTTGCATCCTGGTCCAGCCTGAGCACTGTGGCCGCAATGGAGCCGTCATTGGCCAGGCTGATTTGCGGCCCCTGAATATGCAGATCATCGGCATATACTTCACTGCTGTATTGGTAATCCTTGAGACTCCCGGTGAAGGCGATTTTACCATCAGCCACTTCAGCTGCGCCAATTTTATCTGCGGCAATGGCCACATTGGCTCCGGTGACATACAGGGCGCCCCCATTCAGAGCCACACCGCCCTTGAGGGCCTCGGAGTTCAGCTGCTCTCCGGTCAGGGTAATGCGGCCATATTCAGCCTCGAGTACACTGCCTGCAGCTGCCGTATAATTACCGGTACTTAAATCTATATTGCAGCTGTCCTGGTAGTCATTGCCCTTGCTGGTGAGTGTGCCGGCATTGTGCAGACTGCCATTATTCTGTATATGCAGATGAGAAGAGATGATTTCCAGATTGCCGCCTGCGCCAATATTGACCTTCCCACCATTTATGTACAGGCTGCCGAAGTCGGTGGATGCCATTATGTCGACGTCAATGGTGCCAGTGGGATTGCCATCCAGATGACCGGAATAGGCCAGGGTGCCATCCACATTTACCGTCCCATTCTCTCCTATTGCCAGCTGTTCCGTCAGAATGTCGCCATATTTGCCTGGCAGAACATTTATGACGCCATCATTGAGAAATACCTGGCTGGCTGAACGGATTATGGCCGCTCCCTTCGCGCTGTCCGCGCCCATATTGATGGTGGCGCCATTGTTTATGGCAAACTGGCTCCCCCGCACCAGGCCGTAATTGCCAATATTGATTTCTGTATTGCTGCCAGAGACTGTGAATACCGTACCCGGCGAGCCAAAAAGTCTTGAACCATAGTTCCACGTGGTGGGGAGAGTGTGGCCATCCGGAATGTAAACGTTCACTGTTCCGCCAAGGATATCGATAGCCAGGGTGCGCAGGCGGCTGTCAAGGATGTCCAGAGTTCCGCCATTCATGGTGAAACTGCCTGTAAAGGAATAGTCATCTTCAGCCACATCACCTGGTATGCCGGCAATGCCACGACCCTCCACCGTGAGTTTGCCGCCATCCTCAAGAATCAGCTGCCCAGGCAAATAGAACCTGCCGCCTGCCTCGTTGGGAATATTGACATTGAGATCGCCCCCCTGAGCAATGGTGAGATTGGGCACCTCCAGGCTTGATGTGACAGATGCCTGCGAATCTATCACCACCGGGTCGGTGCTCCAGTCCGGATCTGCAGCAAGAGCTGAACCGGATGCCAGACAGAGGGAGGCCGCCAGAGCCGCTCCGCCCAGAATGTTGAGAATTTGGCATTTGCGTAGAATGAGTTTGTACCTTTTGAGCAGCATGCCCAAAGCGCCTTGCGTCAGTCTCATATCCAACCCTCAAGATTTAAGTTGTCAGATCATTGCGCGGATGCGCAAAAAACCGGATTTCCCGCCCCGCCAATTGGGTGTAATCAGTCAGTTGATGCTGTTTTTTGATGCGCCATGGTAATATATTACCATGGGTTTCACAAGTATTTCCGCTACCATTTAAAGATGGAAAAGTATCCTCATTTAAATGAAGCGGTTGCGAAGATTTTGCGGGAAAGGCGCGCCCAGCTGGGCATGAGCAAGAGAAAACTGTCCGAGGAGGCCATGATTGAGCGGGCATACATTCTCGGCCTGGAACAGGGTAAATGGAATGTGTCTTTAAACGTGCTTTTCTTTCTGTGTGACGCCCTGAAAATTGACGCGGTGGATTTTATGCGCCAGGTGAAAAAGGAACTGGAAAAATTCGGATCCGGATAGCCATATAATTCCGCATTCCACTTCCGCATTTCAGGGTGGCTTTTGGCAGGCCATGATGTTTATCAGGTCCAATGGCTTTTATTGCGTCCTGCCGCAGGCAATTCAGTCTGTCAGGCTGGCTTACATTGATATTCCCGCAAATATATGTGATAAAAAACAGCCACTATCAGATAATCAACACGCGGCAATGCGTGTAGCATAGCCATGCAAATCTGGCTGGTAAATTCAAATGAGGCGTAGGCATATGAAAAAGACATTCCTGCTGCTGATGTTCTGCCTGTTCTTGGTTGCTCCTGCTGGCCATGCCGCGCAGCAGAATGAATATAACATTCAATGGAAAATGACCCTGAACGGCAAAAATCCTGTAAGAGGCAATATTTATAGGATAAAAGCCAGGAGCGAAAGCGAAGCCATAGCAAAGGCCACCAAAAAAATCGAATCCTCACAGCAAACCAAACTCAAAAAAGGATATAAAATCACAACCATCATCGCTGTGCCCAAATAGGACAAAATAGCTCCACAATAATTCCTGTTGCTGATCTTTGGAAACGGTGCCCAGATAGAGCGCCGGATGTCCCAGACATGCAAGTGGCGCAGATAAGGTATTGGGAAACATGGTTTTTGACATTTGTATCTGGCTGCATCCCCGGAGTGATGATATATCAAGCCAGCTGGGGAGCTACCACTACCGGAGCCATACTCACCTGACTAGGGGGAAAAATTGGCCACTACGGCCGGAGCCCCGCCACAGGGGTAATTCCAATGCTAACCTGAAACAAATTGGGGACGGAAGTTGAATTCTGAACAAAAATACTCGGTTGGGCATTATCTGGTTAAACAATTACTTAATTTTGTGGAGAGTGGTGAAATAGCCATTCCCGAAATTCAGCGTCCTTTTGTGTGGGATGCCGCTCAGGTACGTGATCTTATTGACAGCCTTTATCGCGGTTTTCCTGTTGGATATATTGTTACCTGGCAGAACCCTGCTGTAAAGTTGAAGGATGGTTCCAAAGCGACTGGTAAAAAGATTTTGATTGATGGCCAGCAAAGAATAACAGCGCTAACAGCTGCTATACTTGGCAGTACAGTTAAAAATACAGATTATGAAGATGTTCGTATCCAGATTGCCTTCAATCCACTTGAAAAACGATTTGAAGTTTTTAATGCAGCCATTGCCAAGGATAACCGTTGGCTAAAAGATATTTCTCCATTTCTTAAAGATGAAATCAGTCCATTCAAAATATGTAAAAACTATATTGAGTTAAATCCTAATGTGGATGAAGAAGAATTGCATAAGATTCTTGAAGGTCTGAAAAATATTACAAATAAAGAAATTGGAATTATCCAGCTGGATGGGAATTTAGATATAGATGCTGTGACTGAAATCTTTATCCGAATAAATAGCAAAGGTGTTGTTTTAAATCAGGCTGATTTTGTAATGTCAAAAATTGCAGCCAATGAAGTGTATGGCGGGAATATGCTTCGCAAATGCATAGATCATTTTAGTCATCTGGCATTGAAGCCAGAATTTTTTGGTAAACTGAAACAAAATGACAGAGAGTTTGTTAATTCAGAATATTTTCCTGCTATCAGCTGGCTGAAAAATGAAAATGATGCCATTTATGACCCTTCTTATGTAGATATACTTCGGGTAGCATTTACATATAAATTTTCTCGAGGAAAATTGGGAGATTTGGTCAGTCTGCTTTCAGGGAGAAATTTTGAAACAAGAAATTTTGAACAGGAAATAGTGGAGGAAACATATACAGCTTTACGTGATGGTGTAATGGCCTTCATAAATGAAACAAATTTTAAGCGCTATCTAATGATAGTAAGAAGCGCAGGCTTTTGTCATGAAAAGTTGTTGCGCTCCCAAAACGTCCTTAACTTTGGCTATATTATTTTTTTGAAATTGCGTTCAATCAGTTATCCCGCGGAAAAAATAGAAAAATTGGTTCGCAGATGGCTTGCCATGTCTCTTTTGACAAGACGTTACAGTGGGAATCCTGAAGGACAGTTTGACTATGATATCAGACAATTTGAAAATAAAAGTCCAGAAGAGTATCTAAATGATATTGAGATTGCAAGGCTATCTGATATTTTTTGGGATGTTGAACTGCCGCAAAATCTTGAAAATTCATATTCCACAAGTCCAGAGTTTAATCTTTTTCTGGCTTCCCAGTGCAAAATGAATGTGAGAGGATTCCTTTCCACAGATATTACTGTAAAAGACCTTGTGGAACAACATGGGGATGTCCATCATATATTTCCAAAACAATATCTTAAAGAAAATGGCTTAAGCCGTGGAATGTATAATCAGGTTGCAAATTATGTTTATATTCAAAGTGAAATAAATATTAAGATCGGTAAAAAACCACCACTCAATTATATGGGGTATATTGTGGGCCACCAATGCGCTGGAGAGGAAACAATATATGGTGGGATTACGGATGTTTCCGACCTCCTGCGTAATCTCGAAGAAAATTGTATTCCAGCATCCATTACCTCTATGGATATTTCCAGCTATAATGAATTTTTGGCGGAACGGAGGAGGCTTATGGCGTCCAGGCTTAAACAATATTATTTTTCTCTTTAGAAGCGATAAGAACGAATAATTTATGTATTTGTTTCGCATAAATACAAAATCCATCAGTTCGTCGGTTATTATCAGAAAAATAAAAATCAATTTATGGGGAACATTGCAAATCCAGACACAAGAACCGTATCAGATTTTGTGCAGGATGCCACGTGACAAAGTAAAAGCAGTGTGGAAAGGAAAAGAAAACAGATCCGCCCGGAATTTGGGGGGGGGGGGTGCCATCGGGATTTTGAAGCATAGGGCTGCCTTCCATCATTCAATCAAGTATGCTGTGGAATTGTTAATTCACGGCAAGCCCGCAGCTCGAATATCCTGTAATGTGCCGATGCCATGGGCACAAAAAAGGGTCAGCATGCAAGATTTGCTGACCCTTGAAATATTTGGAGCGGGAAACGGGATTTGAACCCGCGACCTTCAGCTTGGGAAGCTGACACTCTACCGCTGAGTTACTCCCGCACGGATATGCCGGGTATGATATTTTATGGAGCGGGAGACGGGATTTGAACCCGCGACTTCAACCTTGGCAAGGTTGCACTC
>CAJUMQ010000022.1 GCA_910587035.1 uncultured Desulfovibrio sp. | reverse complement strand
AAGTAGATTTTCCCAAATAACAGATTGTGCTGTCTTCCGATTTCCAAATTATTTTGCTACTATGGTAGTTGGCAAATTTGCAATTATTACAACAACCACATCAAAATTTTATATTATTGTAAAATTAAATGAAATATATGAAACAGGAGTATTAATAACATGGGAACTAAGAACCAAATTATAAATTAAATATTGTACAGTATATCCAATATGATAGCGTAAAACATCCAGCAGATAACGCAAAATAAATAATGTCCTTATATTTTCTTCCATCATCATAATATTTATCTTTATCAAAAAAGAATATTCCCCCTATAATCAATAATAGCCCTCCCAATGATACTAATAATCCAAAAAGCAATGAGCCAATATCAAATTGTAAAAAAGTAGCCAATTTATAATATTTTTTACTTGCTACATTATATCCGGTCCATAACATTACACCTCCATAAGCAATATGTATAATCATTCCAGCAACAATTAAAGGAAGTATAATTTCAATTTTCATAGAAAATGATAACTCTTTTGCATGAGATACCACACTCTTTGCCAAAATAGCTTGTGATTTTTCAACCTCTTTCTCCGCCGATTTTTTGATGTTTTCCATCAGCTTGTCTGAAGCGTTTTCTATGCGTTTGGGAATTTTTTCATAATACGTCTTTTGATATTCAATGGCAGCCAATAGCTGCCAAATGGCATCATCGTCCCGTAATTCCAAATTACTGGCCACTTCGCGGATGCGGGTAGCTTCCTCATCGCTGATTTTGCGGCCACAGAGTTTTGACAAATCTATTTGCGTATTCATGGACATTGTTATTCTCCTATCACCTGGTCAAAAAGTTTCGCGCACAGATTACGCCAGCGTTTCAGTTCAGCTCTTGTGCCAAATGGCATTTCTGGCATAGCAGAGCGGATAGGCATACGCTTTGAATAAAGCCAATCAGCAACCCGGTTGCCAACAGCGGGAAAGTCCAGCGTCTTGCCTTTCTGTTCGACTTGCTCCCTGGCCTTTGAAGTGTTGTAAATGTCAAAACGGCTGGCTTCGCCAAAATACAGATTGCGGCATACATGGACGCAAATATCTGGAAACGCCTCCTGAAAGGAGTGAAGCAACTCAACCGAGTCACGATGGCGGTTGATTATCCAGAAGGCGGCCAGCTCTCTTTGCATATCCCGCAACGCTTCACTCATGATGTCGCCATAGCTTTGGGTGCTGGTCTTGGTTCTGGCGGCGGCGTTAATGACAACCGCGTGTTCCGGGTATTTCTGGATGGTATCAAGCAAATCCGCCCAGCCGTCCGCATCGTCCAGACTGTTCAGGCGGCATAACAGATTGTCCAGGGCCAGATTTTTGTGGGCCTTGTAAACGTCTGGATTGTCGGTGTCGGTGTCCACTAGAAGCACCTTGCGGTCTTTCTCCAGCAAATAGTCAATCAGGGCAAAGGAAAACAGGCTCTTGCCAACTCCGCCTTTGCTGCCGCCAACGTAAAATACATTTCCGCTCATAATCATAGCTCCGAATCTGGTAAATCAGCCGTGTAATAGCCCGGCATTTCCGCATCTTGCACAGGCTGCGGGGCAGGGGGCGGGGGTGTGTCTTGCCTTTCTGCTTTTTTTGCCTTTGCCTCCGGCTTTTTCCTGGGTGGCGATTTCAGGGCGACAACCTTTGCCCGGATAACAGCCGCCGGAATGTTTACATTGCCCCTTGCAAGAATTTCCGTAATTTCCTTGATGGTATAGCCTTTCTCCAGTGCCCGCACGATTTGGGCATTGAGCTCTTCAACGGCTTCCTCCCGTGTTTTGCCAAGTGTCTTGTCGGGAAGATCGTCCAGCGCCTTTCCAGCCGCTTTCAGGTCTGCATCAGGTATTCGTATGAATTTGCCCATTGTTATCTCATGCGCCTTCGCATTGCAGGTTGGGCTTGGTTCACGCGCCGTTTTTCAGCTTCAGCGAGAATGCCTGCAAGCTCTCGAACAAGGCTTTGGCTGCCAAGTACATATCTTTCAATTTCCTCAATTCCGAGTTCTCCGCTTCCATCTGCCTCTCGATTTTGTCCATTCGCACGGTCAAATCCGCTTCCCTCCTCTGAAAGTCCTCGTCCAGTTTTTTCAGTAGATTCAGTAATTTTTCGTCTGCTTGTGTCCGCGACATTGGCGATATCCTTTTTGGGCAATTTCAGTTTTTCATTTTCGGCAAGCTCAATGCGCTTTACAGGATAACGTTTGGCATTACAGGCAGTGCGTTTGCCGATAACTCGCTCAAAATCTCTTTCCAGCCTTTCAACCATGTTCCTGGCCTTGCGCTTGCGTTCATCTTCCGTTTCCTCCAGCTCGGCCTTTTCCTTGCGCTTCCAGTTTTCAGCGAACATTGCGCCCTTGAAACGCAACTTCAGGCCAGTGGGCGTTTTTACGCTGATATAATCCTTGCCAGCGCGATTAATGGTCAGCTCCATCGCTTTCAGGGCTTCAATCAAGTCTTGCCGGTTGCCGATTTGTCCATCATCTGCCAGTCCCTTGAGCCGCGCCTGAATTTCCTCTTTGGCCTTGTCGCGGTCGCTTTCAAAAACTTCCTTGCCCCATCTTGCCAGCCGCGCCTTGAACAAATCCGTATTTTTTGGCATGACCTCACGCGCTCTTACCGGATCGTCTGGCCGCGCCCAATTTTCGCGCCAGTTGAACATGTCGCGGAAAATGCCAAAGTCTTTTTGCCAGCCCGGTGGAAAGGCGTTGAAGTCCTTGCCGCTGGACAGTTCCAGTCTTGGGATCACAAAATGCAGCTCATGGTGTCCGGCATGTGTGTGCCTTACCCATAAAATATATCTCTGGTCTGGCTCCAGTCCGGCAAAGGCAACCTGCTCAAACGCGTCCATGACTTCTTCTTCCTGCGCTGCGCTCACCTTGTCATCAGGATGCCAGGCCAAAACGCCTGCTGTGAATTTCCATCTGCGGTCAATGCTGTCGATAAGCGCGCTCGCCATTGCTGGGTCGCCCCGTAAAACTTGTGGCGGTCTTGTGTCGCGCCCTGGGTAATCTTCCCTTACCAGATACCGTGTTGGCTTGTTGCCTTCGCCTTTCCCATGCGGAAAAACTTTTATCATCATGCGCCAGCCTCGCTTCCATCATCGGTTTGCGGGGCTGATGCGAACTCAGCAATCTGGCTTTCAAGGTTTCTCAAAGCCTGCAATATCTCAAATGCCTCCACAGTTCGCTTGTATGTGTTTGCCCATTTTGCAAGCTGGTTGAGATTGACGCCGATTTTGGCAAGCTCATGCAGCCGTCGTTTTTCCTCCGGCGTCCTGCGCAAGTGAATGCCCAGGCATTTCTGGCGGATGTAATCCGACATGCTCAGGCCATGAACGCCAGCATTCAGGCGCATGGCGTCCCGCTCAGCAGGGAGCAATCTGACAACGATGGCGACAGAGCGGACAGCCTTGACGCGCTTCATTGCCTTTCCTGCCTTTTATGCCTTTTGGGGTTCGAAGGGGCCTGCCCCTCGCCAGCCGTGAGGCTATACGCGCAGCGTATAGACGAAACGTATGCTGGCCTTCGTAAATTTGCCTGGACAAATGGAAAGGCATGTTTGCGAAAACTGATATGCGATATGGCGACATCTGGAAGATTGGCGACATATATCCGCATTGCGTTTTGCCGATATGCGGCAAGCATGGGACATGCGAATTGCCAGCATGAAATCGGCATTGCGGCTATGGAGCGCAAGCATCCGTCTGCTGCATTGACGGCATTTTGATTTTGGGCTTTATGTATTTTTGCTGTGTCGCTGGCAATGGTGGAGCTTATGAACTTCTCATCAGCGACGCGAATGGGATTGCTTAAGGATGGTATTCCGCAAAAATTTCTCTGGTGAGATTGCGAAAATTTATTGGTATCTTGAGAATAACTGGTCAGCGGGAATGCCGCTGGCTGGTGAGCATGGCATGAATGCTTTCTGCCTTTTGCCTTTTTGAATTTGGAATGGATATATCCTTTGACTGAACCCCCGCCAGCGGCATCCTCGTCCGTCGCCCGCTTGTATTTTACGCCGGAAGCACGGCCACGCATGTCAAGGCCCGCGTATGCGGCCCGTAGGGCTTGGCCTTGACAAAGTGGCCGCTTCCGGCACATTGCGGGCAGTGACGGACGAAGTGCAGGGGCATTGGAACTTGCCATTACGCTTCCTGTGCGTTGATTTTTTTGAGCAGCTCGTTAATATCCGACAAACGCCATGCTGTTGTGCGGGGGCCGAGTTTGACAGGTTTTGGGTAACGCCCGGATTTACATCCCGCCCACCAGGAACTGCGACTGACGGGTATTTTTTCCAGCACCTGATTGATACGCAAAAACTGGATGCCTTCAGAATTATCGGTATCTGGCATGTGAATGCTCCTTTCGCATTGACTTTTGGAAACTGTATCATGGTTTTTTCGTGACACGCATTTTTACAGACATTTGGGGCAGGTTTACCTGGGCGTATTAGCCGTATTCGGGCTGTACGGACTTTATTGGACAACCCAAATTTTTGAAAATTTTTCTTGACAGATTTTTGCATTATTTGCGTCCTGTTTTTATCTATTTATATTAATTGAATTTAATTTTTTTTCTTGGGCTCCGTTTTTTGGACGCTATGCGATAATCTGGACTATTGGTTCTGTATTTGGTTTTGGCTTTCCGGCATTTTTTCTTGCCTTTGCAAGTAAAGCCATCAGGTAGTCGGCCCATTCCTGCATCATTTTCTGTCTTTGCTGAAGGTATTGGGCAAAATTGTAGGCATCGCGGGCACTGTTTTTCTCCCTGTGGGCAAGCTGGCGCTCAATCCAGTCGCGATTATAACCGAGTTCATTCAGGAGCGTTGACGCTATTGAGCGGAAACCGTGGATGCTCATAACGTCCTTGCGATAGCCCATGCCTCTGATTGCATGGAGCAATGTCGCTTTGCCCAATGTTTTGTCAAAAGTTTTGACTGACGGGAACACAAAACGGCTCTGGCCTGTGTATTCACGCAAGCCAGTGAGAATGGCGACTGCCTGAGTAGCAAGCGGCACAATATGCGGAAGCCGCATTTTCATTCTTTCCGCTGGTATTCGCCACAAGCCTTCTTCAAGATCAAATTCCCGCCATTCAGCAAGGCGCAATTCATCGGTGCGCACAAAGAACATGGGCATGAGTTGTAGAGCAGATTTTGTCTGGAAGTAGCCGGTAAAGTTTTCAATATCCAGTAACAGCTCTCCAATTTTGGCGGTATCGATTATGCTGGCGCGGTGAACAGGCTTGCGTGGCCTGATGGCTCGGTGAATGTCATTTGTGATGTTGTGCTTTACCTTGCCGATAGCAACGGCATAGCGCATAACCATGTTGATATATTCCTTTACCCTGTGTGCCTTGTCAATTTTGTTCTGAGCCTCTATGGGCTTGATAATGGCAAGAATGTCCGCGACTTCAATTTTCTCTATGGCTTTTGAGCCAAGAACTGGAAACGCATATCTCTCCAGTGTCTTTAGTTTTCGGATGCGATTCGCCTCTGTGCAATCAATGGTTTGGGTTTCGTGCCATTCACGGGCAATATGCTCAAATGTGTTTGACTGTTCCAACATTCTGGCCGCTTTTTCCTGCTTTTTATGGACGGCTGGATCAACTCCGGTAGCAATAAGCCGCTTGGCATCCTCGCGCATTGCCCGCGCCATTTTCAGACTGATGGCGGGATATTCACCAAGGCTCAAAACCTTGCGTTTACCGTCAAAGCTGTAATCCATGCGCCAAAACTTGTTGCCGCTTATGGGCACATAGAGATATAACCCAGCTGAATCAGTGTATTTTTTGGGCTTATCCAGTGGTTTTATGTTCCTGATTACGGTATCGGTCAGCATCCTGCGTACTCCTTTACGGCAACAATTTCTGTTGAGATTTTTGCTAAAATTATCATGTAATTTCAGCGTATTGCAGATTATTCCTTTGGTAATTTACGGTATCTCATACCGTAAATTTCTGGCTTCCAAGCCAGATACCGTAAATTATACCGTAAAAAATGCGGGATGCAAGCCGGCCATTTTGGATTCAAATAAATCCATTTTGTATATATCTTATTGAAATATAAAATAATTTGGACAATTTCAGGCAGGGACATACCGCTATATGCTGTTACATCCTTGCATCATACGTTTGCTTTGTGGCGTAATTGTATATCTGGACAGTGAAATGGTCAGGGTCACGCTCATAGAACATGTTGCCCTGGCGGATAATGCGGCCATTTCTTTGCTCCAAGTCAGATGGACGCCAGGGCGCGTCAAGGTGATGGGCGGCCACCAGCCTTTGCTGGACATTCATGCCAGCGCCCATTTTGGCAGTTGAGCCAAGCAGGATGCGGCAATATCCGGCATTCATGTCGCTAAACAGTTTAGTTTTGCGAATATCCGTATTGGCGTCATGGATAAAGGCGATTTCGTTTGGCGGAACGCCTTTGGCAATGAGTTTCTTTCTGATGTCGTCATAGACGGAAAATTTGCCGGATGAAAGGGCAATAACCGCGTCCATATCGGAGGCGACAGTCAGGTCATTTCCGGTATCGTCATCGTCATCATTCTCACTTTCTGATTCGATACCGTAATTTATACCGTCAGTTATCCCCGCATCCAGAGATTTTGCGGCAATATCCAGTGTGGGCGTATTCGCCGTGGATGGGCCTTTGGGCGTGGACAAATCGCAAAAAACAAGCTGGGTGCCCCTGTCCTCGGCTGTGTCTTTCCAGATATTATAAATCCGTTCAACGGCCACATTGATCTTGGAGCCTTCAAAATCATCGGCGTCTGGAGAAATGAGCCTGAAATCAAGCCCGGCTTTGCGGGCGTCATTGGTGATTTTCAGGGGATTGTCCTCTCGCGGGTCTGGCGGCAGATTTTCCATGCGGTCAATAATCCGCTCCATGTATGCCGCCTGATCCGGCGAGCGTTCAACAACGTCATTATAGGGTTTGCCATCCTTTACAGGCGGCGTATAGGGACGCAATCCCGCCTCCTTTGCCTGTCTGTCCAGATCATTCTTGGTAATTACATCGGCAAAGGAACGGTACATGGAAAGAAGTTCCGGCACATTCTGGAAGCTGGCAAAGCGGCTTTTCAGCTTGTAGTTCACGCCAGTGGCGTCCAGCTCCCAGCCATTGGTAATCTGGCCAAAAGTGGATGCCCAAGCGTCAAAATATTCAATGCCCTTTTCCTTGAGTTCATCATACTGCATGTATCGCTGGAGGGTATAGACCTCGGCAATGGTATTGCTGATGGGCGTCCCTGTCATGAAATACACGCCCCGGCCATTGTGTTCGCGCTGGAGATAACGGCACTTGATGAATAAATCCAGCGCCTTTGCGCTTCCCATGATATTGCCAAGGCCTGATACGCTCATGCTTGTCTGATAAGCCAGATTCTTGAATTCATGGGATTCATCCACAAAAAGCGCATCCACGCCCAAATCTGAAAAATCAACGGATTTGTCTTTTTTGCCAGCCGCCGCAAGCAGGGCATTAAGGCGGTTTTCCATTTTCTCTTTTTGCTTTTCCAGTTGCTTGATTGTGGATCGGCTGCCATTGGCCTCTTTTGCCGCTTCAATGGCATCAGCGACCGCGTCCACCTGTTCCTGAAGAATTTCCTGTTGAACATCATGGGGCATGTCTATCTTTTTGAATGAGGAATGGGCGACAATGACAGCATCCCAATTTCCTGTGGCAATACGGCCAAAAAGCCGTTCCCTGTTCTGTTTGGTGAAATCCGTTTTTTCCGCCACAAGGATATTGGCGTCTGGATACAGGCGATAGAACTCATCTTTCCACTGATATAGCAAGTGGTTAGGGACTACAACCATCGGCTTGGAAAGAAAGCCCATGCGTTTTGATTCCATGATAGTAGCAATACAGGCCATCGTCTTGCCCGCTCCGACAACATGGTCAAAGAGGGCCGTCCCTTCCTGAATGCTGCGCCAGACCACATCTTTCTGATGCGGGCGCAACTGGATGCCACTTGACGCTCCCACAAGCTGTACATGGGAGCCGTCATAGCGAGGCGGAACATGGGTATTGAAACGCTCATTGTACAGTTTGGTAAGCCTTTCCCGCCTGTCATCATCAACCCAAACCCAATCCAGAAAAGCCTGTCTGATTTCATCGGCCTTTTGCATGGCGGCGGCGGTCAAGTCCTGGTCAATGACCATGATTGGCCTGCCGTTTTCATCATACTCGCCGCTTTCCGTTTCCACCTTGATGGGACGGTTAATGAGCAGAGATTCAATAATCTTGGCCGCCGGGTATTCTGGAATGCCATAGACGTTGGAATCAACAGCGTTATCCCAAATCCTGACCTTGGCTTCCCATCTTCCCAAAGAGGGAAAATAGTTTATTTCCTGGCTGCCATTACCATTATGCAAATGCTCCACAAACTCATTCACCACATCTGGAGGCACCCATGTGGAGCCAAAACGGATGCCAATATCAACCGCTTCAATTTCTGGAGGCATAACGGACTTTAACGCTTCCACATTGGCCGCATATCTGACATCCTTTTTTGCGGCATCCTCAGCGATATGCAATTTCCCCCGGACATTGCCGGTAAGGTATTTATCCCTGATTTCCCATTCCTCATTTGCTGGATTGAGGAAAATCAGTCCCTCGCGCTGCAAGTCCTGCTGCATGGTTTCCGTATCCTGATGCAGAAGCTGGGCCATGCGGCTGAAATCGACCCTGCCTGTTTCCCGCAGGGAAATGACCAGCGCGTCATTGATATTGTCCACTTCCCTTACAGTTTCTGCTGGCTTTAGGACACGCTGGCTGAAAATATCGGCTTTTTGGGCGGTTGCTGGTCTTGGTTTTGCGCCCTGTTTCTGCGCGGCTTCCGGCGTAAGCCCCTTGTCATATTTGCGCTCAAGGGATTCAAGCAGGGAATGTTCCGGATCATCGCGCATAAGGGCGCGGTTTGTCTGGGAATTCAGATGGCCATATTTTCTGACGAAGCTGTCATACTGCTTGTTAAGCCTTGCGCGGAGCATGGCCATTTTCGCTTCATCCGCATCCGGCGACTTTTCTGTGTTCATCAGTTCGCGCAAGGTATCGCGGATTTGAATCATCGCCGTTGTGCGCAGTCTGCCCGTTTCATTTTTTATGGGCTGAAAATCATAATCCCCGTCACCAAAGCTGCTGGCCATCTTGAAAACGATTTTGCCGCTTCTCGGCTCAACCGCCAGAGCGCCGGGCTTGAGGCTCTGGAAATATTCGCTTGCGATGAAGCGTTCATCCCGTTTTGCCCTGACTTTTTCCTCAATGACATTTTCCCTTGGAACAAAACAGCCAGGCGGCAATGCTGTCAGGCGTCTGGCAATTTCAAGGCCGAGGTCTTTTTGCTCAGGCAGTTCCGCGCAAGTCAATGCGCCGCTGTACATGCCGTGGTCAAAAACCAGCTTGCCGATTACCTGTTGGGGGTTTTGATGAAAGTAGGCGTTTATATTGCCAAAGCGGACGCCGCCATTTTGCCTGTCCTCAAATTCCTGTTTTTCAGTATGCACCCAATCCTGGCTATACTGTTTTGGGCCGGTATTTTTCTGGAAGAAAACAATATCCGTAGTTACGTCGGTAAGGGCATTCTGGCGGAATGCGGTATCGGGCAGACGGATAGCGCCCAAAAAATCCGCATTTTCGGCAATCTTTTCCCTTGCCGAGCTGTCTGTGGAATCCAGAAAATAGCGGCTGACCACAAAAGCGGCCACGCCGCCCTCGCGCAGAAGGTCAATGGACTTGGCCAGAAAGTAATTGTGGATGGAGAATTTTTTGTATTGCGGATAATCTGGGTCATAAAGAGCCTGATTGCCGAATGGCGGATTGCCAACCACCAAATCAAAGCCACCGCTTATCTGGCTATTTTGAAAGCCAATATTGAGATGTTTGGCTTCCGGATAGAGATATTGGGAAATTGCGGATGTTATGGGTTCAAGCTCAATACCCAAAAATTTGGCATTCACATTTTCGGGCACAAGGCCGATAAAATTGCCTATGCCCTCGGAAGGCTCCAAAATACGGAGTGGCTTGTCAGATTTTGCGCCAAGCCATGAAAGCCCGCTGTAAATACCCCTGATGATAGTTTCAGAGGTGTAATGGGCATCCTGTGTGGATCGTCTTGCCTCCTGGTATTCGTCTGGAGTTAAAAGCCCTTGCAGTTCCTGATATTCTTTTGCCCATTGCTCATTTTGGGCGTCAAATACCTGTGGAATGCCGCCCCAGCCAACATAGCGGACAAGTATTTTCTGTTCTTCGGGAGTTGCGGTTTGGGCATTATTTGCCTGTAGCTGTTTAAGCAGCCGGATGGCTGCGATATTATCCGCATATTTGGTTTTAGCCCCGCCAGAGCCAAGTTGATCCTCAGCGGTTATTCTGTAATTTTCAGGTTTGTTTCTATCCCCAATTCCTGCAATATCTCCCAATCGCTCAAACCCTGCTGGCTCATCCGCTGGGCTTGCGGGGTGAGTAGCGCTCTCGTTTCCATCTGTTGTTGTCTGTAGAGTTTCAGTGGCAATTCCAGAATGTCCTTGGCTTCCACTTTCTTCAGTTCGTCTGGGCTGTTCAGCGCCCAGCGGTCGAGGATCGAATAACCCCGGCTGGTGAAGCCCCCCAGCCTGATGTCCTCTATCGTTTCGGGTTGAAGAACTGTGCTGGCGATTTCCAGAAGTCCTGTCTGATGATCCAGCATTTAATCCCTCCACTTTGAGATTTGTTTCATTTTTGAAATGCGCGACTTCCTGAATTGTCAGAAACTCATGCCTGTCCTGAACATATAACATTTCAGGCGTATTTTTGTCTCCGTCAATGGCCTGAAAAATAGCAATATTTCTGGTGTGCATCCTTGAGCCATCCGGCATTGCGTAAACTGATTCGCCGCTGGCATTTATGCCAAGACGGACAGGCTCGGCAGGCTGTTCTGGCTCCTGCAATGGCTCATTGTCAAAAAAAGCGGCTTCCCTTTCTGGCTCAGGCAAGGAAATTGGCTCAGCGGCGATATCTATTGGCGGTTCAAATTTTTCAGGCTCCGTAACAGGCTCAATGACACTTTCCTGGACTGCCCTGGTAGCTTGCGGCTGTTCCTGTTGGCCGTTTGTTTGCAAATCATCTTCAAGATTTTCTTCCCGGAGCTGTTCAATCTGGTTTGCCACAAAATCGAACAGCGAATACTGGTGCATATTAGACTTGCTTTTGCGCCTTCTTGCCATGACCGTATCTCCGTTATCTGCCGTAAATATTACAGAAGCTGTTCGTTCATCAGGCCACGTGCGATGATGGAAATAATTTCTGACCTGGCCTTTTCATCGCCCTTGCGGATTTTTTGGGTCAACTCAATAACTTGCGGAATTTGGTCTGCCTTGAAATCACAGGCCGGTAGGCGGATACCATCAATAATGTAGGTCGGTGTAGTTGTGATACGGCCTTGAGCGGCCTGAATGTCCCCTTTCACAAGCGCAGACGCTTTTTCAAGGGCGTCAGGCAACGCTTCAAGCGAAATGCCGGCTTCATCCAGGGCAGTGCGCATTGCGCCGGCATAAGGAGAAGGTATGCCAAGAGATGTTTTGGGATTTACCGCATCCCAATACTGGTTGGCGGCATTGATGGAAAACTGGCCCAAGGCTTCATATATCAGGGCTTTTTTGTAGGATTCGCCATAGTATCCGGCAGGAATATGCCGCGCTACAATGCAGATATTGGCATTGTCCCTCTGCGCCTTTAATGGTTCGGCAATGCCGCAATAGGGGCATTCCAGATTGGCCCAATATTCAACCACACCACCCGAAAAATTATCCGCAGGGCGTCCGTCAAGACAAATACGGCCAGAATAGGCTTCAGGGGCGGGAACAGGTTGGGACAAGTCTTTGGCAATTTCGGCTTTTACCCTGGCTTCCACTGCCACTCGGTCGGAATAAAGAGTACCCGCAAAAGATTGCAAGCCCAAACATAAAATAGCCAGCAGATTACTTGCTAATATGAATATAAAATTTTTCATACTTCCCTCACGAATTGGACTTGAAGTTAATTCCGAGTAAAGTTATATAAAAATATAACTTTATGGAGGCAAAGATGTACACCGCAAATTTGCGAAAGGTAGGCGGATCAATCATGGTAGCAGTGCCACCGGCACTTCTGGAAATGCTGGATATGGATTCCGGCTCACCAGTTACTATGGGAGTGGAAGCCGGACGCCTTGTAATTGAGCCAAAAAAGCACAAAAAATATTCCTTGCAGGAACTTTTGGACCAATGTGATGAAATCGCTCCCATTTCAGATGAAGACAAAGAATGGGCATCAAATCCTGCGAATGGCAAAGAACTGATATAATCATGAAGCGCGGAGATATTTTTCTTGTATCTCTTGACCCGACAGCGGGCCATGAACAGCAGGGCAAACGACCGGTTCTTATTATTTCTCCAGAAGAATTTAACAATGTCACAAAACTGCCAATAGTTCTGCCGATTACAACAGGCGGAAAGTTTGTGCGCACGGCAGGTTTTGCCGTGTCGCTGGATGAGTGTGGCACTGTCACAAAAGGAATAGTTCGTTGCGATCAGCCACGAGCGCTTGACTTGATATTCCGTAAAGGAAAATTTCTTGAGAGAGTGCCAGATGATGTCGTTGAAGATGTTCTTGCGCGAATCGCTGCATATCTTGGATAATTCATAAATAAGCGAGGAACTCAAAGTGCCGTACAAAGCATTTTTGTAGAAACTGGAATAGCCATTCTTAATCAACATTGTCATTACCTTGCGATACCTGTACAAGCTGCGGAACACGCAACTGCGCGTTTTTCAAAGATGGGTTGGCGTAAAACATATCACCGCGCACAATCTGGCCAGAAAACACAAAATGCGCTTCACCCTCAATCTGTTCCTGTAAATCACGCAAGGCCACGCGATCTTCCTGTTCAATGGTAGTATTCAATGAATCGTGATAGGACGTGCCAAGCCTGTCATTCACATTAAAGCCGGATGTTCGCAAAACTGTTCCCTGTCCCGCCTGTCCCTTGATAAGTTCCCATGTCTTTTCAGCATCCTGGAGCTTCATGAAGATTTTAATGGAGGTATTGGCGACCATTTGCTGTGCGCCTTTCTTGTCAGCTTCAAGTATTCCGGCGTAATCCTGGGAGGCTACAATGGCCGCAATGCCGAGCCCGCGTCCTTGCGTCAGCACAACTTCAAAGCCGGGAGTAACGATTGCGGCATACTCATCTACTATGCAGAGATAGGGGCCAATCCCAATCGCGTCAGTGGGCAACGCTTCAAGAACATCAGCGGCATCGCCTTCAATATTCGCACCCAAGCCAACGGCGCAGGCATTGCGAATTGCTGAAAGACTGATTTTGCCAAGACTGGCAAGTTCGGCAGGAGCTTTTTCAAGGGAAGGCAATAAAACAACAAGGATTCTGCGCTGCATGATGCAGTCTGCAAAGTCAACTTCGCCATCCTCAGCCCCATAAATGTGGGAATATGTATCCGTAAGACTGGATAAAGCCTTGCCAAAATAGCTTTGGGCGTAGCCAAACTGTTCGGCAAATGACTGCGGCTGGTCTTTCATTTCACGGCCAGCAATCCAGCCGGAAGTGGCAAGGGCGGCATGAATTGAAGCCCTTGATTCAGCATCAAGTTCCGGGCGCATGGCAAGCTGGACGCATTGCTCAAGGGCCAGATTATCCCGAATTACGGAAGTGGATAGTTTTAAAAGCCCCTTGTCCCGCAAATCCACCAGCGCATACATGACGCCGGAAATCAGCGCCTGAGCCTTGTCCGCAAAAATGGAATTGGCTCCATCGGATGCTGGCATGAGGGACACAAGCAACTGCGTGAGAGCTTCAGCGGAGCCAAAGGTAAATGGGTTGTTGGTATTGGACAGCCTTTTTGGGTTTTTGCCCTTTACCTTGCCGGAAGTGCCATAATTGAGAACACGAAAATCATCATCCCTGCCCAAAAATCTTGCCATCTGCCAAATCTGGACAGCCAGTTTGGGGGAGGCTTTGGGGTCAATGTAGAAAAGTCCGCTTGCAGTAGCCAGGGCATTGTAGGACAGGGAAACAAGGGTTTCTGTTTTGCCTGAGCCTGTTGTGCCGAATAGGAGAGCATGAGTTAGAATATCTTTTGCTTTAAGCCACAGCTCCCGCTTGTCCTGAAGGCGGTTGCCAAGAAAGAAAATGCCTTCCGGCTTCGCATAGCCACGGCGACCGGGAAGTGGATCGCCCAAATCCCTTTTGCCCTTGCCAAGCGGCATCCTGAACGGCAGACGGTCATGTTCCGCAAAATACCAGCGCAAGCCAACGAATCCCACCCCAATCAGAAATATGGGCAGCACAAAGGCCGGAATAAAAAACAGACACACCCCCGCCCCCATAACACCGCCAGTCTGGATTGCCGGAAGTTTCAGCCCGTCCAAAGTCTGCTGGATGGGAGAGCGAACATCACGGAAAAGCCGTTTTCGCTCATGGGTTTCGTTATCTTCAAGACCGCGTATTTTTCTGTCCATCATGATTTATTCCTCGTCATTATCCTCGGCTGGCGCGCTTACAGTGCCATCCTTGTCCACACTCGCGCCGGCTGTGGGAACATAGACATCCAGAAACCAGCCCTGAGCTTCAAGGGATTTGCTGAGGCTTGCAACGCCAGCTTCAATACTGGGTTCCAGAAGCATGTTGCCTTCCAGTTCCTCGGCCTGATAATGCGACCATGCCGCAAGGCTTTCAGCCCATGCCGTTCTGCCGCCGCACTGGCTCAAAGCGTACCAGAGCGGCCTGTCAACTGGCCGGAGCCAGAGAAATTGTGAACAGGCCAAGACGCCTTTTTTGCGGGCTTCTGTTAAAAGAGCCATGAACAGGGGAAGCTGGAAAGCCAGATGATTCTGTATGTGGGAACGCCGACAAAATTCCTCAAAATCATCTTTCATTTCAGCAAGTTTTTTCAAAAAATCCTCTTTCCCAAAAACAGGACAGTCAGGCTTGCCATCTTTTTCAAAGTAGGAATTTGAAACTTCATCCAGAAGCGCGATGCAGTCCTTTTTCCTGCCTGTTCCATAAAGCATGAAAGCGCAGCCAATGGTTTTTCTGGCAGGAGAAAGCATGTCAAAACCTGAATTGACCGCGCCAAGCTGCCTTTTGAGGACGGAATTGGCCTGGTCACAGTTGAATTTACACTTGCCGAACGCTGGCTTTTCAATGGATGGAAGCCCATTCACAAAAGCTTCACTCATGCAAAAGGCTTCTCCATTGAGCCTTTCCAGAATACTGTTTTGTATGGCGAATTGAGCTGGAGTCCTGGCGATTTTCCATAAGCCTTTGTCATAGGATTCAGGCGAAAGCAGATATTTTCCTTTGCCCACAATGGGTTTGAGGCATGGAAAATTTTTAGCGTTATGCTCAAGCAGTTTTTCCATGCTGTATTTTTGCGTCATCTTTGCCACGATGCAGCGTTTGGACACCATAATGAAAGCGAACAGGAGGATGCCAAGGCACGGCCAGCGCAGCCAGCGTCCGGCATAGTCCAGAATCCTTTCAATCTGACTCCAGTCCAGTTCGGCAGGGTCAATTTGCGCCAGCCTGTCCCTTGCAATGGTTGCCTCTCCCGACCAAAGTGTCTCCGGCCATAGCTCCAGTCTGGCAAATGCCAGCAAAGGGCCATTAATTTTACCGGCATACATGGCATAAACTGCTGGCACGACAAATACGACAATCAGGACAAGGGCCACCATCACGAACATCTGCCCATCCCGCCCGTCATAATTGTTCACAGCTTTTTCTCCCAATGGATTGGCAGGGATTTAAGGCCATCGCGCCTGATTTGCTCCATGTTCCTGCGGACTTTGCGGATATAGCCATATTTCCTGAATGGCGTTCTTGAGTGGTAATGGCCAACGCCATGCCACAAACTGCCGGAGCGTTTTATCTCCTGCTGTAGCAGCCATGCGGCGGCAAAGGCGTTTACACGGCCATCGGTCATAATGGCTTCAGGCGTGTAGCCAATTTCGGAGAGGTCATTGAGATGGCATGTGTTCACCTGAAACGGCCCCAAATCCCATGTGCCATTTTTATTGCCCAGGGCTTCGCCCAATCTGCCGTTTTCCGTAGCCAGAATGCCCAGCAATGGAGCCAATGGCACATCGTGGGCGCGGGAGGCATCCACAATGGCATCAAAGGTCAGAGGTCTTGCGGCTGGCAGGGATACACGGGCGCGTTTTCCGGCTTGCGCGGGACAGGCCAGCAGACATACAATGAACAGGGCGGCAAGTATTTTCATTTCAGTTTCCCCGTAAGCTGAAGAATGAACTCGCCTCCAGTTCCATAAACCTTGAAAATATTGTTGCCGCCAATTCCATTCAGTTCTTTCAATGCCTGGTTATGCAATTCATTGATTTTTTGCTGGATAAAGGAATCAACCGCTCCGCACATGCCGGAAACAACCTGGTCAATGCCCGGCAGCTGGACGCCAAGAGTAAATGGATCACCAAGCGCCTGGATTGTTTGCAGACAGTTTGAAAGAGCTTCCCGTTCTTCTTCCGGGTCTGGCATGGCGGTATTGTGCGTTTCGGAAACGCGGTTATTTCTGGACTGCATTGCGCCATTGGCGCTTTCCTGAATATCCGGGCAGGAAGAAGCGAAACAGGGGCATGAAACCGCCAGCATGAGCAATAATATGGATAAAATTTTCATTATTTTTTCCTCGAAGCTGATTTGTGGTTGAAATCCGGCTTGCCATCTGCGCCCATTGGAAATGTGCGTTTGCAGTCAGGATAGCCTGAACATCCAAAAAACTCGCCTTTTGTTCCCTTGAGCTTGCGCAGGGGCTTCTGGCACTCCGGGCATTTGTATTCCGTAAGGGCGGCGCGAGGCTGGCCCGGTTTGCCGTTTTCATCAGGCAATGTGGTTTTGCAGTCTGGATAGTTGGAGCAGCCCCAAAACCATGAGCGGTCTTTTTTGCTTTGCCTTCGGCAAAGGGCGGAGCCGCATTTGGGGCAGGGAAATTCTGGCGTCCCATCGCCAAGAATGGCCTTGAGCAAATCCGGCAAAATCCGCTTCTGCTCCTCAAGGAAGGAGTCCAGACTTTCCCCGCCATTGGCTATGGCTTCAAGCCTTGCCTCCCATTCGGCTGTTGTTATGGGGTCTTTCAGTTCCGGCGGGCAGAGTTCAATGACATCACGGCCAAGAGGGGTTGAAACAAGAGCTTTTTTCTCTATGGCTATATATTTGCGCTCTTTCAGGGTTTCCAGAACTTTTGCCCTGGTCGCTTCAGTGCCGATGCCCTTTGCTTCCTTAAGAGCGGCTTTTGCGCCGGAATCAGCCACAAACCGATGCACATTGGCCATAGCCTCAATGATTGTGCCCTCGGTGAAACGGGATGGCGGCGTTGTTTTCTTTTTTTGGAGCTGGGTATCCGGGCAGTTTACGGTATGCCCCTTTTTCAAAAGAGGGAGCGGGGCTTCAGGCTTGTCATCATCATCTTTTACGACTGCCGTCCAGCCAGCGGAAAGAATATTCCGGCCAGTCCCTTCAAAACGCTCATGCTCAATGCTGACAATCACTTTTTGGGATTCATAAAGCATGGGAGGATGAAATTGCAGACAGTAGGCTGTCGCAATCATCAGGAATATGTCATTTTCTTTCTTCGGGAGATTATCCGGCTTTTCGCCAGTGGGAATGATTGCATGATGCGCCGTAATCTTTTTGGTATTCCAGGCGGCGCTTTTCTGGTTGGCATTCGCGCCATCGGCAATTCTTTCAAGACCGAAAATTCCCGATAATGCCTTCAAAATATCGGCAGCCGAAGCAAATTGTTCTTCCGGCAGATAGCGGCAATCCGTTCTTGGATATGTGGTTAACTTTTTCTCATACAGCTTCTGGGCTGTATCCAGAACTTCCTGGGCAGACATGCCAAATTTGGCCGATGCCGCTTTTTGCAGGGAGGAAAGGCAATGGGGCAATGGAGCCGCTTTTGATTTTTCCTCATTGATAAAATCGCAAACCTGGCCGCTTTTGCCCTTGAATTTGTCTGCCAGTTCTTTTGCGACAGCTTCATCCACAAGCCGGCCAGCATCGTCAAGGCCGGTCTGGTTTTCCCCATAAATCAGGGTTGCGGAAAAATCTCCGTAAGCCGACTGGAAAAGTCCCTTGAGAATGAAGTAGTCAACCGACCTGAAATTCTCTATTTCCCTGTCGCGGGCTACAATCAGGGCAAGTGTCGGCGTCTGAACGCGGCCAAGAGAAAGCACATCGGGACGGCCATGTTCGCGCCCATTGATGGTCATGGCTCTTGTGGCATTGATGCCCACAAGCCAGTCCGCTCTTGCCCTGGCTATGGCCGAATCCCGAAGGGGGAGATATTTTGAATTGTCGGAGATGGCGGCTATGGCCTTTTTGACTGAAACATCATCAAGGGATGCCAGCCAGATGCGTTCCGTTTTGCCGCGATATTCAAAATGTTCCAGCACTTCATCAACAAGAAGCTGGCCCTCGCGGTCTGGATCGCCAGCATTTACAACGCAGTCAGCCTCCCTGATGAGCTTGCCGATCAGCTTGAGCTGTCCTGCTGCTTCCTTTTTGACCTTGTTTTGCCATTGGGAGGGAATTATTGGAAGGTGATCGCGCTTCCATTTCGCAAAGGCTTCATCATAATCCTGTGGCCACGCCTGAGCCAGCATGTGCCCAAAGCACCAGGTTACAATGTCATCGCCGCAGTAAATGCAGCCTTCGCCTTTTTTCTGATTGCCGAGGCCATTTGCTATGGCGCGGCCAAGACTTGGTTTTTCAGCGATAAACAATCTCATATTAAACTCTCATGCGCGTTTTTGCAGCGATTTTTTGTTCGGTAAGGGGGATTGAGCTTTCAACAGCTTTGGGAGCGGAGCTATTTTTAGCTTCCAGTTCCATGCTCAAGGCTGTGCTGAGCAAACCGCATAAACTGGACAGCTCCATGACCTGTTTGGGGTCAAGTTCAAGCGCCTTGTCCAGAAAGTTTGGCGTCTGGAGGATTTTGCGGGCAAGGATGGCCGGGTTTTCTTCAGGCATTCGCCTGAAATCCACGGCAATGTCAGGTGTTTTTGGCTCTTTGAGTTTTGGGGAAGGCTCAAAGACCTGTCTGTCGGAGGCTTCAAGCTGCTTCACATAAACGCCATTTTGGGCATCCAGCTTTTGCTGCGCCTCAATAAGCGCGGGCCATTCGTCCCTTTTGGGAAACCATTTGGCCGCGGGCTCCTCGCCCCGGCCATACTGGATAACCGCGGTGAGCATTTTTGCGGATTCGGAAGCGGCCCTGAAAATTGCTGAGGCATCCCCGCCGGAGAACTTTTGATTCCAGGCATCAATGTAGGCGGCTGAATTGCTTTCCGGCATGGGCAAATGAAAAAGCGCACCGGCCAGCATGGAAAACATTTCCGCCCGCATTTCCTCAAAGGCATAGCCTTTAAGCGTCTGCGTCTTTTTCTTCTGCCTGTCCTCACGGCTCTCATGGCCAGTGGCATGAAAAAATTCGTGCAGTTTGGCGGCGTAGTATTCCTCTGTGCTTATGAATTTCTCAGGGCGCGGCAGTTTGACCATATTCTCGGTATGGTTGAAGCATGGATCGCCGTCATAGTGCTGAACAACAACGCCGGATGAAGCAACAAACCGCTCCACAAAATCATTGCGCTCAATCTCGCTCATGGGGCTTTCCAGTTTTTCCTTTGCCGGAAAGCCTTCAATCTGCGCCGCATTGAACACGGTAAAAGGATAGAACAGGGTTTTGCGGTGAACTTCCGGGATTTCCTCGCCGTTTTCCTGAGCCTCCCGCAATTTTTTCACTTCGGAAGGCTTGAGGAGATTCCATTTGCCATCTTCATCAATGGTGAAAAAGATTTCCTCTGGCCGAAGGATTTTTGTGCCATGCTCGCCCTTGCGGACGTGCATCTGCAAATCGGGATTCTTTTTCTGGATGTCCTGAAGCTGGTTGAAGGTCATCCAGCGGTCATCCTTGTAACCGCTCAACATGGCTGTGAGCATCAGACGAACCATGTTCGCGCCGCTGTATTCCTTGCCTGTGGCCGGACAGAACGGCATTCCGACAGCGCTTTCGCCAGTCCAGCCCTGTTCCCATCGTCCAGCTTTTTCAGCCAGGGTGAGCATGTTTTGGGCAATGCCGTTTACAAATTCTTCCTGAACATCGCGGCTTACCTCAAAGCGATTTTTCTTTGCCGTATTTTCGCTCATGCCCCCTCCACAAAGCCCACCATAATGGTATCAGGCTCATAATCTGGATGAATGTAGCCAAGCCTGATGGCTTCCTCTCGGCCCATAAGAAAAGCGCCTTCATCCAGCTTTTGCTCAAATTCCTGTCTGGTCATTGTGGCCAGTTCCTTTTCCCCGATTCTTTGGGGATGGTCATAAAGGCCATAGCGGTTAACTTCATTCATAGTTTTTTCCTTTCACCAGCGACAGCGGCGCCGCCACTGGATTTCGGTCTGGCGCGTTTCACGCCTTGTGCCAAGCAGATGAACACGGATGGAGCGCAAACAGGCCATTGGCGACATGCCTGTGCGCTGGACAAGGTAAAGGCCAGCAACTCCCGAAATTGCGATTGCCCCTGTCCACCATGTCCAGTGAAAGAGCCAGATTGCCACAGGGAAAATCGCCCTTGCGTCCAGAATAAAAATTTTGGGAGTAAGGCCGGTGTCGCGCCATAAAACTTCGCCAGCCATCAGATTGCCTCCTCTGCCGCGAAACGCGCATCAAGGCCGGATACCGTAGAAGTATTGAAACGCCTTTGAATTCCTTCAGGAAGCCAGGATTCCATGAGCAGCATTCTTTTCCAAAGGGAAGGGAAATTGCGCCGCAAGGCTCGAAGTTCATCAAGACTTTGCAATGGGCAGCAAAAACAGCTTAATCTGTGGAACTGCTCATAAAGACCATTCCAGTCAAAACCCAGCTTCCTGCAATATGCCAAAGCGTCTTTTTCGGTAATTTCCCACTCAATAAGCGGAAAGCGGTGATTATACCATCTGCTGCCTACTTTCAGATTATTCCGTCGTTTGACCTCATCAGCGGCAAATCCAATACATTGCCATACTGGAAGTTGAACATCCTGGCGATATGTCATTGCCTGAAAATGCGCTCTCAAAGCAGCCTGTTTTCTGCCAGCGCACCAACGGCCAGAGGGAAAAGGCCAGCCATAGCCAACCCTATGGACGATGGAAGTTCCCCGTTTTATGACTGGCGCATCAGCAAACAGCCAATCAAGACCTTTTTTATCGGAGGCAGTCCCATTTGGTATTCTGGCATTTAGCCGCGTGATTTTGAGGCCAGTAAATTCTTCAAGCCTCGCAAGATGCTCATACATTTGGGGAAATTCCCAACCAGTGTCATAAAACACTATGTCGGCCACATCCTCACCACGTTCCAAGAGCATGAGCAGCATTGCCGTTGAATCCTTGCCGCCGGAAAGGGAAACCACATTGGAGCCAGCCATTATCTTGCCTCCAGCGGTATGCCAAAGACGGGATCAAGCTCAACATTGAGATTGGCTTCCACATTTTTATTGACGCCATTTTGCCCTTTATCCTGGGCAATCGTTTTACGCATATAGAGTTGTATGAAACCCGTTTTGGGATCGGGAAGCGGCAACACGCCAAGACAGAGACTGAAAGAGCCATCCGGGTGAGCTGTACCGGAGCCAAGACGGAGCCATAAATTTTTCCTCACCCCATGCCTCGCATACTGGCTAATGGAGTACACAGCGTATTTTTCATTCTTTTCCATATTCATCTTCCTTGTTTTTTCTTTCGGCCAATATCGCCGCATAATCCTCTTTCCTGATTTTCCCCGCCTGATACGCAAGCAGAGCCGCTTCCTGAATTTGCTGCCCATGCAAAGCCAGAAGTTCCTCAGTATGCTGAATCAGCTTTTCTGGCGGCGCATCCAGAAGCCGCTCACGGATTTCGGGCGTAAAAACTAAGTATTCCCGCAAGGCTGTGCGCCCTGAGCCATCAGGCAATGGCAAAAGCCTTTGGGAAATTATCAGGCGCAGACTTGCCAGCAATGTGGCAGTAACTTGCAATCTTTCCCCAATGGGAAAAACATTTATGATTCTGGAAATTGTTTCGGGAACGGAGCGCGTATGCACTGTGGAATAGGCGGCAACGCCTATTTCCGCGCTTTCAATCATGCCCCGAAGCGTATCGGGGTCGCGGCTTTCGCCAATCAGCACCACATCCGGCGCGGTTCTTGTTGAATTTCGCGTGGCAGTTAAAAATGACTTCAAATGTTCGGGAATCGCGCTTTGGGAAACAGGGCCGCCAATATGGGGCACAGCGTCAAAATCAAATTCAATAGGGGATTCATAACTCGCCACATGGCGACCGCCTTTTTCAATGATTTCACGCAAAATTGCGGCAAGAAGCGTGCTTTTGCCGCTTCCCATGACGCCAGTCACAAGAACAAGGCCATTGGACGGCATGGAATGGGCCAGAATTTCCGGCTCAACTTCCAGGTCAGCCAGTGCTGGCGGCATTCCCGGAATGGCGCGAAATACAATCTTAACGCCGGTTGTATAGCCGTCCGCTACGGGAGTGGCATTGCCGCGATAGCGCCGATGTATGCCCCGGCTTTCCTCAATCTGATGGGCGAAGTCATAGTCGGACTGGCTTGCCTTGAGATGGGCTGAAACGGAATTATTCTGGGTAAGACGCTCCAGAGCTGAAAACAGCTCATCACCAGTAATCGCCCTTTGGGTTACGCTTTGCCATACGCCGTTGACGCGCATCCATGCAGCCATGCCTGAGCGCAAACATAAATCGGACATGCCGAGGTTTGTGCCCCAAAGCAAAAGTTCGTTTATATCCGTATGCTCCCAGCGGAGCTTTGGCTCATTGGGATAGGCAAGAGTCATTTCCTGTTCCTCTTTGCCTTTTTGCTGGCCTGTGTCTTGCCTGGATTCAAAATAAATGACGAAGGCTTTGTTATGCGATAGACCTGCTGGCCGATGTTGAGCTTGTTGCCTGTGGCATGGCGTCCCAAATCGGCGGAAGCTGTGTTTACCTTGCTCAAAAGGTGCTGGGCGGTAAGCAGGTGATAAAGCATTATGCCGCGATATTCCCTGCCCATGCGGGCTACATTATCAGCATAAAGCTGATCTGCCTGTTCAATGCCTTCCCGCCACGCCTCGCGCACAGCATCGCGCCAGATTTTTCTTTCTTCTGAAGTTTTGGGCAAAAGCGCGGGATTTGGCTCCTCGGCCTGTGGGAAATTGTCCACCATCAAAAACTCGCGCCATGTGGGGGTTGAAGCAATATATCTGGCAGGCTCTAGCAGCTCATAAGTGGCTTTTGCGGAAGTGGCCGTATCTCCATCCTCAATCCGCATTGAAGCGCCAGATTTAGCCAGCATTGGCGGCATAATCAGGGCCTGCCCCTGGGTAAGCAACAATGGCGAGAAATTGAAAGCGGTATCCAGAATATTCGCATATTCTTCTGTCTGGCTGGCAAGCTGGCCATAACGCCATGCCATTGCCTTTTGAAAAGTGGCAAGCTGAGCGGCCTCCCTGATGGCCGATGGGCGCATCTGGCTCACCGCAGTTTCCTGTTTTTTATTTTCATTTTTTTCTTCAAGCAGATTTTTGAGTTCGGCTGGCTCATTTTTTAGCGGCTCCCCACCCTTATCCGTAGGCTTTTCCACGACTATGGATTGAGAAGTTTCAGTTTGCTCATAATCAATGGTTTCAGAGCCATTTTTATTTATGAGGACGCCATCTGATTGAACCGTGATTGCTGTTTCAGGCAATGGTGATGGAGGCATATCGCCATTTTTTTGGGCGCAAGCTGCCAATGCGGAACAAAAGAAAAGAGGCAAAAACAGGGCTGTCAGCTTTTGCGTTGTTTTTTTGGGAATTTCCAGCTGGAAACGCTTGCAGAGAATGGCGACTACCCTTGAAGAATGGCGCATTACCATCACACAGGAAATAATCAGGGCCAAAATGCCTATGCCGCAAAGCACCATGCCTGGAATGGACAAATCAGCGGACGCAAATCCATCCTTGAATCCCTCCTTATAGCCTTCCTGATAAGTATTTGTGGAAATGTTTTTTGGCTGTTCCACAAGTTTTGGATATGGCTTAATATTATATGGTTTAGCCATCTCTTTATCTGGAATGATGTTCATGAGTTTGCCCCCTGAGTTCTGGCCAGAGTGAGGGAGCGATTAAGCGGATCAAGCCGCAAAACAGCCTGTGGCTGGATTTGCCATGCAATATCTTCCAGCAATTCCTGGGCAGTCTTATCAAGGCCATGCACAACAACTGATATTTCCTGTGCCGATGGCGTTCCCATCTCCACATATCTGTAGCCGACATTCAGGCAAATCTGCTTTAGCGCGCCCTCAGCCGGGCCAGTCCATGAAATGGACATTCTTTCAGCCAGTCTTGCGTCCGGGGGAGGAAGAAGCGGCTGCAAGCCTTGTCCACGCAAATGGGCAAGCATGGCCAAATCGCTGTGCGCTTCCTCGGCGGCCTGTCCCAATGTCAGGGCCACAAAATCAACCGGCTCAGGCGGAGTATTTTTCGTTTTGTGGGCACATCCGGCAAAGACAAAACAGACCAGAACAAGCGGCAATATCCTGTGCATCAAATATCTCCTTGAAATTGAAAGACAAAAAACAGACACACCCGGCCCCCTTATCCGCGCAATCCGAATCCGCTCAAAATCCAGCGGGTGAACGGCACGAAGCGAAGGTTTTTAAGAACCCAAATCCGCCATGCTGTGGTTAAAATGGCGAACAGACAGGGAATGGCGAGCATAAGAAAAATTATCAGGCTATTCAGGGAGTGGGTTGCAATGAGAATCAGCCCATAGCCGATGGGCAAAATCGTAAAAATCCATAATCTCAGACGCAGGCAGAAAATAACCTCGCCAATATTTTCACTGGAATGGATGCCCCATTTTTCCAGAACATTGAGAAAATCGGCCTCAAGCTCCTGCTGGCTTTCCCTGTTTCGGCCTGATGAAAACGCGGCCAGACGGGAACGAAAACTTTCTTTCAAATCCCTGATATGGCCTTTGGCTGATTTTGCTGTATTAAATATGGACATGATTGATTGCGGTTTTTTCATAATCAGCTCCTGAAACTGTCTTCCGTGACATTTGCGGTTATGTTGTTATTGCCACCCTTCAGAACCTTGCCGCGCAAGTCGCTTGCGCCTGATGCCCCGGAGCTGACCGCATTGGTTGAGCCAACAAAAACATTCTTGACGCCAGCCTGGTCTTCCTTTTCACCCATGCCCTGGAATTGCTGGCCTATCCAGTTGGTTACATGTTCCGGCAGATAGTGGATAAGGGAGAAGAATTTGTTTGCGGCCATGATGACCACAATGCCAAGAATGACGAGCATGGAGAATGTGCCTGTCAAACCAAGTATCTTTGTCTGTGCTGTGCCGCCGACAAACATTTCAAAACTTGCCCCAAGCATCCGGCCAAGCACATTCATTAGAATGACAGCGGCAAAAAAGCCTGTAACCATCAATGGCGGACGCAAGACAATGCCGAGAAGAAGGAAATATCCCCGTTTCCCATGCTGGCCAGCCGCCCCTTCGCCATCCGGCAGGGCATGGGCACAGAGCCAGAGGGGAGCGGCAACAAGCGCTTCCACCACCATGATGATCCAGCCTACAAGGGCTGAGAACCAGCGGATAAAGGGAATTGCTGGCAGATAATAGGCAAGGGCCAGACCGTAGAGCAAAAGAGGCAGAAAAACAGAAAAGAGGATAAATGAAATGTACTTGTCCAGATTAGGCACGGCCTTCCCGAGAAAAGGAATGGCCTTGCCCATTGAATGGGTAACATCCACAACTCCAAGAGCGCCAGCCAGACCCCACGCCGAGCCAATCAGGTAATCACCGATATTGGACACGGCCATAATCGGGTCTTGCGAGGACATGGATTCGATGGCTGTGGGCAGGATGTTTCCGGCAATCAGCTTGTTGAGAGTAGCCCTGAGCCAGTTGCCAATATCGCCAAGGGCGCGGGTTTCATCTGTGGCAGCCGGACTTGCCGTTTCATCGGAAATGCCCCGGCGTGAGCCATATGCCGTCTTGATATAGTTGGCCACGCGCTCCTGAACCGCTTCAAAGTCATGCAGCCCATGCGTCATGCCGTACAGTTCGGATTTTGTGTATTCAGGCGGATTATAGCTTATGCCGGAATACATGGCCTCGCGGACTTCCTGATTTATCCATGCGATAGACCAATAGGCTGAACCAGCCACAAACCAGCCATACTGCTTGGCGGTTTCCTCAAAGTCCTTCAGCTTGTTGCCAAGCTGCCCATCCTGGGCGTAACTCTGCAAGTCATTGAGGATTGTCTGGTTTATGCTGTTCGCGGCATTGGCCAGTGCCTGGGCATCAATTTCCGAAGCCGGAATATCTGGATTGGCAAGCTGGCTTGCAAGTTCAGACAGGTTTGAAACCGCATTTCCGACTGCGTTCACCTTGCCTCGGCAAAGGGCGTTTCCCTCGTCCACACAGCCAATGACAATACTGCCAAGATTGCCGTTGAATTCAAATGTGTAATCGCCGCCAGACTGAAACCAGTTGGACGAATAATCCCATTCGCCCCCCGGTGAAACTGAAAGCCCGCGCCTTTCATTCAGGTAATATTGGAGTGTCAGCGATTCCAGCGAACCATTGGCGATTGCCGAATATTGGGTGACATTCTGGTCTGGAGCCTGAACAGTAATCTGGCCGCCATGCTCAACGAAATAGTCAGCTCCAAGTTCCCAGACATAATTGCCCAGGTTGATGGAAAACCCGATACAGGCCAGAATCGCCACCTGAAACAGCGACAATCCTTTAAATATGGGAGCGAGAGCGCCCATAGCTCCCACAAAACGCAATGGCATCCAGAGAGAAGAATATCTTTTCCCAAAAGGTTGTCCCTCATGCGCCGTTCCAGCCACAGCCACCGCCATGACCCAGATGAACAGGGCCGAAATACAGGCAAGGGCGACAAGATTAAATGCGCTAAAAAGCTGAAGCATGAGTTCGGCGGCGTTTGTTCCGCCAAGCCCGTCTCCCCATTTGTCCCAGCCCTGGCCAATAAAGGTGTCCAGAAACTGCTTGCTGGAATCGGTTTGCAGGATAACTTCGGAAGTGGCGGGAATATCAGAAGCCATGTTTGCACCTCATAAAAATGCCCATCTTGACTTTGGCTGTAAATATCAATATTGATATTGATAAAGGAGAAACCCAATGCAAATGCTTTTTCATATCCCGGATGGAGTGGCGGAAAGATTTAAGCAGGCTGTTCCGGCCAGACAGCGAAGCGCTTTTATTGCCCGGTTGATGGAGGAGGCTTTGCCGGAAGATGAAGACCCTCTGTACAAAATAGCTCTTGAAGTTGAACAGGATTCTGCCCTCAACGCGGAAATGGGCGCATGGAGAAATGGCCTGATTGCCGATGGCATTCGTGGGCAGGAATATGCCTGTGAGGAATGTGCCGATGAAACGCGGTGAAGTATGGTGGGTTAATTTTGATCCCTCGGCGGGTATGGAAATCCAGAAGATTCGTCCCGCCGTTATAATCACAGTCAATGCCTTGAACAGAGCCAGGGGGACTGTTGTGGTAGTCCCGCTTTCAACTTCAGCCAGACCACGACCGCCGATTGTGGTCGCTTTGCCATCTGCCGGGTCATCTTCTGTTGGAGTATGCGACCAGCTTTGTGCGGCGGACAAAAGCCGGTTTACAAACAAAATATGCGAACTTTCAGCCGAAGATATGGCATTGCTGTCTGAATCAATTAAAACAGTATTGGGGCTTTTATGACAAAAGAAGCTGCTCCAAAAGAAAAAGGTGAACCCAGGTTTATCCAGATAAGGCTTGATATTCCCGCAGATGTTCTGGATTCTGCCGACAAAATTTTTTATGAGTACGGCGTTACCATCCCCGAAGCTGTCCGCCTCATGTTGATAAAAACTCTGGGGGACAAAGTTCCGCCATTCGATATAAGAGCCACACTCAAAGAAGTATATGGCGATAGAATACCCAACAGGGAAACTTTTGAAAGCTTTGACGCAATTGAGCGCGGCGAAGTTTTTCATGCAAAAGATTTTGAGGACTTGATGCGCCAACTCAATATTTAATCTGCTATCCATATACAGTCTGTTCATTTTACTGCTGCGCTCCGACCATACGCGTATAGAGGTCTTCCATTTCCTTGCCTGTAGTGCCTTCCATGCGCGTGAGATAGTCCAGGGAGGCAATGACAGTCAGACGATCCAGCAGTTCATTATTCTTTCTGGCGACCTCATACTGAAATGCCTGAAGCATGACGATTTCACGCAAAAGCCCTGTATCTGTGGCTTCGCTGATTTGAGTGAACCAGTTGGGATTGCCAATGCGCATTTGTGAAAGCAATTTATGCAAGCCGGCTTCCGAGAGCTTGTCATTCACAAGGCCGGGAGGCGTCCCGCTCCCGCCAGCCTCGCTCCACTGATTTTTTGCCCAGGAAGTTACATCATCAGGCAATGTGGGCGAATGGAAAGCCACATGGCTGTTCAGGGCGTCCATCACCGTTTCCATCCTGCCTTCATGGACTTTTCTGGAGGCGGCATAAATCTGACCAGCGGCAGTTTCCTTTTGCTCATCAGTGACAACCGGCAAAGGCCGGGGATTGGCCAGAGTCTTGACCGATTCATGGGCTTGCGCCACCTGGTCTTCCGTAAGCGTGGTGTCCAGCGGAAAGATGGCGTCAACCGTTTCCTTTTCAGTGGGATGGTCATCGCTTAGAACCCGCTCCAGATGCTCAACAGGCTTTGCGCCAGCGGTATTTCCATATTCAATCTGCTTTTCGCGCATTGTGCCCTGGACTTCACGAGCCGCCTGAGCTGAAAGCTGGACGCCAGCCCCAAGAGAAGTGGAACCGCACAATCCGGCAGGCTGAGCGGCTTTGCCGTACATGTCCTCTGATTTCATGGTCTGCCCGGCAATGGCCTGTCCTTTCATGTTCGCCGCATTGCTCTCTTTCAGGGCGACAATGGCGCGGACAATGGTTGCCGATTCAGCCTTCATTGTGCCGATGATGTTTTGCGCGGCCAGAATGATTTCCGAACGGATGGCTTCGCCCTCGGCTGTGGTGTGGGCATTCACTTCCTGAACGGTCTGCATTTTGGCATTGGTAATCATGCCGTTAATGGTGCCGCAGTCGCAGCCGCTTCCCCAGGCATAAGTTGGCAGAGCAAGAAGCATTGCCGAAATAACGAGCTTTTTCATTGCTGAACCTCAATTTCATGGATAATTTCGTAAATGACATTGGTAATGACTTCATCAGAATCCTGTTCATCCTCAACCGAGCGGCGTCTGCGTTCAACTTCAGGCTTTGCGGAGCCGCCGGGAAAACGCGCGGCCAGTCTCCGCAATGCCTCAGTTGGACCAAGGCTCTGATAAAGCCTGTTACGAATGGTTACGTCTTCAGTGGTTGTGGAAAATGCCCAAAGGGATTGCGGGCCAATGGTCAGGGAAAGGATTAATTGGGATGTGCCGGAACCTGTGCGAAACAGGGCCACAAGGTTGGAGCCAGCTTTTGTGGGTTTTCCAAGACGCCCAAGCGCATGGGAGCAGGAACCGTTCAAGCCAAAACGCTGTGTCAGGCTTGCAATGCTTTTTTCCGTTCCTGAGCCGAGAATGACAACGGTTGTGGCCAGTTCATCGGTGATGATTTTGGGAATGTCCTCAATGGATTGGGAATAAAGGCCCATTGAGAGATTCCATTTGCGGGATTCACGCGCAATGGTAGTCATGTCCGCCTGAAGCTGGCCAGCGACAGAAGTGTTGCCGGTAACGCGATGCGCTTCATCGTAGCAAATTCTTTTGGGATCTTCCCTGATGGCTTCAATGCGGGCGGCATGATATTCCTGATAAAGTTCAGGCATCTGCTTCACATCATCAGGCATAAGGAAAAATCTGGAGCCAAGAACATGTCTGGCCAGCATGTACATGACAGCGGATTGCCTGTCCGCAATGGAGCCGCCACGCGGAGCCACTTCATCAAGGTCAAGGCTGACAATCTGGGCGTCCCCCAGGTCAAACTGAGTGGGCTGTTTCAGGATTGGATAGGCATTGATTGCGTCAAGCAGCCCCTGTTTGGCGTTATCCCGCAATTCCTGTGAATAGCTTTGGACAATGCCCGCATTTTGCGTAATCTGCGAAGCCACATCTTCAAGAACAGGAACGGCATATCTTTGAGCCTGTATCGCTTCATGCTCAAAACCGCGCCTGAAAAGCGCGTCAACTACTTCCCACCATGTCGTATGGCTATCCAGCTGGATGTTTTCGGACAAAAGAAGCTGGTGAATGACTGGATTTACATTGGCATGGTAAAGTCTCGGCTTTGCATTTTCCTTGTCAGCCAATGTTACATAAGCCAGATCAATGGCTCTTGAAATCATGTCGGGCGTTTTTCCCTCCGGCGTATTGGATTCCACATCTGTGGCTAAAAGGGAGAGGAAATTCACCAAAAATGCCTTGTGAGACGGAAGCGGGAAACGGTTGCCCAATGGCGTGTCAAATGGATTTACCGAAAAATTGTCCGTCATGCGCAGACGGTGATATGCGGCCAGATGCTTTTTCTCTGGCGGCAGATTTTCGCGCAGAAGTGTAATAAGCCCGGAAGATGATGGCCCAATGTCAATAATGGAAAGCCAGGGCAAACGCGCAAGACCGGCCTGTGTTACAAAGGCGAAATTCAGGGCGTTAAGAAATACGGATTTACCGCCGCCCATAGGCGCAACGCCAAGGTCAATCCATGCGGCCTGTTCGGAGGAATTTGGCGCAAAGGGAATGAGCTTGCCGTCCTGTGTCCTGAACAGGAGGCTTCCTTCTTTCCACGGTGAAGCCGGACGCAAGGGCCACATGCCAAGGGCATCCTGCAATGGCGAGGCTGTAATGGGAGCCGGGCTTGATGGCATCATGGCTGGAAGTGTGGCGGCATAGCCAATCAAAGGATCGCCAACAGCCTCGCTTACATCCGTTGTGCCCCAACCCTGGACTGTTTTGGAAAGTTCGGCAACACGCCGTCTTAATAATAGATGAGCCTCGGCTTCACTTTTACCGACAACGGCCCAGGTGCAAAGACAGATGCGGAACTTTACACAGCATACTCCCTCCAAATCCAGTTCGCGCAGATTGTCCAGAGCGCGGTTAAATCTTTTGTTATCAGAGGATGCAAAAGAGAGAATGGAGGAAAGCATTGGCTTCAGCCCCATATCAAGGCCGCCATTTTCCAGAAGATAGGAAATGCGGTATGGTATGCGCTGTTCATCCCGCCTTGCCAGCACCCTGAAAAATTCCTGAAAAGGTTTTGGTGTCTGCGGCATGAGCGTCATTATCAATGGCCCGTAAATTCTTTCGCCAATGCGGATTGCGCTTCTTGAGATTAATTGGCCTTCCTGTGGCCAAAGCTGGCTCTTGAAATCTGGATAAAAGGCCCCGTGCAGAAAATTTTGTTTGCTCATTTCAGGGTCAGCTTCGCGCATGGGCAATTTGTCCCCAGGCAAAAGCGGCGCCCATTTGCTAGAAGTGAATTCCGGCGCGATGCACATGCGGATTGCTTTTACCGCGTCATGGGGAGAAAGCTGCCATGCTACAAGGTCAACCTGTTTGAAGGCGTCAATCACGCCAGTTAACAGGCCGTTATGCGCATCATGGAGCGCCCTGATTGCGCGTGAAATTTGTTGACAGCCAAATAAATTTGGCGTTTTTCGCATGGAAACATCCCGCTCTTTCAAGGCGGCTTTTTTCAGGGAATCTGGCAGCACATTCGGCCTTGTCCAGAGAACAAGCCAGCATGTTTCAAGAGCGCAGTATTTTTTCAGGGCATTTCCCCAATCTTCAAGCAGTGGCCCAATTTGCAGGCCAAGATTTTGGGCTGTAAGGCGTGATGGCTGAAACATCTCGGTAATACGCGAAGCGGAGCTTTCCGGGTCATATTCAAAGACAACCTGAATGGCATGGCCGGGCTTTGACAGTGTTGATTGCAGTTTTTCGGTAAGGCTTGAAATCAGATGGGAATATTCCTGAACTCCAATATGCTTCAATGAGCCTTCCAGCCTGAGAACGCTGACAAGACTGCCATCATCAGCAACAAGAGCGTCTTCATCCACAGTTTCAAGGCGGCAATAGCTGTACACAGGAGCGCCCAAAACTTCTGAAAAGGCGCGGACGCCTTTTTCCATGCCATTTACGAGGTAGTCGAACATTATGAATCCCGTTTCAGTACAATCTGTTGAATTACAACGCCGCGCGGCGTTTTTACGGTTGAAGCCCGTCTGACAAGGACAGTGGCCATAAGGTGCTGAGTGCTTTCCACGCCCTGGCTGGACTCGTAGGAAATAATGAGGGGAAATTCGATACGCCATGTGGCGGTGCCCCCAACAACACCTGAAGCGATTATTACGGGAGCCTTGGTAACAATAGCCGAAGCGGAAAGCCGCTTTTCGCGTATCATTTCCAAAACGCCAGATGATTTCATGGATTCCAGAAAGGACTTGTAGGCGTCATCATCAAAGTGGGGACGCATGGCGTCCAGCTTTTTGCGCCAGTCAAGAAAATCCAGCGACATGGCATTGGTGATTGTTTCCGACACCCAATTCAGCAGACCCTGCTGGCTAAGCACCGGCTGATCCAATGGAACAAGAGGCGCAAGGCGCAAATCAGGAGTTGCCGCGAAATATTGCGGTTTGGGCTGGTTGAGTAAAAGAAAAATCGCAAGCGCCAGGGCAAGAACAACCACAACAATCATGGCCAAAATTAGCCTTAATGCATGGCGGAAATTATTCCGATACCAGCCAAGGCCGCCAATGAGATGTTGCGCGTCAGGAGCCGGAGCAGGGGCATGACTATCTGCCGTATGCTCCATCGGCGCGGGTTGAGGTTGCGCAGTATTTTTATTTCCAAAAAGTTTCATGCCCCCCTCCATTACTGGATGCCGAGTTCGCCCAGGCCAGTGGTCTGGTCAGACCCGAAGATTGAGGCGGAGCCGGAGCCAAGGAACTCGCCAAGTCCCAGGGCAAGAGCGCCAACAAGGATTTTGACAATGCCGCCAGTGTATGTGGACTGTCCCTGGCTTTTGGAGGATTTGTACATCTCCACGAAACCGAGGACACCCATTGTCGCGCCAGCCGCATATCCGGCATAGGTCACGCCTTTGGCCACACCTTTGGCATTTTCAGACACATTTTCACCCATCTCACCGAAGGTGACGGCAGCTTGCGCCAGTTCCGGCCCGAACAGCCAGACTGCGCTGCATCCAATGGCGACTGCCGCCACTCGCCACGGGGAAATAGTTTTGGACATGTAATTCATGTGTTCTCCTTCAGCCAATTATCTTGGCTATGTATGCTTGCACGTCCCCACCTATCGTGGCTCCAATGCCACGCAGGAAAGAAACGAGGTTGACAGCGATAATGCCGCCGAAAATGTGGACAATGCCGCGAGAGAAATTCATGGCCTGATGTGAAGCATTGCGGATCAGGCAAAGCCCTCTGGCGATACCGATAATTCCCACAGTGGCAATGGCATAAACCGCGAACTGGATGTAAACGCTTCCCGGAGAGCTTGGAGGAGAATAGGAAAGTTCTTGTTCCGAGGTCTTGTTGAACACGGTCATTGCCAGCGAATCCATCAACGCGGGAAAATTCAGAAGCAGGACAGCCGTAACAAAAGCCCATGCTGATATACCGCGATTGAAACGGTGTTTCGGATTGACTGCTTGCACAAGCGACACCACGCCGAATACAACCCCAATCAGGTAGAAAAGCCGGATAAGACTTGGCCACCATTGCTGGAGATGTGGGATGACATTGGCGACATAGTTTTCCATTTCAAATTCCTACATGGGCAAAAGGCACTGAACTGGCCTTGCGAGTTTTTTCGCCTTCTGGCTTTCCTTCCAGAGCATGTGCTTTGTCCTGATGCCGTAGCGTTTGCAGAGTTTGTAAACCATGCTTGGATTTACACCGATGCATTGAGCAATTTGCGCCTGTGTTTTGCCCTGTCTGGCGTGTTTGATAACTTCACCGAGAATTGAAGCCCTCTGTTCCCTGGTCATTTTGTTACCCCTTTCTCTTTGACGTTGATAATCAGGATGCCGACAGCGGTGCCGCTTTCAAGACGGACAGTTGGCGGGCGGTCAAAATTTTTCTCAAATATTTTGCTGGCCTTTTCACCGACCTTTCCAGCCGCAATCCATGCCTGGTCTTCAGGGCTGTAATTGCCCCAGACCATCTGGTCGCTGGCATTGTTTCCATATCCGTACATGGTGCTGGACGCGCCGCTATATCGCTTTGCGCTTCCAAGCCCTTCCAGAAAGGCGGAGGCGACAAGGCCACCCCAGCGGCTGAAGAAGTGGGTATCAACCGAACTGGCGACTGAGGCTTCAGATGTGTTTGGATCAATGGCGTAGGCTTCAAGCTGGACGCTTGAGCCTGTTGGGAGAATGGCGCGGGTAAAGGCAAGAACCATGCGCTCGTCATGACGTTGAAAACTGCCAAGCAGCCTTGAGTTTCTGTATTTGCCCTGGGCAACTGTGGCCATGACAGCCGAAGGCACGTCCGAGTTCACGCCAGTATCAATTACGGCATAAAGCAGATCACCTGGCTTCAGGTCAGTTTTTGGATCAACAGGATGGGAATCGCTTGCAGGAACAGCCTGTTGAGCTTCTTGCGCCTGCTCCTTTGAAAAATCCTTCTGATAGACTATCTGGCCAGTACCCGAAGTTGCCGAAGCCAGTTTCGCATCCAGAGCCTCAAGGTCTTCAAGCATCCGTTTGTAATTGGCTGTATCTGGTTTTGGCTTTTGAACGGGAGCGGTTTTTACTTTGGCCACTTTTGGAGCTGGCGGCGGAGTGCTTTCCTTTTTCCCGACCACTGGATGCTTTACACCGACTGGCGTGGGAACAAAGCTTTCCCCGCTCTTGAGCGCGGCCATCGCCTGTTCATCATCATGCTTTTGAAGCTTGTCATTGTATTCAACAGAGCCTTGTCCCCCAGCCTGTCCTGAAATCCGCTCCATTTGCGCTTTGGCGATTTGCGTATTCGCTTCCGGCTTGTCCGAAAGGCCATGCAGATAAAGACCAGCGGCAGAGCCTAGAATGGCAACTATGACCAAGCCGCCAAACACCAGATAGCGTCTGCCTTTTTCCATTGTGATAATCTTGCGGAAATTCATGCTATTTGCCCCTCCGCAAAATCACGGTTTGGATTGCGCCATTGACCGAGAGCATCACACGAGATGTAGGCTCAACCTCATAGCATTTGGTGTCGCCCGCTCCATTGACCACGGCAGACCATGCCGGCCAGACCAGCATGGCAGTTGTGCGAAGATAATTTTTGCCCTGATATTCCCACGCCATAAAATTATCTGTTGCTGGCTCGGTTTTCAGACGCGCAGAATTTTCGGGCGGAACACGGTCAAGGAAAGACAGCATGGTAGAGTTGGCCGTTTCCCGGATATTCTTGACCACTGGCACACTTGCCCTTGGCCCATGATGGGCAAGCTGAAACAGGACAAGAGCATCCGCCTTGCGCTCAGGAGCGCGGACAGAATCAGATTCCAGCTTTATGACAAGCGGGACATCACGATTTTCCAGGGTTACAACCAGAGTTGACGAGGCGTAGCCTTTCAGCGGCAGGACATTGAGCAGATTGCCGTCTGGAAGTTCGGGACGTAAAACTTGAAAGGAATCAGGCGAGCCATTGGTTACGGAAGTGATGGGCCAAGCCTGTCCTGTGGAATCATGAAATACCAGCGAAGTTGCCACATTCGCGGTAGTGAACACAGAAACTGGCTTTTGACCCGGCTCAAGGGAAACGCGGACTGTGCGGGATGCCAATGCTGGAGATACTGGAAGCAAAGCCCTTTCGCGCTTGTCGGAATGTTCGCGGAATTTCTGGATTTGCCCGTTATCCAAAGGCATCATCTGGCGCAGGCTTTCCTCAAAAAGCTTTTGCGCGTCCTGTGGATTTTTTGGATCAGCTTGCTTTGTTTGAGTCTGTTCCTCTTGTCCAGCTTCTTTTTGGCCAGCTTCAGGCTTTTGGCTGGCTTCAGAAGCTTTAGAGTTATTATTCAATACTTGACCAGGTTTGTCCGAGGTGCTTTGAATGGACAAATGCGCGGATGTATTGGCTGGTTGCGCCAATGCGGAAGAAGCAATGAAAACAATGAATGCCAATATTGGGACGATGGAATATTTTTTCATGCCATCAACCCTCATGCCACCATAAACACGGCTGATTCAGTTTGAGATGGCCGTTTTCGTCCACAATCCCCGCGAATTCCATTCATAATTTGCTCCACAACATCATGCGCGGAGTGGATGGATTGCTGACTGTCCGGCAATGGCACTGGCGATTGTTTATTTATTGTCTTATCAGGAATGATTGAATCCACGGCTACACAGGAATTTTGCGCACCAGAAATAGATGGGCTGTCTTTATCCTGCTTTGGCTTGGTATTGTTTGGAGGATATTTTTTGCGGTTGCCGAATTGTCTTATAAATTCAACTATGGCAAGTGTATTGTCAGCTGGCACATCAGCGGCCAGAGGAGCAATGCCTTCCTCATAACGGGCAAGCCACATGCCAAATACCATTGGCATATGAAATTTACCTATAAATTTGGCGGCAAATTCATCGAATAGAGGCTTTAACCTTGCTCTTTTTTCTTCACTCTCTTTTCTAAGCTGTTCCTCTTTTTGAGCCTGAAGCTGACGAATTTGTTTTGCAGATTCAGTTTTTTTCTTTTCCTCAACTTCATCAGGGGAAAGTGGATCATTCCAGCGCTCACCTTTCAGGAAATTGGCAAGATAGGGAATAAAGCGTCCATTTTCCCTTTGCCAGTTTGCGCCAGCCTTGAAACGCTCAATCGCTTCAAGAATTACAGAAACGGGAGGAAGCAATCCCGCCGAAAGCATGGAACGCCAAGCCATTCTCGCTGTGCCTCTGGATTCCTTTCGGGGATATGCTTCAAAGACTTTTTCAAAATCAGCAAAAGAAAAATCCACACACCCTTTCTGGCTTTCATTCGGTACTCTATTTTTTGCATTTTCCTGAAGCTGATTAAGGGGAGGGTTTTCTTTTATTTCTTTCTTTAAATCCTTTAAGTAGCCAAAATTTGACGGATTTTCTTCAACTTTTGATAGATTCTCATCAAAATTTGACACTTCTGGCGGACACTTGAATGAAGTTTGATATTTGTCATTTTCCTCATTAGCAGCATTGAGTAAAGCGGCTGAGGGTTTTACAAGGTAAAATACGGATGAGCGATAATTCTCTTTTTTGATTGCCAAAAGACCGGCATCCGTCAGGGCGCGGCAATAGTTTTTTACACTGTTAACGCTGCAACCAAGTTTTTCCGCAAGGCTTGAATGGGAATACCAGCAATAACCCTTGGTAAATGAATATTTGCATAAAAGCGCGTACAGAAGCTTTGCGCCAGCTGGTATAGGCATATTCAATATAAATTCGGGCAAAATAGGCCCGGAGATATTTCCTTTAGGTACAAAAGTATCCATAACTGTTCCCCAAGCGTTCCAAGGGCGCACCCCTAGAAGTTGAAAAGCTGTTTTCTTTTCAAAAATTCCAAAGCGTTATGAAGGGCGGCTCATGGCCATTGAGCCGCCCTGGGTGGGAGTTCACCCAACGCGTGGAGGGGAACACTCATATGCTGGGGAAAATGCCCAGATAAAACTCCGTACAATCGAAATGAAGCCGGAAATCGCATGTCGGTAAAGCGAGCATGAAATTATGCCGACAAGCAAAAGCAGGGCATGGAAATAGACAGGAATTTTCCCAAAGGAAGAAATTCCCAATTTGCGCAAAGTGGGATTTAAATTAAGGATGGATTTTTGAGGATTGAACAACGCTCCTGGCATAATTTGGGAGCGCAGATTTTTGGGGTTGGCAAGGTTAAAGCCAGTTGCTATTCTGCTTGGGCAGAGAGTTTGTGACTGGTTAACCGAAATATGGAGCCTGTGGGAAAAATTTTGGTTACATTTTCTGGTTACAAAAAAACCTGCATCTGGATGCATGTAGATGCCCTCCAGAGTAGGTAAAACCCGCGAAAATGCTTGGCGACAAACGCGTATAAGACGGCTCTCAAGCCGCTAAGACGGGTTCAAATCCCGTTGGTGACGCCAAATTTGGGTATAATAGAGAATGCCAAGGTGTAAAAAGCCTTGGCATTCCTTGTTTTAACGCTCCAATACGGTTTCCCGAAGTGTACCCAAGTCCAGTTGCATCCACAATTTTTGTGGGTATATTTGTGGGCATCGCTGTGTTATGCTCATACCCGATACCCACAGAGATAACATACTGAAATTCAAATCTTTTTGTCCATGTGGGTATCATGCAGTCCAACAAGATGGAGGTAGCGGAAATGCCTTTGACAGATACCCACATCCGCAGTCTGAAACCGGAAGCGAAGCCCCGCAAATATTTTGATGGCGGAGGGCTATTTCTCTATGTGCCGCCAACCGGCAGCAAGCTCTGGCGCATGTCCTACCGCTTTGACGGCAAATGCAAGTTGCTCAGTTTTGGAGATTATCCAACCATCTCATTGAAAGACGCCAGGGCAAAGCGCGAGGAAGCCAAGGGACTTTTGGCGAAAGGCATTGACCCGTCGGAACAAAAGAAAAATGCCAGGGAAGCGAGAGCCATTGCCAAGCGCGACAGTTTTGAGAATATAGCACTGGACTGGCACAAAACGCGGTTATCCGAATTTTCCGCCAAACATCAGGGCACAGTTCTTTACCGCCTGAAAACCTACATTTTTCCGGCAATAGGCAAAAAACATATCGCCAAATTGGAAGCCGCCGATATTCTGGCCATAGTCAAGCCCATAGACGAGAAAGGCAACAGCGAAACATCCCGCCGCGTTCTCCAGATAATCAATCAGGTGTTCCGCTATGCCGTTGTTTTGGGCAAAGCCAGGCATAATATCACAGCCGATTTGCATGGCGCATTGCGTCCCCGCAAAGTTACCCATAGGGCGGCTGTGCTTGATAAGGAAAAAGTCGGGCAACTGTTACAAGCCATAGATGATTATCCTGGCTATATTCCGCTTGTCTGCGCACTCAAACTTGCTCCCCTGGTATTTGTACGCCCCAGCGAATTGCGTTGCGCCCAATGGTCTGAATTTGATTTTGAAGCAAAAGAATGGCGCATACCGGCGGAACGCATGAAAATGCGCCGTCTCCATATCGTTCCCTTATCTGAACAGGCTCTTGCAATTCTGAAAAACCTGAAACTCTATTCCGGCAATGGCAAGTATCTGTTTCCATCCACCAGAACGGAAACACAACCCATATCAGATGCCACCATGCTTAATGCCTTGCGGCGCATGGGCTACCAAAAACATGAAATGAGCGTGCACGGTTTCCGCTCAATCGCTTCCACCCTGCTCAATGAACTTGGTTATAATCGTGACTGGATTGAACGTCAGCTTGCCCATGGCGACAAGAATGAAGTCCGCGCCGCTTACAATTATGCGGAAT
>CAJUMQ010000021.1 GCA_910587035.1 uncultured Desulfovibrio sp. | reverse complement strand
ACAGAAGGAGTGGGAATATCATCTTCAGGCTTATTATAAATATTATCTATTTTTTTATATAATCTTCTACCTTCAAATACTCCATGGGTTATAAAATGTTCAATCGGATCAATGCTAGACTCGGCTAAATCTGGATTGTTTGCCATATAGGCTTCCCAATCAAGATATTCACAATTTCTAAGGCATTCCAAGCATATACTAACATTATTCAAATCATGTGCATCTGGAGGTAAATACTTTTTAAGCACGTTATTGCCCAAATTTACTGGTAATGCAGAGCAAATTATTGAAAAAAGTGTTAGGTGTTGCATTTTTAAATCCATATGTTACTAAATTTAAAAAAGTAGCTTAAAATTCTGGTACACTTTTACCTACATAATATGCCAAAGAATTAATAACGAGATTATATTCTTTTTGAGAATATTCTCTTAGATATGAATATTTGTCATAATGATTCAAAAGATCAACCAATTCATCTTCAAATCTCTTTGCTGAATAAATATGAGACTGCTCTAATGCTATTTTAGAAAGGCGTATGCGTTCCTCATCATTTTGGAGCAACGCCACCACGTGCGCTGCAGCAGTACGGAAATCTCCTTGCTGAACTTGGATGATGCTCTCATTTTCAACTGCCATCATAATATCCAGATAATACATTACTCCTGGCAATCCCCTTTGTTGGGCCTCAGCAATTCCATTTGGAAAACCCTCCATATATGAGGTATATAAGAATATCTTGCACTTATCTAGAAAAACTTCAGGTTTTATGGTCCAGCCTGTTATAAACACATGTTCATCAAGCTTCATATCCTTTATTCTTTTTCTGAATATTTCTTCTTTGGCTACATCCTCAAAACCACCTATATAAATTATTTTAGCATCTGGAACAAATTTAATGACCTCATTTAAAATCAGTAGAGTCTGTCCGATTTGTTTTTTATTGTCATGGAATCTACCAATGCAGGCAATACAGTTATCATTTGTTGGAGGTAATTTTTTTTCAGTCATTTTTTTTGGAGTATTGGGGATATATATTGCATCAACTCCTTGAGCACGCAAATAAATCTCAGAAGATATTGAAAGACAAAAAATTTTGTCCAATGTGCGTAGGGTATTCAGAAATGAACTATGTTTATAATTTCTTCCACGATATAGCATTTCTAAATTATGATCAAAACGAAGTGAACCAATAACTCCTAGACCCATGAGCTGGAAAAGCAGATTATCCCAAAAACAAAGCGGCTCATGCACCCACATGTAAAATATGAGATCAAGTTTCCCAGCTTGAATTATTGAATTCCAGCTAACAAGATGCTTGGCTATGGATTTTTCTCCACTCCCTGATGGAGAAAGGTAATAGACTTGAACATCTATGTTTTTTGCGATATCTTCGTCCATAATTTCTTCAAGAATTAGGGAAACTTCATAACCACGCTTTTTTAGCACTCGAACCATATTAAGCATTGTAGTTTCAATTCCACCACCCGCAATGCGATAGTAATATATACCTACTTTTTTAATACCGTTCTCAATACGCCTATTTTTATTATAATATTGAAGTTTCGTTGAAACAATATCCCACTTATTATGAAAAGTTTTGGCTAGCATTAGAGCTGTTTTTAATGGACCAGAAATTGAACAAAGAAGATTTAAAAATTCATTAATCATGCTATTAGGTATTTTACTTAATACCTGATATGAATCTTTAGTTAATCTTTCCCTGATATTATTATTATGGATATATAATCCCCGCGTTTTACAAAATCTATCAATAGCATCCAGTGCGCAATTACGTTCCTTGACAATTTTAATGTTCTTATACTTATCATCAGTTGATGTAATACCTATATTTAAAGAATAATTATAAAGTCTGTCAGTAATTTTAAGCATATTCCGGCTATTGGAGACTAAGACAAGAAATTCGTAGAGATCCTCTGCGAATACAAGATAGTTGTCATCCATCTCCTCGAATGATTTTTGAGCAATCTCTGTAAGGAAAATCCTAGACCAAATATTATGGCTCATCTGCTTATCTTCAAATGCAATTTTCATGACGTCATTTACAGTATAAGATCCAGCAGGTAATGAATTAAAAAGTTTATCAAAATAATTTATATCTTTTTTTCTCCATCCACCATGTGAAATTACATTGATATTAAAACTTACAATATCATAGCCCAAAGCTACAGCCTGCCAAGCCCTTTCGCAGGTATGTGGCTCATAGAAATCATCGCCATCTAAAAACATTACATACTCGCCTGTGGCAACGGCAACTCCAGTTTTGCGCGCAGAATGAGTGCCCCTGTTTTTGTCATGCCTCAACAACTTTATACGCTTATCCCTGCAAGAAAGGTTATGTACAATCTCTGGAGATGCATCATGTGATGCATCATCAACGACAATGATTTCAATGTCATTTATTGTTTGCTCAACCAGACTTGAGAGACACTTCCCTATAAATAATTCATTATTGTAGTTTGGAACAATTACTGAAACACGTGGGCGACTATGATAAGTTGCTTGACGCAATGGGTGCCAGCTCCACAATTTTCTACCTTCATAAATACCATAATTTATAAAATGCCATGCAGGATTGATACCTGCTTCTTTTACATCAGCATAATTTTCTTTATAAGCTTGCCAATTTATACGCTTGCAATTTGCCAATAAATACAGTACTCCTTCTTTATCGGAATTAGAAAATTTATGTTCTATATTTTTTTGTATAAATTCATTACGTCGGATATCACTAGGCAAATGATTGCATACCAATTCAAGCAATTTATTTATTGACATATACACACCTATACCATTAATAAAAAGTTATATATTTTCATATCATATTTATAATTTTAGCTATCGGTTAAAGTGGTAAAACTCTCCATTATCTATTCTGCGTTAATTTTATTAATCTAGTATTTTATAACAAAATAAATAAATTTATTCTCGCAAACATATTGTATTGCTTATTTATATACATATTTAATAGCATCTTCTAAAGCAAAATATAGTTATTTTTTATATACATTGATATAAAATTAACATTATATGAAGCACTTTTTATACAATAAGAATAAAATCATCTAAGATATTTTTCTTTTATGCTATGTATCTTCAACTGCATCCACCTGTAGACTCAGGCATCTCCAACAGTTAAAAATTTGGGGGTGGATGTTACCGATCTTATTTTCATCACATATCCACTATATAACTGAATTATATATGCATAAAAACTTTTTTGCTCATTACAAAGCCCATTATTAGCGAATTCGTTTATCTTGCCTTGCAGTATTCCCTTGCAGAAATGCCAATAAAGCTGGAACGGGTCACACCCATTTCTCTGGCGGCATTGTCTATCATCTCCAGCATTGCCGGTTTTAGGGAAATGGTTACCCTTATGATATTGGCCTCTTCCTTTTCGCGGGCAGGTTCAAACTGCACATTCCGATATACTGTTCCATTTGCCACAGGGATATTTCTTTTCCCTGCCTGCGCCTTATCCCTCTTTTCCGCTTCGGTGACTGTTGATGGTTGTGGCACCTGCATACCTTCGGCCAGCATCATGGCGATGTGGATGCTTGCAGCCTCAGCCCCCATCCGCAAGGCATCATCCAGACTTTGGCCAATGCTTACACAGCCTGGCAAATCAATAAACGTTATGGCATATCTGCCTGTGCCATCGGCATAAGGAGTCAAGGTCGCAGGATACTGCAAGGATGAATGTTCCTTTATTTTTTTAATGCTCTCGAACTTCTTTTAATACTGCAGCCACAGACACTTTCAATGCTGTCGATCAATTTGATGTTATAGATGCCAGAACCGAGGGGGAGAGTGATAAATTTTTCAGACTGGGGATGGCCAAACACCGCATGACTGCCGCATGTGCGAATTTTTCTCCAGCCAGCGGCCTTCATTTTTTTGATCACGCCATGTGAACTTAACATGCCGCCACTTCCAGCTGGGATTTGTCAGACAGCTTGAATGCTGAATTTTCGAAATAAAAAAAGCGGAAACCGCAGGCACTTCCGGCGCCTGAAGCTTCCGCAATATTTTAAAAAATCTGCAGGAATCTAAAGCAAATAAAGATGCTGCATGCTTAAATGCATCATGCTGAAAACCGTTTATTAATGGACGGTTTTCATGTGTGTGTGTGTGTGTGTGTGTGTGTGTGTGTGTGTGTGTGTGTGCAATAAACATGCCGAATATCTCCGCTAAAATGACCGGCATATCATGTCCAATACATATAAACATTTTTTAAATTTCATGCAACTTCATTTAGCAAATAAGCTTGCCGTCAATCATCTGCCATCTGGTAAAAAATTTCCCGGCGTTTCGGGCAGTTGTGGCAGGCTACATCCGGCCTGTCAGCAACAAGGTTATTTCTGAACTGGCCAAAGGCTGCATCCTTCCATATGTCCAGGATACTGTTTTGGCTGATATTGCCAAATACTCGCCTTTTTTCCTCCGGGTCATCGCCAGGAACATTCAGATACACACAGGGGGAGACAGCGCCATCAGCGTCAATGTAGAGACTGCGGGCTATGTTCTCCCTGCAGCCGCCAGCCATGGCGACAGCCCTGGGTCCGGGCAGGGCAAAATGGATTGTTCTACCCATGTCCGCAGCCCTTTGGGCCGCAGCTTCCAGAATGTCACGCGCCCTTGCTATTTTTTCCGTATCTTCCGGAGTAATGGCCAGATGGCGATGTTCCGGTGTTGCCAGATAATCAAGGGTGCTGACAACGGCCACTGGCACATCCAGATCTTCCAGCAGCTGCGGCAGGCTTTGGGCGGCATCCATTCTGTCTGCCAGCAGGATATAGGCGATATGGATCTCAGGGCCTTTCCCAGTGCCGCCATGCCCGCATGCCTTGCGCAGGGTTTTTATGGAATCGCATACCCTTGTAAAATCCACGCCGGCTCTGGCGGCATTGCTTTGATAATCAGTGCCGGCCAGAGAAAAGGCCAGCATATCCATGCCGCTTGCGGCAATTTTTGCAGCCAGACATTCATTCATGGCCACCCCGCAGGTGGTGGTGGATACCATGCAGCCGGCGCGTCTGGCAAAGGATACAAAATCAAAAAAATGCGGATGCAAAAGTGGCTCTCCCCACCCCTGAAGATGGGCGCGGACACATCGCTTGAGCAATGGCCAAAGTCTGCTGAAAATTGCGGGCCGCATATGGCGGGCCTTCCAGGAGCTGGCCTGGGTGGTATGGGGGCAATAAACGCATTTGGCAGGGCAGATGGATGTCACCTCTATCTGTGCGCAATCCAGAGGCTTTTGCCCACCCATCAAGCTGTCCAGAAATTTTTCAAAAAAGCCGGCTTCGTGAAATTGCCGGTCATAAAGGATGGCGGCCTCATCATCTGATATTATATTTCTGGCTGGCTTTTCTGGCATCTGCGCCCCCGGTCGGAGAGTTGGAAACATATTTCAGGAAAATCGATTGAAGGGCAGATGAAAATCAGCCAAACAATCTTGAAAACCAGCCCTTGCGGGCCCTTTTTATCTCCCAACTGGTTTCAACATAGGCCAGAGCAGGCTCGGCGCCCCATTTTTTCTTGAAAAATTCAACGCCTTTGCCCATACCCAGCCCGAGATTTATTCTGGTATGTCCTCTTCTTGCCGCTTCATCCAGCACTGCGGCCAGAAGCAGATCGGATGTGCCTGGAGGAGCATTTTCATGGCGAAAGGCGAACATGTAAAAAGCTGTGCCAAGGGCAGAAAAATCACCTATGGCCATGGCCACTGCCTCATTCAGATCATTGCGGGCAGTGAACAGAAGCGCATCCGGGCAGGCAGCCAGGTATTTATCCAGATTGGAAAAAATATATCTCGAGCCATCGGACAATACGGCAGCCTTTCTGTTGCAAAATGCATCCACCATTTCCTTGTGGGCACATGCATATGCTTCGGAGCCATTTATAAAAATCGTCACATCCTTTTGGGCACGCTTGAGCATGTTGCGCAATTTTTGGCCTGGAGCTGGCGCCGGAATGGGCAAAAACCAGTAATTGTCCCTTGAGATATGCGCATCCGCGGGAGCAAGGGATGGAACTTCAGGAGCCAGAACTGTAATCTGCTCAAATTTGTTCAGGCCAAGGACTTGCTCCACACCCTCATCCCAAATATTACGGTCGGCCTTTACCGAATAGGCCACAAGAACCGCTGTCTTATCCACATAATGCAGCAGGCATCGTCCCAATGCCATGCTCTGGAGCCCGGAAACGGCCTGCACATAGCCTGCAAGCTGGTCGGGCACAACGGCCATCGCCACATGATCGGAGACTTTGCTCACCATGTCACCCTCTCATCCGGACGCGTCAGGCGACGCCAGTGGTAATGCAGTTTTGGCCAGATGCCAAAGGGAACCTGCCTGATGCTGAAACCATCCTCTGCCAGCATATGCCGCAAATTTACCATATGCGCGGAACCAACAAACACGGCGCTGCGGCCGGCCTCCAGATAGGGCCGCATTCTTTCCCGAAAACGCTGATCGCGTCTGCCAATGACATGCTCTGTGCGTGTGGGGAACTCGGCGCTGGAGCCCATCATGCCTTCGAGATCGCCAGCCAGATAGGCATGATGATTGCGTCTGGCATGGGCCTTCCAGGCATTGCAGTTCCTGAAAAAACGAAGCACCCTTTCCACCGGCAGTGAGCCCAGGGATTCCAGCTGTTCCTCCAGACTTTCCATGCCCACAACATTTTTGCCCACTTCCCGCGCAATGCGCCAGGCTTCCATGTCAACCGATTCGTGCCAGCCCTGCCTTTCAAGAAAACTGGTCCAGCATGTAAAGAAAGCGCACCAGGGCCTGGCATTGGCCAACAGCCAGCGGACATCAATATTGACCCTTGCCTGCATGCCCAGCGATGCAGCAAGCCTGCCTCTTGGGCCCATGACTGTTTTTTCCAGACGGAGAATTTCTGTTTCCGAAAGAAGCTCATCGAGAGCAGGCGTGCCCACTTCCCTGCTTTTACCAGCGCTATCCACCTGCGCCATAAATTCGGCATCCAGCGGCCCTTCAAATATCACATGGTCAACATTGCGGAAAAGCTTGCGGAAAGAGGCCTCAAAACTATGACAAAAGAAATGCGCAGTGCCGCCTATCCAGGAGACGCGATCCTTCTTGCGGGCCTCCCACAGCATTGCAAAAGGCTTGGGGGAATGATCCTCAATAATTTTTTGACCGGATCCAGCATCCGAGCGTAAAAAGGCTGTGGCAAGGGCATGAATTACATTATCCTCACTGTCAGCGGCAGTGGGCTGCCACTGGGCATACAGATATGGATAATAGGCTTTTGCGCCCCATTTGCGCTTGAAGCGCAAGATACCATCATTGACACCAAGACCAAGATGGATAAAACGCTTGCCGGCCTTTCTGGCATTGGCAAGCATCGCCGCAAATAGCAGATCCGCGGCATGAGGAGCATAAAATTTGCGGGAATGGGCGCCAATTACATAACTGACGAACATCTCAGGGGCATAATCCAGCAGCAGGCTCGCGGTGATGTTGCCAGCGGGATCAATGGCATCGAGCAGACGCAGACTACCCCCAGCTTCAGCCAGGGCGGTGGGAGCGCGCGTGTAAAGTCCTGCCACCCTGTCCGGCATCCGGCCCCTGTTTTCCAGAAATTCCGCCCACAGTCTCCTGTGCGCAGGTGTAAAGGCCATACTTTCGCGCACTTCAAGTATTTGGGCAGCCTTACGGACTGGATTGACCAGTTTTTTGGGAATGGGCGCGTCGGCAGCAAGAATATAATATCTGTCACGCTCGATAATTCTGTCATTGAATTCAGCAGGAAAATCAGGCCCAATGGCATAGCAGTAGACGGGTGCCACCCGTTTTTGGGCAGACGCCAGAGCATTAGAGAAATCAGAATGGGCATATTTGCCATGCAGGGGGTAGGCAATGGCCATCAGCCAGTCATCAGCGCTAAAAAAAAGATACTCGCCAATGGTGAATGGCCTGCCACCAGACATGGCCTGCATGAGCGGCAGGGAGTGCTCTGGCACCCGCTGGGCATGTCCGGATGCCTCAGGCGCCATTTACGCCTCTTTGCCAGCAGTGCATGTGCCTGTGGTTCATGCAAGAGCCTGCTCAATATCCGCCACAATATCCTCCACATTTTCAAGGCCTGTGGAAATGCGCAAAAGCCCAGGTTCCACACCAGCCAGCGCAAGCTGGTCATCCTGCAGCTGTCTGTGGGTGGAGCTGGCGGGATGCAAAACACAGGTGCGGATATCCGCAACATGGGTTTCAATGGAGACCAGCTTAAGCTTGTTGATGAATTTTACACCTGCCTCCCTGCCGCCCTCCAGAACAACAGTAAGCACCCCGCTTGCGCCATGGGGCAGATATTTCCGGGAAAGGGCATGATATTTGTCCCCTGGCAGGCCAGGGTAGGATACCTTCTGGACCCGTGGCTGGCAGGCAAGCCATTTGGCGAGACGCAGGGCATTTTCGCTGTGTCTTTGCATCCGCAAAGGCAGTGTTTCGAGCCCAAGATTGGTATAGAAAGCTCCCTGCGCGCTCTGACAGCAGCCCATGTCGCGCATGAGCTGCACCCTGGCCTTGGCAATATAGGCGGCAGGCCCAAAAGCATCGCTATAGACCAGGCCATGATAAGACTGATCCGGCTCTACGAATTCGGGAAATCTGCCATTTGTCCAGTCAAAACTGCCACCATCTACAATGGCGCCGCCCAGTTGCACGGCATGTCCATCCATATATTTTGTGGTGGAATGCGTCACGATATCCGCGCCATATTCCAGTGGGCGGCAAAGGGCTGGCGTGGCAAAGGTATTGTCCACAATGAGAGGTACACCATGGGCATGGGCAATGCCTGCAATGCGTTCAATATCCAGAACGCTCAAGGCCGGATTGGCCAGCGTCTCGCCATAGATCAGCCTGGTATTGGGTTTTATGGCTGCTGCGATGGCATCATCATTGGCATCCTGATCAATCAATGTCGTTTCAATGCCAAATCTTTTCAGGATGTTTGTCATTATGTTGAAACTGCCACCATAAATATTGGTGGAGCTGATGACATGATCGCCATTTTTGGCCAGATTGAGAATGGCCAGAAGATTTGCCGCCTGGCCTGAGGATGTGCACAATGCCCCTATGCCCCCCTCCAGGCTCGCGATCTTTTGCTCCAGCATGTCCACAGTGGGATTGCCAATGCGCGAATAGAAAAAACCGGAGGATTCCAGATCAAAAAGGCTTGCTATCTGCTCTGCGGAATCATAGCGGAATGTTGTGCTCTGGACTATGGGCGCAACCCTGGGCTGCCCATTTTGCGGGGAATAGCCGGCGTGAAGGCATTTGGTGAACAGTTCCATTTCATTTTCCCCTTGCCGGGATTGTAACATGGTGAGCAGGTTAAAGCGCCCCTAAAAATTGTATAAAATATCTGATTGCTGTGCCCATGATAATTATTATGAGAAAGTAGCGCAATATTTTGGCTGGCAGGTATTTTTGCAAAGCCGCGCCGCAATACATGCCGGCGAGTCCACCCAGGCCTAGCAGACAGCCCAGCAGCCAGTCCGGTCTGCCCTGGGGAATATCCCAGAACAGGGAAATGAAGCTGTAGAAGGAGACGCCTGCAATGGATGTCAAAAAGGTGGCAAAAAGTGTGGCGCCACCTATGGCATGAATTGGGAGACCAAAAAAGGACACCAGAAATGGAACCATTATGGCGCCACCACCCACGCCATATATGCCGCCCACAAGGCCGACCACAGCGCTCAAGGCAAGCAATGGCGCGTTTTGCACAGAATGGTCATTGCCCTGGAAGGTAAAACTGAAGCCTCGCATTGTAAAACTTGTCACCTTGCAGAACTGCTGGCCAGCGCTATTTTTTGTTTTGCCCCTCCTGGTGAAGAGCATCCGCAAGCCGAGATAAAACAGCACCAGAGCCGCGAAAAGTATGAAATGATCCGGTTTTGAAAGCCAGAAAAGGCGGATAATCGCACCGGCAAAAACTCCAGGCAGTGTGCCCAGGGCAATGATCAGGGCAAGAGGCCAGAGAAGACGCCCCTCCCTGGCATAACGATATACGCCGCCAGGACAGGCGAGAATGTTGAATATCTGATTTGTGGCGCTGACACCCGGGTTTACATAGCCAAGAACGCTTATTTGCCAGGGCAGGAGCATGAAGGCGCCGGAAATGCCGGTGGTGGAGCAAAAAAGCGATATTAAAAAAGCTGGCGCCATAACAGCGAAAGGAGAGGCCTCAATGCCGGAAACAGGAAAAATCATTCTTTGCCCCCAGTTTACATGAACAGTTTGAACTTGCGATCTTCATGCCGTCCGACAGCGTGACATAAAGACTCCTCCAGGAATCATCCCAACTGCAATATGAGCTCCACGGCTTCCGGGAGATCGGCGACGGTATAATCAGGAGAGCACTGGTAGCGTCCATCCCTGCCGGCAGCTCCGGTACGCACGAGAATGGATTTGACGCCGGCGCGTCTGGCGGCAAGGATGTCGCCTGTACGATCCCCCACCAGCCAGGATCTGCTGAAGTCAATATTCAAATCGGCGCGGGCCTGCACAAGCATGCCTATTTCCGGCTTGCGGCAGCTGCATTTAATTTTTAGTTCCGGCCGCTCCCCGGCAAAACCCTTTTGGGGGTGATGCGGGCAATAATAGAGCCTGTCCACATAGGCTCCTTCATTGCCCAGCAATGTATCCATATGCGCATGGATTGCCGCAAGCCCGGCTTCAGTGCATTCGCCTCGCGCGATCACAGGCTGATTGGTAACGACAATGCATGCCAGGCCGGCCCGGTTCAGGCGTCCTATGGCGCTCCCTGCGCCTGGCAGCAACTCAAAATCATCCCTCCTGGCCAGGAATTCCACCTCGCGGTTTATTACGCCGTCCCTGTCCAGAAAAACCGCCGGTCTGGGCGTAGCAAGGGAGCCGAGGGCAAATCTGCCGGCAAGAATGTCGGCATTTGCCGACTGTAGCCGTTCAGGCGTGCCGATATCATGGATATATTCAGGGCTGCGATAACCATAAAGCGCGCATCCTGCCCGCAGCATTTGCGGAAAAAGATCTTTTGCCAGGTCAATTATTCGCGGCTCGCCGCTGATAATACCCTGCCATTCTGCAAGATCTTTGCGGTTGAGAATATACAGGGCTGCATTTACAAGATTGGCATATTCGCCAGCATGGGGATAGGGATGGAGGGCCTTTACCTGCCCGGAGTTGTCCAGCTCCACAAGATCCGAATCGTCAGGATGGGCATTGGGATGCAAAAAAAGCGATCCAGACCCCGCATGGGCGGCATGAAAGGCGAACATGCGCCCCAGATCGACATTGAAGAGTGTATCCCCGTAAAGAATGAGCAATTCATCAGCGCCAGCAGGCAGCTCTGGCAAAGCCGCAAGAAGGGCGCCAGCCGTGCCTCTGGGCTGGCCATCATCCACAAAGCTCAAATCCAGGCCAAAGTCGCCCTGTGCTCCGCAAAAATCCCTTATTGCGCTGGCCATATGATTGACAAGCAATGTGACGCTGGTGATACCCGCGGATTTAAGGGCAAGCAACTGCCTCTGCAAAAGCGGCTGGCCTCCCACTGGCGCCAGGGGTTTGGGCAGACCAGGCAGCACGCCGGCCAGCCTGGAGCCCTTGCCCCCGGCAAGAATCACCGCATGTTTCACAAACCATGCTCCTGACAGATGATTTCTTCTATTGCCTTTGCCACTGCCTGGCTTGATGTGCGCGGAGATGTCCAGCCCATGTTTTCCAGACGCTTGACTGAATAGGAAAAGCGCGGCACATCACCCACCCAGCCACGGTCGGCACTTCCATATTCTATGGCAGCAGCCGGGCTGATGGCCTGAACGACGCTTTCAGCAATAAAACGCACAGCACAGCCGGCATCATCCGGGCCAATGTTGCAGACAGTAAGCCTGTCTTTGGCTCTTTCATTAATAAAAAGCATCGCATCAACCAGATCGGCCACATGAAGATATATTTTTTGCTGGCTGCCATTGCCAAGAACCTTGAGAAGTTCAGGACTTTCCTTGAGCTTGCGGACAAAATCGAGAATCACACCGTGGGTAGCCGGCACGCCAACAACATTTGGAAAGCGGAAAATAATGGCTTTTTTCAAAAAATTTTCCGCCGCCGCGCTGATCAGGGCCTCGGAGGCAAGCTTCATTGCCCCATAATTTGAAATTGGCAAAAGAGGGCCGGTATCTTCGGCAATTTTTACATCCGCCCCATGCTCGCCATAGACAGCCGAGCTGGATGCAAAGGCAATGTGGCCAAGCCCCAGTTTTTTCATTGCCTGAAGCAGAGAAAAAGTGGTCAGGAAGGTATCGCGCAGATCCACATGCGGATCTTCCATGCCGGAGAGAATGTCGGAATTGGCCGCCATATGCCAGATTTCACTTATGGGATGCCTGGCATGACAGGCTGCGATGGCCGCCAGCGTGGCCTTTTCATCGGCGAGATCAATCTGGTCAAAATCCAGATTTCCGCCACAATTGGCGAGATATTCCTGCCGTCCGCGGCATAGATTGTCCAGCACCAGCACATGCCGCCCTTGTGCCAGAAAGTGGCGCGCCAGATGGCTGCCGATAAAACCGGCTCCGCCGGCAAGCACGATGGCCATACTGTTCCCTCATTGCAGGTATGGTGAAGATGGTAGTCAGGCAATGGCAGCGCCAGGATACACCAGGCGTGTCAGGGCCTGTAGAAAATAATGTTGGCGCCAGTGCGCTCAAAACGAAATTTTACAGGTCTTAAGGCAGGGAGCGCCTGGATGATATCCAGATGCCGGTCCGCAGGCGCATAAAACAGAAAAAAACCGCCTGCGCCCGCGCCAAGGATTTTACCACCCATGGCTCCTGCCCTGCGTGCCTGGTCATACCAGGCGTCCATCTGGCAATCACTGATGCCATTGGTCAGCTTGCGTTTTAGCTGCCATGCCCTGTGCATGATGCTGCCGATTTCATCGCAGTCGCCAGCCTGCATGGCCCGCGCAAATTCTCCTGTCTGCGCGACCATCTCATGCAATGCCTCCTGGGTTGCGCTGTCTTCGGCGCTTTCCCTGCTTTGGGCTGCCAGGATCGCATTGGCATTGCGCGTGCGCCCCGTGTAAAGCATCAGCAGGTTTTTTTCCAGTCGCAGCCGCGTTTCATTTGCGCAAATAATGGGAGAGACATCCACAGAGCCATTTTTGTTAAAGCGGATGAGGTTGAGACCGCCATAGGCAGCCGCATATTGATCCTGCTTGCCTATGGGCGCGCCGCAGACATCTATCTCAATATGACAGCTTTCCTCAGCCAGCATCTCGGCATCGGCATATTCCCCCTTGTAGGCGTGTATGGCCTGCAAAAGCCCCACTGTGAATGAGGATGATGAGCCAAGGCCTGTGCCGGATGAGGGAATATCCGCAATGGTGGTTATTTCCAGCCCCCCACTGATATCCAGCATCTGCAATGCCGCGCGGACGATGGCATGCTCGATCTCTGCCACAGTCCTGACATTTTCCGTTTTTGAGTAACTGATGCGAAACTCGTCATCAAATTTGGCATTAATAGTCACAAAGACATATTTGTTGATGGTGGTGCTTACAACAGCGCCTCCAAATTTTTCATAATAGGCAGGCAGGTCACTGCCACCACCAACAAAGGACATGCGCAAGGGGGAACGTGAAATAATCATTTTATCTATACTTTAATTATAAGCCATCAGAAAAACCATAATTTTTAGCTAGTGGCATTTAGCGCCGCTTCATATCGGTAAACCTGGCCATGACATCAAGCATTTTTTACAAACCGGGGGCAGACCTCCACACCATCTCTGTTATTTAACGAAATAGCCACGCGCTACCGCCATAAATAAAAATAGCCAGGCTCGTTCCCCTGGCCTTTTTATGGTTTTAGCCAATTATGCTGCCATTGCTCATCTTTGCATCTGGAGCCAGCAGGGTCAGGCTATTGTCATCCTCCGCAGTCAGCACCATGCCCTCCGATACAAGACCGCGTATTTTGCGGGGCGGCAGATTTAACACAGCGCATATTTTCCGGCCAATGATATCCGCAGGATTGTAGGCTTCGGCCAGCCCGGACAATATATGTCTCTTTCCTCCTGGACCAAAATCGATTTCAAGCTTGAGTATCCTGTCCGCATTGGGATGCTTCCCGGCATGGACAATGGTGCCAACCCTGATATCCAGTTTTTTGAATGTATCAAAATCGACATGTTCAATTTTGGGAGTATCGGCAGCATCTTTATCTTTTTTGTCAGAAGCCGGGGCATTTTTGGGAGATGCTTCCATACGTGGAAAGAGGTTTGACGACGGGGCGAGTTTAAGGCCAGCAGGCAGCCATTCAAAAGACGCCTGTTCCTTTTCAATATTCGCCAAGGGCATATCAGGGCCAAGCCGGGATTCACAACCAAGCTGCGCAAGCATTTTTTCAGCTGCGTCCGGCATTACCGGCCACAGGCAGATGGCAATCTTGCGCATGGCCGCGAGCAGGCCGCCCATGACCATGTGCAGTTTGTCCAGCTCCTTGTTTTTGTAAAGACTCCATGGCGCCTGGGTATCCACATATTTATTAAGACTGCGCACAAATTGCCAGAGATTTTCCAGAGCCAGGGAGAACTCCATTCTTTCCGCAAGCTGGATGTAATTTGCCATGGTTTCTCGGCATGGCTCCGCAAGCTCTGAATCATCAGAATTTATGCCATCCATGGCCGGAACAGTGGAATCAAGATATTTTGCAGCCATTGAAAGCACACGGCTGAATAGATTGCCAAGATCATTGGCCAGGTCTGCATTGATTCTGGTTGTTATACCCTCTTCGCTGAAACTGGCATCGGAACCAAAACGCATCTCGCGCAAAAGAAAATAGCGGAAGGCATCAAGGCCGTATTTTTGGGCCATGGCCAGTGGGTCAATAACATTGCCCAGGGATTTTGACATTTTTGTATCGCGGCTCAGCCAGTAGCCATGCACATCCAGATGCCTGTATATGGGCAGTCCGGCTGCTTTTAACATGCAGGGCCAGAAAATGGCATGCGGTTTGAGGATATCCTTGGCAATGAGATGCTCCCCGGGCCAGAAACGCTCAAACTGGCTGCCATCCGGCCAACCAATGCCGCTGATGTAGCTCACAAGCGCGTCAAACCAGACATAGCAGACATAGTCTTGATCAAAGGGCAGTTCTATGCCCCAGGTGAGCCGGCTTTTTGGCCGCGAGATGCATAAATCCTCAAGCACGCCATTTTCAAGCATTGCCATGGCCTCAGCGCGGTAACGCGTGGGCCGGATAAGGTCAGGATTGTTCTCCAGAAATTCCCTGAGCCAGGGTAGATAGGCCGACATGCGGAAAAAATAGTTTTTTTCGCTGATAAACTGCGGCTTTGTCTGATGCTGCGGGCAGAGCCCGTTTTCCAGCTCTTTTTCAGTGTAGAAGCGCTCGCAGCCATAGCAGTAGTGGCCGCCAAACTCGCCAAAATATATATCGCCGGCATCATAAATCCTTTGCAGGAATTTCTGGACAATTGCCACATGCGCGGCATCTGTTGTGCGCGTAAAGGTATCATATTTTATGGACAGTTTTGGCCACAGATCGCGAAAGCTGGAGCTTATCTCATCCACAAACAGTTTTGGCGCCATTCCCCTTTTTTCAGCGGCTTGGGCTATCTTGTCGCCATGCTCGTCGGATCCTGTCAAAAGCAGGGTATCCGCCCCAAGCTCCCTGTGCAGACGCACCGCCGCATCGGCCAGAATGGTGCTGTAGGCATGCCCAAGATGGGGATGGGCATTAACATAATATATTGGCGTGGTTATATAATAGTTTCTGTCGGCGGTTTCCATGATGTTGCAATGACTCCTGATAAAAGGGCGACCTGTGACTGTGATCGCCCTGAGATTCATCTTTTCTGTTTAACCTTCATCAGATATGCCATGTTTCCCATTCTCATGTGAAACATGCTATATTTCGTCATCCACCACTTCGGAGATTTCCTCCTGCTCCTGGGACTGGCAGGAGGGCTTTAGCTTGCGCCATTCTTCCAGACTCATTTCCGTCTCCTCATTATTCTCCCCAAGCACGGTGATGGAATTGGTGAACATGTTTGTGCGCAAAATCTTTAAAACCCCCCGGGATGTGTGATACTTTTTCCCTGTTCTGGGAGCCTCGCCATGAAATTTCTCATAATTTTCCTGTTCATATGCCAGACAGCATAGCAATCGCCCGCATATGCCGGATATTTTGGCGGGATTTAGAAAAAGATTCTGCTCCTTGGCCATCTTTATGGTCACGGGGGCAAATTTGCGCAAGTATCCACGACAGCAGCATACGCGCCCGCAGTTGCCTATGGCTCCCACCATGCGCGTCTCATGCCGCACGCCAATCTGTCTCAATTCGATGCGCGCATGATATTCCCGCACCAGGTCCTTGACCAGTTCGCGGAAATCTATGCGGTTTGGAGCCGTGAAATAAAAAATCAGTTTGCTGCGGTCAAAGAACACCTCAACATCCACAAGTTTCATGTCAAGGCGTCTTTCATGGATGCACTTTTTGCAAAACTGGCCGGCGTTTTTGGCTAGTTCCCCATTTTTTTCAAATATATCAACATCCTCTTCGCTGGCGCGTCTGAGGATTTCCGGCAGATCTTCCTCCCTTGAGCCGGGAAGGTTCTGCAGCGGGCCCGAAACAACCCTGGCAATGGTCATGCCCTGCTCTGTGTGGACAAGCACAAGATCGCCAACCCGTGAATCTAGGACAGACCTATAATAGCTTGTCTGCCCCATGGGGCTGGAGCGTAAACCATATATGGACATTGTCACCTGACGAGTTAATGTGAAAAGAGTATTTTTTTACATATTTTTGTCCAAGTCAACCATGCTTGCAATACGCCAAACCCTGCGCTACATTTTTTTGAGGAGAAAAATAAGATGATAGATCGCGCGCAAGCCTTGGAATTGTTGGAGCGCAATGATGTCACTCCATCCCTCATGCGCCATGCCCTGGCATCAGAGGCGGTGCTTGGGGCCATGGCGGAACATTTGGGAACGGACAGGAATTTGTGGGCAATGACGGGACTTTTGCATGATCTGGATTTTCCTCATACCATGCAGGCACCGCAGAATCACGGTCTTGAAGCGGCAAAAATGCTTGAGGGCATTCTGCCGGAGGAGGCTCTCTGCGCCATAAGGGCGCACAATGGGGAAATGAACGGCGCAAAACCGGCCAGCACTTTTGACCATGCCCTCCGCTGCGGGGAAACAGTCACCGGTCTTGTGGCCGCGGCAGCCCTGATGCGCCCCACCGGATATGAGGGAATGCAGGTCAAAAGCATCAAAAAAAAGATGAAGGACAAGGCCTTCGCGGCCAATGTCAACAGGGATAACATCCGCGAATGTGAAAAGGCGGGAATTGGCCTTGATGAGTTTCTCGCCCTTGCCATAAACGCCATGGCTGCCATGGAGCAGCCGCAGGCAGACTGATTTCTGCCCCAAACCAACCACAAACCGCAAAATAACCAGGAGAGGCAAGATGGATAAGTGCGCCTGGGATACTTCAATTCAGGTGCTTGGCCCCTGCAAACTGGAATCCCACCTTCCCTATCGCACATGGGCGGACAATAAAAAAATTCAGATCGTTGTTGATGACGAGCTTGCCCAGGGCAATGACCAGGCATGCCGGGTTTCCTTTGAGGCTGCCGGCCCCCGCAAAAAGCTTTATTTTGATTCCACACGCGCCAAATGCGCCATTGTCACCTGCGGCGGTCTCTGCCCCGGCATTAACGATGTCATCAGGGCCATCGTCATGGAGGCGCATCATGCCTATAGTGTGCCTTCCATAATGGGCATTCCCTATGGCCTTGAGGGCTTTATCTCCAGGTACAAGCACCGTCCTGTCAATCTGACTCCCGAGATGGTGGCGGACATCCACATGTTTGGCGGCACCATTCTCGGCTCCTCCCGCGGCCCCCAACCTGTGGATGAAATTGTGGACTGCCTTGAACGCAACAATGTCAATGCGCTGTTCATCGTTGGCGGCGATGGCACCATGAAGGCCGCTTCTGCCATCAGCCAGGAAATCCGCAAGAGATCCCTGAAGATCTCGGTCATTGGCATTCCCAAGACCATTGACAATGACATAAATTTCATACCACAGTCCTTCGGATTTGAGACAGCTGTTTTCAAGGCCACAGAAGCCATAGAATGCGCGCATACGGAAGCCTGCGGCACCCCCAACGGCATAGGCCTTGTCAAACTCATGGGCAGGGAATCCGGCTTTATTGCAGCGCAGTCCACCCTGGCTCTCAAGGAAGTAAATTTTGTGCTCATCCCCGAAGCGCCCTTTACGCTGGAAGGCGAAGGCGGGCTGCTGCCAGCCATTGCCCAAAGACTCTCCGAGCGCGGCCATGCCGTCATTGTGACGGCCGAAGGCGCCGGACAGCATCTGCTGGCGCATCAAAAGGAGACAGACGCATCGGGCAACAGGGTTTTGGGCAATATCTCCGATCTCCTGCGCAAGGAGATCAAACGCTACCTGGACAGCTTGGGCATGGCCCATTCCATCAAGTTTATTGACCCCAGCTACATCATCCGCTCCGTGCCCGCCCATGCCGGAGACAAGGTCTATTGCGGTTTTCTGGGCCAGTATGCCGTGCATGCGGCCATGGCCGGCCGCACGGACATGGTTGTGGCCAAAATCCAGGAGCGATATGTGCATCTGCCACTGCAGCTGGTCACAAAAACACGCCGCAAGCTGAACATTTATTCCGATTTGTGGCGCGCTGTGCTGGAATCCACCGGCCAGGGCATGCTCAAGGGCATGCTGCCGCCTGATGAGGAATGAATCCTTGAAGCCCCTTAACCAGATCAAGGCCTCCGCCGGGTCTGGCAAGACCTATACCCTTACAGGCAAATATCTGGAGCGACTGCGCCAATGCGTGATCAGGTCCAGTCCGCGTCAGGCCGCGTGCCTTGTGTCACAAAGCGCCGCGGCCTGCGCGGCAGGTGAAATTCTCGCCATCACCTTCACCAATGCCGCGGCCATGGAAATGCGCCAGCGCATTCTTGGCCGTTTGAAAGAATCCGCCCTTGGCCTGAGTGACGATAAGGAATTGTCCCCCGCCCAAGCGGAAATCTGGCTTGATGCCCTGCTGCATGACATGGGCGCCCTTAATATCCGCACCATAGACAGCCTTTTGCATATGATTGTGCGCTCATCAGCGCTTGCCCTGGGCATAAATCCGGATTTTGAGCCAACCTTTTCAGTTGGTGACACCCTGGAGCCCTACCTCGATCTTTTGCTGGAAAATGCCAGAAATGGCGGCATTCTGGAAGACCAGCTCCGGGCCGCATGCAAGGCGGTGCTGGACTATGGCAACAGCAAAGGCTTCATGGCCGGAGACAAACTGGGCAAAAGGCTGGATCTGGTCATGACTGGCTGCCTACGGGGCGCATTTGCCGACCTTGCGTCCGAATCCGCAATCCAGGCCAAATTGCAGGAATATGAGGCTGCCTGCCAAAAGGCAGCCTTGGACTATCTGGCCGCCGCTGCCGGTTTGACATGGAAAAAACAGGCTCTGGCCGCTGTGCAAAAAAACGCCTCCGGAGATTTTGACTTCACCTCCGCCTTTCAAACCAAAGAATCCGCACGGGAGCTATTTGTAAAGAGCAGCCCGCCAAATGAGGAGATTGAAGCCTGCCATCGTATCTGGAAAGATGCGGTGGCTAATCATGCCAAAAGATCCGGCATTTTCAAAAAGGGGCTTGAGCTGGCCCCATTCATAGATCTTGCGCTAATTATTGCTTCCGCCTTCAGATCCAATCTTGAGGCGGAGGGAGAACTCCCCACCGCTCTCATCGCCCCCTATGCCGCCCAGGCTCTTTGCGATGAACAGGGGGTCTCCGATGCCATATGCAGGCTGGGCACGCGCCTGACTCATTTTCTGCTCGATGAATTTCAGGACACCAGCCATGAACAATGGCAGGTTCTCCGGCCCCTGGTGCATCAGGCCCTCTCCCACGGCGGCACATTGACCTGGGTTGGCGATGTCAAGCAATCTGTTTATGGCTGGCGGGGAGCGGATTCAACCCTGTTTGATTCCGTTGGTCAGGATGCCGAGCTGCTTGCCGTGGCAAATGCCGTGGACAGCGCGACCCTTGACACCAACTGGCGCAGTCTTGAATGCATCATTGATCATACAAACGCGCTTTTTGGCGGCCTGGGCAGCGACATGGACATTGCAAGCGAGATTATGGCCAGCATGCTGCCAGCTTCCACCCCGCCAGATATTTTTCAGGCTGCCGCTGAACGTTTGCATGATTCCTTTTCTGACGTGCGCCAAAATTGCGCCCAAAAATCCGCGCCATGCGGTTATGTCCATGCCGAAGACTTCACTGCCGAAAAAACCGATGATGTCAATGAACTGGTGCTTGCCAGACTGGCAAAGCTCCTGATAGCGGAAATCCATCCGCGCCGGCCATGGTCCGACATCATGATTCTTGTGCGCAACTCCACACAGGAAAGCCTTGTTTCGCAGACACTGCTGGATAATGACATACCCGTAATTACGGAAAACAGCCTGCTGCTGGCTGACAATCCCCTTGTAATCCAGTCTGTGGCCCTGCTTGATTTTCTTGCATCGCCAGAAGACGATCTTGCATTTATGACTGTTGCCGGTGGCAGCCTGGTTCTGGATCATCCGGCTGTCACAAACATGACCTGGCAGCAGCTGCAGGACTGGGCTGCCAGAGATCGCAGGGATCCATTGTTTAAATGTTTTTCCAGGGATTTCCCGGAGATTTGGCAATCTGTTTTTGAGCCTTTCTACAACCAGGCCGCCTTGTTGACGCCTTATGACATAATCATGGAATGGTATGGACGCCTGAATGTGGAAAGACGCTTTAAAAAAGAGTCCACCATTCTGCGCAGATTTATGGAGATTGTTCAGAGAGCCGAGGAAAGAGGCAGCTCCTCACTGTCATCCTTTCTGGAATACTGGCGTCAAAAGGGCATTGATGAAAAAGCGCCCATGCCGGAGCACATGGATGCTGTGCGGATAATGACAATACACAAGGCCAAGGGCCTTGAGGCCCCGGTTGTCATTCTCCCCTGGAGTAATTTTAACATCTCACCATCCGATGCCCCCATTCCTCTCGAAATTGATGGTCTGAAAATTGCCGTTCAGCCCACTGCCATGGCCATGGGACGCATTTATTATGATGATATGGTCAAGCAGGCCCTTGAAGTAATGAATCTCTTTTATGTGGCTCTTACCAGAGCCAGGGAGGAGCTGTATTTTTTTGTCTGCAATGCGGAGAAAAACAACAGGAAAACCCTCACTCCGGCCATAAAAAAAATGCTGGAGCTTGCCGGCAAAACCCTACCCTACTCCTGTGGCTCGCCTCTGCAGTCGGATGCTGTTGCCGGCAATGCTGGAAAAGAAGCCGATGACATGGCCCCCATGCCGGAGCAGAGCGATTGGCTGCAGGAAGATGACTGGCGGCCAATGCAATGGCTGCCGCGTCTGAAAATTTTCGTCAATGACCTGAGCGCGACAAAGCTTTCGCCTGATGCCAAGGGCATATTTTTGCACTATTGTCTGGAACATCTCCAGTTTGACGCAGATCCGGACGAAAGCGCCAGAACTGCTTTCAATATGGGTCTTCTGCATGGAGGCATCCATGTTCCCGATGACCCCGCATTGCATGAGGAGTTGCAAAGCTCTCTTAGATGGTTTGCGCAGCTGCCACAGGCAAGGCAATGGCTGGCCACAGGCTGGCCAGAACAGCCTGTGCAGGATGCCAATGGCAATCTTATGCGTGCCGATCTGATTGTCCCCTGTCCGTGGGGGGCTCTGGTGGTGGATTACAAATCCGGAGAACCCCACCATAGCCATATTGAGCAGATCAACGGCTACATGGATTGTCTGCGGCAATCCGGCCTTTTTAATGGCGAAATCAGGGGGCTGCTGGTTTATCTTGGCATAAAAAAATTTGTTTCCATAAATTCCGGGGTGGCATCCCCCCTCCTGGACGAATGTCCTGGCCATGAACATCCCCAGGCCTAATCACATGAAATCTGCAAGGCCCTTTTACATTTTTGACTGGAAAAAGCCTTTTCTGCCCATGCTGAAAAGCTTTGTGGATGCAAGCACAAATGGCGCTCCGGCGTCACCTCTTGTCATTGTGCCGCACAACCGGCCCTGGCAGTATTTCAGCCGGCTTTATGCGCAAAAAGGCGGAAGCCTGATCCTGCCAAAGATGCTTTCATTTACGGAGATTGTGGCCATCTGGCGCAATCATGCGGCCAGAAGGCCTGCCCACATCGCAACCACACTTGAGCAGGCCGGTCTGCTGCATCAATGTGTGTGCTCGCTTGCGACAGAAGATCCAATTCTGGCAGCCAGACTGGCAAAAATGGATATGGAGAAATTTTTGCCCTGGGGGCTGCGCCTTTCCGCCCTGCTTGAGGAGATGTTTATTCATGGCGTGGAGGCAAAGGATTTGGCGCATATGGAGGATGAGGTGGCCAAGCCTGCCGCCGATCTCCTTGGCGCCCTGGGCAGAATCGCGTCGACTTGGCGCGGGATTCTGGGCGATCGCAACTGGACCACTCCTGGCCTGGATCACTTCATTGCCATGCAGGACGCGGACAACATCCCCCCCCTCCTGCTGCCACGTGAAAACCGGCCTGTGTTTATTGCCGGATTTTATGCCCTCAATGGCGCTGAAAACAGGCTTTTTCACACCTTGTGGCAGGCTGGCGCGCATATATGCCTGCATACCGATCCGGCCATGGCCACAGGCGAGCCTCTCCACAATTCCTGCCGCGAACATGCAGCATGGCTCAGGCGATGGCATGGCAAACCCGAACCTGTCATTTTTGATGAAATTCTGCCTCAGGCTCCGGAAATAAAATTTTTCTCCGGCTATGATTATCATTCCCAGCTTAATGAATTGCCCAAAATCTTAGAAAAAGAGTCTTCATCCACAGCCATCATTCTTTCCCAGCCAGATCTGCTCATGCCTGTGCTGCATCATCTTCCGGATAAAAATGTCAATATATCCATGGGTTATCCCCTGGACCGCACACCGCTCTCAAATCTTCTGGAGGATATTTTCAAACTGCAGGAAAACCGCATCGCAAGCGGTGACAGCATCAGATATTACTGGCGCGATCTGCTCAGACTGATCAGGCAGCCTTTTTTAAACATGCTTGTCACAGCTTCCGGCTCCTCACTTCGTCCAGCCTTGGGCACCATGGCCAAACTCGTGGGATCTGGCGAAAAATATGTCGATCTGGAGGCTGTGGCCAATCTTTGCGCAAGCTCCCTTGACGGGGAGGAGGCAGCCCTTTTCAGGGAATGCCTGGATTGTCTTGCCATCAAACCGGCGGATATGGATTCTATTTCATCCATGGCAACCTGCCTGCGCGACATTCTTAACTTTCTCATCGCCCATGGAGGCGAAGTCTGGAAACGCTTCCCCCTGGATGCCGAAGCCATGACGCATCTGCGCAACAATGTCATTAATCCCCTCCTGGCCAACAGTGTTCTTGCGCATGAAAAGTTCTCCATCCCGGCACTGCATGGCATTTTGCGCCAGCTGCATGAGGCGGAAAGAGTGCCCTTTGAGGCTTTTCCGCTGGTGGGAGTGCAGTTGCTGGGAATGCTGGAAAGCAGGCTTCTGCATTTCAGGCGTGTTTTGATAATGGATGCATGCGATGATGTCCTGCCAGGCAATCCGGAGCAAAATCCGCTGTTGCCGGATTCCCTGCGCGCCCTTGTGGGCCTGCCTGATGGGCGCACCCGCGAAAATGTTACCGCGCACAACCTCTGGCGCCTGTGCATGGGTGCGGAAGAGGTCTATTTTTCCTGGGAGGAAGGCATAAGCCATTCTGGCCTGTTTGATGGCAAAAAAACACGCAGCCGTTTTGTGGAACAACTGATCTGGCAAAGGGAAAAGGATGCGGGACGGCTCTTCACCACAGGCGAGCCCCCCCTTTACGCAGCCAATGTGGCAGTGCACATGGAAAAGCGGACAGCCAAAACACTGGCCAAAACAGCAGCAATCCAGGCGGCCCTGGAGCGGTACCTGGCAAGAGGCATCTCCTCCACCAGCCTGGATCTCTATCTGACCTGCCCCCTCCATTTTGCCTGGAAAAACCTCCTCGGACTTGCGCCACAGGCCGAAGTGCTTGAAGATGAGGATCCATCTTTGGTGGGCACCTGTGTGCATGCCGCCCTGCGCAGTTTTTATGAACCGTATCTGGGCAGCACAGTCAGACGCCATGAGCTGAACCCGGCAGATCTTGCCAGATGTTTTGCAGAGCAGGCAAGGGGCCATAACCTGCGCGAAAAGCTGCCTGCCCCATCCTGGCTCATGCTGGATCTGGCAGCCGGGATAAGGTTGAAACAATTTTTGGAAGCCCAGCCTGAAGAAACCCGCATCACGGCGCTTGAAAAGAGGCTTGAAATCACCATGGACATCTGCGGCAGCCCTCAGAAGTTTCATGGAATCATTGACCGCATGGACGAGAGGGATGGCCAGACGGTGCTTCTCGATTACAAGACCGGATCCCTCAAACTGCCGGTAAAAGGTTTCTGGCATGATGACGATTTTTTCCAAAGACTTGCCAAAGGCCTCTCCGCTCCCGGCCCGGACATGGAGCTTCTGGATGAGCTGCGTGAAAAAATGCCATCCCTCCAGCTGCCATTCTATATTACACTGCTGGGAGGCCAGACCATGGGTGATGCGGCATTCGTGGAATTAAAAGATTCGGGCGCTGAAAAAAGCCTTTTTTACGGCCTGGAAGATGACGAAAAGGCCATTGCTGCCGCAAGATGCCGCCTCATAATCCAATTTGTGCCCACTAACATGAAAAAGTGTGTCGATTTTCGCGCCAGTGAGAGCGAAAGCTGCAAATATTGCGATTTTACAGGCATGTGCCATGCCTGAAGCCACATCATGCAAACAGGAGATGCAGATATATGAAGGTGCTTGTAACTCCCCGCTCCTTTGGCAAGGCAAATCCCGATCTTTTCAACAGGCTGCAAAGAGCCGGGATAGATGTCATCCGCAATGATACCGGCGGCATTCTGGATGAAAAGACCATGTGCCGCCTGCTTGCCCCCTGCGAGGGACTCATTGTGGGCGTCGATCCCGTAAATGCCGATGTGCTTGCCCATGCCCCCAGCCTGCGAGTCATCAGCAAGTACGGGGTCGGCCTCGACAATATTGATCTGACTGAATGCGAAAAAAGGGGGATACAGGTATTCCGTACCCTGGGGGCCAACAGCAATGCCGTGGCGGACTATGCCTTTGCCCTGATGCTGGGTGTAGCCAGGCGCGTGGCACTTATCGACAGGCGCTGCCGCCAGAAGGACTGGAGCAAAATACAGGGAATTGATGTCTATGGCAAAACCCTTGGCATTATTGGCCTTGGCGCCATTGGCAAGTGTGTTGCACGAAGGGCCAAAGGGTTTGAGATGAACATCCTGGCTGCAGACACCAGCTGGGATCACGACTTTGCCGAAGCCAATGGCATTGCCAGGGCGGATGTGGATGAAATCTGCCGCAATGCCGACTTCATCACACTCCACTGCCTGCTCAATGAACAGACAAAAAATCTCATGGACGCCAGGCGCATAGGCATGATGAAAAAAAATGCCATTCTCATAAATACGGCCCGCGGCGGCCTTGTGGATGAAGATGCCCTGCTCGATGCCCTTGAGAAGGGATCCATTTACGGGGCCGGGCTTGATGTCTTTGAAAGCGAGCCGCCGGCCAATCCCCAGTGGTACACCCTGGACAACATCATCATGGGCTCCCACTGCTCATCCTCCACCACCGGCTCAACAATGCTCATGGGCACCATGGCTGTTGACAACCTGCTGAATGGACTAGGACTGCCCCTGTAGTACCCGGACGCGTCTCAATTGTTCCCGCTGTCGCTCATGGCGGCAGCGGGATTTTTTTGCCATGCTCCAGCATAAAAAATCAAAAAAAATTCCTCTTTATGTCTTTACGCGCAGAATGAAAGACTTATCTTGTTACAGGCGCGGTAAAGCCGCGCTCAAGATTGCGTAATTGCCCCGTTTAGAAGTTGCGCAGTTATGACATAATTCCCCAGGAGGATAAATTATATGTCCAAAATAATTGGCATTGACCTTGGCACAACAAATTCATGCGTCTTTGTCATGGAGGGTAAGGAGCCAAAATGCATAACCAATCCGGAAGGTGGCAGAACAACCCCGTCCGTGGTGGCATTTACCGATAAGGAAAGGCTGGTTGGCGAGATTGCCAAACGCCAGGCCGTTACCAACCCCAAAAGGACAATTTTTGCCATCAAGCGCCTTATGGGCCGCAAATATGACACAGGCGAAGTGGAGCGCTGGAAAGAAAATTCTCCCTATGCCATAGTCAAGATGCCCAATGGCGACGCCGGTGTTGAAGTTGACGGCCGCGTCTACAGCGCGCCGGAAATTTCGGCAATGATTCTTGCAAAGCTTAAGGATGACGCGGAAAAATACCTGGGTGAGACCGTTTCCGAAGCTGTCATAACCGTGCCAGCCTATTTCAATGATGCCCAGCGCCAGGCCACCAAGGATGCCGGCCGCATTGCCGGTCTGGAAGTCAAACGTATCATAAACGAGCCCACCGCGGCATCCCTCGCCTATGGCGCGGAAAAAAAGGCCAATGAAAAAATTGGCGTATTTGACCTTGGCGGTGGCACTTTCGATATTTCCATTCTGGAAGTCGGCGATGGCGTGGTTGAAGTGCGCTCCACCAATGGCGATACTTTCCTCGGCGGCGAAGATTTCGATCAGCGCATTATCAACTACCTTGTGGACGAGTTCAAAAAGGAAAAAGGCATTGACCTCTCCCAGGACTCCATGGCTCTCCAGCGACTTAAGGAAGCTGCCGAAAAAGCCAAGAAGGATCTCTCCACAGCCATGGAGGCTGAGATCAACCTGCCATTCATCACAGCCAACCAGGCTGGCCCGCAGCATCTTTTGATCAAGCTTTCCCGCGCAAAGCTGGAATCCCTTGTTTCCGATCTCGTTGACCGCACCATTGAGCCCTGCAACAAGGCCCTGACAGATGCCGGTCTGGATCCCAAGGATATTCATGAAGTGCTTCTCGTTGGCGGCATGACTAGAATGCCCCTGGTGCAGCAGACTGTGGGCAAATTCTTTGGCAAGGAGCCCAACCGCTCCGTCAATCCCGATGAGGTTGTGGCCATGGGCGCCGCCATTCAGGGCGGCATTCTCATGGGCGATGTCAAGGATGTCCTGCTTCTCGATGTCACGCCCCTCTCCCTCGGTATTGAGACCATGGGCGGCGTGTTCACCAAACTTATTGAGCGCAATACAACCATCCCGACCCGCAAGAGCCAGGTATTCACCACTGCCGCGGATAATCAGCCCTCTGTTTCCATCCATGTTCTCCAGGGTGAAAGGCCCATGGCAAGTGACAACATAACCCTTGCCCGCTTTGATCTCACCGGTATTCCGCCAGCACCGCGCGGCGTGCCGCAGATTGAGGTCTCCTTTGATATTGACGCCAACGGCATAGTCAATGTCTCCGCCAAGGATATGGGCACAGGCAAGGAGCAGTCCATCAAGATTACATCCAGCTCCGGCCTCTCCGAAGACAGGATTCAGGAACTTGTGCGCGAAGCCGAGGCCCATGCCTCCGATGACAAGAAGAAGCAGGAACTCATTGAAGCCAGGAACCATGCCGACAGCCTGATCTATGGCACCGAGAAATCTCTTGCCGATCTTGGCGACAAGGCGGATGCTGCAGTCAAGAGCGACATTGAAAGCAAGATTGCGGATCTGCGCAAACTTATTGAGGGGGAGGATGCCCAGGCCATCCGCACGGCTACAGAAGAGCTTGCCAAAACATCCCACAAGCTGGCTGAGAATCTGTATCAGCAGCAGCAATCCCAGCAGGCTGGCGGCCAGCAGGCCGGCGCCCAGGGGTCTGGATCCACTGGTGGCTCGTCTTCTCCTGATGATGATGTTGTCGATGCAGACTTCACTGAAGTCAAGAAGTAGACTCTAACCAGTTTACCGACCTGCCTTGTGCAGGGTAATCAGGCATATTGCGCCGCCCCCAGGGGCGGCGCTTCCATTATGGCTTTAGCCAGTTGAAGGCGCAGAACGCCTGAAACAGAAAAACACCCGCTATGCGGGTGGCTGACAAAAAGTTATACAAAAAAGCACCTTTTCCTTACGATGGAAGTGATCCTACCCCCAAAAACTATGCCATTGAAAAGTTTGGATTTTGAGCATAGGGGTATGGAATGAAACGAAGCAGATTCACCGAAGGCCAAATAATAGCTATTCTCCAAGCAGGCCGAGAATGGTGTTCCGATCAAGGATTTGTGTCGCCAAAATTCGATTTCAGAAACTACATTTTATAAATGGCGGTCAAAATTTGGTTGCATGGAAATTTCCGAAGCCAGGAGGCTACGCGAATTGGAGGAAGAAAACTACAGGTTAAAAAAAGCTGGTTGCCTATCTGATGCTTGATAACTCAATGCTCAAGGATGTCGCCTCAAAAAACTTCCCACATCCGACTCGGAGCGTGCTGCCATAAAATTCCTCCTGGGGAAACATGGATACTCCCAGAGGCGAACATGTCGGGTTTTTGGTGTAAACCTCTGCACAGCGCGGCGTCAGAACGCAATTGACAAAGACACAGCACTCCGCCAGCGTATGAGGCCGCTGGCCGATGAAAGGAAGAAGTTCGGGGCGCCCAGGCTTCATGTTCTGCTGCAGCGGGAAGGGCTTGTAGTGAACCACAAGAGGACCAGGGGTCATTCCGTTCTACCTATTGCGACGAGCTGTAACGCATTTTCCCGTTGTTCGCTGAATATTTCGATCGCCTCCATGACATTTAAAAATCCGGCTAAAGCTGCCAGTGCTATGGCTGTATTCCGTACCGCACACATTATCTGCGCTTTCACGCGGTGACGTATCCTGCTCTGGTCTTCTCTAAACGTCATATCCCTTACATGATGTAGCTTGTTCTCAATGTGCCAGTGATTTCGATTCAAAGTTAGCAGTTTTTCCGCACATGTCTTTTCTTGAGGCAGACTGGTTATTCCATATACATGTTCCTCGCTGGAATGGCCCTTATACTCCCGTTGGCGCACAATATGAAATATTTGTCTGACTTCTGGCCAGTCGGCAAACCTGTGTTCGACACTCTCAATTGATCTGCTATCAAACCTGCCGTGGGCTTTGTCTATAATTGGGGCTGTTGCTCTCGTAAAATGCTCATGTCCCAGGGGAAAAAATCTTCTGGATTCCTGAAAAGAGCACTTTTTGATTCCCTTTTACGACTAATATGAAGTCACCGGCATTTTCAACTATGAGCGAACATAACCCTTTCTGGCAAAAAATTGCGTCACCGGATATTATGTTGCCCCTTATGGGAATATTTTCCAAAGTCTCGTAAGCTCTTGATATTTCATTATGTTTTTCAGCAACAGCGCTCTGGTATAACACGCCTGAAAAGCTTGAGCAAAAAGCGCTTAGCAGATGCAAAGCCGGATAGTCAGCTGCAGCGCTAGCCCTGATAGACTTGCCATCAATCGCAATATGAAGCGAAGAATTGTCTGGAATTGACCGGGCCCATTTGCCCAAAGCAGCCTCAACTTCCACCGGCGATAATCTAGGGTCAAGGCGTAAAACGCCGTTCAACTGATAAGAAACGAAAGCGCGGATTTCATCATGGCACACCTATAGTGATGTCGGATACATGACAACACTTGTTCGCGTTTTTGGAATTTTCTCTTGACACTGGGGCGCGGGATATACAAGAGCCTAAACCACAACTTATCCCCAAGCTTCTACTTTCGCTGGGCATCAAAAATTGGCTTTGGCTGCTGCGAGGAATGAACTTCGTATTCCATCATCAGAAATGGTTCCAGCAAAATGAAGGTAGAGAATAGAAAGATATTTTTTAAGCACATTGGGATAACGGTTTTTTCTTTCTTCAACCAATTTGGGAATACCAATATTTTCCAAATGCCTTATATGTTCCAGAAATGTCTGCGCGCGATTTGTATCCTTATGCGCTCTATTAACTTCCAGCAAACCGTTGCGAGCAAGTTCATTGGCTTTTACCGGATTATCAAGGAGATATTTGATTTTTTCAGCAGCATCACGGGCATTGTCAGATTCATAAAGTAACAAGTGTTTACCATCTTCAAACATTTCTTCAAGTCCATGTCCCATACGGGGAGTAACCAAAGCGCTCCCACAACCCAATGCTTCAAAAATACGGAAATTCAAGTCACCTCTCTCGGCATGATTTACTACAACTTTGGCTTTTGGATAAAGCTGCCGATAATTTCCAAACGTCGTTAAAAAATTAGGAATTGTTTCTTTTAATGCAGATAAAAATTTATGACGTTTAGGCATAGTTTCTGCATTGTCAGTACCAACAAATATTGCATCATACTCTTTGGTAATTGAAAAATCTGGGACATCATAAGTGTGGGAAAAAGCTGGCATCCACCAAATTCGGTCAGATGACAACAGCATTTTATTAAAATTGGCGATATTATCCTTCAATGAAACCATACAAGCATCAAAGACTTGTGCATAAAGCGGATGCCATGAATGTATGTGTGAATCTATGCTGTAGAATATGGTGAGACAAGGATATTTTTCTATATCTAGTAAGAATGGCGGTGTCGATTTATCAGAAACAACCAATATATCTGGAATAAAACCAGATATTTCTATAAGATTATCCCATTTATAAATAGAAAATTCATTGGGATTATATGAAAATGTTATAAAATCATTGTTATTTTTTAATGAATTAACAAAAAATGGATTTCCAAACCATAAAATTTTTAATTTATTATTTTTCATGACTATAATTTGTGGCTACCCAGTTTGTTATATAAATCAGTGTATTTTGCATATAGGACGAGTTTTCATTGATTGATATAATGATGATAAAGTAAAATTTAGAATTTAATCAAAGTTCATTCAAAAATTTTGGCCTAGACTCACTGAACACAAAAAAATTTGAATATCAAGGCCAAACAAACGAAGGCGTGAAAGGTATACTCAGAACGATTACATCGGAAAGCTATACCTCTCCAATCCTTTAATTTTGAGAACATATTTTCTATTACATGCCGCTCTTTGTATGGTTCAGGATCAAAGGAATATTCTTTTTTTCTGTTAGATTTCAAAGGGATATTCACATTTTTCTTTTCCAGCAACTTGCGGATTTTATCCTAATCATATGTTTTGTCCGCCGCAAAATTTTTTATGCGATCCATGTTGCTGGTGACGAGTTCGGGGGCAACTTTGGCATCATGCACTGCCCCGCAGTAATTCGAAAATCAATTGGATACTCCAATTCGTTGCAAAGCAAATGTATTTTGGTTGTTATTCCTCCACAACTACCCCCAATAAGCCGCGGCTGTCCATGCGATGCAAACTTGCGACATTACGATGGGCTTTCACATGGTGGAATCAAGCATAGCGGTGTTTCGCTTAATTTTTTTGCCGAAATGACGAAATATTTTTTCAAAAATTCCTTTGGCGCTCCAGCGAAGAAACCTGCGATAAATACTGTTCCATTTTCCATATTTTTCAGGGACTTGCTCCCAACACATGTTAGTTTTCACTACATAAAAAACTATGCGTATAAAGACTTTGTCATCAAGTTTTTTGTTGCCTCGAGGGAGTGGCAAAAGATGCTTGAATCTATTAAATAGCGTTTTCGAGATAATGGGTACTTCCAAATACTCTGGCCTCGTGGTGAGGTTAAAGGGTTTGTCGATGGAAGTACCCTTTCAATTTTAATGCCAAAAATTAGTGTCCAAGGAGCCTAATGGAACAAAAATAGTAGGAGGAAAAGTCAGCGTGATAAATGTTCCGCTAATGAAAAAGGCCTGCGAAAATCTTCGCAAGCCCCTGAAATTTCTGGCGGAGAAGGTGGGATTCGAACCCACGGTACCTTTTGAGTACACACGATTTCCAATCGTGCTCCTTAGACCAGCTCGGACACCTCTCCTTTCGTATGAACGCAGAGTATACTAAACATCATTTTATAAAAACGCAAGCTAAATCTTTAACTCCAATACGGAAAATGGACATATTACCACAGATTTTCTTTTTTATGCACCTGCTCCTTTTCATTTTCCACACCACGCAGGTGCTCAATATAAGGAGTACAGGGACATTTATGCGCAAAAGCTGTCCCCTTGGAAGCTTTGCGGATGGCCAGGGCCAGACCAAGAATAAAAACTATGGAAAGGATAATCCAGATCATTTTTCCTTCCCCTTATCAGGACGTTCCGGCTTTTTGCCACCTGACAGCCCTTTCTGAAATGCCCACAGGCCAAATACAGCCATCAGGGTTATGCCTATTGCATTGAGGATTCCATAATCCATAAATATTGCCAGGTTAAAGATCCGGGGAGAACTCACGTTTATATTGTATCAGAAACATGCACATCAGGCCACCATGCTAGCGTGATGGCGCCACTTCTCGCTTGTGGTGGTTTAGTAGGCGCCCATCTTGCTGTAGCCACTGTCCACATAAAGCACTTCGCCGGTCACTCCCCTGCCCATGTCGGAACACAGAAATACTGCTGCTCCACCTACATCAAGAGTGGAGACATTGCGACGCAGTGGTGAACTTTTTTCCATTATATTAAAACTTTCCTTAAAGCTGGACACTGCGGAGGCAGCCAGGGTTTTGATCGGGCCGGCGCTGATGGCATTTACCCTGATACCGGATTGTCCAAGATCATAGGCAAGATAGCGCACGGAGGCCTCAAGAGCAGCCTTTGCCACTCCCATAACATTATAACCAGGGATAATCTGCGATGAACCAAGATAGGTCATCGTGACTATTGATGCGGAATCTGTGAACAAGGGCTCAAAAGCATGGCAAAGTGCCGTTAGGGAATAGGCTGATACCTCTAGGGCTAGATTGAAACCCTCCCGTGAGGTATCGATAAAACGGCCAGTCAGATCCTCTCTTTTGGCATAGGCAACAGAATGAATGAGAATATCCAGACTACCCCAATGCTCGCGCACGATATTGACGGCATCAGCGATCTGATCATCATTGCAGACATCACACTGGAAGGTGAATTCGCCTCCAAGCTCGGCGCTTAAAGGTTCAACCCGCTTTTTAATGGCATCGCCCACATAGTTGAAGGCAAGGCGCGCGCCGTGCTGCGCCAGTGCGGAAGCGATGCCAAAAGCTATGCTCCGGTTATTGGCAAGGCCCAGAACGAGGGCTTTCTTTCCCTCCAGCAACATGGCTCCTCCTTTTTATTATATAGCGAATGGATGTAATCTTGAAAATCTTCAGCCCTGGGGCAGAGTGCATACCTACTGCCGAATGCAGCCAATTTATTGCATGGATTTGCCAGAAAGCATGGCCCATGCATCCTGATACCTTGCGGATGTCGCGTCAATCACCTCCTGTGGCAGAGGCGGAGGCGGAGGCTCATGATTCCAGTGCTGTCCAGTCAGCCAATCCCGCAGGTATTGCTTGTCAAAGCTTGGTTGGGGACGCCCGGGCTCATAACCGGCCAGGGGCCAGAAACGGGATGAATCCGGCGTCAATACCTCATCTATGAGGTGCAATGTTCCATCTATAAAACCGAATTCAAATTTTGTGTCCGCCACAATAATCCCACATTTGGCTGCATGGGCGCTTCCTGCATTATAAAGGTCCAGTGCCGCAAGGCGCATCTTTTGGGCCGCAATGTCTCCAACAAGTGCCGCTGCAGCCGAGAAATCGATGTTTTCATCATGGGTGCCGGCCTCAGCCTTGGTTGACGGGGTAAAAAGCGGTGTCTCAAGTTTGGCGGATTCCATAAGCCCAGGTGGGAGCTGGTGGCCGCAGACTTTACCCGTTGCCTGATAATCCTTCCATCCTGAACCGGTAATATAGCCGCGAACAATGCACTCCACAGGAAGGGGATCAGCCTTGCGGGCAATGACTGCCCTGCCTTCCAGATCATCCCGCCATGGAGCGAGGATGGCGGGGAATTTGGCCACATCGCTTTCCACGATATGGTTGGGGATGATATTCTGGAATTTTCGCATCCAAAATAAGGTCAGCTGGTTTAGCACCACGCCTTTAAAAGGGACAGGGTCGGCCATGATTACGTCAAAGGCGGACATTCTGTCTGTTGTCACAATCAGCAGGGTACGATCATCTATTTTATAGATGTCTCTTACCTTGCCTCTTGACAGCAGGGGCAAAGCGTCAATATCGGTTTTGGCGACAACTTTCATAAAATCCTCTCCCCACAGCTATACAAGATTTCGGGGCCAGTCCCTGGAAGGATGGCAACTGGATTAATAACCGATCTGCCCCGCCATCTCTCGCCCTTCGACAGAGCGCGCATGGGCTTCCAGGCCCTCCAGCCTTGCAAGTGCGGCAATGGCTGCCGAATTATGCCGCAAAAAAGAACGCGATGCGGAAATTATGTTGGTTTTTTTGCAAAAAGTCTGCACAGACAGTCCGGATGCGAAACGCGCTGTGCCCAAAGTGGGCAAAACATGGTTAGGCCCGGCAAAATAGTCCCCAACCGGCTCCGGAGTGTCCTGCCCCATAAAAATTGCGCCCGCATTGCGGATATGCGGCAGCACACCCCAGGGGTCGCGCAGGCAGAGCTCCAGATGTTCGGGCGCGATGATATTGGCAATGGCGACAGCAGTCTTGAGGTTTGGCACAACAATTATGCATCCCCACTTGGCAATGGAGGCGGCAGCTATTTGAGCGCGCGGCAAAATGGGGAGCTGCTTGTCCAGCTCACGCTGGACATTTTCTGCAAGACGCATGTCGTCCGTAATAAAAATGGCGCTTGCCAGCGTGTCATGCTCCGCCTGGGAAAGCATGTCTGCAGCGACCCACACGGGGTTGGCCGAGGTATCGCCCACAATCAAAACTTCACTTGGCCCTGCAATCATGTCAATGCCAACCCTGCCCTGCAGAAGGCGTTTGGCCGTTGTCACATAGATGTTGCCGGGGCCGGCTATCAGATCAACGGGTGCAATAGAATCGGTGCCAAGAGCCAGGGCTGCAATGGACCAAGCGCCACCAACCCTGTAGACTTCTTCTATGCCCAGCAGATAGGCAGCCGTTAAGAGCCAGGGATTGATACTGCCATCCTTTCTGGGAGGCGTAGCCACTGCGATGCGGGGACATCTGGCAACCTGCGCCGGTACAGCAGTCATAAGCAGACTGGAAACAAGCGGGGTATCGCCACCCTGGCCTCCAGGCACATAGAGCCCCGCCGAATCAACAGGAGTTACACGCTGCCCAAGAATGCTGCCATCGGGCCTGGTTATGAACCAGGATTTTTCCTGCTGGGCTTCATGAAAGGCACGGATATTTGATGCGGCCGCGCTTATCCTCTCCCTGCCATCAACAGAAACCGATGCTGCAGCCTGCGCCATTTCCGTCTCTGTAACGCGTAAGGGCAGATTAAAATCCGGACAGTCAAATTTTTGCGTATATTCAAGAAGAGCATCATCACCCTTGTCTTGTACATTGGCGATGATTTCCCGCACGCTTTCTTCCACACCGGCATCAGGAACAGATCTGTTCTTCAACCATTGGGATGTCTCAAGCCATACCTGCTCACTGGGAATATTTAAAATCCGGCAAGTCATAGTCACCTCAGCAAATTCTCCTTACACGATTGCGGCGCTTATGTCGAGAGCAGGCTGCCGGCATTCAGGGCTGACGCGTCTTGTTTTCCTTGCAATTGCATGGAATCTTGAAAGCTAAAGCTGCGTGAAACTATCCAGTTTTTCGTTGCGAACTGCAGATAATCGTAAATACAAACCCAAATTTGGATGCGTCAGCCATGGTATATGCAATGCTACTTCTTGCGCATACCCACGTCTTATGCCATAATTGGATAACTCCAAAATCACTGCTTGCCTGTATGACCATGCGGTAATGGATAATGACAAAATTTGAGCAGTTGGCCACGAATCTGGCAGTATCTCTAATCAATCTTCCCAACGGCAAAATTGATGATTTCATAAATACCGCCCTGATGCAGATAGTTCAATATCTGGGTATGGATCGGGCAACTTTCTATCAATTCAGAAAGAGGGGCTTCTTTGCAACCCACTGCTGGGCCAGACCTGGAGTGCCCACCAAAACCAAATTTTATTTACCGAATTCCCTGCCATATATCTATTCCCAGGTTAAAGACAGCCACAACGTCAGGCTTTTTTCTCTCTCTAAATTCCCTGACGAGGCAGCCCGAGACAAGGCTACCTTTGCCAAAGACTATGGCCCAAGGTTCATGGTATGCAATCCGATTTTCGCGAATCAAAAAAATATTGGCTATATCTCCTTCGGATCTCTGGATGAAAATACTTCAGTTCCAAAAGATAAAATCAACAAACTGACACTGCTCACTACACTCATTGCAAATGCGCTGCTAAAACAGGGCCCTGTCGGCCAATATAATAAATTTCCTGAGCCACCTGCATTTTCACAGCAGAAATCGATTGCTGATTTTACCAGAAAGAGTAACCAGATTTTGCCAGGCAGTCTCATAATTGGCCAAAGCAACGCCATACACAACCTGCTTGCCCTTGCCCGCAAGGTTGCTCCCTCCGATACCACTGTGCTTATAATGGGTGAAACCGGGACAGGCAAGGAACTTTTGGCCCGTTATATCCATAATCTTAGCCTTCGCCAGTCCAGGCCACTTATAAGCGCAAATTGTGCGGTATTTTCCAGGGAGTTGATCAACAGCGAATTTTTTGGTCATGAAAAGGGAGCCTTTACCGGCGCATCCCAGCGCAGGCAGGGACTGTTTGAGACTGCAAACGATTCCACCCTGTTTCTTGATGAAATTGGTGAGCTGCCAAACGATGTCCAGGCCAATCTGCTTCGCGTACTTCAGGAAAAGCAGTTTACAAGGATTGGCTCATGCGCACCGATTGCCACAAATATCCGTCTTATTGCTGCCACAAACAGGGATCTTCCCGGAGAAGTGCGCGCAGGGCGTTTCCGACAGGATCTATATTACCGCCTGAACGTCTTCCCAATATATATCCCCCCCCTCCGCGAGAGACCAGAAGATATTCCATTTCTTGTAAATGCTTTTGTGCGTGAATTTAATGAGCTTATGAACAAAAAGATCACCTCTGTGCACGAATCTGATATTATGGATCTTCAGGGATATTCCTGGCCAGGCAATGTGCGAGAATTGCGCAATGTGGTGGAGCGGGCGATGATCATGGCCGACAGTCAGGTTCTGCGCCTGCCTGTTCCCGCTCATTACGAAAGCCCAGGCCATGAATTAAGCATGGCTGCCCATGACCCGATCCTGAGTCTTGAGGATGCAGAAAAAAAATATATTCGCATGGCTCTCCAAAAAACACATGGCCGTATAAGCGGAGCGAAAGGTGCGGCCGCCCTGCTGAAAATCAATCCCAAAACACTGGAATCCCGCATGAAAAAACTTGGTATCACCCGTTTCTGATTTTTAACCACAATAACCCTTTTTGCAATCGTCATCGCCAAACGCCATTTCTGCTTTTATCTCCCTTGCTGCTTTTTTAAAATATTCCTGATATTTCAAAAAATTCCTGAAATATCGGGTGGGAGCCCTACCCCAATATTGGGACAGGCCAAGCCGCCATTTAATTTTTACTTTCAAATCACCCATTTATCATCTGGCACAATTTCTGTATTGCAAATCTAAGCAATAAATCATGCGGGCTGAAACAGACTTTTCTGCTGTGCAACGCAAACCAAGGAGAAGAACATGGCCAAGCCAGCCTCGGAAGCTACCAAAGCGATTAATAAAAAAATTCTTGAAGTATTGCCATTTAAGGACAAATCCGATCTTGCGGATGTGCGTCGTGGCATCATTGCGGAAGCGAAGGATCTTGTCATCAAAAATGACAAGGGCGATATAATCTGGGACATGAAAAGTTATTATGACATGGTGGCGGCCAATCCCGAATGCCCAGACACCGTAAATCCCAGCTACTGGCGCCATGAATGCAGGGAAACTGTCGCCGGTCTGTTCGAGGTAACGGATGGCATATGGCAGGTGCGCGGTTTTGATCTGGCAAACCTCACATTGATCAGATCAGATCATGGTTATATCGCCCTTGATGTTTTAAGCACAAGAGAAACCGCAAAAGCCGCCATGGATTTCGCGTTTAAGTATCTTCCCCAAAAACCCATCACCGGGGTTATAGTTACCCACAGTCATAGCGACCATTACAATGGCATTGATGGAGTTGTGGATGTAAAGGACATTGAATCCGGAAAAATTCCGCTGATTGTTCCGGATAAATTTACCGAGCAGGTGGGCAATGAGGCGATCTTTGTGGGCAGGGCCATACGGCGCAGGATCGCCTACCAGCTTGGCCACAGACTGCCAAGAAACCCCCGGGGCAATCTCGGCACAGGGCTAGGCAAATCAATGGCCATGGGTAGCACCAACTATGTCAAGCCCAATATCGTAATTACCAGAACCGGCGAAACCATAAACGTTGATGGCATCGACCTTGAATTTCAGTTGACCCCTGAGACCGAGGCGCCTGCGGAAATGTGCGTGTATATTCCCAAATACAGGGCGCTATGCATGGCTGAACTCATTAACGCGCATATGCATAACCTTTTGCCACTACGCGGCGCCCAGGCGCGATCCGCCAAATTGTGGTCCTACTATCTCAATGAGGCGCTCGTGCTTTTTGGTGACAGGACGGATGTGATGTTCATTACCCATCACTGGCCCTGCTGGGGTTCGGAAAACATCAAGAAATATCTCAAAAAACAGCGCGATGCCTACAAATTCATCAATGATCAGACAATACGTATGGTCAATCATGGCCAGACCATGGTTGAAATAGCGGAAGATCTGGAATTGCCGGGAGCCCTGGGCAAAGAATGGTTTAATCGCGGCTATTACGGCTATCTCAATCACAATGTCAAGGCTACATATCAGCGCTATCTGGGCTGGTTTGACTGCAATCCCTCCAACCTCAACGCCCTGCCGCCAGAGGAGGCTGGCCGTCATTATGTGGAGTTCATGGGAGGCGTGGAGGAAACACTATGCAAGGCCACAGAGAGCATGGCCAAAGGCGAATATCGCTGGGCCGCCATGGTGCTCAATCATGTTGTTTTTGGCTTTCCCAATAATGAAAGGGCAAAGGATCTGCTGGCGGATGCCTATGAGCAGCTGGGCTACCAGGCGGAATGCGGCACATGGCGCAACTGCTACCTCAATGGTGCCATGGAGCTGCGTGAAGGGCTGCCGGCTCCAAATCACCTATCAACAATTGGCAAATCCACCATCAATAACATGAACACCGTCCTGTTACTGGATTATCTGGCAACAAGGGTCGATCCGGAAAAGGCTGATGGCCTGAATATAAACATCAATATCAGTTTTACAGACACGGATGAAACCTGGAACTGGTCGCTGGAAAACAGCGTCATGAATTACTGGCCAAAAGAAGTTGCGGATGGCCAGGCGCAATATGACATGAGCCGCAAAACATTCAATGCCATTGCCAATGGTGACACAAGCGTTGATCAGGCCATTGCCTCTGGCGAAATAAAGGAGACAGGAAAAAATGGCTCTCTGGCATCCATGTTCGGGGTGCTTGAGGAATATCCGGACTTTTTCTTTGGCGTAGTCACTCCATAGCATGTCAATTCAGGAAGAAGTTCATAATCGGCGCGGTTGGCACGAATATGAATTCCATGGGTGACCCACGCCTCCTGTCAATAACCATTTAACAAATAAACATCATAAAGGAGCGCGGCATGGCAAAACCGGCAACAGAGATCACAAAAGCGGTAAATGCTAAGTATTTAAAAACATGTCCTTTTCAGGATAATTCCGACCTTGCGGACGTGCGTCGCGGCCTGATTGCTGAAGCAAGGGATCTTGTTATCAAAAATGACAAGGGCGAGATTATCTGGGATATGAAAAGTTTTTATGACATGGTGGATGCGAATCCAGACTGTCCGGATACGGTCAATCCCAGTTACTGGCGCCATGAATGCAGGCAAACCGTCGCTGGACTTTTTGAGGTGACAGATGGAATCTGGCAGGTGCGTGGTTTTGACATAGCCAATCTCACACTTGTGAGCTCCGACCATGGCTATATTATCATTGATGTGCTTGGAGCGCCCGAAACAGCAAAGGCAGCCCTGGATTTCGCATTCAAGCATATCCCTAAAAAACCCATCACCGGCATCATCATAACGCACAGCCATGGCGATCATTACAATGGTCTTGAAGGCATCGTGGATGTAAAGGATATCGAAACAGGAAAAATTCCCCTTGTCGTGCCAGACAAATTCACGGAACAGGTAGGCAATGAATCCATTTTTGTCGGCAGGGCAATGCGCCGCAGAACAGCCTACCAGTTTGGCCAAAGGCTGCCCAAAAATATTCATGCCAATATAGGCACCGGACTGGGCAAGTCCCTGTCTCGCAGTCAGACCAACTATGTCAAGCCAAATGTCATAATCACTCAAACAGGAGAAACATTAACCATAGATGGCATTGAAATCATATTTCAGATGACCCCGGAAACAGAGGCTCCCGCCGAGTTCTGTCTGTATATTCCCAAATACCGGGCTCTGTGCATGGCCGAGCTTATAAACGCACACATACACAACCTTCTGCCACTCCGCGGCGCCCAGGCCAGATCCGCCAAGTTGTGGGCATATTATATCAATGAAGCCCTCATGCTCTTTGGCGACAAAACAGATGTAATGTTCATCACGCACCACTGGCCATGCTGGGGGTCTGAAAATATCAGAAAATATCTTTCAAAACAGAGGGATGCGTATAAATTTATCAATGACCAGACAATTCGCCTGATCAATCATGGCCAGACCATGATCGAGATTGCTGAAGACCTGGAATTTCCGGATGCACTGGATCAGGAGTGGTTTAATCGCGGTTATTACGGCTATCTCAATCACAATGTCAAGGCAACCTATCAGCGCTACCTGGGCTGGTTTGACTGCAATCCCTCAAATCTAAATGCCCTGCCACCGGAAGAAGCCGGGCGCCATTATGTGGAATTCATGGGCGGTGTGGCTGAAACACTGCGCAAAGCCAGGGAAAGCATGGCCAAAGGCGAATATCGCTGGGCCGCAATGGTTCTCAATCATGTTGTATTTGGTTTTCCAGACAATGCAGAGGCAAAGGAACTGCTGGCGGATGCCTATGAGCAGCTTGGCTATCAGGCGGAATGTGGCACCTGGCGTAACTGCTACCTCAATGGTGCCATGGAGTTGCGCGATGGACTGCCAAAGCCAAACCTGGAATCAACCATAAGCAAAACCTCAATTAATAGCATGGAGACGGGTCTCCTGCTGGATTATCTCGCAACACTTGTTGATCCCAAAAAGGCTGAGGGACTGACAATATCCATTAATATCCTTTTTGATGATATTGATGAAAATTGGAACTGGTCCTTGGAAAATTGTGTGCTGAACTGCTGGCCCCAAAACGCTAGGGACGCAATCTCTGAATATAAACTAAAGCGCAAGGTGTTCAATGAGATAGTTTGTGGAGAAAAAACCGTCGATCAGTGCATAGCGGCGGGAGAGATTGAGGAACATGGCAAAAATGGCTCTCTGGCTTCCATGTTCGGCGTAATGGAGGAAAGAACTGACTTTTTCTTCGGCATAGTGACCCCATAGCAAAAAGGGGCGGAGCATTCTCCGCCCTCCCTTTTGTATATATAACCATGCTATTACAGGTATTGTTATGGAAAAATCGGAATCCTTAAGGATAATGCCCATTATTCACCTGATTATTGGCCTTGGCCTTTGTATTTCCGGATTTGTCTTGCCTTCTCCAGAAATAGTTGTGGAACCTACTCCCAAACTACTGGCCCTGAATTTGCCTCAGGTGGATGGCGGTCTTCTTTTGAGCATTACCCATATGGGCATGATCGTCACCATGATCTTTTTTGGGGTGGTATATCTCTGGACATTTGTTGATACCATATGGCCCTGTTTTTTCGGGGTTGCCCTGCTCATCTTTAGCGGCTATGCCCCGGCGGGCAAGGTGCTGAACATGTTTGTGGGCAATCCCACCATAGCCATGGTCTTTTTTCTGCTCATGCTCTCCTCGGCTATCATATACAGCGATCTTGCAGGCTGGCTTGCCAAATATTTGCTGACAAGGGACTTTGTGCAAGGACGGCCATGGCTGCTCACAACCACAATTCTCATGACAACTTTTCTGGTCTCATTTCTTGGGGCCGTGCCTACATGTCTTTTGATGTGGCCTGTGCTTTTCCGAATATTCACATCCGTAGGATATAAAAAAGGCGATCCATATGTTAAGGTCATGACTGTATACATCTGCATGATGACACTAATGGCTTTTGCATCTGATGCTTTTAAAGGAGGGGCATTTTATATTTTAAGCAATCTTATGAGTCTTGCGTCCAATGACCCTCAACTCAATGCGCCAGTATTGAATATAGGCGTCTATCTGCTTTTTGGTGTGATTATATCCCTTTGCAGCATAGCCATGCTACTTCTGTTTATGCGATTTGTTTTCCGCGTGGATGTCAGTCCGCTAAAAAATATGGACATGGCTGTATTGCAAAGCGAGCCATTAAAACCCATGACCACGATGCAGAAACTTGTTATGTTTGATTTCTGCTTTTATGCGGCCTGGATGCTGTTGCCATCAATAATCGGTAAAAATAATGTGGTAGGAGCCTTTTTGCAAAAAAACAGCCTGGCTGGTTCCCTTGTTGCTGTGTGTCTGCTCTCTATGGTTTTCATCAAAGGCAAACATGTCATCAATGTTACCGTGTCCAATGGCAAGTATCCCTGGGGAGTATATCTGATGTTCGCAGTGGCCATGCTGCTGGGAGGTGCCATGACAGGCCAGGGAACAAATGTAGCCCAATTTATGGGAGCTGGACTGCACAAAATATTTTTTGGCATGAATCCCATCCTGTTATCCATTGCAGTTATCACCATTGGCATAGTTTTGACCAACTTTTGCAACTCCGTTGTACTCGGCATAGTGCTGACGCCGGTCCTGGTGGCGCTTGCGCATGCTGTTGGCATGGCTGCCGCCCCCCTTATTGCCATTTTCACCTATACTGTTCTCATCGCAGCCTGCACACCGGCTGGATCGGTATATTCGGCGCTTTTATTTGGCAATACGGACTGGGTGGATGTTGGCGATCTTGTGAAATACAGCGTAATTGCAAGCGCAGTAATTCTGGGGGTTGTCATAGTGGTGGGAATGCCACTTTCATTCCTGTTGTTCTGATACTGGGGCTCCCGGGTTGCAAATCTTCAAAAAATGAAGCCGCAGCCCGGGGATGCCACAGACATAAAAGACAGTCAAAAAAGGGCATAAAAAAAGCCC
>CAJUMQ010000020.1 GCA_910587035.1 uncultured Desulfovibrio sp. | reverse complement strand
TAAAATTCCTGTTGGAATATTCCGACTATTTTGTGAGTTGCATAGTAAGTCTGCCATGCGTTTTGAAATATCTATAAATTCAAAATTACTATTTATATTTAAAATATCAGTCGCATATTTGTAAAAACTTCAATCATTCTGATTAGAAACGTACATTCGGATACTTTTTGAACCATTAGAAAGAGCAGCTTGTACACGTTCAGTAAATACATTTTTAGCTTTTTCATCCAGATTCAAAAGAGTTGTACAATAAGTAGGAGAGATTCTTGGGCTTTCTAAAATTGGAATCCCATGTACTACCATTTTCTCCAACTCCCAAGAGGTAAATTAAATTGAATCTAGCTTCCATTTATACCTTATATTTATCAAGTTAAAATTACTGATACCAATTATGGGGTTATTAAATCCTCCGCAATCCTTTCTGCCTGCCGTATCACTTCTTTAGTTGCCAATTCCTGCATATCTGGTGGATAGCCATATTTGCGCAAAGTGCGTTTTACCTGTGCGATCAGATTATCCCTGACATCCTTTCTGATTGTCCAGTCAATTCTTGCGTTCTGGCGGACTTTCATGGTCAGTTCAACCGCCAGTTCGCGCAGCTTGTCTTTTCCCATCAGCTCGCGGGCGGATTTGTTTTCAGCCACTGCCATATAAAAGGCATATTCATATGCCGTCAGGCCAAGGTCTTCAGCAGCCTTATCCGAGTCGCGGATCTCATGAGCTATTTTTATCAGCTCTTCCATTATCTCGGCTGCGGTAATGATCTTGTTATGATAGCGCTTCAGGGCACCCTGCAGCATTTCAAGCAGTTTTCGTCCCTGTACCTGATTTGTGCGCGAGCGCGACCTGATTTCATCATTCAGCAATTTTTTCAAGGTTTCCAAGGCAAGGTTTTTCTGAGGCATATCCCGCATTTCCTGCAGGAATTCATCTGAGAGAACGGAGATGTCTGGCTTTTTAATGCCGGCGGCGTCAAAAACGTCAATGACCTTATCAGATACGACCGCCTGATCTATAATCTGCCTGATGGCTTCCTCAATTTTGTCGCTGTCAATATCTGTGGAACCAATGCCAACTTTTTGTAAACGCGCCTTTACCGCCTGTAAAAAAGAAATTTTATCGGCAACCGCCATTGCCTGTGGATGAGGCATGGCAAGAGCTGCTGCGGCTGAAAGAGCTGTAACAGCGTCCAGAAAACGCTTTTTGCCATCTTCAAGGCCGAGAATAAAATCCTCAGTCTCAAGGATTATGCCCAGCTTTCTGCTCACATCGGCTGTAAAATATTCCTCCCAGTTCAGTCCATGTAACATGGCGATCACGACTTCCAGCTTTTCCAGCATTATTTCAACGGCCTGTTCCTGCGATATTGCCGGCTCGCCTTTTCCGCCGGAGTCGCCATAAAAGGAAATGGCCGCTTTCAAATCCTGGGCAATGCCCAGATAATCCACTATCAGGCCGCCGGGCTTGTCGCCATAGACCCTGTTGACCCTGGCTATGGCCTGCATGAGGGTATGCCCCTTAAGTGGCTTGTCCAGATACATGGTATGCAGACAGGGCACGTCAAATCCCGTCAGCCACATATGGCAGACAATGGCAAGTTGTAACGGATCGTCCGGATTTTTCATGCGAGCGGCCAAAGCCTTGCGCTGGCTCTTTGTTGTTTGAAATCTGGCAAGCTCCGGCTCATCAGCCGAGGAAGAAGTCATGACCAGCTTTATCTGGCCTTTTGCGGGATCATCGTCATGCCAGTCAGGACGCAAGGCCACAATGCGATCATATAGCTGCGCCGCTATTGGCCGGGACATGCAGACAATCATGCCCTTGCCAATATTCGCCTTTTGTCTGCCCTCAAAATGCTCCACAATATCCCTGGCCACATTGTCTAGGCGAGCGCCGGCTCCAATAAGCGCCTCCAGCCTTGAGCGTCTGCGCTTTGCCCTGACTACTTCCGGATCGGAATCAGCTCCAGCCTGCTCAATCTCCTCATCAAGCTCTGCGATCAGTTTTTGCCCCTCTTCCGGCAATTCCAGCTTCACAAGGCGGCTTTCATAATAAATGGGCACAGTAGCCTTGTCCGCTACCGATCTGGCCACATCATAAATATCAATATAATCACCAAATACAGAGCGGGTATTGGCGCCGATTTTCTCAATGGGAGTGCCGGTAAAGGCCAGATAAATGGCGTTTGGCAGGGCGTCGCGCAAATATTTTGCCAGCCCGTAAACGCGCCTTTTGCCGATTGCCTCGCCGGATTTATTGCAAACGTCAATTTCATGGGCTTTAAAGCCATACTGGGTGCGATGGGCCTCATCCGCTATGACAACTATATTTGAGCGGCTGGAGAGCAGATCAAAAGTGTCGCCAGTTTCAGGGCGGAATTTCTGCATGGTGGAAAAGAATATGCCGCCAGATGCGACCCTGAGCAGTTCTTTCAGTTCCTTTTGTGTTTGCGCCTGTTTTGGCTCCTGCCGCAAAAGCTGGCTGCAGGCGGAAAATGTGTCAAACAGCTGATCGTCCAGATCGTTCATGTCTGTAAGAACGACGATTGTCGGATTGCCAAGCCTCTCCGCAATCTTCGCGCTGAAAAAGACCATGGAAAGGGATTTGCCGCTGCCCTGGGTATGCCAGACAACACCGCCCTTGTTATGCCGCTCATCCTCCTGGCCAGCAGCCGCGAGCGTTGATTCCACCGCCTTGTTGACTGCGTAATATTGATGATAGGCCGCGATTTTCTTGACTGTCTCAATGGAAATCAGGCCCTGGAAGTCCTGGCTCTTCTCTTTTTCAAAGACCGTGAAATAGCGCAGCAAATCCAGCAGAGTCCGTTTATTCAGCATCCCTTTAATCAGAACTTCAAGCTGATTTTTGTTTTTGTCAGCCAGTGTCTGGCCGTCTTCGCTTTTCCAGGGCAAAAATCTTGTGAAACCTGCCGACAGAGAGCCAGTTCTGGCCTCAAAACCATCGGAAACAGCAAGAAGGCCATTGTAGCGAAACAAAATGGGGATTTTCCGCTTGTAGGTCTGGAGCTGATTAAATGCGCTTTTAATGGTGGTGTTTTTATCCGCCGGATTTTTCAGTTCAATTACGACAAGCGGCAGCCCATTGGCAAAAAGAACGATATCGGGCCTTTTGTTGACATTATTTTCTATGACAGTGAACTGGTTGACAGCCAGAAATTCGTTGTTTTCCGGCTCGTCAAAATCCAGAAGCCGGACTTTTCCTCCCCGCTCCTCCTTGTCCCGCATGTAACTGACCGGCACTCCCTCCACCAAATATTTATGGAAGGTCTCATTGGCGGAAATCAGATCTGGCGCAGTAATGTTAGAAAGTCTGCGCACAGCTTCCAGTCTGGCTACAGGCGGAATGTCAGGATTCAATCTATCTATAGCCTCTTGCATCCGTGTTTCAAGAAGCGGACTTTCAAGGGATGACCGCAAAGGAGTCAATCCATCTGGCGCAATATCAGCGCCGTGATAATAAGCATAGCCAAGCTCCTGTAATCTTTGCAGGGCCAGTTCCTCAACATCCGATTCAGCCAGTTTAGGCATCATTCTTCCCTGCAAAATACTTTGTCTGATTCAGTGGCGCAAAGTTTGTCCTGATTTTCCCGTTTAATTGCCTTGCGAAAACGTTCAAGCACAGTCGCGCCATCTTCCTTGCGCATTATCACTTTTTCGCCATTATTAAAGGGAGTGGAGTCAGGATCGGCGGCGGCATTGGCAATGACTTCCTCATCCGTCATATTGTCAAACGCGTTCCAGTCAGTCTGGCAAATTATGTTCATATTCTTTTATCTCACTTTTTGTCGCTTTTCTGGCGGGAATTATCCTTATAATTTCTTCCCTGTCTGTAAAGAATACGGCACTTATCCTGAATCCGCCTATACGCCCCACAATCTTAAAACGTTCCTCCACAAGGCTATGGACAGGATCGTGGTAAATTACAGCATAATCATCAGCAAACACATTCACTGCATCATAAAAATTAATTTTATGCTTTTGTAAATTCACGTCATTTTTATCTGAGTCCCATTCGAAAATACCAAACTCTGTTGAATAGCGAATATCCATATTTTAAATTATCAGAACTTAACGCGCACTTCTCCGCTCATCAGCTTGGGCAGGAGAGTGTCACGGAGTTTTTCAAGAGTAGAAATATGCCTAACATTTAACTGTTTCTTTTTAAAATATTTTTTGACTTTATTTTCAAATTTTAAAATTAGATCCAATGGAGGCATTTTTTGATGTAATATGTGTACATGATTCCTATTTAATGTTGGGACTGCAGATCCAGCATTCAACATATCCAAATTTAGTGATTTTAATAAAAAATATGAAAAAAGTGGGGTAGAATTCTTATATTCTTTGATGAACAATGTTGTATTTAATGGCCAAAAATCATTTTCAATATAAAATACATTTCCTAATACTCCTGAACGGCCGATTACTACACCAGGACCTTTCTCCATAGCAGAATTATGAAAATCATTAATACCGCTGGAAGAAATTATAGGAATAGTACCATTGATGCGTTTATCATTTGGAAGGTCATATCCTCTTTGTAATATAAACAAATCTTTTATCTGACAGTCTTCCCAATCTTCTCTAGCCTCCACCACAAACCATTGCTTAAACAGTGCTTCAGCCATTGCCTCAAGTGTGGAGTTTTGGCGATGAAGCAGCTCAATTTTGTCATCAAGACTGCTCAAGACGGATGCAATGGCGCGTTGCTCAGAGAGAAGCGGGATATTTACATGTATATTAGAGAAATCAGATTTATTTAAAATTGGAACTGCACTACCATCTCCACCAAGTACTTTTAATTCTGCCTCCATGTTTAAAAACATATAATAAATAAAGTCTACATCATATTTATCATCATCTATAATAATAGAATTTATTTGTTGATTGGTAACGGTATCGGAAGTTGCTATCAGAACTTTTCCCATATCTGACCCAATACATGTAACCATAATAGAATTTTTTGGTAAAAGACGTGCTTTATGGTTGACTTTACCTAATTTTGATAGTTTGCGATCTGTTTTTTTAACATATTTATGGCAATTCTTATAATCAGTAGGGGTTAAAAAAAAGATAGCATCGCCCCATTCTTTGGGGGAATTTTTTGAAGGAGTTTTACCAGTAATTATGTGGCCTAATTCTCCAACTCTTGCTTCTTTCCAGGCCATCATATTGTAATCCTCCCCACACTTTCCAGAATAGCCTCGTTCAGCTTTTTCTCCTCTTCAAGTTGCTCCATAAATTCTTTTTGCAGACTGGCGAAGCGCTCCGCAAAGTCAAAATCGTCCTCTTCATCAGGCAACCCGACATAACGGCCTGGGGTGAGAACGTAATCCTTTGCGGCAACTTCCGATATGGGCACTGAGGCGCAAAAGCCTTTCACATCCTGATAATCGCCGCCCACATTGCGCCAGTTATGATAGGTATCGCTGATTGTTTTTATATCTTCGTGCGTCAGAATGCGGGTGCGGCGGTTTATGAGCGTACCCATATTGCGGGCGTCAATAAACAGGATTTCGCCGCTGCGATTGCGGAATTTATGGTTTGTGCGGTCGCGGGCCAGAAACCAGAGCGCCGCCGGAATCTGCGTGTTCAAAAAGAGTTTTGCCGGAAGGTTTACAATACAGTCAATGAGGTTGCCTTCCTCAATCATGCGCTTGCGGATTTCACCCTCGCCATTGGTCTTGCTGGTGAGCGCTCCCTTGGCAAGGACAATTCCGGCCTGACCGGATGGCGCAAGATGAAAGGCGAAATGCTGCAGCCAGGCGAAATTGGCATTTCCGGCTGGAGGAACGCCATATTGCCAGCGGGCATCCTTGCGCAAAAGCTCGCCTGACCAGTCGCTGTCATTGAATGGGGGATTGGCAAGGATATAATCGGCTCGGATGTCCTTGTGGGCATCATTTAAAAATGAGCCTTCGTTGTTCCATTTGATCTGTGAACTGTCTATGTTGCGGATGGCAAGGTTCATTTTGCAAAGGCGCCATGTGGTCTGGTTGCTCTCCTGACCAAAAATACTCAAATCCTGACGCATGCCCTTGTGCGTGTCCACAAAACGCTCGCTTTGCACAAACATGCCGCCGCTACCGCAGCAGGGATCCATGACCCGCCCCTTGAAAGGCTCCAGCATGGCCACAAGCAGCTCAACTATGGAAAGGGGAGTATAGAACTGGCCGCCCTTTTTACCTTCCGCAAGGGCGAATTCCCCCAGAAAATATTCAAAGACATGGCCGAGTACATCCGCGCTTCTGGCCTTTGCGTCATTCAGGGCAATGCCGGAAACAAGGTCAATCAACGCGCCCAGACTGGCGGGATCGAGATTTTCTTTTGCGTAAACCCGGGGCAGAACGCCTTTGAGGGATGGATTTTCCTTTTCTATGGCGTCAAGGGCCACATCCACCATAACACCAATTTCCGCTTTTTTGGCATTATCGCGCAAGAATGACCAGCGGGCTTCAGGCGGCACGAAAAAGACGTTCTTGGCGCCGTATTCGTACTTGTCCTCCGGATCCGCATATTCATAACCCTCTGCGCCGCTTTTCAGTTTTTCGTAAAGTTCCTCAAATGAGTCGGATACATAGCGCAGGAAGATAAGACCAAGCACCACATGCTTGTATTCCGCGGCATCAATGTTTTTACGCAACTTGTCGGCGGCTGCCCATAGCTGCTTTTCAAGCGGCTCCTGCGGCTTTTCCTTTTTCTGGCGCGGCATGGCAGCTCCCATCAATCCAGCAAATTGTTGTAATTATATAAGGTAGAAAGGGAAGCTGTAAAGGTAGATATGGTGGACAAATGGAATGAACTTCCTCTACACAAATTTGCATTACCCATTGGCCCCCCAAAAACAGGATTCAGCCCCAGGTTTGATTGTCTTGAAATAATTTTCCCGGACTTTATCAAATCTGTGGGGCATAGTGTGGGGCAATTTTGCCCCACAAACAAAAAAGGAGCTAGATTTTACTCTAACTCCTTGAATTTACTTGGCGTCCTCAAGGGGATTTGAACCCCTGTTGACGGCGTGAAAGGCCGTTGTCCTGGGCCGACTAGACGATGAGGACTTTTGGCTGGGTTGCAAGGACTCGAACCTTGATTAGCGGAGCCAGAATCCGCCGTCCTGCCAATTGAACGACAACCCACTGCGTCTTTTCTATTTATGGAAATGTGGCTTGCATGTCAAGAGAAAAATCAGTTTTCCATTTTTATTCATATCTTCGCCGGCGCTGCTGCAGGGTGGGGGATTTCATGTCTTCGCGGTGGCAAATATGGCGTGTTTCACATGAAATTGAGAAATACGCCATATTTGCTAGCATCGTCCAGAAAAGTGCCACTCAGACATTCAGGCCCATTTCCCTTGCCATGCCCAGAGCCCTGTGATTTTTCATTGCGCCAAATTCATTTACGCCGGTGACAAAAAGACGTCCGCGATCCTCCCAGCGTTTATAGCCCAGCATTTGGCGATAGGCCTCCGCCGGGGCGGCAAAGGAGCGGGGAAACATGCTCTCGCCGCACATCAGCAGCATGGCTTCCCTGACTTTCATATCGCGCAGACGGTTTTTGCGGGAATAGGGATACATGCGGTCAATGGCGCACTTTAAATGGCCGCTGAAATTATACCAGTAGAGAGGGCTGCAAAATACCAGCATCTCGGCCTGCTCCAGCAGGGGCGAGAGCGCTTCAAAGGCATCATCCTGCACGCAGGGTTTGCCTGTGATCCAGCAGCCGTCGCAATTCAGGCAGGCACCCACAGGAGTGATGCCGCTGTGAAATACATTAACCGTATGCCCGGCCTCCCTTGCGCCATCGATAAAAGCCGAGGCCAGGACTTCACTGTTGCCACCCTTGCGTGCACTCCCTGTCATGACGAGCACATTTTTTTTGCTGCCATCCCCCTGAGTTATGAAGGATTCCACTTTTACGGGAGAAGTGGAAGAAAAATGGCGATAGAGAAAGCCGCCGCCCAAGCCCAGGGCAGCCAAAACCCCGCCAATGGACAGCAGCCTGCGCCGCGAAAACCTGTTGCCCCCATTCAGATTGCCCTTGCCCATGCTCCGTCTCCGCACATGCGGCTGCCGCCGGCCTGCGTGACCGGCGGCAGCCTGAAAAAAATGAAAAAGCCAGTTTATAATGACGCGCCAAATTTATAGGCTTCATCGACAGCTGGCTTGCCAGCCACCGCGCCGGCATCGAGAACTCCACCAGCCAGGACTCTGCCAAGATCCTTCCATTTCAAAAAGCCTGTGAGCGCCTCGTAATAATCTAAAGCCGGTTTCCAGTTGTCCGGGGTGTCGCCTTCGGCTGCCATGATCAATATGCATTCCTTGCTGGGATTGGCATAGCCTGGATTGCATTCCGCAACAGCGAACAGGCGATCAAAGGCCGTCTTGAGCTGGCCGGAAACGCTCCAATAATATAGCGGGGAGGCGAGCACCACAATATCGGCCTCTTCATATGCCGGATAGATTTTTTCCATGCCATCCTTTTGCACGCATGGACTTTTGGGGTCCTTGCCCCCTTTCATACACCCCAGGCAGCCATGAATATCCAGTTTTTGCAGATCAAATCTGGTTACGGTATGGCCAGCGCTTTCCGCTCCTTTTGCAAAGGAATCACAAAGCATGGCGGTATTGCCTTTCATGCGCGGGCTGCCGTTCAGGATAAGAATCTTTTTTGCCATGATGCATAGCCTCCAGGTTGCAGGTGAATAAACCAATCTATTGACAATTATAAAGTTGGGCTTTCTGTGGCGGGATCGCCTATTAATATGGGCTGCCATTGCTTCAGTCCGCAATGGTGGCATGGAACAGCATTGGCGCTCTGGCATGAATAATTCGGCCAGATTTTGCAGGAAGCTTCTTGCAGCGTGGGTGAATCCCTTAACTTTCGGGCACAGAAAATCCTTTGCAGATATTTTTTTACAATCTCTACAAAAATTTTTCAAGATTAATAACCCATATACCCTCCATTTATGCAGATAAAATCCTCATATTTTGATTTTACATATTTTTAGTATATGATAAATAAGCTCTGTGGCGAGGCAATGGATACGGGCACGCAAAATTTAACCATCCGGCCAGTCTGCCGCATGCTGGCAATATTCGCATCAAAAACCGTATCGGCAGGGCTCCCGTTGGCGGTGGGCGGCGTTACCTTTCTTGTTCGTGCCAACAGCGTTGATGATGTTCGCCTAGAGGCGTTTCTGTTCCCCCCCCCCCTATTATTTCAGACATGGGTCAGCTTGTGGCTGAGGTGCCGGGAGCGTGCTATTTTTGTCACAGTTTTCAACCGCACGGCTTGCCTTGTCATGCGGGCCGCTTTGGATTATATTATTTAGTCCAACAAGTTGACAATTTGTCAGGCCAATGGAGACCGCATGGACAGCGCTCTGCAAATTATCGAGGAATACTCCAGAACCGGCTCAAGCTTGCGGGAGGAATTTTTCCGGCTCAATGGCGAAAAAATCCGCAAGGCCGCATTCAATACAGCCATAAGCCTTGCCCGGGGGGGCAAGCTGCTGTTATGCGGTAATGGTGGCAGCGCGGCGGATGCGCAGCATGTGGCGGGAGAATTTGTCAACCGCTTTCTGCTGGATCGTCCGGCCCTGCCCGCCATAGCCCTGACCACGGATACTTCCGTTCTTTCCGCCATTGCCAATGACAGCGCTTATGAAGATGTTTTCTCCCGCCAGGTGGAGGCTCTGGGAGCCCCCGGTGATGTCCTGCTTGGCATCTCCACTTCAGGGAAAAGCCCCAATGTAATCCGGGCCTTTGCTTGCGCATCTGAAAAAGGGCTTTATACCATTGGGCTATGCGGCAACAATTCCTCTCTCATGCATTGCGACATAATAATCGATGTGTCCTCGGATCGCACGCCGCTCATCCAGGAGATGCATCTGGCCGCTGAGCATATGTTCTGTTATCTCTGCGATTATTATCTATTTGAAAATGTGGGCGAAATCAGGCCTTTTCTGGCCAACCCCGAAAGGCAGGTGAATAATGCCGATATATGAATTTGTTTGCGGCAAATGTGGACATGAATTTGAGGAGATCGCCGCTCCGGACACAATTGCCTGCATCTGCCCCCGTTGCGGGTCGGATGAGACAAGCAAGATGATGTCCGTCTGCGCCAGGCACAGGGGAGGTTCCGGCCAGGGTGGGGATATGCCCGTGTCCTCCGGTGGCGGCTGCGCAGGCTGCTCTGGTGGAAACTGCGCCAGCTGTGGACGTTAAGGGCGTCAATGCGCAGGCATCTTGTTATTGCAACCCGTGGCAGCCGTCTGGCCCTGTGGCAGGCGAATCATGTCAAGGACTGGCTGGAACAGCTTGACCTGGCCCTCTCTGTGTCCCTAAATATTATTAAGACCAGGGGCGATGTAATACAGGATGTGCCGCTTGCAAAAGTTGGCGGCAAAGGCCTGTTTGTCAAGGAAATTGAGGAGGCCCTCCTGGACAGGCGCGCGGATCTTGCGGTTCACAGCATCAAGGATGTGCCCATGGTTCTGCCGGATGGTCTTATTCTGGGCTGTGTGCCACCCAGGGAGGCATGCACAGACTGTTTTCTTTCCATGGAGTACAGCTCCATTGAGGATTTGCCCCACGGAGCGCATGTGGGCACATCGAGCCTGCGGCGCCAGGCGCAGCTCCTTGCCAGACGCCCGGACCTGCGTATTTCCAGCCTGCGCGGCAACATCGACACACGCCTTGGCAAATTGCATACAGGCAATTATGACGCCATCATTCTTGCAACCGCCGGCATCAATCGTCTGGGGCTTTTGGCTCCGCACATGGTGCCCCTGGAAGCAGATGACTTTTTGCCGGCCGCGGGCCAGGGGGCCCTGGGCATAGAATGTCTTGAGGACAATTATGATCTTTTTGTCCTGCTGGCCAGTATGGAGGATGGGCCAACCCGTGTTTGTGTTGATGCGGAAAGAAGTTTTCTTGCCGCCCTTGATGGCGGCTGCCAGGTGCCCATAGCCGCCAATGCCAGGCTTGTGGATGATGAGGAGTTATATCTGCAGGGGCTGGTGGCCGAACCCGATGGAAGCCTGATTCTGCGCGCGGAGAAAACCGGCCACACTGCGGATGCAAAAAAAATTGGCGAGGCTGTGGCAACCGAATTGCTGGACAATGGCGCAAGGGAAATCCTCAGTAAACTCTATTCAAAATCCTGATATGGCCGCCACCGCACCATTACTACCTCACAAGCTGCATACAACCTGTGATCCCGCAAAAATTCCCTGGAAAAATAGCGGCGAAATTCCATTCGAAAGACTATGCAAAAATGGCAATGCCGTTTTTCAACCCCGGGCCCTGCAGGCTCTGGAAATGGCCTTGCGCATAAAAAATGCCGGCTTCCACATCTATCTGTCAGGCAATCCGGATCTTGGCCGAAGCCATATGCTCCTCTCCTGCCTCAAACCTGCTGCCAGCCAGCTGGATACACCTCCAGATCTGGTCTATGTGCAGAATTTCAGCAGTCCGGACGCTCCTCTTCTCCTGCATCTTCCTGCCGGGCACGGGCGCAAGTTTCGTGAAGCCATTCAGAAACTGATGGATGATATTCCCGGAAATCTGGAAAGACGTCTTGCCACTCCCAACTTTATCCGCGAGCGCGCGGTGCTGATGGAAAAATTCCAGAAGATCCGTTCCGGCCTCCTGAGCAAGATGAATCATGTGGCCGCTCATAAGGGATTTAACCTTGATATTGATGAAAATGGAGGCCTCACCCTTTATCCCGTGAGCAAGGGCAAAAAGCTGGATGAGGATGAGCTGGCCAGTCTGGACAGCGCCGCCAGGCAGGACATAAAGCGCAAGGGGGATACCCTCACCAAGGATCTTGTGGGCTTGATGAGGCAGCTCAACTCTGCGGAAGATTCTTTCCATGATGATGAAAGTGGCCTCGAGCGCCGGGCCATGACGGCCACGCTGGAAACGCTGCTGGATCCCCTGGAACAAAAGTTTATGAAGCTGTGCCCCTCGCCGCACATGAAAAATTTTCTGCGCGATTTCAGGGCGGATATTATTAAAAATACCGATGCCTTCCTGCCACGCGAGCAGCATGACAAGAGTGACGAGCCCCGCTTCAGCCTGCAGGCGGAAAATTTTTTAAACCGCTATTCCATAAATCTTTTTGTGGATAATTCCGGTCTGCATGGCGCGCCACTGATAGTGGAAGATAATCCAAGCGCCCTCAATCTCCTGGGCTGTGTGGAGCGGGAATCTGAAATGGGCGCCCTGGTGACGGACTTCACCCTCATTCGCAATGGCAGCCTGCACAGGGCCAATGGCGGTTTTCTCGTACTCCATGCGGATGACATCCTGCATCATCCCTTTGCCTGGGAAGGCCTTTTGCGGGCCTTGCGAGCCAATCAGGCACGCATTGAGGATGGCGGCGACATGACGGATACAGCCGCCAGAGCGAGAAGCCTGCGCCCTGATCCCCTTGATCTCAATGTTAAGGTTATACTCATAGGCAATGAGGAGACATATGAATATCTTCTCGACAATGATGATAAATTTTCTCGGATATTTCGCATAAAGGCCCATATGGCGGAATCGGCAGAGAGAAATGCCGCGAATATCCGTCTGTATCTGGGCCAAATTGCCAAAATTGCCATGGATGCGGGTCTGATGCCTTTTGACGCCTCCGCGCTGGCGTGGCTTGTGGATGCAGGATCCAAATTTTGCGAGGATCAGAAGCGGTTGTCCCTGAAATTTCCTGTTCTGCGCAGATTGATGATAGAAGCTGATGCCCTGGCCGCCATGGGAGGCAGCCAGGTGGTGGATGCGGCTTTTCTGGATAGCGCCCATCGAGCCAGCTTCTACAGGGCCAATCTGGTAGAGGAGGAACTGATGGAGGAGTATGGCCGCAGCGTGATCAAGGTGCAAACCAGCGGCACCGCTGTTGGCCAGGTCAATGGCCTTTCGGTGACATGGGAGGGCGATTACGAGTTTGGGCTGCCTCACAGGATCTCCTGCTCGGTTGGGGTGGGGCATGATGGCATCATCGACCTGGAAAGGGAAGCCGAGCTAGGCGGTCCCATTCACACCAAGGCCATGCTGATCATAAAAAGCTTCCTTGCTGATCTTTTTGCCCGCAAAAAACCGCTGGTGCTAACGGCATCCCTCTATTTTGAACAGAGCTATGGGGGGATTGAGGGAGACTCCGCCTCCGGTGCCGAGCTTGCTGCGCTCCTATCTGCCCTGGCGGATGTGCCTGTGCGTCTTGACCTGGCCTTTACCGGAGCCCTTGGGCAGGCTGGCCAGATAATGGCAGTGGGAGGGGTGACCCGCAAGATAGAGGGTTTTTACAAGGTATGCGCGCGGCGTGGCCTCACTGGCACCCAGGGGGTGCTCATACCCTGGGATAATATTGATCACCTCATGCTTTCTCCTGAAATAGTGGAGAGTGTGTCCAGAGGGCAGTTCGCCATTTATCCCGTGCGGGATATGGCAGAGGCGCTTTATTTGCTCACCGGCCTCCCTGCGGGCAAAAGAAGAAAAAATGACACCTTCACACCCGGCAGCATATATGATCGGGTAGATAGACGCCTCAACCAGCTTGGATGCCATGCCCAGAACGCCTTTCGCAAGCAGAAGAGTGAATGAAAATTCATTTCATAATCAGGAAATGACTTTTGCCGGATGAGGACTGGCACAGGACGACAGATATATTTATGACAAATGCATTAGCAGATTACATGCATCCGGAGCCTGGAATGCCCCAGACAAAAAACAGAAAGGAAGCATTGCTAAAGGCCGCCAAGGAACTGTTTGGCGAATATGGCTATGCAGAGACGACCTTTAAAAAAATTTCCGAAAGGGCAAATGTGGCCCTTGGCCTGTTGACGCATCATTTCGGCAGCAAGGAGAAGCTTTTTCTGGCCTCGGGTCTCGATGTGCTGCAAAATTTCCAGTCATTTCTGGAAGAGGCCGTGCGCGGCACTGATTGCGGTTACGCTGGAGTAATGGCCTTTTGCCGCGCCTATCTGGATTTTTCCATTGATAAAAACTCCAACTGGCTTGTGCTGGTGCGATGTTCGCCATATAGCGACATGAAAACTGGCGCGGACAGGGATCTGATGGATTCCAGATTTTCACGAATCCACGAGCTTCTGACCCGGCAGCTTGAAAGGGGAATGCTCGACAAAAGCCTCATGGTAACCGACCCCATGGGCACAACCCAGGTGATAATCTCCCTGCTCGTGGGTGTCAATCGCACCAGGGTGCTTACTCCCTATGCACCCGCATCCCTTTATGAAGATGCTCTGGAGTTTGTCTCCATGGCCATTTCCGCACACAAAGGCTGCGACAGGATTTAATCGGCCCTGGGCGAAATTTCAGACGAATTACGCCCAGGGCATGACTTCGATTCCAGCGGGTGGCCTTGTGGCCTTTTCATCAATATCCAAATGATGTCATGGCATCGGCAACCTTTGCCAGAAAGTCCTCACACTCCCGTCTGGACCTGTGTGTAATATTATCCAGATTGAGCCATGATGAATTGTGGATGCCCACTGCCGAAAAGACATGAGATGGCAGATAGTCCTGAAAATAGGATGTAAAAACCGGGCTTGGCGCCTCCGATGTGGTGAAAAGCCTGGCCTTGGTGATGTTCAGCAATGGCGAGAGCCTGCCATCCGGATCATATTCCCATGCAAAATCCTTCAAAAACACCTTGTCATAAAATCCCTGGACAATGGCCGGCTCAACTCCCCACCACACTGGGTATATGAAAACCAGGCCTCTGGTTCTGCCCAAGATCTCCATATACCTGGCAGCCAGAGGATCAGCGGTCCTGCCTTCGCCATACAGGGCCAGATCATCAACGCGCACCGCCGGATCAAACTTGTCGGCGTATAGATCAATAAGAGTGTGTTTTACATTTGCTTTTGTAAGGGCAGCCAGCACAGTATCAAGAATTGCATGGTTGAAGCTTTTATCCCATGGATGCCCATAAATTACTGTTATCATCTGGTTCTCCGTCGGCATCGAAAAACAAATTCATGCTATGATCTGGAGGATTTGGGAATAAATACCTTTATCTAATGCCGCTTACCGGGGTGCCAATATTTTCACCAAATCCCCGTTCATATGTCCGGGGATTTGGTGACAAGGCTTGCGCTATTTTTTCAAAAGGGCTTCCATAAAGTCTATGGCATCCTTCTGGATTGCCAGCAGATAATCCTTGCCCTTGAAGCTTTCTGTATAAACCTTGCAGATGGCCTCTGTGCCGGATGGGCGCACAGCGAACCAGCCATCATTGCTGCTCACCTTTACGCCGCCAATGGGGGCATCGTTGCCGCTTGCGCGTGTCTCAACCAGGGTGACAGGCGAACCACCCAGGGTCTTGAGTTTCACATCTTCTGGCCTAAGTGATTTCAGTATTTTGCGCGTATGATCATCCGCCGGTGCATCCATGCGCTGATAAATTGGCGCTCCCAGTTTTTCGGTTAGGCCCGCATAGATCTCAGATGGCGATTTTCCGGATTTGGCCATTATCTCGGCTGCCAGCAGGCACATGAGCGGGCCATCCTTGTCCGTACTCCAGGGTGAGGAATCGAAGCACAGGAAAGACGCGCCGGCGCTTTCCTCGCAGCCAAAGCCGCAGCGGCCGCTGAAGAGATAGGGAACGAACCATTTGAAGCCCACGGGAACCTCAACCACCGGGCGCCCCAGCTCCTTGCCTATGCGGTTGAGCATGGCGCTTGTGACTATGGTTTTGCCAATGCCGCACTCAGGGCTCCAGTTCTTTCTTTCCCGGAAAAGATGCCAGGCGGCCACAGTGAGGTAGTGGTTGGGATTCATCAGTTCTGTGGGGGTGACTATGCCATGTCTGTCCGAATCCGGGTCGCAGGCAAATGCAAGGTCGAACTGGCCACGCATTTCAAGCAGTCTGTTCATGGCATATGGAGATGAACAGTCCATGCGAATCTGCCCATCCTTGTCACAGGGCACAAAGCGGAAGGTGGGATCAACCTCTTTATTCACCACGGTCAGGTTGAGCCTGTATTTTTCGGCAATGGGCTGCCAGAGTGGCAGACTGGCGCCCCCCAGGGGATCCACGCCAAGTTTCAGGCCGGACGCGGCTATGGCGGCCATGTCCAGAACTTTTTCCAGATCATCAACATAGGCTGCGGTATAGTCATATTCCTCAACCAGTGCAGACTTTCTGGCCTCCCTCAGACTTACCTGCCGCACATCACGATTGCGTTTTTCGAGATAATCATTGGCTGTTTTTTCTATCCAGGAGGTGATGTCGGTTTCGGCAGGGCCGCCATTTGGGGGATTGTACTTGAAACCGCCGTCACGGGGGGGATTGTGGGAGGGCGTTATGATGATGCCATCAGCCAAACCTGTCTTTCTGCCCGCATTCCATTTCAAAATGGCATGGGATATGGCTGGCGTGGCGGTATATTCGCCATTTTTGGATATTTTGACATGCACGCCATTGGCCACCAGAACCTCAAGGGCAGTGCGAAAAGCCGCTTCCGAAAGGGCATGGGTGTCCCCTCCAAGAAAAAGCGGTCCGTCAATGGCATTTGCGCCACGATAATCACATACTGCCTGAGTTATGGCATAGATGTGTTCTTCATTAAAGGTATGCGCCAGCGAAGAGCCCCTGTGCCCGGAAGTGCCAAAAGACACTCTTTGTTCCGGCAATTCCGGATTGGGAAACTCGGTATAATAGGCGCTCATGAGTGCCGGGATTTTTTCCAGTTTGTCCGCCGCTGGCAATTTGCCTGCGTCAGTATGCACTATGGGCATGGCGACCTCCATAAGGTGGGATTGTACAGCAAGATGCCTTGTGGCAAGTTTACCCACTAAAAAAAAATGCCGCAAGCATTGCGGCATTTGTAAGCGTGGCATGGCCGGGAATGCCAGCCATGCCGCATATGCAGAATCTATTTGGTCACCGGCACAGAGCGATAAAAGGTATCGCCGTTGCGCTGCAGCTGGAGCAGAAGGGCGCCGCGCTTGGAGCCCACCTCCCGGACTATTTTTGAGAGAGCGCCAATGCTGTCCACAGGCACCTGGTTGGCCTTGAGGATAATGTCGCCAGAGCGCAGGTCGGCTTCGGCCGCGCCCTTGTCCGGATCAACATCAACAATCATCAGGCCCTCGCCCTGAGGCAGATTGAGCTTTGAGCGCTCATCTCCGGTAAGCTGACGGAGGGACAGGCCGAGAGAGGATTCATCAGTCTGCTTCTGGGAGCCCTTCAACGCATTGCCCATCTGGGATTTGCGTTCGCCAAGCGTCACAGTGATGTCCATGGTCTTGCCATCGCGCCAGATGGTGAGCAGGGCCGTGCTGCCAGGGGCCTTGTCGGCTATGGCCCGCAGCAGGGCTGCGGAATCCTCGATATTCTTGTGATCAACGGCAATGATCACATCGCCGTCCTTGATGCCGGCCTTCTGGGCAGGCTCATTGGCCATCACACTGCCAACAAGGGCGCCGGTGGAATCCTTCATGCCGAGAGCCTTGGCGCCATTTTCATCGACATCCTGAATGGTTACGCCAAGCCAGCCACGGGACACTTTTTTGCCATCCTTGATCTGATCTATGATCTTGGCTGCCATATTGCTGGGGATGGCGAAGCCGATGCCCTGGCCACTGGCAATTATGGCTGTATTGATGCCAACCACCTGCCCATCCATATTGAGCAGGGGGCCGCCGCTGTTGCCCGGATTGATGGATGCGTCCGTCTGCAAAAAGTTGTCAAAGGGGCCGGAGCGTATGTTGCGGCCCTTGGCTGAAAGAATGCCTGCCGTAACCGTATGATCGAGCCCGAAGGGATTGCCGATTGCCAGCAGCCATTCTCCGACCTTGAGATTGTCGGAATTGCCAAAGACAAGGAAGGGCAGATTTTTGGCCTCCACCTTGAGCAGGGCAAGATCTGTTTCCTCATCGGCTCCAATAAGTGTAGCCTTGTAATCCTTGCTCTTGCCATTCTTGTCATCCATGGTGACATGAATGACATCAGCGCCCTGTACCACATGATTATTGGTTACAATATAGCCATCATCAGAAACAAAGAAGCCGGAACCCAGGGATTTCTGTTTCTGCATTGGCCTGCGGCCGCCCCTTCTTTTATCCTGGGGATTCTTGCCCCCAAACTGCTCAAAGAATTTTTCAAACCCGGGGGGCATGTTGCGGAACATTTCCCCAAAAAAATCCTCGGCCCCGTTCTGGGAGGCCTTGCGTTCGGTATTGATATTGACCACAGCCGGGCCACATTTGGCAGCCAGAGCGCTGAAGTCTGGCAAATCCGCTGCCAGAGCCGGTAGGCTGGCACATACAAACAGCAGCATAAATATTGCCGCCAGGCATTTTTTCATGCGTTCTTGTCTCCTTTTTCTTTCTTTTGCATAGCCTTATGCAAAGCCTGGGCCATTATGCCCATATTATCGCCGTCAGGGGCGCTTTTAACATGCTGGCGCCAGTTTGCGTCGGCTGCCCCGCTGTCTTCGCTGCCAACAGGGGCGAGGCTGATGCGTTTGGCATTGACATCGATGGACTGCACCACAAGATTAACACTGTCGCCAGAGGCAAGTTTTGCGAATTCTGCCTGATTTTTGGCATTTTTTTGGGCGCTGGCTGGCAAAAGGCCGGTTATGCCGGGGGCAAGCCTCACAAAAAGGCCATGCGGGGTGCGGCTTTCCACAGTGCCGGACACGACAGTGCCGGGCGCCAACTTTTCCGCGGCATCCTGCCAGGGATCACCAAGGGCATCACGCAGGCTGAGAGAGATACGGCGGGTTTCGGGATTGACTTCCCTGATGGCAACCTGGACGACATCGCCAGGAGCGACAATCTCTTCAGGCTTGGCAACTCTTTTTTCCCATGACATTTCAGAAAGATGCACCAGACCTTCTATGCCCGTGGCAATTTCCACAAAGGCTCCAAATGGCGCCAGCCTTGCAATACGGCCTTCCACGACATCGCCAGGCTTGAACCGGCCCTCAATATCCTGCCAGGGGTCGGCAAGAGCCTGCTTGCGGGAAAGGGATATGCGCGGCTGCCCCTTGCCATCGGTGCCAATGGCGGTAACCTTGACCGTTATGATGTCATCAACGGACACAGCCTCTTCAGGCGAACTGACACGGGACCAGGACAGCTCGGAAACATGGGCCATGCCTTCAACCTGTGGCGCAAGCTCAACAAAAGCGCCAAATGGCGCCAGACGGGACACCCGGCCCTCCACAATATCACCTACATTAAGACTTGCCAGCAAATTGTCGAGGCTTTCTTTTCTTTCCCGCTCAATCAGGGCCCGGCGTGATACGACTATATTGCGCCCATGGTTTTCAATTTTTGTCACCAGAAATTCCATTTGCCGGCCAACAAGCTCCTCCGGGTTGTCGGCCCATTCCATCTGGCTGCCGGGGCAAAAGGCGGTCTTGCCCAGCACGTCCACCTGATAGCCGCCCTTGCATTGTCCCTTGACCCTGCCAGCCACAGGCAGCGCCGCAGCCATGGCATCTTCCAGCGCAGCCACGCCAGACCCGCTCATGGAACGCGACAATTTGATGCCCTGGGAGGAAATATCAATAACATAGGCCTCCACATGGCCGCCCACGCCGACAGTCTCGTTGCCGTCCTTGTCCAGAATTTCGCTGCGATCCATTATGCCATCTTCTTTCAGGCCCACATCCACAAAAACATCATCGCCGCTGATGGCGATTATTTTGCCGCCTGTTTTCTGGCCCTTCCGCAATTTTTCCGAGTGCGCCTCATGCTGCGCCAGCAGAACCTCAAAATTTTCATCCATGTTGTTTGCTTCAGCCATAACCCGATCTCCTGTACTCTGGAAAATGTCGCGTTAAAAAACTTGAATGACGCGCTTTATCCGTTTATGAGTCAAAAAATATCTATATGGAAAATATCCGGACTAACAGGTTTACATTGCGCTAATATCCCAAAATGGCAGATGGCGCAATTGATACCGCAGGCAACCATTGAGCGGCCCATGGAGTAGTCTCATGCAGGAACGCATCATAATCGACAGTAATGAAATGTCTCTTGTTCTGGAAAGGCTGTTCGCCCAGGTAATGGAAAGACATGGCGATATGGAAAATGTGATTTTTGTGGGCATACAGCGCAGAGGCGTTGATCTTGCGGAGCGCCTTGCCGCCCTGGCTGGGCAAAAGACAGGTAAAAAGATAAAGATCGGCTCCCTTGACATAAATCTCTACCGTGATGACTGGACAACCCTTTCTGGCGGCATGCCCAAAATAGGCAAATCAGCCATGCCCTGCAGCCTGGATAATCTTGGAATCATCCTCGTGGACGATGTTCTTTTTACAGGCCGAACAGTGCGCGCGGCTCTGGAGGCGCTTCTCGATTATGGCCGGCCAGCCTCTGTGGAACTGCTCGCCCTGATTGATCGAGGCCACCGCGAGCTGCCAATTTGCGCCGATTATGTGGGCAGAAAAATTGGCACAGACAAAAACGACCATGTCGATGTGCTGTTTGAAGGTCGCGATGGCATTGATGCCGTGCGCATCAGCGTCGCGGCCGGGAGCTGATGCCGCTCGGATTGCCGCCACCATGTTTTGATACATTTGGGGCAACCGGCTCTCAGTTGTAACAGGCTCTGCCACTATGGTGCCTGGCGCCTGTCATTGATCCGCCTCTTTCTGGCGCGCAAAAACAGCCGCCAGAGCCACGCGCAGGCCAGCATCACCACTATGGCGCCAAATCCCAGCAGTGTGCGCGAGGCATTGAATGGCCTCTCAAAGCCCCAGCTCGTGGCCCTGTCCCATGCCGGATGGTACAGAAACCAGCCCAGCATAAAGACACAGGCCAGCGCGGCGAATGCCGCCCCCAGCCAGTAGGGCGGGATTTTTTCCTCAAAAAAGAATGAAGTCCTGTAAAAGCGCCGGTTTGCCAGGCAGACTGCGAACAGGATTGTCGCAGCCATCAGGGCCACCTGCCAGGAGAAGCCCTTGAGGAGAGCCCCGAAGATGCCCCCGGCCAGCATGGCCACGGCCAGCCTGAAGGCCCGCGTCTGACGCCTTTCCAATCCGTAGGATACAAAAAGTAGCCCCGCTCCGCACAGGGTGCAGCAAAGATGGCCTGTGCCCAGTACCCATTTGGGCCATGTCTGCATTATCTGGGGCAAGGTCTTCCAGGCGGTGGGCAGCGTTGCGGAAACAAGCAGGATCAGGCCGCCGACAAATGTGAGATATGCGGCTATGGAATGGGACAGCACTGAAAGCCAGCGTCCGGCATCCTTGAGCATGTCCTTTCTCTGCCTTGCCTCATAGATGGCCAGCAGCACGGCTGCTGCCAGCAGGGGGATGATGTAGTAGATGAGGCGGAAAAGAAGCACAGCCGCAAAAACCGCCTGCTCATGTGACGTGTGGCTGAGCTCGAGAATCACAAGCTCAAAGATGCCCACCCCCCCGGGGATATGGGTCAGCACCACAGCCACCTGGGCCATGAGATAGCTGGGCAGAAAATCAATGAAGCTTATGCCTATGTGGCCAGGCAGCAGAACATACATGCACGCGGCAGCGGCGATTATGTCTATGCCGGCCACAATGCACTGGGCAATGGCTATGCGCGGAGTGGGAAAGACAAATTCCTTGCCGAATATATGCACCGGCTTGCGGATGGAGAAACAAAGGGCAAGATAGGAAAATGCCAGGGCGGTAAGGATTAAGCCGAGCACTCGCACATCTTTTATGGGCATGTGCTCCATGAGCGGATCCGGAATCACCGGGGGCGCCACAATGAATATCAGGCCGCACAGGCCAAGGGCGCCCACCCAGAAGGTCACGGCCAGCATCAGCACAAGCCGCACAATATCTGTGATGGAAAAGCCCCAGGCATGGTAAAAACGATAGCGCACGCTGGTGCCCCCGAGAAGGGCACCAAAATTATAGCTCACAGCCTGGCCTACAAAGGAGACCAGGCCCACCCTGGGCAAGGGCAGCTTTTTATGGATGGCCTTGAGAGCCAGCCAGTCATAGCCCACAAGAATCATGTAGTTGATGGCCATCAGCACAAGTGACGCGCCAATGCGCCCATATGAGATCTGTTCCAGACAGGCTCTGATCTGGGTAATGCTATATGATTTCAGTTTGTTATAAAGCAGATATACCGCCAGGACGAAGATGGCGACAATGAGCAGATGGCCCAGATGGCGGAGAAGTTTTTTCATGGCTGTTCCAGTATGCCACTTTGGCCGCAATCCTACAATATCAATATAAACCCTGGCTGTTGTCAGGAAATATATTGACCTTTAAATGATATGGCTTTATTTTACCTTTTCTCTATATGGCTGATTTGGAACCAATCCGATTTTCTTCGGTATCTGCGGATGCAGGGGAAGAGGCAACCCGCAATCAGCCCCTTAAAAACAATCATTTTTTTAATACTGAGATTTTACCGGATTAAAAACATGTTTTTAATCCGGACATTAATATTTATGGGGTGTCAGATGAAAAGCATACCAATAACCAGACAGGGATACAAAAAACTTGAGGATGAGCTGGCCCAGCTGAAGAGCGAGCGGCCGGAAATTATCCAGGCCATCAAGGAGGCCCGCGAGGAAGGCGATCTTCGCGAAAATGCCGGTTATGATGCCGCCAGGGAGCGGCAGGGAATGGCGGAGGCCAGAATTAAATATATTGAATCCCGCCTGGGTCTCTATCAGGTCATCGATCTGGATCAGCTCTCTGGGGACAAGGTCATCTTTGGGGCCACAGTTGAGGTGGAAGATGTGGATAATGGCGAGACCAGGGAGTTCACCATTCTTGGCCCGGACGAAGCCGACCCGGCCAAAGGCTCCATCTCTTTCCTCTCACCTGTCGGTCAGGCTCTGTTGGGCAAGGAGGAGGGTGATGAAATCACCATTGACATTCCCCGTGGCCGTGTAACCTATGAAATCGTAAAAATTTCCTTTAAGGGTTCCGGCGCGCTGTAGTTTTTTGTCAATAAATCCAACCAGGCATGTAAGATCATGAGCGCAGGCGCCAGGGGTAGATTCTCTGGCGCCTGTTCATGTTCTCTATTAATTTCATGGCTGCTCCTGGCAAGTGTCGCCTTAAGCAGCATTTGCCGGAAGCAAAAATAGGGGTATGCGCACCGCCCACGGCAACGTGCGCAGAACAGAAGCCATGTTTTTGCTCCGCGCTATCCAGTTTTTTACGATAGCCAAAACTTGTCGGCTTACCAGTCTCTCCGCCATATGTGTGAGCATCTCCGCGCCAGTTCCTCTCCCGCTACATCCCTGTAGATCATACCCATGGCCAGGGGCGGCAGGTCCCCAACCGGCAGGCAGCTTATGCCGGCCCTGCGGATGGCTGCGAAAGATTTTGGCATGATGGCAAAAGCCTCTCCGGCAGCGATGCGCGCCAGCAGAACATCATGCTCTTCCGGCTCTTCCAGCATTGTCGGGCTGAAGGCAGCCATTTTGAAAACTCCCCGCATCCATTGATGCCAATCCGGGTTGCGGGCCGCACAGGGCCAGAAAAAAGGCCTGTCGTTATAGTCATGCAAATTGGCAAGCACAGATGGGGGAGACCAGCAGTCCGGCACAAAGGCCAGCATGGGCTCGGCATATTGCATGGCCATTACAGAAAAACCTTTGGCTGCCAGTGGAAGAGCCACCACAGCGGCAAGGATGTCGCCCTTTGCGACACCATTGGCCAGCTGGATGGAAGATGCCCGCTTAAATATAGGTCTGCACAGCTCCGTCATCTTTTGCATAAATGGGCCATATATGCCCTGCTCAAAGGCAGTGGTCAGACCAATGACCGTGCAGGCCGGCTTTGCCAGGGACTTCAGTTTCCGTTGTGCATCTTCCTGCATCACCAGAAGTGGGCTGATGATGCCCAGGACTTCCCCGCCGGCTGGCGTAAGCTCAAGGCCACGGCTGTGGCGTATAAAAAGCCGTATCCCAAGGCGCTCCTCGATGGCATTGATTTTTCGACTCAGGGGCGGCTGGGAAATATGCAGGCGCTCCGCGGCCCTGCGCATGTTTAATTCTTCAGCAACAATGGCAACAGCCTGCATTTCCCGCAAATCCATATAATCGCCCATGCCAGAAAGGTATCACCAAAAATGTAATGCTGTAAATCTTTCGGACATGTCAGGGTGCAGCAAGGAGGTTTTATGAAAAAATTTCTTTTTACAATCACCATCCTTGGCACCTTGCTGGGCGCAGCCCTTGCTTTTGGCGGCATGATGCCCGTTGCCGGTTTTTCCGCGCCGGTGGGGATTTTAACCTTGCCGGACGGATCCATGCTTGTGGCGGAATGGAGCGCCAATCATGTTACCAGAGTGGATGCCTCCGGCAGGCGCGAAACTGTTATTGACGGCATCAGCTCGCCAGCTGGACTGGCAGCGGATTCTCAAGGCAATATTTATATTGCCGGCTATGGCGATGGCAACATCTACAAATGGACAGGTCATGGGCGGCCAACCATCCTGGCCCAGGGTTTTCAGCAGCCCACAGGCCTTTTGTGGACAAAAGACAACAGGCTACTGGTGGCAAATCGCGGAGCTGGCACTGTGGAAGTGGTGGATAGCGTGGGCACGCGCAGAGTTTTGTCCGCTGGCCACATGCTGCCTGTGGGGATGGCATGGACAGAGTCGGGAAATGTATATGTAAGCTGCTATGGTGGGACCCTGGATCGCGTTTCACCGGATGGCAGCATGCAGAAAATTAAAAAAGGGCTGGCCACACCCGGAGTGGGTATTTTACCGGCTGGGGCTGATTGTGTCTTTGTGGTGGACAATTCTGCGGGCGCTGTCTTGGAAGCCGGACCAAATGGTGTGATCAGAACCCTTGCTAAAAATCTCCCATCACCTGTCGGGTTGGCAAAAAATACAGACAATGAGCTGATCGTGGCCACCTGGGGAGATGGAAGCATACAGCTTGTGGAGGTAGGCAATGAATAGTGCCGGGTGTTATGAAACAGGGCTGGCGATGCTGGAGCGCATTGATGGCCGTGGCGGCAGCGAAGTGGTGAAAAGTCTTGAGGATATTGCGCCGGATTTTGGGCGCCTTCTGATAGAGTTCCCCTTTGGTTGCATCTATCCAAGGCCAGGGGTGGATCTGAAAACGAGGGAAATTGCGACCATAGCAGCACTGGCAGCTATGGGAAATGCGCTGCCCCAATTAAAAATCCATATCCGCGCATGCCTTAATGTGGGCTGCTCCAGATTGGAAATTACGGAGATATTGATGCAAATGGCGGTTTATGCCGGTTTTCCGGCCGCGCTCAATGCGCTTTTTGCAGCAGAGGAAGTGTTCAAGGCCATGAAAGGAGAAGAGGCGGCCCAATAATAAATTATAAACATCGGGCCATGCGGCTTTCTGTCTTATAAAATGAAAGGGGACGCCAGACGGCGCCCCCTGATTATGCGGCAATAAGCCTTACATGGCGGAGCCGGATGCCGCGCGCTGCATCTTGATCTCCACCTTGTCCTTAAGACCTTCGTAATAGGTGCGCAGAATGGCGAGCACTTCCTCGCGGCCGAAATGATCCGGCACTTCCTGGCCTTCGGACAGCATTTTGCGCAGTTTTGTGCCGGAGAGGATGACGCGATCCTCCTTGCTGTGCGGGCAGGTGCGCATGGACGCCATGCCATCACATTTTTTGCAGTAGAATGTCCAGTCAATGTTTATGGGCTTGCAGAGCAGGCGCTTGCCTTCATCCGCGGGCTCCGGCATTTTGCGGAAAATCTCCTGCGCTTCGAACATGCCGTAAAAATCGCCGACGCCGGCATGATCACGCCCCACAAGCAGATTGTTTATGCCGTAATTCTGGCGGAATGTGGCATGAAGGAGGGCCTCCCTGGGGCCTGCATAGCGCATATCGAGGGGATAGCCGGCCTGGATGACAAATTCTTTCACAAAATAGTTGTCAACCAGGGTATCGATGCATTTCACGCGCACATCCGCGGGAATATCGCCAGGCTTGAGAGAGCCCACCAGGGAGTGGATGACTACGCCGTCACAAGTCTCAATGCCAATTTTGGCGAGATATTCATGGGAGCGGTGCATTGGGTTACGCAGCTGCAATGCAGCGACTTTCTGCCAGCCGCGATCATCAAGCCTTTGCCTGAGCTGGGCCGGTGTCATGTAGACGCCTGGGAACCTTTCGGGGAAGTCGCCCTGGGAGAGGACCTTGACAGGGCCGGCAATATTGTACTGCTTCTGGGCCATGACCATCTTGACGCCGGGATGGTCGGAGGGCGCAACCTCCCAAAAATTCTGCGAATCCGGCCCTTCACCCTTAAAGACCATTTCGCATTCCCATTTTTTGTCGGCTTCGGTCATCTCATAGATTTCCTCAACCTTCATGGTTGCCATTATTTCACCATCGCGCACCAGCGCGACTTCTTCCCCGATCTTTATTTTTTCGGCATCCTCGGCTGAAACATCCAGGGTCACCGGCAGCGGCCAAAAAGTGCCATCGCTGAGAAGCATGTTTTCACATACGCTTTTCCAGTCGGCCTTGTTCATAAAACCGTCGAGGGGAGAAAAGCCGCCAATGCCCATCATAATCAGGTCACCGCGGGCACGGGAAGAAATTTCAATTTTTGGCAGGGTCTCAGCTTTTTTCTTTTCCTTCTCCAGAGCCTCACCTTCCAACAGGCAGCAGACCAGGCCTTTGCCGCCATGCGGTGGAACCAGTTTGGACATTGCGTAAACCTCCATTTGGGGTTGTGAAATCAACGGGAAAAACACCCGGCATCCTGAACATGTTGCGCTTGAAACCGCCACAGGGTGCGCAAAACCGCCCTGTGGTTTCGCAGGCGTATTTGCAGACAAATCCGCCACAGCGGCCTGGCAATTTCATTCCCAACCCGCTGTAAAAATTTCTGTCTCACCATGCAGTATGTCAAAAACAGCTGGCTCAGCCAGCAGGTGAGCAGGAAACTTTTGTGCGTCTATCTTGTGAATAATCTAACAAAAAGTCAACCACCCCACAAAACTTTTCTCGCTTAATTGCAATAATTTTTAAAGTCTCCCCAGTTCCAGCAGGCGCGAACCCCACATGGCTTGCCCCAGTGACAGGCCGCCATCCCCTGGAGGCAATTTTTTGTGGCCAATGACATCGAGCCCCTTTGCGCGTAAAAAATCGGCCAAAAGCGAGGCCAGCAACAAATTGTGCATGACACCGCCTGTCAGAGCGACCTGCCTGATGCGTAGCTCCCCGGCCTTGAGGCTGGCAAGATCGGCAATTCCTCGCGCCAGTTCAAAATGGAATGCGGCTGCCAGGAGACCGGAGCTTGCACCGGTTTTTTTTATAGCGAGCATACGCGCGAAAAGGGCGTGGCTATGGAGCATGGTGAGGCTGTCGCGCATGATAATGGGCGCCGGCTCCTGCATGAGCGGCAAATCCTTTGGGGAATGGCCGGCCAGCCAGCCACGGGCGGCCTTCTCCAGGCGCATGGGAGCCTGCCCCTCGTATTCCGACACCTGGCAAAGGCCAGCCAGGGCGGCAATGCCGTCAAACAGGCGCCCGCAGCTGCTGGTGACTGCGCAATTCACATTGCGCGCCAGCATTTCATCCACAGCCTGGGCCGCCGCTTCCGGCCCACAGGCAAAAGCGCTCTCGCCAATGCCAAACAGCAGCGATCTGCATATGCGCCAGGGCTCGCGTGCCGCGGCATCTCCGCCGGGGAGTGCAAAGGGCGAGAGACTGCCAACGCGCCGCCATTGGGCTTCGGCAAGATTGACATATATAAGCTCGCCACCCCAGATGGTGCCATCCGCTCCCAGGCCGGCGCCATCGAGACAGATTGCCAGGGCCTCCCCCGCAATGCCATTCTCTGCCAGGCAGCCTGCGGCGTGCGCCACATGATGCTGGAGGCCCATGACGGGCACGGCCAGTCTTTCGGCAAGGTCCATGGCAAATCGGGTGGAAATAAAATCGGGATGCAGATCATGAACAATGGCGGCGGGACTGACCCCCAGCAGATTCTGCAAATGGGCCAGGGCATCCTGATAAAATTCGAGTGTGCGGGGATTTTTGAGGTCGCCGATGTGCTGCCCCAAAAAGGCCATGCTGCCCCGGGTGAGGCAAAAGGTGGCCTTCAGTTCCGCGCCAGCTCCCAAAACTGGTTTTGTGTTGTCGGCAACGGGCAGTCGCACTGGCTCGGGCACATAGCCGCGGGCGCGTCTTATAAAAAAGGTATTGCCGGGAAAGGCCCGGCTGCCTGTCGCAACCACGCTGTCATCCACCCGCACCAGGATGTCGCGGTCATGCAGCAGCCAGCCATCGGCAAGATGCGCAAGGGAGGCCAAAGCCTCGCGATTGCCAAGGCATATGGGTTCACCGGCCCTGTTTGCGGATGTCATCACCAGTGCTGGTTCCGCGCCAGTCGCCTCTGCCAGCCAGTCAAGAAGCAGCGCGTGCAGGGGGGTATTGGGCAGCATCACACCAATATGGTCCGTATCCGGGGCAATGAGCGGGACAAGCGGCCGGCTGGCATCATGATCGGCCGGGCAAAGCACCACAGGCCTGGCAATGGAACTCAGCAGGTCCTCATGCTCCCTGTCGAGATGGCAGAAAGATGCGGTGGCCTCTATTCCGCGGGTCATGACGGCCAAAGCCTTGTGTGGACGCTTCTTGCGCTCCCTCAATCTGGCAACTGCGTTAAGGTTTCTCGCATCGCATGCCAGCTGGTAGCCGCCAAGACCTTTAAGGGCCAGTATGCCGCCTGTCAGCAAAAGCCGCCCGGCCCTGGCCAGGGCTGCTGTCATATTGTCCGAATCCGGCAGGTTCTTTTTTGCCAGAAGAGATTTTTTATCCACATACCATAGCCTTGGACCACAGGAGGCGCATGCCACAGGCTGGGCATGAAAGCGCCTGTCCGCCGGATTGGCATATTCCGCTGCGCAAGCCCCGCAAAGTTCAAAGCAGGCCATGCAGGTCATGGGGCGGTCATAGGGCAGATCCCTGGTAATGCTGTAGCGGGGTCCGCAATTTGTGCAATTCGTAAAGGCATAGCCGTGGCGCCGGTTTGCGGGATCGCGAATATCGGCCAGACATTCCTGACATATGCCAATATCCGGGCTGACCAGAATTGCGCTGCTGCCGCCATCCTGGCTTTTTTCAATGCGAAAGCTGGACTCGCCCGGGACTGGAGGCATATTTTCAACATTCATGGAGGCAATGCGGGCCAGTGGCGGAAGCTCGGCCTCAAAACCGGAGAGGAACCTGTCCACCTTCTCCGGAGAGCCCTGGATCTCTATGCGTACCCCGAGGGAGGTATTGCGCACAAAACCGGCAAGGTCAGCCTGTGTGGCATATCGCCACACAAAAGGTCTGAAGCCAACCCCCTGCACCTGGCCGGTAATAATCAGGGCCAGCCTTTTTTGCGCATCATTAAGAAGAGACATTTCATATAAATGCGCACTTTTTCCGCAAATGCAAGCGTGCTTTCGCTGCCTGTGGCCTGGCGCAGGGCACTCGCAATTTTCTAAACTGGTGGCCTCTGACATGAATCAGTTGAGACGCTCTGAGCGGCTCAACCCTGCGCGCTGGCGTTTTGCGGAAAAATTCAATTTTTCCGCTCACGTTTACGCCGGCCCTTCAGGAGGAGCGCATTGCATTTGCCTGCATTCAATCGGCAAATGCTCCAGGGTAAAAAACTGGCATTTAGATGAGAGGATGTAAAAATTTTATTTAAAATTGGCTGTTCAAACAAACAATTTTTTGCTAGTCTCATCGCAGATATTTCAATTCGGCATGGAGGAGCTTTACCTCTCCATTTAAAAATGATAGTCAAGAACTAAAAATAATATCTTTTTTACACATGGTAAAAAAAGCATTTCATGCTTGAATACAGACACTGGGTAGAAACCCATGCAGTCTGAAACATGCCGGCTTGCCACACAAAAAGGAAACATGCGCCCTGCGCAAGGAGGAATCCGATGGCAAAAATGAAAACAATGGACGGCAATACCGCCACAGCCCACATCTCCTATGCCCTGACGGAGACTGCGGCCATCTACCCCATTACCCCATCCTCACCCATGGCCGAAGTGATGGATGAGCTGGGTGTGCAGGGCAAAAAAAATATTTTTGGCCAGGAAGTCATAGTCAGGGAGATGCAGTCCGAGGCGGGCGCGGCTGGCGCTGTGCATGGCATGCTGGCCGGCGGTTCTCTCACCAGCACCTACACGGCATCGCAGGGCCTGCTCCTGATGATTCCCAACATGTACAAAATTGCCGGCGAGTTGCTCCCCGGTGTTTTTCATGTCTCGGCGCGCGCTCTGGCTGGCCATGCTCTCTCCATTTTTGGCGACCACCAGGATGTGATGGCCTGCCGGCAGACCGGTTTTTGCTTCCTTGCCTCCGCCTCTGTGCAGGAGTGCATGGATCTGGCCCTGGTGGCTCACCTGTCTGCCATAGACAGCAGCCTGCCTTTCTGCCACTTCTTTGATGGCTTCCGCACCTCCCATGAAGTGCAGAAAATCGAAACCATCGACATGGAAGATGTTAAAAAGCTGGTCAACTATGACAAGATTGCCGAATTCCGTGGCCGGGCCATGAACCCCGAGCATCCGGAAATCCGCGGCACAGCCCAGAATCCCGATATCTACTTCCAGAATATGGAGGCATGCAACCTTTATTATGACGAAGTGCCAGCCATTGTGCAGGCAAACATGAAAAAGGTTGAGAGCATCACCGGCAGGTCCTACAGCCTCTTTGACTATGTTGGCCATCCCCAGGCGGATCGAATAATCATCAGCATGGCCTCTTCCTGTGAAGTTCTCGAAGAGACCGTTAACTATCTCAATGCCCGCGGAGAGCGCACCGGCGTTGTGAAAGTGCGTCTTTTCCGCCCATTCTCGGTAAAACACCTGCTTGCGGCCATACCGGCATCTGTCAAATGCATCACTGTGCTCGATCGCACCAAGGAGCGCGGCGGCATAGGCGATCCTCTTTATCAGGATGTCTGCACGGCCTTCACTGAACGCCGTGGCAAGGCTCCCATGATTATCGGCGGCCGCTACGGTCTTGGCTCCAAGGACTTCACACCTGGCATGGCCAAGGCATGTTTTGACAACATGCTCTCCCTGCAGCCCAAGAATCATTTCACTGTGGGCATTGAGGACGATGTCACCAATCTGTCCCTGGAAGTCACAGAGGAAATTAACACTGCCAATCCGGATACGCGCCAGTGCAAGTTCTTCGGTTTCGGTTCCGATGGCACGGTGGGCGCGAACAAGCAGGCCGTCAAGATCATTGGCGACAATACCGATCTCTATGCCCAGGCGTATTTCGCCTATGACTCCAAAAAGTCCGGCGGTCTGACCGTCTCCCATCTGCGTTTTGGCAAGGATCCAATCAAATCACCCTACCTCATCAACAGCGCCAATTACATCGCCTGCCACAAGAGCGCCTATGTGCTTGAATACGATCTTCTTGACGGCATCAGCGAGGGCGGCACATTTGTGCTGAATTCTCCATGGACCCTGGAGGACATGGAAAAGCACCTGCCAGCTGCGATGAAACGCGCCATTGCCGGCAAAAAGGTGAAGTTCTACAATATTGACGCAGTGCAGCTTGCCCAGGAAGTCGGGCTGGGTGGCCGTATCAACATGATCATGCAGACTGTGTTCTTCAAGCTTGCGGACATCATTCCCTTTGAGCAGGCTGTTGATTACCTCAAAGCCTCCATCAAGAAGACCTATGGCCTTAAGGGCGACAAGATCGTCAATATGAATATCGCGGCTGTTGAAAAGGCTGCCCCGGCCCTCAAGGAGATCAAATATCCGGAATCCTGGGCCACAACCACAGAGGGCGCGGTTGTGCATCATCCGCATGACACCGAGTATGTGCGTGAGATCGTGCGTCCCATCCTTGCCCAGAAAGGCGACAAGCTGCCTGTTTCCGCAATGGACCCGGACGGCTTCATGCCTCTTGGCACCGCGGCCTACGAAAAACGCGGCGTTGCCATCAGCATCCCGGAATGGCAGCCCGGCAATTGCATCCAGTGCTGCCAGTGCTCCTTTGTCTGCCCGCATGCCGCCATCCGTCCTGTGCTGGCCACCGAGGAGGAGCTTGCCGGCGCTCCGGAAAGTTTTGTGACCAAGGATGCCATTGGCAAGGAGCTCAAAGGCCTGAAGTTCCGCATCCAGGTTTATCCGCAGGATTGCCTTGGCTGCGGTTCCTGCGTCAATGTCTGCCCGGCCAAGCAGAAAGCTCTTGTGCTTGAGCCGCTGCCATCCCGTCTGGAAGTTGAGGAGAAAAATCTGGATTTTGCCCAGAACCATGTTTCCCTCAAGGATGATCTCATGCCCCGCGACACCCTTAAAGGTTCGCAGCTGCAGCAGCCATTGCACGAATTCTCCGGCGCCTGCGGCGGTTGTGGTGAAACCCCGTATGTCAAGGTGCTCACCCAGCTATTTGGCGAGCGCATGATCGTGGCCAATGCCACAGGCTGCTCATCCATCTGGGGCGCATCCTCGCCAACCACCCCATACTGCACCAACTTCAAGAGCGGATTTGGGCCGGCCTGGGGCAACTCCCTTTTTGAGGACGCGGCGGAATACGGCTATGGCATCGAGGAGGCCTATCTCTTCAGGCGCAATCGCCTGGCCGAGATTGTGGCTGAGGCGCTCAAGGATGAAAAGGCCTCTCCAGAACTCAAGGCAGCTCTCCAGGGCTGGCTGGACAACAAGGATGATCCCGAGGGATCGAGGAAGTTCGGTGAGGAGATACTGGAGCATCTCAACGGATTTGATAGCCCGCTTGCCAATGATCTTTGGGATATGGACGATCTTTACACCAAAAAGAGCGTCTGGATCTTTGGTGGCGATGGCTGGGGCTATGACATCGGCTATGGCGGTCTTGACCATGTGCTGGCCAGCGGCGCGGACATCAATGTGCTGCTGATGGATACGGAAGTTTATTCCAACACCGGCGGCCAGTCCTCCAAGGCCACCCCGCTTGGCGCGGTTGCCCAATTCGCCGCGGCCGGCAAGCGCATTGGCAAAAAGGCGCTGGGCCATATGGCCATGACCTATGGCTATGTATATGTCGCCTCAATTGCCATGGGCGCAGACAAGCAGCAGACCCTTAAGGCATTCCGCGAAGCCGAGGCCTACAAGGGCCCATCCCTGATAATCGCCTATGCCCCATGCATCAACCAGGGCATTCGCAAGGGTATGGGCTGGAGCATGATTGAAGCCAAGACTGCCGTGGATGTGGGCTACTGGCCCCTGTATCGTTACAATCCGGAACTTGCCGCCCAGAAGAAGAATCCCTTCCAGCTGGACAGCAAGGCTCCCAGCGGTGATTTCCAGGCCTTCCTGGAAGGTGAAAACCGCTACGCCTCCCTCAACAAGATCAGGCCAGAGCTGTCTGTGCAGCTCAAGAAGGATCTTGCGGAGGCCTATGCGGAGCGCTATGCCTATCTCAAGCAGATTGCTGATCTGCCCTTCCCCGGCACATGGCCGGGCAAGGAAGAGGCCTAGTTTTATGAATAATCCGGCATTTGCCGGAGCATGACGGCATGAACGGGCGCGGCTTATGCCGCGCCCTTAAAACTTAATCCAGCACATGCCAGCTCTTTGGTACTGCCTGCGGCATGTGCAAGGCTGCCTTGAGTGTTTTCCTGGCCAAAACAGATGGCTGTTCACACGGCTTTGCCAATGGCAGAGACCCGCGCGTAATTATCATAAGGCAAATGCGATAGCGTATGCCCATTGAAAATGGACATGCTCTCCCGGACAAGGAACAGGACGGGACGGCCAACAGCACAGCAAAACCACATTTTGCTGTGAAGCGCCAGGCCGTATGTTGAAATTGGAGCAATTTCAACTGATACATGCGATATAATAACAATGGGGAAAAACAATGAAACATAATGCCCTGTACATCACAGCAACCGGCCCCACCACAGGCAAAAGCGCCATTGCCCTGGGCGCCATGCAGATGCTGAGCCGCACCATGCGCAATGTCGCCATTTTCCGGCCCATCATCAATGAGCCGCAGCTTGACAGCCAGGATCCAGACATAAGGCTGATGCTGGAATATTTTAAAATCGACATGAAGTATCAGGACACCTTTGCCTATACCCAGGCCGAGGCCAGGGACATAATCAATCAGGGATCACGCAACCTGCTTCTGGAAAATATCATCCAGAAATATAAAAGCATTCTTGAGCATTATGATTTTGTGCTTTGCATAGGCACGGATTTTCTGGGCAAGGATCCGGTTTTTGAATTTGAGCTCAATGCGGAAATTGCGGCCAATCTTGGCGCTCCGGTCCTCCTGGTGACCAGCGGCGATGATTCCACCTACAAGGATATTGCCGACTCCATGCAGCTCATGCTGGAGAGCATGCAGCCGTATGCCCTTGATGTCGTCGCCATTATTGTCAACCGCTCCGATCTCTCCCGCACGGAGATCGATGAACTGCGCGAGCTGTTGGGGCGCAACGGACGCAAAGCCCTAGTCTATGCCATTCCCAACGATCCCTCCCTTGGGCGCGCCACCATGCACGATGTCAAAAAAGGCCTGCAGGCTGATGTGCTGTTTGGCGCCAACCGGCTTGATACCCTGGTGGGGGACTATCTTGTCGCGGCAATGCATGTGGACAATTTTCTCAATTATCTGCAAAAGGATCAGCTCATCATTACCCCTGGCGACAGAACGGACATTCTTCTGGCCGCCATCGCCTCCAGGCTTTCGTCCGGAATGCCGGACATTGCCGGCGTTCTCCTTACTGGCGGCCTTGAGCCGGCGCCGAGCATAATCAAGCTTGTGGAAGGCTGGACGGGTTCGCCTGTGCCCATTCTGATGACAAAAAATCACACCTATCGCACCATCATGGCGCTCCAGGAAATCTACGGTCTCATTGAGCCGGAGGATACCCGCAAAATCAACACGGTGCTTGGTCTTTACGAGCATCATGTCAACAGCAAGGAAATTTCGTCGCGCCTGCTCGAAGAAAGGCGCTCCAACCGCATGACTCCAATGATGTTCGAGTTCGAACTCATTGAAAGAGCCAAAAGCGACAAGATGCGCATTGTTCTTGCAGAGGGCGAGGAGGATCGCATCCTCCACGCAAGCGACATCCTCCTGCGCCGCGAGGTAGCTGACATAATCCTCCTTGGCAATGTGGATGTCATCCGCAAGAAGGCCTCTGATCTCAATCTGGATATCAGCGCCGCCACACTTGTTGATCCCATAAAATCGCCCAAATTCCAGGAGTATGCGGAAGCTTATCACGAGTTCCGCAAAAAGAAGGGCATCACCGAAGAACAAGCGCGGGATACCATGGCCGATCCCACATACTATGCCACCATGATGGTCAAGCTCAATGATGCAGATGGCATGGTTTCGGGCGCCATCAACACCACCGCCCACACCATCCGTCCGGCCTTTGAATTTATCAAGACAAAGCCTGGCTTCTCCGTTGTCAGTTCGGTCTTTTTGATGTGCCTTAAAGATCGAGTGCTTGTGTTTGGCGATTGCGCGGTCAATCCCAATCCCACCGCCCAGCAGCTGGCAGAAATTGCCATCGCTTCAGCCCATACGGCCAGCGTTTTCGGCATTGTGCCGAGGGTTGCCATGCTGTCCTACTCCACGGGAGCATCAGGCAAGGGCGCGGATGTGGATGTAGTTGTGGAGGCAACCAAAATCGCAAAGGAAATGGCCCCGGACCTTGCTCTTGAGGGCCCCCTGCAATATGATGCCGCCATTGACCCCACTGTCGCCCGCACCAAGATGCCTGGCAGCCAGGTCGCCGGCAGGGCCACCGTATTCATCTTCCCGGATCTGAATACTGGCAACAATACCTATAAGGCGGTGCAGCGCGCTGCCCAGGCCATAGCCATTGGCCCGGTTCTCCAGGGGCTGAACAAGCCCGTGAACGACCTTTCGCGCGGCTGCCTTGTTCCGGATATTGTCAACACTGTGGCAATTACAGCCATACAGGCGGCTGCAGACAAGAAAAAGGCTTAACCATCTCACCATTCAAGCAGACCAACAAGGGACGAACATGAAAATTCTTGTTATCAATGCCGGTTCATCATCCTGCAAGTATCAACTGATCGAAATGGAAACCAAAAAGGTGCTCTGTTCCGGCCTGGCCGAGCGTATAGGACAGCCCATGGGCAAGCTGACGCACAAAATCCATCCCGATGCTCCCGATGAGAACAAAATTGTGCGCGAGGCGCAGTTCCCCACCCATGTGGAAGCCATGGAGCTGGTGATTTCCCTTCTGCTGGATCCCGCGATCGGCGTCATCAAGGACAAAAACGAGATCTACGCCATTGGCCACCGCGTTCTGCACGGCGGTGAAACCATCACTGAACCTGTGCTAGTGGACGCACATGTCAAGGAAGTGATCAAGGAGAATTTTCTTCTTGGCCCCTTGCACAATCCGGCAAACCTCATGGGCATAGAAGTGGCCGAAAAACTCTTTCCCGGGGTGCCTAACGTGGCCGTATTTGATACCGAATTTGGCACCAGCCTGCCGCCGGCAGGCTACATGTATGCCTTGCCATACGAGATGTATACGGATCTCAAGATTCGCCGCTACGGCTTCCATGGCACATCCCACAAATACATTGCCCGCAAGACCGCGGAATTCCTCAACAAGGATTCCTCAAAGCTGCGCTCCATAACCATGCATCTGGGCAATGGCTCGTCCATGACCTGTGTGAAGGATGGCAAATGCTTTGACACCAGCATGGGCCTCACCCCGCTGGAAGGGCTGATCATGGGCACCCGCTGCGGCAGCATCGACCCCGCAATTGTGCCTTTTATAGAGGAGAAAAAAGGCTACACTCCAGCCCAGGCCGACGAGATCATGAACAAAAAATCTGGTCTGCTTGGCATTTGCGGCTATACCGATATGCGCGATGTGCATGCGGAGGCAGACAAAGGCAATGAACGTGCCAAACTGGCTGTTGAGATGTTGGTGCGCAGCATCCGCAAAACTCTTGGCGCCTACATCTTCCTGCTGGATGGCGATGTGGATGCCATTGTCTTCACGGCAGGCATAGGCGAAAATGATGAAATCGTCAGAAGCATGGTCTGCCACAATCTTGAAAGCATGGGCATCAAGCTGGATGAGGAAGAGAATGCCCGCCGCAAGCCTGGCGCAAGGGTAATTTCCGCACCGGAGAGCAAGATCAAGGTTCTTGTGATCCCCACCAATGAAGAACTGGAAATTGCCGAAGCCACCAAAAAGGTGATTGAAAAGAAAAAAGGCTAGAAAATCCGCCCTGCCTATGTAGGCAAGATGGCGCCCTTTTTACAAGCCGCTCCCCAGGGGCGGCTTGTTTTTGCATCTCAAGCCTTCTGGCTGCGCATGCAGCTGGGAATACCGGGGGTGTTTTTGTTTTGAAAATTAGGGAGCTTTCGCGATGAAATTGCGTAAACCATCTAATGGCCAGGGTGTCTTTGCTGTTATCAGTCATGCTCGCAGGCATCCTCGATTGCTGCCAGCAGGGCCAGTGGCTCCAGTATGGTTATGCGCCTTTTTTCAATGCGGATTTTGCCGGTCAGCTGCATTTTTTTTAAAAGCTCGCTCACAGTTGGCTGCGTTGTGCCAGCCAGCTGGGCAAGCTGCTCCTGGGAGATGCGCACTGGCACTGTGACCGGATTGTGCCAGCTCTCCGGTTTGGAAAAAAGTTCGTAGGCCAGGGCAATAAGCAGCTTGGCCAACCTGTCCTCCACATTGCACGCCATAAGGCTGCGGATTGTGTCGCCAAGGTAGCGAATTCTGCCTCCCAGAAGGGAAATTATACGCTTTGCCAGCGGGTAGTTATTTTGCAAAAGTTCGTTGAAAACTGTCCCTTCCATACGGTGGAGGGTGGTGGGAGTCATGGCCTGGGCACTGGCTTTGCGGGGATAACAGTCAAGCACTTCGGAGATGCCAAAAATCTCTCCCGGGCGCCGCAGAAAAAAAATTGGCTCCTTGCCGGAATCGTGAATGCTGAATATCCGCACGAGACCGCTTTCAAGATAAAAACAGCAGTTTCCCGGATCCCCTTCATAAAAAACCATCTCATTTTTTTGGAGGACATACTTGCGGGAATTGGCCAGAAAAAGCTGCTTTTCCAATTCAAGACCAGCGAAGATGTCCCCCCCACGCAAAAACCACATATCTTCCATGGCGCCAGCTTATTCGCCAATGGCTTTGCCTGCGAATATGATGCAGGCCGGCGACAATGGAGGAATTATCGCAATAGCCTTTGGGCAGGTCCTGCGATGGGAAGCGGAAAGGCTTTTTCTAGCAGGTCGTTCTGTTGACGAATTTGTATACCTGTTCCTTTCCATAGAGATCACTACATTTCCATGTTATGGAATTTCTCCCCATTATTGGGCGTAATGTTGCCTTGTAGTAGCCAAGCTGAAAGGGAATGCGCGTTTGTAATGCGCCTCTTGGACAGACCTTGATGCAGGACATACAGTCCCAGCATTCATTTGTAGCCCGGCAATAGGCTTTGCCGGTTTCCGGCGAAACAGCCATCAAATCCCCGGGGCAGGCTCTTTCGCAATTGGATTCTTCCTTGCCGGCGCAACCGTCGCATTTATTGGTATCAATTCTGGGTGGCATCGTAAAGCTTCCTTGCCAAAATCAGGCAGTCTGTCTGTCGCCTGGTATTATTTGTTCATAAGGGCGGGTAAAAGTTTCAATTTTCCCGGTTTGCGGATTCATCCGGGATTCTATAAAACAGTCAAAATTTTCATCATCCCTTTCCGGATAATCTGTGCGTGTTTGCCAGCCTGGCCAGCGTGTTTCCCTGCGTGCCTTGAGGTGCATGACCACGGCTTCGGCAACATCCACCCTGTCGATGGTTTCAAGCGCCTGCATGAGCTCATGCAAATCCTGTGCGCGCAAATATTGCACCTGCTCCTTTAGAAGGGCGATCTGGCGCAGGGCATAGTCAAGTCTTTCCTCATTGGTGCGGTAAAACTGGGTGACGCCCCCGGCATATTCGTCCATCAGCCTTTGCAGCCTTTCCTTAATTTCCACAGGGCGCAAACCATCCTCGCCAGCGGTCAAAAGCGGGGCGTACACCCGGGACATTTCCTTTTCAAGGGTGGATTTGTCCGGCATTGGAGTATCTTTCAGGGTCTGCATGTAGGCGTGGGCGCCGCGGGCCGCCAGTTTACCCTCGGCGCAGCATCCTCCAACGAACTTGTTGGGGTTGCCCCCAGCGGCCTCTCCGGCTGCAAAGAGGCCAGGCACTGTGCTCATGCGCTGCATGTCCACCCAAAAGCCGCCCCCGGTATGGCCCCCGAGAATATATGGATCGGAACCATAAATCTCTATTGGCTCGCTGCCGGGATCCTGGCCACGGCTGGCAAGAAAAAGGACAAAAGATGGCCTTTCGTTGAGATAGTCCTCAAGCATCGCATGCACTTTTTCTGGAGTAAGGTGTGTGGTGTCGCAATAACAGGGGCCCCGGCCTGCCAGCCATTCCTCCATGGGAGCATTGGCCCGAATATAGCGCGGCGCGGCATCCCCTCCCAGGTCCTTGTAGCGATCCATCACCTTCTCATTTTTACAATTGATTATGGGCGCTCCATAGCCAACTGATATTGTATCCACCGGACCGCAGAAATCCTTGGTGCGCGTGGCCACCCAACGCTGTTCCAGGCTGGTCAGCTCCGCGCCGCTGCGCAGGCCAATGGCATAGCCGGTGCCCACGCAATAGGGGCACATCCAGATCTGGGCGCCGCTGTCTGTGCTGTCCGCAGTATAGGATTTGTACAATGTGCCGGCGCCACCAGTGGCAACCACTGTGGCTTTGGCTCTGAAAATGTAGAATTTGCCGTCACGCACGCCAAGCCCGGTTGCTCCAACGCAGCGGCCATCACTCATAAGCAGATTGGTGGCGGTAACCCGATTATAGACATCCGCGCCACTTTCAATGGCTTTTTCAGCCATTATGGGCTTTAATTGTTCGCCATGGATTGAAATATCCCATTTGCCACGATAGCGCACATTGCCATTTTCATCCCGCAGAATTGGCAACCCCCATCTCTCCAAGTCTTCCACACATTCATTAAGCTCTCTGGCATTGGAGAGGGAGAGGTCCTCCCGCAAGGGGCCACCTCCAACCTGCGCACGGCTCCAGCGTACCAGATCCTCGGGAGTTTTATCTGGCGGAATATAGGTATTAATTGCGTCCATGCCGGCGGAGCATGCTCCAGAACGCATTATTTCCGCTTTTTCCATAATGACAATCTTGAGACCTGGATCCAGCTTTGCTGTTTCCACAGCCACAAAGCAGCCGGCATTGCCTCCCCCTATGACCAGCAGATCGCAATCCACTTCCACAGTTTCAATGTCCGCGAGTGACCCTGGTTTGAATTGCCTCATCCTTTTGGCATTTATATTGGCCATTATGCTTTTATCCTTAGGTAAAAAAACTTGCTTCTTGTCATAGCGCAGTTTGCTTATTAAATTTTGATATGCGGATTGAATAGTCAATTTTTAAATAATTTCTTCATCTTTCTATCCTTAATGTACGATCTTATGACAATCCATATAGAAAGAAGCACCAGAACAACTGCCACAGGCCTGTGCAGAAACATGAAGGGGTTCTGTTCCGATGCTATAATGACTTGCTGCAGGGAAGTCTCCCAAATTGGAGCAAGAATAAAACCGATAATCAGGCATATTATGGAATAATTAAATTTGCGCATAAACCATGCCAGCACTGTGAAAACCAGCATCAAATATACGTCAAAAGATGAATATTGAGCCATATATGAGCCCAGGAGGCATGTGAAAATGATTATCGGGTAGAGAATGGCCGAGGGAATATCCACAACCTTGCAAAACAGCCGCAATCCGGCTGAGCCAGCCGCCAGCAGGAATATATTTGCCAGAATAAGGCTGCCGTATATGGAATAGATGAACTGGGCGTTCTGTTCAAACATCAAAGGGCCTGGGATCATGCCATGTATGACAAAGGCGCCAATGAGCAGCGCGGAAGCCACATTACCAGGAATGCCCAGGGTAAAGAGTGGAATGAGGCTGGCGGCCACCACCGCGCTATTGGCGGATTCAGATGCCGCAACACCCAGGATGTTGCCCTTGCCGAAGCTTTCCGGATTTTTGGAATGCTTCACAGCCTGGTCATATGCGAAAAATGATGCCACAGGCGCGCCAAGGCCTGGCAAGGCGCCCACCACTGTGCCGGCTATGGCCGAGCGCAGGCAAGTGCCCAGAGTTCCCAGATACTGGTGCCAGCTTATATATTTGTCATCCTTTTTACTGGAAAATTTGATTGCCGCGGCGTCCGCCCCCTGGGGCATGTTCTGGAGTTGGATGATGATCTCGGCAAAGGCGAGCATGCCAATGCCAATGGGAATGAGGGTAATGCCTCTTTCCAGCTGTGTGATGTCCAGCGTAAGCCTGGGCAGCGCGGATACGGGCTCAATGCCTATGCAGCCGATGAGAATGCCCAGGGCAGCGGCTATCAGCCCGCGCAGGAGGGATTTTGTGCCCAGGCCCGCAATGATTGTCATGGCCATGCAAATCAGGGCAAAAATCTCCGGTGGCCCCATGTACAGGGCAACAGCCGCCAGCGGAGCGGCCACAAGAATGAGCACGATTGTGGAGAATGCATCACCGGTAACGGAAGCGTACAAGGCCATGCGCAGAGCCTTTTCTCCTTTGCCGGCTAATGCCAGCGGGTGGCCATCCCAGGTGGTGGCGGCAGATTCCGGTGTGCCCGGAGTATTGATAAGGATGCCAGAAATTGAGCCGCCAAAGAATGCACCCTTGTTCAATCCTACCAGAAAGCCAATGGCGGCGACTGGCGACATGTAATAGGACATGGGCACACACAGGGCAATCGCCATGGGGCCATTTACTCCAGGAATGGCCCCCGCAATCATGCCAAGGATGACTCCGACCAGAACAAAAAGCACATTCAGGGGCGCCAGGGCTGTGGCCAGCCCTGAAAAAATCATCTCCAGCATTGAGTTCACTCCATTGCTTCCGCGCTATCCGGTAATAATGTCATCTGGCTGGGAGCTGGGCCCCAGCGATCGTCAGGTCTTTATGACAGTAAACACATGACATCTTGTCAGGGCAGCGGCACGTTCAGCACATAGCGCATCAAGGCCCAGACTACAGCCACAGGCAAAACCGAGACACAAATCATTGGCACCGGTTTGCGCTGGCCACACAAGAATTCAATTATAAGCAGAAAAACAATGCCAGCCGGAATAAATCCACATAGTGCCACGGCAGGCATGAACAGGGCGCAGGGCACAATGTAGATAAGTAAATGCAGCCAGCCGGGTCGTGTGGCGGCGCTCTCTTCTTTGTCGCAAGTGGCTTTTTGCGCGGATGCCCTTTCCTTGTGCAAAATGAGTAGGTTACGGCCAAGCCCCAGGGCTGCCAGAAGCAGGATGAACCAGGCGGCCACCTTGGGCACAAGATCCGCAGGCATGCCGTAGCCGGGCCACGGGGGTGTCCAGGTGGGAATTATCCAGAACAGGAGCGACAGACTGAAGCATATCATGCATCCGTAGCCCCAGGCATCCCTCTTGATATTCATCTCTGCAATCCTGTCTATTTATCTGATTTCATCAAAGCCTGTGTGCGCTCGCAAGCATTCTTTATATATTCCCTGGCTGCTTCTGGACCATATTTGACGGGGGCCATGCGCAGCTTTTCCGTAATGAATGTCTGCAATTCCTTGTCTGCCTCAAGAGCGGCCACACCCTCAACAAGTCTTTTTTCCACTTCCGGCGGCAAATTCTTGGGAGCGGCCAAAACCACAAACATTTCCACCGATTCATCCCACCCCAGATCACGGAGTGTGGGCACATCCGGCAATGGCGTAAGGCGCTCTGGCGTGGTGGCCGCCAGGCATTTCAGCTTGCCGCCCTGCACATAATCAAAAAGAATGGCGCCTACATGGCCAAGATCAGCATGTCCGCCCATTACTGCTGTTATAATGGAAGGGCCGCCAGTGCTTGGCATGAGTGAAAGGGGCACACCCTCTTTTGCAGCAATGCGCTTCATGGCATCCCGATCATCGGAGCCCTGAAACATGTAGGTCAGCCGCTTGCCCTCTTTTTTGGCCCAGTCAAATGCGTCTTTCAGGTTATTCCATGGCTTGTCTGGATTCGCGATGATGCCGCTCTGATTGAGGCCCAGCAGGGTTAGATAGGTAAAATCTTCAGGATTGTATTTGGTTTTTGTGGTATATGGCGAATATGTGAAAGCTCCAGTGGCGGAAGTGCCAAGCGTGTAGCCATCCGGTTTGGAGCCAGCCAGCTCGCTAGCCATGACACTGCCATGCGAACCCCCAGGCAGATTACTGACAAGCACTGGTTGCCCAAGATTGCTTTTCATTGCCTCCGCCACAGCCCGTGTCAACAGATCAATTTGTGCGCCAGGCCCGGTCATGGTGTACATTTTTACCGGATGATCCGGCCAGTCGGCAGCTTGCGCGCCTGAAAAACAGGAAAGAAACATTGCGATGGCAATTGCCAGAGCTCTATGCATTTATGCCCCCTGTTGAAATATCCGGCGTAAAAATTTGTTTTAAAAGCATGGTGAGAAAACGGCTTCCCATAGAGGCTTTTTATGGCCATGCCGGACAGTTTATGGCTTAAAATAGGACCGGGCAGAGAAACGTTCTATAATCCACATGATAAATGGCAAAAATTTGTAAATTTAATTGACTGGTTATTGCAGTCAGGCCATGCGGGGAGGTAGCTGTCAGGTTTAGCATGCCGCCAGCCGGGCATTTAAATGCGCCTCGCCGGATGGACCTGCGCACTCTTAAGCTCCAAAATCATCGTACAGGATATGGCCCGTATCTGCCTTCGTGGGTCCGCCCTTGCGATTGCGCCAAGGTTGTCGTATTTTTCACACATGGACGGCAGTTTTTCCCGCATTCTTGTTATATATAAGACAGCCAACCCCGAGGCCGGGATTCTTGCCCGCACAGTGGCCGCATGGCTGGAAGAAATGCATTTTCATGCATTGGGTCCGGAATCTGCGGAAACAGACTACGATACCAGCGCCGATTGCGCCATTGTCCTTGGTGGAGATGGCACAATCCTTGGGGCGGCCCGCAGGCTGGCGGGAAAAAATATACCGGTTTTCGGCATAAATTTTGGCCGGGTGGGTTTTCTGACAACCGCCAATCCGGGTGACTGGATGCCAAAACTTCAATGCGCACTTGCCGGTCAGATGCCTGTCCGCAATTGTCTGGCACTGACTTGGGAACTCCGCCGCCATGAGCATCTGCTGGCAGGAGGCGTGGCGGCAAATGATGTGGTCATCAGTTGTGGCTCACTTGCCAGGCTGCTGTCCCTTGAGCTGAAGATTGACGATGGGGAGATGGGCACCCTGCGCAGTGACGGGCTTATAGTTTCAACACCACTTGGCAGCTCCGGCTATACCATTTCCGCAGGCGGCCCCCTGCTCAAGCCAGACATGAATGCCATGATCCTGACCCCGGTCTGCCCCTTTGTCACCAATATCTCTCCGCTGGTTTTTCCCCAGGGCACTCTTGTAAAGCTGCGCCTGACTTCCCTGCGCGATACCTGGCTGACCATTGATGGTCAGGAAGGGCACAGCCTCAGGCATGGGGATATTGTCCGGATAGGCGGCTGGCCCGATGCCATGCAGTTTTTTGGAGATGATGCGCAATTCTTTGAAAGATTGCGCTCCAGAGGCTTCAATCTTGAAGACTGCCAGGCACGGTGATTCAGCCATGGCACCGTGGGGTGGATTTGTGCTCCACCAGAAAATCTTTTTGTCGAAATCAGGCCACCTGGCGGCCGCAATTCCGCCGCACGGCCCTCAGTAAAGGAATCCCGCAATGCCTGCATATGAAGCGGTCATAGGCCTTGAGGTGCATGTTCACCTTGCCACAAAATCAAAACTGTTCTGCTCCTGCTCCACCAATTTTGGCGATGAGCCCAACAGCAATGTCTGTGAGATCTGTTCTGGTATGCCAGGAGCCCTCCCTGCGCCAAACCGGGAGGCAATTCACCTTGCGGCGCTTACAGGCATCGCCACTAACTGCGAGATTAACAGGCGCTCCGTTTTTGCGCGCAAAAATTATTTTTACCCCGACCTGCCCAGCGGCTACCAGATTTCACAATTTGATCTGCCCATTTGCGAACATGGCCATATTGATCTGGACATGGATGGCACCCCAAGACGCATTGGCATCACCCGCATTCACATGGAAAATGACGCAGGCAAAAACATCCACTCGCAGCATGAAAACGCAAGTTTTGTGGATTTGAATCGCGCCGGCGTGCCCCTCGTTGAAATAGTGTCCGAGCCAGACATGCGCTCCGCGGCTGAGGCTGTGCAGTATCTAAAAGAGCTGCATGCCATAGTCACCTACCTTGGCATAAGCGATGGCAACATGGAAGAAGGCAGCTTCCGCTGTGATGCCAATGTCTCCATCCGCCCTGTGGGTGCCACAGCTCTGGGCACACGCACGGAACTGAAGAATCTCAACTCATTCCGTCATGTCCAGCGCGCCATTGAATATGAAATCGCCAGGCAGGAGGATGTGCTCAATGCCGGCAAGCATGTGGTTCAGGAAACACGCCTGTATGATGCAGCGAAAAATGTAACCGCCCCCATGCGCAGCAAGGAAGAGGCCGAGGATTATCGCTATTTCCCCGATCCGGATATCCTGCCTGTGGAAATATCTGCCGCCGACCTGGAAAAGTGGCGCGAATCCATCCCGGAACTCCCGTCAGCGCGCAGGAACCGTTTTATGGAAATGGCGGGGCTGGCAATGGCCGAGGCAGACATACTTGTGCAAAATCGCGCCCTTGCAGATTTTTTTGAGGAGGCCGCCAAAGCGGCTACACCCAAAAAGGTCGCCGCCTTGATTCTTGGCCCGGTTTCCCGCGAATGCAACGCAAGGGGCCTGCCACTCAATCCGCAAAAATGGCAAATCGTTCCGGCTGTGCTTGCCGAGCTTGCCAATATGACTGTATCTGGGGTCATCAGCGAAAAAATCGCCGGAGACATTTTTCCGGAAATCTTCGCCACCGGCATTATGCCCTCCCAATATGTGAAGGAAAAGGGCCTTGCGCAGATCTCGGATGTTTCCCTGCTGGAAAAGGCTGTGGATGATACAATCGCTGCTAATCCGGCCGAAGTCGAGGCCTATAGAAACGGCAAGACAAAGCTGATGGGATTTTTTGTGGGCCAGGTGATGCGCCAGACCAAAGGCAAGGCCAATCCTGCTCTTGTAAACAGGCTGCTCGCGGAGAAACTTGGCCAGAAGTGAGTTTCAGAGCCTGTTTTTGCGCAGAAGCCAGATACATGCCGCGGCGACTATGTCTCCCGTAAACAGGCAAATGTCTTTTTCAGCCAGGGCCGCCACAAGTGTAATGAGCAGCCCCAGGGCAAGGATTTCTACTTTGCCCCGGTATATGGCCACTACCTGGAGCGCCAGACCGCATATGGCCAGGACTGGAAAAAGCCAGGGCATGGGCGCGGCCGGCAGATGATAGATTGTGCCATGATAGGTGCCCGTCCCAAGCGCGGCCAATGTGATGTAAGTCATACTGTGTTTCTTGCGCCCTAAAAGGTTGTGTATGCCGATATGCCTCTGGCAGCCTGGGCAGAGACTTGTCAGATAATTAATATGCCTTATCATAGGCAAGATAAAGCCGGGGTGGAATGCCCCCGATCCGGTCTTTCCACGTATTCCCCAATGCTTGCAAAGGATGTGAAATGAGCGATCTGACTCCAAGAGAAATAGTCGCCGAACTGGATAAATATATCATAGGTCAGGAACAGGCAAAAAAAATGGTTGCCATAGCAGTGCGCAACCGTTGGCGCAGACAAAATCTGGAGCCGGAACTCAGGGATGAGATCGCGCCCAAAAATATCATAATGATTGGCCCAACAGGTGTTGGCAAAACGGAAATTGCGCGCCGTATGGCCAAACTCACCGGCGCGCCATTTATAAAGGTTGAGGCGACCAAATTTACGGAAGTGGGCTATGTGGGCCGCGATGTTGAGTCCATCGTGCGTGACCTTATGGAAATAGCCATAAATCTGGTGCGCGAGCAGGAAAATGCAAGGGTTAGAAATGCGGCGGAGGCCGCCGCTGAATCCCGTCTTATGGATCTCATCCTCCCCCCTTCCCTGCACACCAGCGAGCACTCGTCCACCCGGGAAAAGCTCAGGCAGCAGTTTCGCCTGGGTTTTCTAGACAAACGCGAGGTGGATATCGAGGTCACCGAGCAGCAGGGCAAAACAATAGATGTGTTCGCCATTCCGGGCATGGAGCAGATGGGGGGGCAGGTGCGCGACATGTTCAGCAAGGCTTTTCCTCCCAAAAAGTCCCGGCGCAAGATGAAGATACGCGATGCGTTCAATATCCTTGTGCAGGAGGAATCCGGCAAGCTGGTGGATCAGGATGCCCTTGTGGAAAAGGCCAGGGAGTGCGTTGAACAGAGTGGCATTGTTTTTATTGATGAAATAGACAAGATAGCCACCACCTCGCAGAGCCGCAGCTCGGATATTTCCCGGGAGGGCGTGCAGCGGGATCTGCTCCCGATTGTGGAGGGCAGCACCGTTAATACAAAATATGGCATGGTCAAAACAGATCACATTCTGTTCATCGCTGCCGGCGCCTTCCATTTCAGCAAGCCATCGGACATGATACCGGAATTGCAGGGGCGCTTCCCCCTGAGGGTTGAATTGCAGGCCCTGGGCAAGGAGGAATTTCTGCGCATATTGACGGAGCCAGACAATGCCCTGACCAAACAGTATGCGGCTCTCCTGGGCACAGAGCAGATAACCCTGGATTTTCCCAGGGATGGCCTGGAAGAGATTGCCGCCTTTGCGGAAGATATAAACGGCAGCACGGAAAATATCGGCGCCAGACGCCTTTATACGATAATGGAAAAGATCCTGGCCGATATATCTTTTGAGGCGCCAGAAAAATCCGGAGAGAGGGTGGTGATAGACCGGCAGTACGTCAACGAGCACCTCCAGGATATCCGCAAGGACCAGGATTTAAGCAGATATATCCTGTAAAATGGCTGTTTGCGTAAAAAATTTGAAAAAAATAAAAATTTTGTTGACAAAGTGGTGCTGGATGTATAGTTTGTCATCTCGCGCAAGG
>CAJUMQ010000019.1 GCA_910587035.1 uncultured Desulfovibrio sp. | reverse complement strand
CGCCGGATATTGCGGCTACAGAAGCCACAGATGGCGGCAAGCGCTGACACTGTGGCCAGACATATTTCAGTTGGATTTTTTTATTGTTAATGATAATGATATTTGCATAAAATAATAATCATATGCAGGGATGTGCAATGTCGGCAAAAACACAGCATGACACAGTGGCCCATTGGCTTGACCAGGGCGCGATAGAGATCGCCCTTAGCCGTGAGAGCGCACCAGAAAATCAGGTGGTGCGTGAGATTCTTGACAAGTCTGTAGTCCTCGAACCTCTGGGGCTGGATGAGATAGTCGCGCTTTTGCGAGTGCGTGACCCGGAGGCCAGAAAACTGATTGCCGGCACGGCCGATCTGGTCAAGCAAAAGGCGTATGGAGACAGGATTGTGCTGACCGCGCCCCTGCACATTGCCAACCATTGCGCCAGCGAGTGCCTTTACTGCGCCTCGCGCAAGGGCAATACCCAGGTGCAGCGCAAACGTCTTGATCCGTCCCAGGTGCGGGATGCAGCAAGAAGGCTTATCAGGCAGGGCCACAAAAGGCTTGTGCTGGTGAGCGGGCAGGCTACGGAATCCGATGTGGAATATTACGCCGAGGTCATCGATGCCCTTTATGGCCTTTTTGAAGGCAATGGAGAGCTCCGGCGCGTCAACCTCGATATCGGCGCCCTCACACCAGAGGAATACGCGGTGCTCAAACGCACCGACGCCGGCACAGTCAATATTTATCAGGAAACCTACCATCAGCCCAGCTATGCCCTGGCCCATGTGGGCGGCCCCAAGAGCGACTATGCCACCAGACTTGCGGCGCCGGATGTCGCCCTGCGCTCCGAAATGAAAGATGTAGGCCTTGGCCTGGCTCTTGGCCTTGGCCCCTGGGATTATGACATACTGGCGCTTTCGCGCCATGCCGCCCATCTGGCTGCCGAGTTTGGCGCCGGGCCCCGCACCATAAACCTGCACCGGGTGCGGCCTGCTCCGGGCTGTGACTACAGGCCGCCATATGCCCTGAATGATGACGAATTTCTGCACTGTGTGGCGGTGACCAGGCTTGCCATTCCCTACACAGGCATATTGCTGACCACAAGAGAGCCTGCGGGATTGTGGCGCGCGGCATGTAACACGGGCTGTTCCCAGCTTTTGACGGGCAGTGTGGCCAACCCCTATGAGAGCTGGGCCGACGCCCCTGGCGAGAAAACGCCATTCCCCATCGGCGAAGACACTCATCTGGACGAGGTGGTGCGGTTTCTGCTGGAGGAGGCGCGACATCTGCCATCTTTCTGCACCGCATGTCCCAGGCTTGGACGCAGCGGGGCCGAGTTTATCTCACTGGTCAGTTCTGGCAACATCAAAACCCAGTGTGGACCCAACTCCCTGGCTTCCTTTCTTGAATTCCTGCTGAATTATGCGACTCCCTTCACGCGCCAGCTTGGGGAGAAGGTCATAAACGAGAAACTGGAACAGATGGATGAACATGATCGCAGGGCTGCCGAAAAACTTTTATTGAAGGTGCGCTCCGGCAGAACTGACGAATTTATTTAGGCAACATACTTTTCATTATAGCCGCCGGGGCATTTAGAACGTTCATCAGTTGAAACGCACCAGTGAGATGTCATGTTTTTACTGTCGTAAAAACATGAAGATCGCAAAGCAAAAAACGTGGTTTTTGCTTTGCTCACGCCGCCGCTGGGGGCGCGCAATCCCTAATCGGGATTGCGCCTATTGTCGCTTGACGCGACACCAGGCGTTTCAACCATACGCGCTGGCGTTCCGCGGAAAAATTCAATTTTTCCGCCCACTTTTGCGCGGGCGCTGCGGAAGAAGCGCCTCGCATTTGCCGATTGAGAATAGGCAAATGCTCTAAAAGGGCTGGCAGGCTGCTCCATGATCAAAACATCTGATTTGGGGCAGCCTTGCAATTTTGCAGACTCCTGGACGTACCTGTCGCGTATTTGAATGTCCCGTTTCATGCGGTCATGTGGAGAGGCGACGAAGATGAACTTGAGCGAAATATATTTTGACAAGCAGGATCGGGCAATTCTCGCCCTTGTTAACCGTCTTCTTGAAACACGCCCCGGGCCTGATGATGAGGGGCTTTTCAATCCCAATCTCAATCCCCACGGCATAAAGGAGCTTGCGGCCACACCTGTGGCGCGCATGGCCTATGCGGTTATAAACCTGTTGCGCAATCTCGAGGATGGCGCGGGCCAGGCCAAGGACAGGCTGCTGGCCCTTGAAGTGCTGTATGATGAGGTGCTGAACAGCGCCCACTCCTCCCTGCGCCGCAACACCGCCCGCGTTCTCATGCAGATAATGAAAGAGATGGTGCGCGCCCATGGCAACAGGCTGGCGCAGCTGAAACTTGCCCATGATTTCCGCCGGGTGGTGCATGGCACGCCGCGTATAGTGCGGCACATGCTCTCCCGCTATCATCTGCCGGAAATGCCGGAAAGCTGGAATCAGCTGTCCTTTGACGACCATGTCTATGATGCCAACACAAAAGGGCGCAAAAATCCCACCCATCTCATTATGGATGCCTGGATCAAGGGTATAAGGGTTCTGACTGTTGGCTATGAATACTGGGTGCCAGCCGAAGCCGCGCGCGAGTTGCTCTCGGCTGCCCACATAACCGGCATAACCGTGCGCATAGGCATCGAGCTGCAGGTGCCATTTTATGGACAGTACGCAAATCTTTTCTGGATTCCCCGCGGTTTTTCATCAAATGAGGATTTTCTGGAGTTTCTTCATTCGCCCAAACTTGTGGCCATGATGAAAAAGGGCCGTGATGTTCTGGCATGGAAAAAAGAACATATGCTGCGGGTGCTGGACAATTGGAATGCCGCCACCAGGCTGCAGATTGAATCTGAATGGGGAGAGGAGATTCCCATTCTGACCGCGGAGGAATTTTTAAGGACTGTTGGCAGGGGGCAGCCAAGCCTGCAGCATCTGGCGGAGGCCCTGCACAAGCATATTTTGCCGGCAGCCAAGGCAAGAGCGGAAAAACTGGCAAAAATTGATACGCCCGAAGCCAGGAGCATAATTGATTATCTCGATAAAATCGGACCCGATACCATTGAGGAGGAGTGGCTTTCTTCCGAGGCGCATCCGGAACTGCGGGATCTGGACAGGCCGGATCTGGAGGCGAAACTGCCAGAACTGATGCGTCTCTCCCCATTTGAGCTTGTGCGCGAGCTGCAGGATATCAATCCGGGCTACAGGCTTGTGCTGGGCGCCTCCGGCCTGAGTGTCATCGATGTGGCGGAGTTTCTCGCGGATTGCCATGGCGCCATTACCCATCTCGAGATTTTTAACATGAAGGGCTGGATAGATGGCAAACTGAAGGATATAGGCCCCATAGGCGATTTCCAACGCGCCCTCAACCTTGGTCTGGGGCCAAGGGTCAAGCAGATGCTGCGGCAGATGGGGCGCCAGCTTGAAGAAAATGGCGATTATGCAAGAGCAGCCAAATTCAATGAAATTTTGCGCAATGTGCCCAAATTGTGGGAGCACTACCGCCACAGCCCCCTCAAATCCCGCCTGGGCACCAGCTCCGGTGGGCGCAGAGCCTATGGCATGGGCCTGGTGCTGAAAGAGACCCTCCCACCCCGGGCTCTGGCCGAGCTCAAACGGAAACAGCAGCTGACCCATCCCATACCCATATGCTCGCCTGTGGAGGAGGTGGAGATTTTCAAGGACCCCGAAAATCCATCCTTCTGGCAATATCTGGGGTCCTTTCTGCGCAGGCTTCCAGGCTGTCGGCATCTGGGCATGGAAAAGCACAATGAATGGAGAACCGCCAGTGAGTACTGCCGTGTCTGTTCTCGCGGCAACATCGCCAACCTTGGCGGCCTCAACCAGGGCTCGCGCAACCACCTCCTTAAGCACAAGGAAAACAGCAAAACGGAAAAACTGGGCCTGACCTATCTCAACACGAACATCAGCAACTGGTTCAAGGTTCTGGTGGGCTTTATCCCGGCCTTCTTTTCCTTTATCTATACCCAGGACTGGTGGTTTCTGGCCTGGTTTGGCACCTTCATCTGGTTTGGCATCACCGGGGTGCGCAATGTGGTGCAGATGGTGCTGGCGGCGAAAGGTTTTTCGCGGGGCACATTAATCCACTGGAAGGATCAGGTCAGCATAAGCCGCATTTGCGATTCGCTTATGTACACTGGCATTTCCGTGCTTCTGCTGGAAGTAATGGTGCGCGTCTGGCTTTTGGAGGACTGTTTTGGGCTGACAGTGGAGAACAATTCCACACTTGTCTTTACTGTGCTCAACATTGTCAACGGGTTTTATATCTGCGCGCACAATGTTTTTCGCGGGTTCCCCAAGGAGGCGGCCATTGGCAACTTTTTCCGGAGCGGCCTGGCCATTCCCGTGTCATCCCTGTATGACATGATGCTTTTTAATACCCTTATTTTCTTCGGTGTCGCCAATCCGGAAATCTACCTCATTCCCAGCGCCGCAGTGGTGTCCAAGATGGCGTCGGACACGGTGGCGGCCATCATCGAGGGCTATGCTGACAGCCAGGTTAACATGAGGATGCGTCACTGGGACTACAAGAGCAAGATAGCCAATGTGTTCGCCTGCTACACCCGGCTTGAGCTGCTTTTTCCGCAGGAGGATGCGCTCATCAAGCTCGGCCGCCCTGGTGGCCTCCATGGCCATGGTGGCGCCAGAGGCAGGGAGCTGGAAAAGGCCTTTATAATCAATGCCCTGGATCTCATGTATTTCTGGTACTACCAGCCCAGGGCGCAGGATGCGTTTAAAAAGGTGCTGGCGGGAATGCCGGATGCGGACAGGCATGTGCTTGCCAGGGCCCAGCTGGTGCTCATAAGGGAGAGGGAGATAAGCCAGATGCTTGTGGATGGTCTGCTTGGGCGCAATTTTGCCTCCGCCCTGGCTTTCTTTCTGGACAAGCACAGGCAATACCTGCGCATTTCCGCCAAACTGTGCCGCCCGGCAAAGATCAAGTAGGCGTAAGGCGGCAATATCCGCAAGTACGGGTCTGAGTCCCGCGGGCATGAAAAAACCGTGGCTGTATTTGGGCAGCCACGGTTTTTTATTGGCAGGCCTGTGATTTGCATGGCCCCCTTTTGGGAAAGAGCTTCCTCAATCCATGCCAATCCTGCCAGTGACATTGTCCTTGATCCATTTGGGATCTATCCATTCAAGTGGCGTGACCTCAACCCCGCCAACCAGTATGCCAAAGTGCAGGTGGTCGCCAAAGGCAAGCCCGGTGGAGCCGGTAATGCCTATGATCTGCCCCTTGTTCACCAGATCGCCAGCCTTGACTCGCATTTCATGGAGATGGGAATAGAGTGACATGAGACCAAGGCCGTGGTCTATGACGATCAGGTTGCCATAGATTCCCTGATCGCCAGTGAAGATAATCCTGCCGCTATTGGCAGCAGGAACCTCGGCATTGCGCACAGATGCCAGATCAAAACCCAGATGATAGGATTCGCCAACCTGGCGTCCATTATAGGTAAAATAGCGGTGATCTGCGAAACCTGCTCTGGAGGCTGATCTGGGCATGCGTAAAAACACTCCCTGCCAGAGCATGGCAGCTGAAGTGTCGGACTTGAGATTGCGCAGCATTTCCACATTTGCCGAGCGCACATCATTGTTTATATAGAGATAGCATTCGAGAGGATCCCTGGCGCCTGGGGCAAGATGGCCCAGTTTGCTTTGCACGGCCTGGAGGAAATTGTCTTTCAGATCGATTTTGTCATTTTTGAAAGTTCTTTCATAAGCCATGACATTGAGGCGATGCCTGGTTACATTGCCGGCAAGATCAGTGGCTGTGATGTCAATGGAATTTTTGAAATCCCTGGCAGTCATGGTGTAGGGAAATGGGAAAAAACAGAGATAACTGCCATCCCTCTGCAAATAGCCCGGCACAAAATAGCCGGAAACCAGAACTCCACTTGTCGAGACTTCCTCATCAATGGTGTAGCGCACTACAGCGGAGCCGCCCCTGCGGACATTGGGGGGCATGGTTTTCAGGGAAATGCGCGGAGGCTGGGTATCACAGCGCATGTTCATGAGGCGTGTGCGCGTATTGCCCTGGCCAAAGCCGGCAAGGGAGCCGTCGGTGGCCCTGATTTCCAGCTCAAAGGCGCCATCGCGCAGCTGGGCCTCCTTGAGCGGCACTTCCACAGTCTGCTCTGGCAGATATTTGTCAAAATGATGATCATAAATCACATTGAGGACATTGTTTTTGCGGATGCCCACCACCAGCGCGCGAATCCCCGCCGGGTCGGACATGGTGATTTTCAGCCTGGCATTGGGGGAGACCCGGCCGGAAGCCGGCTCAAGGTTGATGGCCGGACCATCCAGATCCTTGAAGAACACATAGCCGGCAATGGCAATGGCAGCCACAACAAGCAGCATCATAAAGGTGGAGATAAAACTTCTTTTGCGCAAGTTTATTACCTTCCCTGACAGTATTGATTATGAGGTTGTTAATCATTTTATATTATTAAATAATTTTCAAGAGCCTGGACGCATTTTTTTTTAGATTGGCCACAGGGCCTCTTTAAAGGCGCCTGTAATGCCATAGGACAGGTTTGTTACAGATACACATTTACACATTGACTTGGGGGGGAAATACTGTACTTTTTTTGCATGCGATATTTGTACAGTCATGCGCCGCGCGGCATGCAGGAAAAGGGCGCAGAGACCCGCAAAGCGTCGATTGACCCGAAACGTTTGCGCAGCAGGATGGTGCGCGAACAGCTTGAGGCAAGGGGAATAAGCGATGCGCGCGTGCTGGATGCCATGTGGCGTGTGCCCAGGCATATGTTTGTGCCAGAAGGGCTTGCGCCCCATGCCTACGATGATTCCTCCCTGCCCATTGGCTACGGGCAGACGATTTCGCAGCCATACACGGTGGCGCGGATGAGCGAGCTTCTGAAAATTGAGCCCGGGATGAGGGTGCTGGAAATCGGCGCTGGCTCCGGCTATCAGGCCGCAGTGCTTGCCGCCATGGGCTGCACGGTGTATGCGATTGAGAGACTCAGGGAGCTGTTCATTGCGACCACCGCAAAGCTGCGTAAAATGGGCTTGCGCACCATACATCTCAAATGCGGGGATGGTACCCTGGGGCTTGCCCATGCGGCGCCTTTTCACAGGATAATCGTTTCCGCAGGTGGCCCGGAGATCCCGCCGCCGCTGGTCGAGCAGCTCAGGGATGACGGTATATTGCTGATACCAGTGGGCGCAAGACAGAGAGAGCAGAGGCTGGTGCGCCTGAGGAGGATACATGGCCGGATAGTGCAGGAAGATCTTGGGCCGGCCGTGTTTGTAGATCTTGTTGGTAATCATGGCTGGCGCTGACCGCCGGCTTTTGTGAATGGAAATCCTGAATAATATGCAAGATGGATAGTGGAGGAGATTGAGATGGCATCCTGTTCAACGTGCCCTTCAGGTTCTGGCTGCGCCCATTCCACAGCACGGGGTGGAGATGGCCAGTGCAGCGACCCGTTTGCGGCACAGGATAAAATAATTGAGCAAACTCTGAGCCAGATAAAACACAAGATTTTTGTCATGAGCGGCAAGGGTGGGGTGGGCAAGAGCTCGGTCACCGTCAATACCGCAGCGGCCCTTGCAAAAAAAGGCTACAAGACAGGCATTCTGGATGTGGATATGCACGGCCCCAGCGTGCCAAATCTCCTGGGTTTGAAAACTTCTGTGGAGGTGGATGAGGCAAGCGGGCGCATGCTGCCTGCGCCCTATGATGAAAATCTTTCCGTCATTTCCATGGACAGCCTGCTTCAGGACAGGGATCAGGCGATTCTTTGGCGGGGCCCTAAAAAATCTTCCGCCATCCGCCAGTTCCTTGCCGATGTAAAATGGGGCGCCCTGGACTATCTGCTCATCGATTCCCCCCCAGGCACAGGCGATGAGCACATGACGGTTTTAAAAAGCATCCCTGATGCCGCCTGCGTTGTTGTCACCACTCCACAGGAAATTTCACTTGCCGATGTAAGAAAGGCTATAAATTTTCTGCAATATGCCGATGCGACAATCATGGGCATTGTGGAGAATATGAGCGGCCTTGTCTGTCCAAATTGCGGCACGGAGATAGATATATTTAAAAAGGGTGGCGGCAGGGAGCTGGCAAAAACCTATGGGCTCCGTTTCCTGGGGTGCATACCGCTTGACCCCGCTGCGGTTGTTGCTGCAGACATGGGGGTGCCAGTGGTCATGCTTGAGAAGGATGGGCCTGCTAAAAAGGCTTTTCTGGATCTTGCTGAAGCCATTATCAGGGCAAGCGGCGACTCCCTGGAAAATCTGGCCTGATGCCCGGCGATGAAGTTGCGGTGAAAAATGTAAAAAATATCTGCCGGCATGCTGGAGACCATGTTTTGCTCTTTCTTAACCTCAAAATTTGTATTAGTTATCCGTAAATGGGCGCCGGTTATTGGGTGTAACCATATTTGTCCGGTGTGACCGGTGGCATAAGGTAAATTTGTGGCAGATTATCCTGCAAATCCGCCTTCCTGCGGCGTATGTCACTGCCAGGACATTGCCGGGAATTTTTTTCGGTTGATAAGCCATGTTCAATCTTGCCAATAAACTGTCTTTGTTGCGGATATTGATGACGCCTTTTGTGGTGTTGCTGCTCTATTTCCCCGGACCCGTTACCTGTACCCTGGCCGTTCTGGTTTTCATATTCGCAGCCTTCACCGACTGGATGGATGGATATGTGGCCAGACGCTACAATACGGTAACGAGCATGGGCAAGTTTCTCGATCCCCTGGCAGACAAGCTGCTTATCTGTTCTGTTCTGATCATGTTTGCCATGCTGGGCTGGGCTCCAGCCTGGGTTGTGATTGTCATTGTCTGCCGCGAGCTGGTGGTCACCGGCCTGCGCGCCATGGCAATAGACGAGGGCATTGTTCTGGCTGCGGACAAGTTTGGAAAGGCCAAAACCGTGCTGCAGATGCTGGCCATAATTCCCCTCACTTTGCATTTCCCCATCTGCGGCTGGCGGCTATGGCCGGTGGGCGAAGCGCTTCTCTATGCGGCAATGCTTGTGGCGATATATTCGGGCATAAATTATTGCATGTATTTTTACAGGCATACTGGCGAAAATGCCAGACAGGGAGGCGCATGAGCATACTGCAATTACGTCTCAAAAACTGCATCCAGACTCTGCTGGAGATAGAGCTGCAAATGACGGATGAAGGCAGGGATGCCTATGGTTCGGAATTTTCTTTTTTGAAAGACTGTCTGGACAGGATTGATCACATGGATCTCGCGGAGGATGAAGTCCTGAAACTGGAGGATGCCACATCCGCGGTAATTGCCGAAATTGGCATAACCCCCTGCGGAAGGTTTCACTCCGGATATGTTCAATAAAATGCTTGGGCGCGTATCTCTTATCGTTTTATTTGGCGCACTGGATATTTTGCTTCTTGGCAAAGTCATCTGGGGGCCGACTGGAATAATGGAATATCAGTCACTCAACAGGCAATATGCCAGCCTCAAGGATAAGATTGCAACTTTGGATGCCAGCAATATGGCCTTGAGCCGGGATATAAGGCTGATGCAGTCCGATAGCAGGTATGCTGAAAAGATGGTGCGCCAAAAATTGCACTATCTGCGGGATAATGAAATGGTGTATTTATTTGCAAACCCGGATGCCAGCCGGGTGGGAGCAGCGAGTAATGACGGAAAAAATTAGATGGTACAGGGAGGTTCTGGAGCTTGAGCCCAATTCCAAACTGTTCTTTCCCCTCTCCAGGCTGCTGGTGGAAGATGACAATCCGGATGAAGCCATCAAAATATTGCAGCATGGGCTTGACAGGCATCCAGAATATCTTGAAGCCAGGCTTTTTTTGATTGAGCTTTTGCATGCCACCGGTAAAAAGGAAGAATGCGACAGGCAGGTGGACAAGCTTGGGCGCATGTTCGCATCCTATGCCGGCTTTTGGCAGGCCTGGGCTGCGTGCCTTTCCAGGGAAAATGATGAAAAGGACACAGCCTCCATTTTGCGCTTTCTGGCCGCCCAGTTTATTTCCGGCCCCATACCGCTGCACGATGCCATCACCAGGGGCGTGCAGGCCATTCTCGAAGAGCGTGGCAGCAAGGATGTCAGTAATGCTGGCAAAAACAGCGATAAGGCCGATATTCAGGCAGATGCTTCATTGGAGGATGCAGGCTGCGCCGCTGCGGTTCTGAATACCGTACAGGAGGATGCGCCTGCCCCATCTGTGCCGGAAAACGGGCACGATATCCCACTGCATGCAGAGGAAGCCGGACAAAGCGGAGAGCCCTCCGGGCTGGCTATTGGGCCGGATGCTGAAGAGGCTTTGACGGCTGCCGATGCAGGCGACGGGATGCTCCCGGAAACGGATTTGGGGATGAAGCCTGTTGTGGAAATGCCAGGTGCCGAGGAGGCTGCTCCAGCCAATGAGCAGCCAGAGCCGTCAATGGATATGCAGGCAGAACCGGCCAATGGAGCGGATGTGGATGATCGCGCCCCTGCCATGGCACAGGATGCTCCAGCCGCTGAAACACCGGATGGCGCGCAGGAAGCCATGCATGCAGCTGAATTGCCGGATGCCGCTGTTCTCGAGCCAGGCGAAGAGATAATTGAAGCCACATTTGATCCGGAAGAGACCCAGAGTGCCTTAAAAAACATGGCGCCCGAGCCGGTCGATGAAGGTGTTGAGGAAACATTTACCCTGCGCACACGCTCCATGGCGGAGGTGCTTGCCGAGCAGGGTGATATTCGTGGCGCTCTGGATATATACCATGAACTTGCCGCGGGAGCTGCCAATGAGGAGGAAGCGGAAGATATAAACAGCCGCATTGCCACTCTGCAATCCAGGCTTGAATTGATGAAGCCTGTGGACGAGGCGCATGCTGGCGGCGAAGCGGGGGCCACATCCGACCGTGAGAAACTCATTGGCATGTTGCAGACCCTTGCCAGAAGAGTGGAGGCCAGGGTCAACAACTGATGCATGTATAAGTTTGACACAAAAAAACCGCCTTGCATTACTGCGAGGCGGTTTTTTTGTGTGGTCTGACGCAGGCGGCGAACCGCCAGTGCGGCAGACAGGCTGGGTTGCTATTTGAGCATCCAGGCCAGGGGGCCGGCCTGAAGGTATGTAAGGATGCACAGCAGGAGTGTCATGCCTATGCTGTGCAGAATTGTGAAGCGGAAGAGGTTGCCTTCCTCACCCACCATGCCTGTAGCGGCCGTAGCTACCGAGAGGGATTGCGGGGAGATCATTTTTGCTGTTGTGCCGCCAGAGGCGTTTGAGGCAACCGCAAGATCGGGATTCATGCCAACTGCAACGGCCGTATCACGCTGCATGCCACCGAACAGGGCGCAGGAGGATGTGTCGGAGCCGGTAAGAAACACGCCCAGCCAGCCAAGAATTGGCGCAAAGAAGGGGAACATGCCGCCAGTAAGGGTGAAGGCCAGGCCAAGAGTGGCGCTCATCCCGGAATAGTTCATGAGATATGCCAGGCCCAGGATAAGGGCGATGGTGATGATTGGCAGCACAAGCTGGCGTATGGTTCTGAAGAAACAGGCAATGGCGCGGCCAAAACCGTATTTGGGCATCAGGGGCACAGAGACCAGGCCGGAGAGGAAAATGGCTGTGCCACCGGCGGAAAGCCAGTTAAAGGTATATTTGGCTGCATAAACGGCATTTTCCTTGACTATGGGGGCGGTTTTCAACACTTCGCCATCGAGCATGGGCCAGCCAAAGGTGAATATGGTTCCGGGAATGCCATTGAGAATTTTTTTGAATTCTGGCAGCCCCCAGAAAAACACAAAGATTGCGAGGATGAGATATGGACCCCAGGCGCGGAGCACTTCGCCGGTGCTATAGCCTGTGCCAGACAGTTTCGCCTCGGATTCGCCGGCAAAACGAAAGGTCTTTTTGGGGCGCCAAACCTTGAGCAGCAGCACAAGGCCCACAATGGAGGCGATTGCGGAGCCAATGTCCGGCAGGGTGGGGCCATGAAAGTTGGAAAGAAGAAATTCAACCCCGGCAAAACAGATGCCGGATACAAGTATGGCCGGCAGAACTTCCATGCTGCGCTTAAATCCGCACATGGCAATGCACACCCAGAAAGGCACAATAAGGGCAAGGATGGAGAGCTGTCTGCCTGCGATGGCGCTTATGGACATTTGATCGAGGCCGGAAACTGAGGCCGCCACAATAACAGGCACGCCTATTGCGCCAAAGGCCACAGGCGCGGTATTTGCTATTAGCGCTATGCCGGCGCCCCACAGTGGTGTGAAACCAAGGCCCACCAGCATTGCGGCTGCTATGGCCACCGGCGTTCCAAAGCCTGCTGTGCCTTCGATGAAGCAGCTGAAGGAATAGGCAATGAGCAAAGCCTGCAGGCGTCTGTCATCCGTCAGGCGTGCAAGGGAGTCCTTGATGATTTCAAATTCTCCGGATTCCACGGTCATATTGTAAACCCAGACAGCGGTCACAACGATCCAGACAATGGGAAAAAGACCAAAGGCTGCGCCATTGAGGGTGGAGCTGATGGCCAGGCCAACAGGCATGCGCCACACTGCCACGGCTACAATAAGAGCGCCGACCAGGCCGGCTATGGCGGCTATGTGGCCTTTGGATTTGCGCACAGCCAGCATGTAGAAGAGAATGAGCAGGGGAATTGCCGCCACACAGGCAGACAATATGGTGCTCCCGCCCACGGTTATGTAGTTCTGAATCCAGGGCATAAGTCTTTCCTGTCCTTCCTTTTTGCGCCATTCATAAAAAATGACAGGGATGGAACCATTCCTCCCCGCCCGTGTTGCGCAGAGGCGCATGATTTTCATAAGATTATGCCCCTGTGCGTATCCGTTCAAGCATTTGCGGTAAATACGCGCCGAATTTAAATTAAAATATTATTAAAATTTTCAATTGGCGCCAGATGCGACATTGCGCCAGGGAGATGGAGACCGGAGGGGAATATCCGATCCTGGCTGCTGTGGCATCGCGTGGAGGCATTCTTGATTATTGTCTGTTTTGCTGTCATTCTTGAAGAGACGCCTGGGGCGCGTCATACGATTGCAGTCAGCTGGAGTTTTTGTCGGTTAAAAGAGTCTTATAATTACATTGTTACGGGTGATGGATGTTTGGCATTGGTAGCACCGAGCTCCTTGTGATACTTGTGGTGGCTTTAATTGTTCTTGGACCCAAAAGCCTCGCTGGCGTATCCCGCAGTCTTGGCAAGGCTGTGGGGGAATTCAGGAAAGTATCTACAGATTTTCAGCGTACTCTCAACATGGAATCCGCAAGGGAGGAAGCCAGGGAAGCGAGGAAGAAAAAGGCCCAGGAAGCAGCTGGCGCACAGAATGTTGCCGTGGAGCATAATGCTGCAGGCAGTGAAGAGCAGTCGCCCCGGAGCAATGGAGAAACAGCATCCGAAGCAGACACAATTGCGGGGATCCCGCCAGACAGCCCGGTTGCGAAGGCGCTTGCCAAGGCCAAAATGGAGGCAGCCAGCAAGGGCGCAGCTGTAAATCAGCCTGAATATGGAAATTCCCCTCAAGAAAACCGGGATTTGAGTCATCATGCCTGAGCGCGGAGCATCCGGCATGCCTGGCGATGACATGTCCCCAGACAAGGCAATGCCTGACACCCCGGGGAACAAAATGCCAGGAAATTCCGGCAACCCAGGCAAAGGGTTTGACCAGGCAGGAGGAGAACAGGCAACTTCCGGCAATGAGGGGCATGAGCTGCCTGGTGCGGACGAAGATGAGCCCGGAGAAGATACCGAAAGCACCATGGGCCTTCTGGATCATCTGGGTGAGTTGAGAACCCGCCTTTGCCGTTCCGCGATAGCGGCGGCTGTGGGCTTTGCCATTTGCTGGGTCTTTGTGGATGATCTGTTTGCCGTGCTGGTCAATCCCCTTCTTGATGTTTTGCCGGAGGGGACACATGCCCAGTATACAACTCTGCCCGAGGCTTTTTTTGCAAGAATGCAGATTGCCTTTGTAGCAGGTCTGTTCCTGGCAAGCCCGGCGATTTTTTACCAGATATGGGCTTTTGTTGCTCCTGGACTTTATGATGAAGAAAAGCGCTACATATTGCCTGTGGCCATTTTATCCGCTTTTTTCTTCGTTTGCGGCGCCCTGTTCTGTTATTTTATAGTATTTCCCTTTGCCTTCAATTTTTTTATAAGCTACTCATCGCCTGAAATTGTTATCACTCCAAAGATAAGCGATTATCTTAATTTTGTTCTCAAGCTCCTGTTCGCATTTGGTCTTATTTTTGAAATGCCAATTTTTACTTTTTTTCTTTCAAGACTTGGCATCATAAACGCATCCATGATGCGAAGATTCAGAAAATATGCCATTGTCATTATCTTCATACTTGCTGCCATTCTTACTCCGCCAGACGTTGTCTCTCAAATACTTATGGCCTGCCCCATGTTGCTGCTCTATGAGTTGAGCATTGGCGTTGCTATTATTTTTGGACGCAAAAAAGAAAATACGGATGATGATAACCAGAAAACCGATATAAGCCCGAAATGCAAAGAATAAGTGAATATAGCCGCGAAACAGGGGAAACCAGAATTTCCATCATCATTAATCTTGATGGCTCTGGCAAAACAGATATAAGCACAGGCTGGGGCATGCTGGACCACATGCTCACCCTGCTGGCCTTTTGGGCGCATATGGATTTGAGCCTCTGCTGCAAAGGGGATATGCATGTGGACGCGCATCACAGCGTGGAGGATTGCGGCCTGGCTCTTGGGGCAGCCTTTCTGGCAGCTCTTGGGGATAAAAAGGGAATTGCAAGAAACGGCTATGGTCGTGTTCCCATGGACGAGGCACTTGCCGAGGCCACTGTGGATCTGTCTGGCAGGCCCTGGCTTGTCTGGCTCGGGGATGAGCTTTTGCCTCCTGTCATCGCCAGAGAGGAGAAGGATATCTGGCGCGAATTTTACAAGGCTTTCGCCACTGCCGGGCAGTTCAACCTGCATATTGCGTTTCTGTATGGCAAAAACGGCCATCATTTGCTTGAATCCGCAGCCAAAAGCCTTGGCGTGGCTCTCTCTTGCGCGGTTTTGCGCACAGGCACAGGCCTAAAAAGCACAAAAGGAGTCTTATAATGCGTTTTTCATACAAAATCCTCCCCTATTCGGCCATGACTGTTCTGCTGGCATGCGCATTGGCCGGATGCGCCCAGAAACGGTCCAGCACCGCCGATGTGCCAAGGCTGCTGTCTTCATCATATAAAATCTCCGTCGCTCCATTTACCCAGCCCACCAACCCGTCCCAGCTCATTACCGGCCAAATACCGGAGGAGCAGGGGCGCATAGCGAAAGATGCTCTGGAATCCCTCGATTTGCAGCTGCGCGAGGCACTGATGACCAAAACAAAAAGGCAGTATGTTTTTATTCCCCGCCAGAACCTGCCCAAGGACTGGACATCCGCCTACAGCACCGGCCAGCCTTCCGCGCTGGGCAGATGGGTGGAGTATGGCAAAAAACACGGGGCCATGTATCTGCTCATTCCCCAGGTTCTGGACTGGCATGAAAGGCAGGGTTCCCAGGCCGGAGTCACCAGCTCCGCCCATGTGCGTGTCGAATTTTATCTTGTGAATATCAATGATCAGAATGCCATCAACAGATCGATATTTGAGGAGAAGCAGGTCGGTCTGGTGGACAACCTACTCGGTGTGGCGGATTTTGTGCGCCGCAAGGGCCAATGGGTGACAGCCCAGGATCTGGCTGTGGATGGCATGGCCAAAGCAGTCAAGGATCTTGGTTTATGATAGTTTTTCCAGCTGTGGACATACAGCAGGGCAAAGCTGTGCGCCTGCAAAAGGGTCAAAAGGGCAGGGTTACTGTCTTTTCGGACAATCCTGTGGAAATGGCCAGAAAATGGCAGGATGAAGGCGCCAAATGGCTCCATGTCATCGATCTGGATGGAGCATTTGATGGTAAGGGAGGCAATGCCGATGTTGTTGGCCATATATGCTCAGCCATTGACATACCTGTACAGGTGGGAGGAGGTATCCGCGACATCGATGCAGCAGCCCGATATGTTGATGCCGGCGCAACGCGCCTCATCACAGGCACCGTTGCCCTGGAAAATTCTGCCCTTTTTGCAAAAATGTGCGCACGTTTTCCTGGCAGGATCGGTGTTTCTCTGGATGCGGCAAATGGCAGGCTCAAGACAAGAGGCTGGGTGGAGGATGCGAATCAGAATGTTATCGATGTCCTGCCGGCCCTGGAAGATGCCAGCGCGGCCTTTATCATATATACCGATATTGACCGTGATGGCATGAACACCGGATTGAATCTTGCCGCCCTCACAACGCTGCTTGAGGCCACCACGCTGCCTGTGATCGCCGCCGGAGGTGTCGCTGGCATGGATGATGTGAAAAAAATCGCTTCCCTGCACACCTGGGGAAATCTTGAAGGCATGGTCACAGGCAGGGCAATTTATGAGGGGCGCCTGAACCCCGGATTGGCCCAGAAGTGGCTGGACGATTTTTTGAAACAGGGGACAGCCCATGGAAATTCATAGGCTGAAGCCGCAAATGCATCACTGGATCTGCCTGTTTGGGGCTATCCTCCTCGAAACTGGCGGCACGACCATAATGAAAATGTCCCAGGGCTGGACTTTTGCCCATGCAGCCATGCTGGGCCTGGTTTTGATGTGGGTGGCCATTGCCTTTTCCTATTATCTACTGGCAATGGCCACAACGGGCTTGCCAGTTGGCGTGGCCTTCGCATTTTGGGAAGGTCTGGGTTTGACTCTGGTGACCATTTCCAGCGTGTTCCTGCTGCATGAGGCGCTGAATTTAAAACGCTTTCTGGGGCTGGCCTGTGTTGTGCTGGGCGCGTGGCTGGTGCATCTTGGCACCGGACATGGTGAGAACAGACATTGATGTGTGGGCAGATAGCTGGCGGCAGGTCATGTTTTTGCTGTTGCCCTTGGGCCAGCCAGCAGACAATGCCCGCGGCCTTCGCCAGTCAGGTAATGCCTATGCCACTTTTGGAGACGCGTTATCCCTTTTCAGCATTGCGACCATTGTCATTGGACGTGACACCAGGCAGCCAATATGATTTCTAGCATAATTGCCTTTTTCAATTTTTCCACCCTCATGGTGATAGTGGCCGCTTTGCTGGATATTCTCGCAAATATGCTGCTTGCCGCATCTGGGGGATTCAGACGCTGGCAGGTTGGGCTCAGCGCCATTGTACTTGTGGGTGTGGCCTTCTACTGTCTTTCGGTGGCTGTGCGCGACATGGACCTCGCTGTGGCCTACGCTTTGTGGGGCAGCTTTGGCATCCTCGGAACATCCCTTGGCGGGTGGCTTGTTTTTCGCCAAAAACTCAAGCCCATTGCTTTTGCGGGCATAGCCGTATTGATTGGCGGCATGCTGCTGCTGCGTTTTGGTTAATTATTAAATATGGGTTATATTTTTCTGGCAATATCTTGATATCAGACCATGAAGCAGCGCGTTACCCTTCAGGATTTAAGCAAAAAAACCGGCCTGTCACAGACGACCATATCAATGATCCTTGGCAGAAGGACCGATGTCTCCTTTGCCAGCGAGACCATAAGAATTGTGCGTGATGCGGCCAGGGAGCTGGGTTATCAAACCAGAGCGCCAAGACGTGTAAGCCTGTTTACCAGGCGGACCATCCTTGTGGTTTGCCCTTTTCTCATGAATCACTATTACTCTGCAGTGGCTCAGGCTCTGCAAAGCGCGGCCGCGGAAATGCAATGCAATGTACTTGTCTATGCCACCTACAACAATATTGATGAGGAAGCAAGAATCATCCGGGTCATGGCAGAAACTGACGTGGGCGGCATAATCTTTGCGATGATGCCCCAGTCTGCAAGCCTTGTCCGCAAAATCGCCAAAACCGTACCGGTTGTAATAATCGCCGACCCTGATGGGGCTCTCCCGATATCGATCATAGCACTGCACAACTACAAGGCCGGTGAGTTGATGGGCGCGCATCTTTTTGAGCTCGGGCACAAGGATATCATCTTTATTTCCACCCCCCTTTCCAGCCCCCTGCCGGCGCGGATTAAAAGGTTTGAGGGCTTGCGTGACGCATGGCAGCGGTTAAGGCCTGATGGCAGTCTGAGGCTGTTCACCAATTTTATCACAAATGCCATGGTAAGGGACAATATCCAGATGGAAAGAATGCTGGGCAGCGAGATAACCCAGGGAGCTCTGGAAAAAACGCATGACAGCTTTACAGCCATAGTGGCAGTTAATGACATGCTGGCCTATGGAGCAATGGATGCCCTTGCGGCAGCGAAGGTGCGCATTCCCGAGGATTGCAGCCTGTGTGGTCTGGATAATGATTTTTCATCGGATCTGGTGGGTGTCAATCTCACAAGTGTTGAGCATTTTATGGCACTGAATGCCCAGGAGGCCTTTCGGGTTCTGTATCATAAAATGGTGCAGGCCGATCTGTCCTGCGAAATAAGACCTGTGATGGATATTCAGCCGGAATTGGTGGTGCGCCAGTCCACGGCTCCGCCCAATTATTAAAATTTTTAATAATAATCCAGTATTTTTTTTGGATCAAAAATGCCCATTTGCTTGCATGCGGGCATTTTTATCCTCTACTTTTAACAGGGCGCCAGCTTCGGGATGGTGGCCGAAGGCTTATGAAATATGCAGCATCGTGATAAAGCCACAGGCTGGAAGGTGCCACTGCTTTTTTGTGGGGCGATTCTGTTGATTCTGGCGCTATTCGCTACATTCACGCCTGACAAGCCGCAGGTTGAGGGCATAGCCCCGGAGCTTGAACGGGAGGCTGCCGCCATAAAAATAGATCTTGATACAGAAGCCGGCTCGGCATGGAAAAAGCGGATATTGGATGCCGGCAGCGGCTTTGTAGGGGCGGAAGAGAAAAACAGGAAACTTATGGCCGTCTCAGAGGCGGCCATCGCTGCCAAGGCTTTTGATGCAGCCTGCACCGCCATAGTGCTGATGCGGGATGGCCCGGAAAGGGAGGCCATGCTGGAGAAGCTTTTCGCACAGGCAGTGGCTGATTGCAAGGATCTGGCCTGGGGAGTTTTTGCCATTCATGGCTTAAGGGATGAAACGCTGATGCGGGTTATGACACAAGCTCTGGATAACCGCTGGCGCGAATGTCAAAAGCAGAAATGAAAAGCTGCGTCCTGAAGATGATTGTGGAAGCAGCGGGGATTATCAAGAAATAAAAGACCCAGTTATCCTCCCGGGTCTTTTCGCCCTTTCCCTTCCAGCAGGAAAGGGCTTTTTTATGGCGCACTATCTGGTGGTCACATGTGTTTCATGCCTGAACCGCTTCAAGCATTTCGCGTATTCCGAGCAGAGCATCGGGCACGGAGAGGTCCCCAGGAAAAGGTATATTGAGACTGGCCGGAGGAATAAGTTTGATTTCAGGATTGGCAGAAACCAGTGAAACAATTTTTTCCGGTTGCGCGGCATCCTGGCCATCGCGCCATTTCAGCTTCACCCCATGGGCTGTTATATCTGCCTTTTCAACACCAATGCCGCCGAGAAATTGTTTTAAATCCAGAATGGCGAGAAAATTGCGCAGTTCCTGTGGAAAATGGCCGAAGCGGTCGCGCATGGCCAGTGCAATCTCCTCCCGCGCGGCGCTGCCAGAGGATGATGTAAGCGCCTTGTAATATCTAAGCCTTTCCCGACCATCATCAATGTATGTGGATGGTATATGCGCCGGAAGCCCGAGATTCAGTTCCACATCCTCAACTTTATCCACTGGCATGCCTTTCTGTCTCTGCACGGCCTCCTCAAGCATCTCCAGATACATGTCCAGACCAATGCGGCCAATATGGCCTGATTGTGCCTCCCCCAGGATATTGCCAGCACCGCGCAAGCGCAAATCCTCCATGGCCACCTGAAAACCCGCTCCCAGGTAGTCCATTTCCAGGATGATCCTGAGCCTTTCACGGGAAACATCAGAGAGACGTTTTTGTTCCGGCGTGACAAAGTAGGCATAGGCCTGACGATCGCTGCGTCCCACACGGCCGCGAAGCTGATAAAGCTGGCCAAGCCCGAACATTTGCGCCTGATCCACAATGAGCGTATTGGCTCGTGGAAAATCAAGGCCGGATTCAACAATGGAAGTGCATACAAGAACATCCAGCTCCCCATGCCAGAACTGGCGCATGGCGGTTTCCAGCTCCTTTTCTCCCATTTGTCCATGGGCCAGCCCAATGCGGGCTGTGGGCGCAAGCTTTTTCACATATGCCACAACCTCTTCAATACCCTGCACGCGGTTGTACACCCAGAATACCTGGCCCTGGCGCGCCATTTCCCGCTCAAGTATGGAGCGCAGGGTGCCATCATCCCGGTTTATGACTGCGGATGCCACAGGCTTGCGCTCGGCTGGAGCCGTCTCAATCACAGAAAGATCGCGAATGCCGGACATTGAGAGCTGGAGTGTGCGCGGAATGGGGGTGGCTGTCAGGGTCAGAACATCCACATTTTTTTTAAGGGATTTCAGTTTGTCCTTGTGTCGCACGCCAAAACGCTGCTCCTCATCGAGAATCAGAAGAGCAAGATTGGGCAGCTCCACATCGCTCGAGAGAATGCGATGGGTGCCAATGAGAATATCGATCTGACCAGCCGAGCAGGCTTTCAGGATTTCCTTTTGCTTTGCTCTGGGCACAAATCTGCTCAAGAGACCGACATTGATGGGGAAACCGGCCAGCCTGGCGCGAAAAGTCTGAAAGTGCTGCTCAGCCAGCACTGTGGTGGGGCACAGCAGGGCAACCTGGCGCCCCTCCGCTGCCGCTCTGAAAGCCGCCCGCAGGGCAACCTCTGTTTTGCCAAAACCCACATCCCCGCAGATAAGCCTGTCCATGGGCACATCCCTGGCCATATCATCCAGCACGTCCTGAATGGCCCGGGACTGATCAGGAGTTTCCTCATAACTGAAGGTGGCTTCAAATTCATGGTACAGTTCACCAGGCGCATCATATTTAAAGCTCTTGGCAATTTTGCGGTAGGCGTACATCTCCACAAGATCTGCGGCAATGGCCTCAACGGCCTTGCGCGCCTTCTCGCGGCCATTTACCCATGCCTGTGTGCCCAGTCTGTCCAGTGCGGGATCAATCCCCTCGCCGCCCCGGAATTTCTGTATCACCCCCAGCCTGTCAACAGGCACATAAAGTTTGTCATTGCCAGAATATTCCAGCAGCAGAAAGTCATTGGCGGCATTGTTTATCTCCAGGTGGTGCAATCCTGAAAAACGGCCTATGCCATAATCGCGATGCACAAGCAGATCGCCATCCCTGATGTCTGCGAAATTGTCCAGGCCCCGAAAGGCATTGCTGGAGCGGCGTGGCCTCTTTTCCGCACGGGGATATATGATATCCTCACCCAGAATTAGGGTCTTTGCCCACTCAAGATCAGCCCCGTATCTAAAAGTGGAAACCAGGGCAAATAATCCTTTTTGGGCGGAGGCATATCTGGTGAGCGGCGCAATGCCATCCTGTGCGGCAAGGGCCAAAAATTTCTTTCTGCCTCTCTCTGTGGAGAATGAGAGCAGCAACTGGTCGAGTTCGCCCTGCCATTTTTTGAGAGCGCGTACAAAGGTTTGCCATGGCCGGTCTTTTTCTTCGGGCCGGGGAAAAAGTTCCGTAAACTGGCGCAGGTCCCGTTCCGGCATGTCAATGCCCTGCTGTTCCACTCCCACGCGCAGAGAAGGCGCGATGATGGCCTGTCCCTTATGCCAGGGCGGGGCCTGTACGGGGCGTCTCAATACGATATCCGCTGGCTGCTGCAGATTATTGGTGGCATCTTCCAGGTTTTCTTTTGCCTCAACTCTTGCAAGGAGCAGGTTTTCCCATGTTTCTTCAGTGCCCTGTAATATCCAGAGGGGATTTTCCGGCAGCCAGTCATCAAAAAACGCACAGTCTTCATACAGAATGCCGGGGAGTATGTCCCTACCGCCCTCCTGTAGCCTCTTCTTCAGTTCATAGGCCTGATTTTCATCGAGTTTGCCAGTCTTTTTTAGCTCAAGAATACGGGCTGCAGCTCCCTTTTGATCTGCTGCCCCAGATGTTGCGGGCAGCACAGGCAGCAGCAGAAGGGAATCCATGGCAGCCAGAGATCTCTGGCTTTCAGCATCAAAAATTCGTATGTCTTCAATATTATCCCCGAAAAATTCCAGCCGCACTGGCTTTGTGTAACCGGCAGGGAAAATATCCAGAATATCGCCGCGCACAGAGATTTCTCCCCGGCTTGTGACCATTGGTGTGCGCTCATAGCCCCATTCCACAGCCTGGCCAACAATCAGTTCGGGGGAGAACTCGCTGCCGGCGTTCAGCTCCAGGGTTCTTGAAGTGAAAAAATTGGTTGGGACATAGCGCAGCAGAAGACTTTGGGGGCTGGCGATAATGCAGGATGGTCTGCTCATGGATAACCGGTACAAACAGGCCAGCCTGGCGCCCCAGGCATCTCTGTCCCCCCATTGCCGCATATCTGGAAAAGCCAGAAGTGGCCTCTCCCATGATGGCTGCGCAGATGGATAATCGGCGCATGAAAGTCCAGGCATAAAAAGTCGCGCAAGCCCGGCAAGCTCCATGAACTGCTCGCGGGAGGCGGCAGGGAGAATAACGCATCTGCCATCTTCTAGAGCTTCGCAGGCAATCTTTGCCCATGTGGCTGGCCCTGAGCGATCAATAAATATCTCTTTGTTGGGTGATGCCAAAATATCTAGCGATTTCATCATTATACTGGATAAGGGGATTAATAAAAAAACAGGGCGACCATGGGCCGCCCCGTAAAATTAAAAGTGGCGCATATGTTATTATATGCCTGACATGGGTTTAATGGGAGCCGCAACCACCGCAGCAGCCACCGCAACCGCCGGATGCGCCGGTGTCTGGCAAAGGATTTTCTGGTTCAACCATAAAGCCCATGGGAGAAAGGTCTATTTTTGCCCCCTTTATTTCAGCAAGCAGATTCTTGTTGATGCAGAACTTGAATCCGCCGGCTTCCTCGGTGGCATCATCATCGCCGGCTTCATCCAGTGCCAGGGCAAGCCTTGGGCCGGAGCAGCCGCCAGGAGCAAGATATATTCTGATGGTGCCCCTGTCCTTGCCTTCAAAATATGCTTCTAGCTCTTTTTGAGCATTCTCTGTCAGTTCAAGCATTGGGATGACCTCCGTATACCAGGCAGATGCCAGGTTATTATTTATTATGGCACATGGCAGTTGACATTGTCCCAACTCCAACCAGCCGGCGTGGCCAACTGTAACGTGGTTTTGCTGTTGGCCAATGACCGACCCGACCATTTCCGTGGGCGGGTACATATGTCTATTCAATAAACATATGATATCTTGGCCAATTCCCAAATCCTGCAAATTTGTCAGATTCGGGCCATATTTATTTAAGAACTTGCATCCTTCTTGTCAATGGATGCTCTTTCAGACATAATTATATACACGGGGATTGAACAGTCATCATGATAAGCATAACAAGTGTGATTATTTGTGGTATCGCCGCCCTTGCAGGCGGCTGTATTGACGCAGTGGCAGGAGGCGGGGGGCTGCTCACCCTGCCCGCATTGCTAATATGCGGTGTGCCGCCACATGTGGCACTGGGTACAAACAAGGTCAGTGCATGCTTTGGCACGGCTGTAGCCTTGTTCAACTATTCCCGTAATCACCTTGTAAGCTGGCATATGGCAGCAAGCGGCATAATGTTCTCTCTTGTGGGCTCGTGGGTTGGCACTCTGCTCGCATTGCATCTGAATTCCGACATCCTTGGTAAAATCATTGTCATGCTTTTGCCGATTGGCGTTGCTGCCACCCTGTTGCCAGGCAGAAAAAACGCCACTGCGCACATCCCGGAAAAAGGCCTGAAATATTGGTTGCTGTTGCCGTCGATATGTTTTGTTCTGGGTGTATATGACGGCTTTTTTGGCCCTGCCACAGGCAGTTTTCTCATATTGGCCCTGCACTGGATCTTGGGACTGGGGTTGATCCAGGCCTCGGCAACCGCAAAAACCTTCAATCTTGGTTCAAATGTCAGCGGGGCGGCATCATTCATTCTGCATGGCACTATCATCTGGCCTCTGGCTCTTGTGATGGCGGCATGTTTTATGACTGGCAACTGGATCGGTAGCAAGATAGCCATCAGGGTTGGCGCCAAGGCTGTTCGTGTATTCCTGTTTTTTTCACTTCTGCTGTTGATGGTTAGCCTGGTCTGGCGTTATTTTATAGCAGGATGATTAACCAGGGAGGCAAAGTGAAAATATTGCTGGGAATATTTTTTTGGATTGCCATCATTATAGTCACCTTTTGGCTTATTCCCTACACCTATATATTGCAAAGAAGGTTTCACAGATTATTAAGATCCAGTTTTTGGAAAAAAAGATTTGATGAATGGGGAAAACAAAATTTAAGATCGAAATTATAATATTAATATGAACGCAATATATATTAATACACAAAAATACGCCCAGGAGCTGGAACAGGGAGGATTTACTCCGGAACAGGCCAGTATTCAGGCAGAGATATTTTTGGGCATATTGAATGAATATGAAGCAACGAGGCTCCAGAATATGGCAACAAAGCCTGATCTGGATGAGTTTCGTTATGAACTGCGTCTTGAGATTGAAAAAATTCGCACCGAGCTGAGCGGAGAGACCGGTAAAATACATGCCGAAATTGAGCGGGTCCGCACGGAAATGTCCAGGGAGGCCAGTAAAATCCGCGCAGAAATGGGCGAAAAAATCGACCAGCTCCACGCCGAAACTGAGAAGATCCGCGCGGAAATGGCTGGGGAGGCTGGTAAAATCCGCGCAGAAATGGTCGGAAAAATCGACCAGCTCCATGCCGAAACTGAGAAGATCCGCGCGGAAATGGGTGGAAAAATTGAGCAGGTTTATGCCGAAATTGGCAAAATACATGCCGAAATCGAAAAAGTTCGCTCTGAAATGTTCAGTGAGACGGGCAGAATCCGCGTGGTGATGAAGGCCATGGAAACACGGCTTCTTAAATGGCAGTTGGCCATAGGTTTTGCTCTGGTGGCCATAATGGCCAAAGGTTTTAATTGGTTGGGATTTTAGGCCTTTTGATGAATAATTTCCGCAATTCTGCCCTGTGCCTCATTTTTGCATCTTTCTGTATTCTCCTGGGAGCCTGCAAGGAGTCACGTCTGGGTAGCGGCGTTGTTGCCACAGTTAATGGCGAGCCCATCACCCTGCTGTCCCTCCAGACATTAATGGATAGCCGTCTTGGCGCGATGGGCGTCGCGCCTGGACCATCGGCGGCGGATATGAAAATCAACTATGGCCGCGCGCTTGGCACTCTGGTTGCACATGCCCTGGTGCGTCAGGATTTATCCCAAAGGGGCATAGAAATCAGTCAGATAGAGCTTGATCAGACAATAAGGGATATTGATGAGGATCTGGGAATGGATACTCTGGATGCCTACATGAAGGATTCCTATATTCGCAAGGATGAATGGCTCGAACTGATGCGCGATTATCTTGCATTGGAAATTTTCCGCGAGCAGGTGCTTTTGCCGGCTATTAAAATTGAAAAAGATGAGGTCCGGGATTATTATCGTCATCATGCGAGGGAATTTACTCTTCCGGAGAGCCTGAGTCTGTGTCTGCTGACAGCCGAAAGCAGGAATGCGCTTGAAGAATGGAGCCTATCTTTTAAAAATCGGGAAATTCCACCAGACAGCGTGGCGCAATGCGTGGATGTATCCCCGGAGGAAGTGCCTCTGGAGTGGCAAAAAGAGGTAAAAAATCTAGCGCCCTACAGTTGTGGAAAGCCACGCAGCGAAAATGATGAATGGCAAACCGTATGTCTTGTTTCGCGCATGGATAAACGCGCATTGCCTCTTCCTGATGTCTATGCGCTTATTGAAAAAAACCTGCTTGCGCAAAAACAGAATACGGCCTTTGACGAATGGCTGGAGCAAAAACTTAAAACTGCGGAGATAAAAGTTGTGCCAGAGCTGAATGAATGTCTGGCCATTGGTCATATTCAGGAAGCCGCTGGAGATGCTTTCAGGGGATTGCCCGTATCCGGCAATATCCCTGCAAGGGATTGAAGATTACCGCAATTGCGCAATGCAAAAGCATGTTTTATAGTAGTCTCCATGCGGAAATTGCATCCTGTCTGCCATAAATGCGTATTCTTGCCTGATTTGGGGGTAAAAGTGGGAAAGATCGCATCCCTGTTCATGTTTTTTTATTTTATCTGCCTGGCCGTTCCCGATGCCGCCCAGCTCAACAAGGTCGCTGCCGTGGTAAACGGGCAGGTGATTACCATGTATGATCTCCAGAAGGAAGCCGTGCCTGAACTGGCGAGGGCCAGAATAAAACCTGGGGATAAATCGAGACAAAAGGATGTGGATGCCATATTGAGGCGGGTTCTCGATATGATGATCATGGATATCCTTGTTGCCCAGGATGCCAAAAGACTCAAGGCTACTGCCACGCCGGCTGAAGTCGATAGCGAAATTACTCGTATTCTCAAGGAAAGGCGTCTGTCACGAAAGGATTTTGAGGCACAGCTGGCACAACAGAAGCTTACTTTGGATTCTGTGCGCAAAAGCATAGAAAAAAATATAATGCGCCAGAAAATTATGGCCATGGAAGTTGGCCGCAAGGTTGTGGTGACGCCGGAGGAGATTAACGCCTACTATGAGGCGCACAAGGACCAGCTCTTTGACAGATCCGGCTTGCATATGGGCTTGCTGGTGTATCCGCCAAATGTCAATGCCGAGAGCATAGCCTCACAGATCAAATCCGGTAAAATTAGCTTTGCCCAGGCTGCAGCCAAATACTCCATCGCACCCAACAAGGACAAGGGCGGTGATGCCGGCCCCGTGGAATGGGATAGGTTAAATCCGGAATGGGGCGAGCGTCTTAACAAGATGAGGCCTGGAGATGTGACGGCTCTGTTTCCGCTACAGGGATTCAAGGCCCAAGTGCATCTTTTCCGGCCTGGTGGTGGCGAAGAAAAGCCCCTCACCCTGCAGGAGGCCACTCCGCAGATTGACGCAATACTCAGGCAGCCGAAGGCGAAGGGCCGTTTTGAAGATTATTCCAAACAATTGCGCAACAAGGCTGTCATCGACATCCGGTTGTAACGGGGCATGCAATGACTTTTGAAGAATTGGGCGCAGCCTTGCGCGCTGAAAGAGAAAAACGCAATCTTGCCATCGACGATGTAGCAAAAGAATTAAAAATCAGCCCACGCCAGTTAAGGGCTCTGGAAAGTGGTGACATAGCATCTCTTCCCCATCCAGCCTATGCCAGGGGTTTTATTCGTTCCTATGGCGCCTGGCTGGGATTGGATTCGGCCCAGATTCAGGAGGCTCTGGATACAATGCATCCAGGCGTTCTCAAAAAGCCACAACAGACGCATGAAACCATCATGCCGGAAACGGCGCCGGTTGAAAAAAAGAAAAGTGGTGGTCTTATTGTCTTTTTCGTATTCTGCATTCTGGCTGCCGCAGCCTGGTATGCCTGGAAAGAGGGCTATCTTGATTTTTTGACTCCCCATGAAACCTCTTCCAATTCCGGCATTGCGGAAAAGCTGCCCAGCGCGGATGCCTATATGGCCACAAGGGATGCTGAAAGAAATCAGAAGGCCGAAGCGGAAATGAGGCAGACAGAGGCCAGGACCGGGACAGAGGTAAAAACATCACCGCAGCAGCCGGAAAGCGCGCAGACAACACCGCCAGAAACTGTGGCCACGCCCATCATGCCATCTGGCGATAGGCAGCCGATTGAGAGCAGACTGGCAGAGGCCCCGGCACCCGCTCCGGTGGTGGTAGAGAAGGCGGAGAGCCAGGCGTCAGCCGTGGATGAAAACAAACCGGCACAGCATAAGCTGATCATCACAGCCATTGAAGAATGCTGGGTTCATTCCAATGCCGACAAAACGGATACGCGCCAGTTTTCCCTGCGCAAGGGGGATACATTCGCCCTGACATTTGGCGACAGCCTCGAGCTCAAGCTGGGCAATGCCGGAGGGGTGCGTTTGCGCTACGATGGCAATGACCTGCCGCCTCCGGGCACATCCGGCCAGGTAAGGACGCTAACCTTTCCACCCAAAACCAATTCATGACAGAATGGAATGACCAGGCTCTTGTCATCAGAAAAGGCCTGTTTCATGAGGCGGATCTGTGGCTCAAACTGCTCTGCAGGCATAGGGGCATACTGACAATTTTCGCATTTGGGGGCGCAAGAAGCAAAAAAAGGTTCTGTGGCTGTCTGGATATTTTCAACAGCCTGCACTGCAGGGTAAAAAGCTCGCGAAATGGTGAATTTTTGAATCTCCAGGAGGCTGCCTTGATCGATGGTCCGCAAAATCTCAGGCACAGCTGGAACGCCATGGGTCTTGCAGCAAACTGCCTCCGCTTTGTGGATGCATTGGAAATAGGCGCGGACAACGCCACAGAATGCTATGATCTGCTGGAAGATATGCGGATTATGCTGGACACCCGTGCTCAAACTCCGGCAGTGGCCGCATTTTTTTTTCGTTTGCGTCTGGCCTCGGAAATGGGGTTTCGGCCTGAATTGAAATTTTGTGGCAGGTGTGGCCGGAAAATAGGCGGTGATGCCATCTTCAGGGCCGATGATGGACGCATGTTCTGTCTTGACTGTGCGGACAGGAGCGCGTTCTCAAGCCAGAGACATGCCATGAGAATCCCCTGGAGTTCCCTGCAGATCCTGCAGCTGGTTTCGCAAAAAAATCCCTCTCAATGGAATTTTCCGGATGGCGAGGATGCCAGATACTGCGCAAGGGCAATAGACGGTTTTACTCAGTATCATCTTGGACTTGTATGGGAGAATGGCTTTTTTCGGCATGTGTGACAGCCGGCCATTGGCCATGCGCCAGATGACTTTTTATCCATATTATCGAGGCCCGAGGAGGCATAATGTATTTTCAGGATGTCATTATGACATTGCAGAAATATTGGGCGGAGCAGGGTTGCGTCATTGAACAGCCATCAGGGGTGGAATGCGGCGCCGGCACTTTTAATCCCAACACCTTTTTGCGTGTGATTGGTCCGGAGCCATGGCGCGTTGCCTATGTGGAACCATCCCGGCGTCCTACTGATGGACGATATGGAGAGAATCCTAACCGCTTGCAGCGATATTTTCAGTTTCAGGTCATACTTAAGCCGTCCCCGGACAATGTGCAGGAGCTGTATCTCCAGAGCCTCAATGCGCTTGGCATCGATCCAGCCGCCCATGACATCCGCTTTGTGGAGGACGACTGGGAATCCCCCACACTGGGAGCCTGGGGTCTGGGCTGGGAAGTGTGGCTTGATGGCATGGAGGTTAGCCAGTTTACTTATTTCCAGCAGGTTGGCGGTATAGATCTCATGCCTGTCAGTGTGGAGCTGACCTATGGCTTGGAGAGGCTGGCCATGTATCTCCAGGGAGTTGAATCAGTCTATGATTTGCGCTGGAATAGGGACATAACCTATGGTGATATCTATCATCAGAATGAGGTGGAGCAGTCCCGGCATAACTTTGAGGCCAGCAATGCCGAAATGCTTTTGACACAGTTTGGAGATTTTGAGAGGGAATGCGGTAAAATGCTGGAACTGGGCCTGCCCTGGCCGGCATATGATTATTGTTTGAAATGTTCCCATACCTTTAATCTTCTCGATGCCCGCGGCGCAATATCCATAACAGAAAGAACAGGCTATATAGGCCGGGTGCGTGCCCTGGCCTCAGGAGTGGCCCAAAGCTACGCCAGACAGCGGGAGGAACAGGGGCATCCCTTGCTGGCACATGCCAGCAAGGATAAATGTGATTTTGTCAGGCCTGGATCTGCATCTGAACCAAAGACGGCACCTGGTGAAACAGCTACTTTTTTGCTTGAAATTGGCACAGAGGAGTTGCCGTCAAGATTCCTGCATGGCGAGGAAAAAGAACTGGCCGAGCTTTTTGAGAAGGCCTTAAAGGAAGCAGCGCTGCCATTTGGGGAAATAGACACCATGGCCACACCCAGGAGGCTGGTGCTCCTTGTGCGTTCATTGGCGCCCATGCAGGATAGCAGGGAAGAGATCATAACAGGGCCGCCTGCAAGAATTGCCTTTGATGCCGATGGCAAGCCCTCCAAGGCTCTGGTTGGATTTGCCAAAACATGCGGAGTGGCTGTCTCTGATGTTTTTGAACAGCAAACTCCCAGGGGCAGTTATATGGCAGCCCGCAAAGTAACAGGTGGAAAATCTGCGATGGCAATTCTGGCGGAGATCTGCCCCCGCATCATTCATGAGCTCTCCTTTGCCAAGCGTATGCGCTGGGGCGCACATGATATCGCCTATGCCAGGCCAATACGCTGGATTGTGGCCCTGTTGAATGGGGATATTGTGCATTTCAATGTCGGACCTGTGCAGTCGGGCAGGCACACATGGGGGCACAGGGTGCTTGGGGCTGGACCTTATGAGATCTCGGACATTGCCGGATATCCTGAGATTATGAACGGCAAGGCTCAGGTCTGTCTTGATCCGGTCCAGAGGCGGCAAACAATAATTGCCGGCGGCGACAGCGCTGCCAGAGCCAAAGGCGGCTCTGTGATCTGGAAGGATGACCTGCTATCCGAAGTGTGCGGTCTGGTGGAGCAGCCAGTTCCCCTCCTTGGCGATTTTGATCCATCCTTTCTTGAGATACCGGCAGAAGTTTTGCTGACCAGCATGGAAAGCCACCAGAAAAGTTTTGGCATCAAAGGCCCAGATGGCAGGCTGATGCCACATTTCCTTACTGTTCTCAATGTCATTCCCACCGATATGGCAACTGTAAAAAAAGGCTGGGAAAAGGTACTGCGCGCAAGGCTTGAGGATGCCCGCTTTTTCTGGAATGCCGATGGCGCCCAGAATATGCAGGACTGGGTGGCAAAGCTGGACAATGTTATTTTCATAGGCCCATTGGGCAGCATGGGCGACAAGGGAAGACGCCTTCAGAAATTGTGCGCCTGGATTGCAAACATGCTTAATCCTCCCTTTGATGCCACGCTTGCCACAAGGGCAGGAGAACTGGCCAAGGCGGATCTGGTCAGCGGGATGGTAGGTGAATTTGATACCCTTCAGGGCATCATGGGAGGCATCTACGCAGCCAGGGCAGGAGAAAATGAGGAAGTAGCTGGAGCCATTGGAGAGCAATATCTGCCAGCTGGACCAGACTCCCCCCTGCCACAGACCCTCCTGGGCGCAATTCTTTCAATTGCCGACAAGGCCGACACCCTTGCTGGCTGCTTTGGCATAAACATGATCCCAACAGGGGCTGCCGACCCCAATGGGTTGCGTAGATGCGCTCTGGGCATTATCCGCATTCTTATCGACCGCAATATGGAGATCAGGATTGGCGACTTGTTTGCCAAAGCCAGGGAATTATATGGCGAGAAACGCTGGAAACTGACACCAGAACAGGCGAAAGTTAAGCTGCTGGAATTTTTTGCTGGACGGATGCGCAACTATTTCCTTGGGCTTGGGTATGACACGGTGCTGGTGGACGCTACACTGGCTGCCGGTTTTGAGCGCGTTCCCGATTGTAAAAACCGCCTGGATGCGATGACAGCCTTTGCAGCGCATCCTGCCTTCCCAAGCTCTGTCCAAACCCTTAAAAGGGTTGAAAACATAGCAAAAAAAGCAGGTGCTTCCGCAATTGGCGGTGACTGGGATGAAGCCCTGCTCAAGGATGATCAGGAAAAGGAGCTTGCCGCCGCACTTGCCGTGCTGCTGCCTCGCCTGGACAAAGCTCTCGATGGCGGTGACTATGCCGGTGCTTTTGCCTGTCTTGAGGAAATGCGCCAGCCTGTGGATGCCTTTTTTGATAATGTCATGGTCATGTGCGATGACAAGTCTCTCCGGGAGAACCGCCTGGGGCTGCTTAATTCCATAAGCCGCAGATTTGCCCGTATAGCGCAATTTTCGGCCTTGCAGATCTGACCGGAATCAGTCAAAAAATTGCTTGACCATATGGCCGTAAAGAAATAAAAAATTTGTTTCAGAGGAATATATGGAACTGTTGTCTGCTTAAGATGCAGTAAAATAATTTGTGCCAAGCGGAGGATATATGGCAAATCACAAATCGGCAATTAAGCGCCACAGACAGAGTCTTGAGCGCGCGGCGCGCAATCGCTCCCATCGTACCCGCATAAAGAACGTCATCAAGGATGCGCGCGCTGCCATTGAAGGCAATGACAAGGCGCTTGCGGAAAAAGCCTTGAGCACTGCCGCTTCCGTTCTTGGCAAGGCCACAACAAAAGGCGCGATACACTGGAAAACAGCATCCCGCAAGATTTCCCGGCTGGCGCAGGCTGTAAATGCGCTGGAAAAGAAATAATTGTCCTTAAAAACCTTGACCTGGTTATCGAAATAATATAGAAGTTTCTTCACGCGCCCGTGGCCCAGCTGGATAGAGCAACAGGCTACGAACCTGTGGGTCGGGAGTTCGAATCTCTCCGGGCGCGCCAATAAATTTCAGCAGGTTACATCATTTTTTGATGTGGCCTGCTTTTCTTTTTTGCGACATCATTGCGACCAAGCCTCGCAGACGCCGGCGCCTGCCCTCACCTCTCCGCAAGCGGAGTGCCCCCCTCACCCCCCAAATAAAAACTGAACCGGGCCAGAAAGTTCCAATGCGCTTTCACTTTCAGGGCCCTAGGCCTCATCTGTTCCTGTGGCCGAGCGGGTCCTTCTGGCCGGACATTGCGCCCAACGGGCGTATCACCCCACCATTTGGCCGCGATTCATGGAACCAAAGGCGCGGAATTTCGGAATATCAATACAGGCGGAATATGTTCTGTCATGGTCAATTGTCTATATAATTTGGGTGGGTAAATATAATGTCTAAAAATTATGATATACGCACTAAAGTTGAAGCAAGAGCAAAAGCAGAGAGAGAAGCAAAAAATAATAAGAGTAAGGATTTAAATTCTAAAAAATCTGAAATCACAGATGATGAACTTAAAGGATATTTGAACGAGAACAGAGCAGGAGATGCAAAACTTTATTGCAGATTGTTCAGAGGTCAAGTTGTATATGTAAAATATTGGGAAAGATTTTTGATATGGGGTGGACATCACTGGATAGAAGAGGATTATGAAGAAGCAAAGCAAAATATAGAAGATATATGCGATCTGTATTTGAGACTGGCAGATAATCTACAGGCAAAGGCAGATGAGGAGACGGACAAAACAAGAAAAGGCGCCATCCAAAATATGGTGGACACTGTCATTCGCCGGGTGAACCAGCTGCGTGACATTCCCGGGCAGGACAAGCTGATGCAGATGATCAGGCGCATTCGTGACCCGCTTGTCATTCTTCCAAAGCACATTGACAAACAGCATTACCTCAAGGCCTGCCCAAATGGTGTCATAGATTTGCGGACAGGAGAACTGCATCCGGGCAAACCGGAGCAATATATTCTCAACTCTATTGCCACTGAATACGATCCGGCTCTGCTAGGACTTGATGAACCCTGCCCTGAAACAAATCAATTTTTGCTGCGCTCAATGGATGGTGACCGGGAGCTGGTTGATTTCATCTGGCGACTTCTGGGATATGGCCTCGTAACAGAACGGAAAGACCATATTTTTGTGATTTTCTGGGGAGAGCATGGCCGCAATGGCAAGGATACCCTTATCAAGCTTGTTACCCATGTGCTGGGACAGGAACTTTCTGGTGATGTGCCTGTTGAAATGTTTTTGCAAATCCAGCAGACGCGCAATAGTTCTGCGCCATCTCCAGATGTTCTGGCACTGCGTGGAATGTGTATTGCCTGGATCAATGAGGCTGAGGAAGGGCAGAGATTCGCTCTGGCAAAACTGAAAAAACTAAGCGGCGGGGGCTACATAACAGCCAGAGGGTTGCAGGATAAACTGCAGACAACCTGGCTTCAGACACATTTGCCAATCATGACCACAAATGAATTGCCAAAAGCCAAGTCGGACGATTCCGCTTTTTGGTCCCGGGCCATTCTTGTCAAATGGCCACTCTCATTTGTGGAAAATCCGGAACAGCCATACGAGCGCCCAGCTGACAAGGACATTTTTGAAAAGATCAGCGCAGAGGCTAAAGGTGTGCTTGCGCGTATGGTTATGGGCTGCATGGAATATCTGAAAGATGGTCTGAAAATTCCCGACAAGGTGCGAGACTGGACTCGGCAGCAGCGCGCCAGCTGGGATGACGTGGGCCTGTTCATAGGTGAATGGTGTGAGCAGGAACCGCATCAGGAAAATCCGGAACTCTATAAATACAGAATACCGTCCGCAGATATCCATGAAGCCTTTTGCATTTGGTACGCGCGCAACCGTGACAGACGTTTCAGTATCTCGGCCAAAAAATTTGCAGAGATGCTGAATAAAAAAGACATCCCATCCAAGCGGAGCAATGGCATGTGGCGTCTTGGCATTCGTTTGAACCCAGAAGGACAGGAGGCTTTGGATGCCCAGCGCAATGAACGGTAATCTTTCCGCAAGTTTCCAGAGGTATATGGGAATAATAGCTTGTATTTACTTGCTATTTCTAAAAATGGAAAGTTGGAACTATTGCAGGCATATTTCCACGCGCAATGTGCGCACATGCATACATGCGTTAATATATACTTAATATCTTTCCATCTTTCCATTTAAGTAAAAAGATAAATAAAATAAGTAGTTAATATAAAATTTATATGGAAGGGTCTGGAAAGATGCAACTTCTTGACTTTTACAGAACCCGCTTTGGACAGGCGGTACGTCATCAGGGCAATGGCTGGAATGGCCCATGTCCGCTATGCGGCGGTGAGCCTGGCAGGTCTGACCGCTTCATGATCTGGCCGGAGCGTTCCGACAATCTCGGTGAGGCCTGCGCAAAGCATGGCATAACTGGCATATGGTCCTGTCGCCAATGCGGCAGAAGCGGGGACACCATTGCTTATCTCACGAAGATTGACGGCCTGACCTTCAGGGAAGCCCTGGGCCAGCTCGGCATTCAGGGAGAAAAAATACCCTTACGCCGCCGTCATGCGCCAGCTGAGCCCCCCACCAACCGGATCAATTCCTGGACACCCAAGGCAATGGAAGAGCCGTCACTGGAGTGGCAGGCTCGCGCGCTAAAGCTGGTGGAGGAAGCTGAAAAGAAAATCTGGGATTGCCCATCTGCCATCCAGTGGCTGAACGCCAGAGGAATTTTTGAGGATGCCATAAGGACATACCGGCTTGGCTATCTGGGTGAGGAAAGCGAAAAATATCATGGCCGTTTCCGGCCCCGCAAGGCTTTCGGGCTTGCACCCAAAACGGGACAGAATGGCAAGGTTCACGACAAGCTGTTTATTCCCCGTGGCGTACTGATCCCAACATTCAGCACTTCGGGAGCCGTATTGAACCTGCGCATCCGCAGGCACAGGACGGATTTGAAAGAAAACGGGCCCAAATATCTGGAGATTGAAGGCTCATATCACGGTCCCCTGTTTCTCCAGTCGTCACTGGCGCGTCCCCTGGCCGTCTATTTTATCACGGAGGCGGAGCTAGACGCCATGCTTATCCATCACGCAAGCGGAGGCGTGGCCGGCGCCCTGGCTGTCAGGACGAACAGGGGCAAGCCAGATTCCAGATGCAATCGCTTCCTTGAAACAGCCTCCAGAGTGTGCGTTGCACTGGACTACGACAATGCAGGAGCCGAGGGCTGCGACTTTTGGGAAGAGAATTACACAAACGCGGTCCGCTGGCCAACGCCGGAGGGGAAGGATCCGGGTGATGCCTTTGCCCTGGGAGTGGATATCCGCGAATGGATTGAGACCGCATTGCCTGCAAGCGTCAGGCTTCCTGAAAAGGATCCGGAAGTCCACGGGAGTAGCTTATCACATAAAAGTCAGGAGATTCAAGCATTTGTCAAAAGTGGAAACATGGACACAACCGCTTCTGGTCAGAATGATTGGGGAGCGGGGGCAAGCCCGAATTTGAAAAATATAAAAGGAAGTTGGCCATCGGAGGCCCGGGCCAGGGTTGAAGCGCGGGCAATGGCTGATGACTGGCGTCTGGAAATGTCGCGCTGGAATGAAACACAGCCTGGCCCTTGTGAGTGGGCCTCAATAAATGACTTCACTTCCCACGAGCTGAAGCTGCTGTCAGGCGCGCTCCCAAAAGGCGCAGAGCTGGACAGCATTTTTCTGGACGTGGCTATTATCTGGCTTTTATGGCGGGAGCTGCCGGTCGCCTTTCTGTCAAATGTGGATGAGGCTGGCAACCGCACCGGCTTTAGCTGGGAATTTCCAGACAAGCTTTGGGGACAGGGCAAGTTTGCTCTGTTCTGGCGGCATCAGGCCACATCGCGCGCCTTGTGGATGTGGCTGTCCGATCATCCCGCGCAAAAGATAACGTCAGCAAATCTGCTGCGCATGTGGGAACTTCTGGCCCAAAAATAATGGAGCATAATCATGGATAATAATTTGCTGTGTCGGCGCAATGCCGAACTTGAATCAATCAGCCAGGAGATGTTTGGCGGCGGCATGGTGCTTCAGGTGGTGGAGCCATCCAGTCTCAAGCTTCTCAAGGACAATGCCAGATTTTTCAAGCGGGAGACATTCCGCCAGCTGCGGGACAACATTGCCGCAGACAAAAGGCTGTCATCGGTTCCACTCTGTTATCGCCACGAGGATGGCAAGCTGGAGGTTTTATCCGGCAATCATCGTGTGCAGGCCAGCATTGAAGCGGGAATTTCGCACATTCTTGTGCTGGTGATCACGGAGGAGCTGGACAGGAGCCGCAGAATTGCAATCCAGCTTTCGCATAATGCCCTTGTTGGCGAGGATGACCAGAGCATTCTGGCAAATTTATGGGCGCAGATTGAATCGGTTCAGGACAAGCTGTATGCCGGCCTTGATTCCGAATCCCTTAAGGAGCTTGGCGATGTGGAGCTTGTCAACTTCTCCACTCCGCAAGTTCCCGCGCATATGGTCTCATTCATGTTTACAGACGGGGAAAAGGAGCAGCTGTCTGAAATTTTGGACGCCATTGCCGACTCGGCCAAAAAATCCTCTGCGGTCTATGTGTGTCCAGGACGGCAATATGAGGAATTCATCAAACTGCTGGCTGATGTAAAACATGCTGAAAAAATTCGTGACAGTTCGCTTGCCATGACACGGCTTATGGAGATCGCATCCGACTGGCTGGAAAAGGAGACTGAGGCGGCTATACAGGAGGTAGCGCAATGAGTTTTCTTGGCTCCATAGCCGGACCTCTCCGCAAGGTGCTTGCCGCATATGCAAGTGAAATCTCCGTCCCGGTGCTTCTGCCCTGTGCCGGCAACTTCACTGTCGGCGCCGCTCTGCGTTCTGGCGGTTACAGGGGCAAAATTACCGGCTGTGACATAACTCTTTATACAAGCGCTCTCGGAGCCTATCTGGCAGGTCGTGAAATAAAAATCCATGAAAAGAAAGGCTGCCCGGAGCATCTGAAGGGCTTTCTGGATTGCTCAAATTCGGAGCGTCTGGCGGCCTCGGTCAGCATCATGCTGGATCTGCGTCAGGTCTGGCAGAATAAAAACGCATGGCACAGGCGTGTCATTGCCAATTACAGGCATGACTGGCAAAAGCTTATGGAAAAAACCGTCATCAAGCTACAAGCCTACAGGGCCCATTTGAACCGGGGAGATGGCTTTGACTATATCGCGCAGGATGCCGGCGAATTTCTTGACTCGCAGGATCATGACCATGCCGTGTTCATAGCGCCGCCAACCTTTGGCAGCAATGACTACATCAAGCAGGAAAGGATGCTTGCGGCAGCCGCAGACTGGACTCCCCCGCCATATGCGGAAATCAGTTTCAAAGACACGGTTATTTATGAACAGATAACCGCATTCCGGGAGTGGATGATAATCATGGAGCGGCCATTGCCGGAGATTGAAAAACTTCTGGGTGAACCAGTCGCCGTTGTCCATAAGGGCCGCAAGAGCATCACCTATGCCTATGCCGGCCACAGCAGGAAGACCATCGTCACCAGAAGCTATCTTGTGTCGCGCTCACCCGGGCCAATTTTACCATTTGACAGGAAGCTCGGCGGAAAAGAGGAGCCGGGAATCATGATCCTCAACCATGAGCAGACCGTGCGCATGAACGAACTCTTTATGTCGGCGCGGGTGGATTATTATCTGGCTGGACTTGTTTTGTCTGTGGCCTTCTGTCTGGACAGACAAATCATAGGCAAGGCCGACTTCAAGCTTGGCAAGGGAAACGCGGAATGGGCGCTCCCGGAACTAGGACCACAGATATACCAGCAATCGGACCTTGCCGTGCCAAGCGATGCGGAACCGAGACTGGCAAAACTTGTGCTCATGTTCATTCAATCCCATGAAGTAAGGCTGCTTCTGTCAAAGAAGATTCCTGAAGATTGGCGTTTTGCCATAACAACAGCCTTTTCACGCCATCCTGTCAGCATGAAATACCGTGGCATATACAAACTTCATAAAAGGCTGGATGGCTCGGAGCATGGCGGTTACAGGCTGAATTATTATGGGGAGCTTGGCAAATGGAGCCTAGCCGAAGCATATGCAAAATGGTTAAAAAAATTTCATAACTAGGAGTTTTTATTGAATTATTTCTTTACAAAAGGAGCTTTTATGGTATTGTTTAGTTATGTCAATAACTTACATCAATACAGGTGGAGTAGAGATGAAAAGCAGCAGCAATCTTTCAAAAATAATGAACATGGCCTGGGAGATGGCGCGCGCGGGCGCGGGAAGGTTTGGGGGGAAGCCCAGAACATATTTTGCCTGCTCTCTTGCTCTGGCCTGGAAAGAGGAGAAGCAGATGCGCCACACTGCGAAAAGCGGTGGCAAGACCCAGAGCATGTGGCATCCCGGTCTTGGCAATCAGTACATCCTGCCGGGCATTCCCCTGCCAAAGTCTCCGGTAAGAAAGGGGCAAATCTTCCTGCCAGGTTTGGGCCTGTAAAAAAAGGCGGCAAAAGCAGATTGCCGCCCTGAAATGGGGCCAGATTTGACCACCAAATGCAAAGTCAGACTGGCTCCAAAAAATCTGAAAGTCAAGGAGCCGGTTATGGATATTATGGAAATTGTGGATATTCAGAAACGGTGCCGCAAACAGGCAAGAGCCATGACAAGGAAAGCTTACAGCAGGTATGACGCCATCTGGACTGATGGCATAAAGATAACACCTGAACTCGCCGCCATGGGTGAGAATGTGATTGCCGCCATAAACCGCAAGATGCCAAACATGCTCATGCGCAATCATGAGAGGCCGGAAATTGGTGAGATTGCCAGCCGTCATGGATTTGATAACAGCGCCGCCCTTGTGGAATATCTTCTTAACTATGAACCTCGCGGACACCATGAGGAAAATATTTATCAGGCGCTTTTACAGGGAAGGCTCCTGGGATGTTCTGAAAGAGAGATTGAAATTGCAAGCACGATGGCAACTGCTGAAATTATGGCTGTTATCAGGAATTGCAACAAGCTGGCTCGCGAAATGACAGATACAGCCTATGAGAAATATGACGAGATATGGTCTGGAAAAATATTGATAACACCCGAGCTGCTGAAGCATGGCAGGGAGGTCATCAATGAGATAAACCGCAAAATGCCGAACCTGCTGACACATAATCCCATGTGCAGCGCAATTGACCAGGTTGCGATGGAGTACAAGTTTGACAGCGTCCAGGAGCTTGTGGACTGGCTTCTGGATTACAAGCCACGCACATCATTCCTCAGCAGGGTTTGTGACGAGCTTGTGTGCGAGGCGCTGGGACTGGATGTGGGTAAGCAAGACTTCGGGCAATATGAAATTGACGAAGTGCCATTTTAAACAGGAGGAGAAATGATTCAGACATCCTATTTCAGCAGCAAGGCGCCCCACGGCCGCAAGGTCTGCATAGCCAAGTGGGCGCCGAGATACTGGAATGGCCCACGCGCTCCAAGACTCGCTCCATCCAACCCAAAAGCGGAAAACTGGAGCGAATGCTATTTGCGGGATTTGATAGAGCGTTTTCCTGGTGGAGCCGGTTTGCGTGAATATCTGGATGCAATAGTGGCCAGGACTCCGGAGCCGATTTTGTGCTGCTACGAAGCTGATCCGGAACAGTGTCACAGACGGATACTGGCGGAATACGCCAAAACCCATCTTGGCATGGATATGCCTGAATGGATTGCTCCGGCAAATCGCCAGGGCAGTCTGCTCTAGCATTAGCCGGCGCAGGCCATTGCCTGCCGACTAATGAATGGCGCGCGGAAATCTCCTATATTTCCGCGCGCCGGGTGCATGGGGCATAAACCCGCAAAAACACACCAAAGCGAGTTTATGCCCTCCAACAGCTAAAATCAATGGAGGGGATCTTGCAGAGAGAGAGAACCTTTCTGGCAAGGTTTGAATAGCTCCGCGCTTGGGCGCGGGGCAAGCCCAGGGAGATCGCATGTCTGAACAGAACATGGAAGAACTGCTGGAACAGAGCGCCAAAACAGACATCAAGGTCCTGCTTACAGCCAAGGAAAACGCCAAGCGCGCTGTACTCGAGGATCGGTCTCCCGCAAACCTGGCCGCGTTTGAGCGCGCCTCCAAACTTTTGGAGAGCGCAATGCAGGCGAATACAAATCTCAAGGATTACAGGGCGGTTCTGGCACATGCCGAGGAATGTGGCCGCAAGGTCAAGAAAAGCAAGCTCTTTAATGACATAAATGCTGGCAGGCTGAAAAAGCAGGCTGACGGGACATTCAGGCTAAGGGATGTGGAACGCTACTTTGCCACACTGCCCATGGCCGGCACGCCAGATGTTGTGGCGGAAAAGGCCGCGGACAGACGCAGGCGCAAGGAAGAGGAGGAGATCAGAAAACTCAAGGCTGGCGCTGACAGGGATGAATTTGCGCTGGCTGTGCAAAAAGGCAGGTACATAGCCAGAGAAAGGGTGCATCTTGAACTGGCCGCAAGGGCTGTGGCCCTGGCCGCAGACATAAAGACATCCTTTGAGGCAAGAAGCCTGGAAATAATAGAGGCTGTGGATGGCAATCCCAAAAAATCGGCTTCCCTTGTTGAATTGCTGGAACAGATATTTGACGAGGCCCTCAATGGCTACAGCAGGGAGATGGAGTTTGAAGTGGAGTTTGAGCTGACAGATACGATCCAGGCAGTGAGAGGAGGTGAGGAAAATGAAAATTGACGAGCAGGAATTGGTAAGAATTAAAAAAATTGTGGAGTCATGCCTGTAATGCAGGGCTCTCTCATTCCTGAAATCCCAAAACCGGCGGGGCGCAAAATTTTGCGTTCCGCCATTCCTGCATGGATGCCAGGGACTGTTGCCGCCGATGTGGCGGCAGCCCTGGAAGCTGGCAATGCAAAAATACAATTCAGCTTTTCCAAAGGCGAGCGCAAGGTCATGGCAAGACGCAAGCCAATCCCTGTCAGCCAGTGGGCTGAAAAATATCGGGTGGTGGAAATGTCCAGCATACCCGGCAAATGGAAAAACCTTTTTACCCCCTATCTTGCCGGAATAATGGATGCCGCGGGCACCCCAGGCATCGAGACAGTCATCATCTGCAAAAGTCCGCAGACTGGCGGATCGGAGGCTGGCCATAATCTTGTGGGCTGGTGCATAGACCGTTGCTCAGGGCCGGTGATGTATGTGTTCCCCGATGAGATCACGGCCCGGGAAAATGCCAAAGACCGCATCATACCCATGATAAACGCAAGCCCCCGTCTGCGTGAATACATGACTGGATATGGAGATGATGCCAGCTCCCTGCGCATAAACCTTGCGCACATGCCAATCTATCTTGGCTGGTCTGGCTCTGTCTCCCGGCTGGGCAACAAGCCCATCCGCACCCTTATTCTGGATGAGCTGGACAAGTACAAGAATCCCAAAAACGAGGCCACAAGCGAGGTGCTTGCGGAGAAGCGCACAACCACCTGGCGCCAGCGCAGGCACATTCTCAAAATCAGCACTCCCACCACGGAGGATGGCCCAATCTGGCAGGCGTTCCAGACTGAGGCGGGAGCGCGTTTTGACTATTGGGTTCGCTGTCCGCACTGCGGCATGTCCCAGCTCATGGATTTTGACCGTATATGCTGGCCAGGCAAGGATTCGGGCAAGGATCCTGCAGCCGAGGATGTTCTGGCCAGAAAGCTGGCCTATTATACCTGCGAGCATTGCGGCGCCATATGGGAGGACAGCGACAGGGATCGCGCCGTGCGCAGGGGGGAATGGCGCGAGAGACAGAGCGGTCTGGAACTGTCGGCCCATGTCAGCGCCATGCATCCGGTGAAAGTTGGCTTCCATGTGCCGGCATGGCTTTCATATTTTGTGAGTTTGAGCGAGGTGGCCTGGGCCGCTCTCAAATACCGCGAATCCGGCAAGCTGGATGACCTTAAAAATCTCCAGAACCAGTACAAGGCCGAACCCTGGCGCGAGGAGCATGCCACCCGCTCCGAGGATGCCATTCTTGCCCTTTGTGATGACAGGCCGCGCGGGGCGGTGCCTGGAGCGGTTAATGGCAAAAGCAGGGTCGCCTGTCTGCTGGCGGGTGTGGATACCCAGGGCACGAGCGCGGAGAAGGGATATTTCAGGTATATCATCAGGGCATTTGGTTTCGGCTCAAACGAGGAATCCTGGCTTGTGCAGGCAGGCTCCGCTCCCACCTTTCAGGCGCTCAATGATATCTTCTGGAATAGCGAATATGAAACCCCGGATGGCATCAAATACAGGGTGCGCGCCTGCATGATTGACGCCATGGGCGCAAGAACCCGCGAGGTCTATTCCTGGGCAATCAGGCACAGGGGCCGCGTGTTCCCATGGCAGGGCGTGCAGCATATGGCGCAGCCCTACACCCCGTCGCCGCAGGAATACTTTCCGGACATAAAAGGGAACAAGCTGAAAATCCCCGGTGGCCTGAATCTGTGGCGCTGTGACGTGACCTTTTTCAAGTCAGATTTGAGCTCGAAGCTGGCCATAATGCCGGATGATCCGGGAGCCTTTCATCTGCATGAAAATTCTGGCTCCCAGCTTGAGCAGTATGCGCGGGAAATGTGCGCCGAGGTATGGGATAGCGACAAGAAAGCTTGGATAAACCCGCATGGCAGGGACAACCACTTCTGGGATTGCGAGACCATGTGCCTTGCCCTGGCCTTTATTCTCAATATTCGCCATATGCCGCATCCTGACGACAGACAGGAAAAACCGAAGCCGGTGGAAAGGCGCGCACATGCCCGCTCCAATATCTCCGACAGGCTCGGGAAAATAAGGAGGTAGCCAATGCCTATGGACAAGGGGAGAAAGCTGACATGGAAGGAAGCGTGCGAGATTTTGGGGTGCGGAAAAACCTGCTTTTATACCCTTGTTCGTAAAGGCATTTTGCCAGCCTATAGACTTGATGGAACCAACAAGGGATTATGGGTATACGAAAATGATTGCAGATGTCTGGTAAAAAATATCCGCCATTTCCAGCAAGGTTGACATTCAGACAACCAATTTATATCTAGATAAAGACGGGGCACCTCCCGGAATATAGTTATTCTCAAGGAGGCCCCTGGGAGTTCCCTACTCTGCCCAGGGGCCTCCGCTATTTAAACCAGCGAAATGCGAAGGCCACTATGGCGCTGGAAATTATTCCAGCCAGCAGATCCATAAGGAATTGCTCCATAAGGCAACCTCCCTTAGGGAGGTGGCCCCGTCCAAAAAATCTCTATCACCGCCCCAAATTACCCTCAAGACAAAATTTTTTGTTCGTATTTTCCGCATAGTTCGTATATTCCGCGAAAAGCGCGACAAAAATTTCTCACTGTGCTATGGCATGACCATGTCCTCCATCTGGTCACGCCAAGAGCTTCTCGAACTGATTTACGAGTGGAAAGCCGCCTACAAGGCTGCCGCCACTGGCAAGTCCTATTCCATTGGCGCAAGAACCCTTACCCGTTACGATTTGTCGGAGATCCGGGACCAGCTTGAATGGCTGGAGAATGAGCTTGCAGCCCTTGACGGAAAGCGCGGGCCATTTTTTGTCCATGCGCGCTTAAGGAGGCCCTGAAATGGCCTCTGTTCTTGATCAGTATGGGAAGCCAGTAAACAGCGGGCGCTATATCGCCACCCCGTCCAGGGATGCCGGCTCATACAGGGGCAGCATTGCCAACTGGCGCCCCCTCCGCGTGGTCAATGTTGACGGCGAAGTGCATGAGCGGGTTACAACTCAAAACAGGGCAGCGGATCTGGCTGCCAATGACTGGTCGGCAAAGTCGGGACTCAGGGCCATAGCAGACAATGCCATTGGCACAGGCCTTGTGCCAAAGTCTGCCATTCCCCATAAAATTCTTGGCATCACCAAGGAGCAGGCGGCCAGTCTTGGCCAAAAACTGGAATGGGCCTTTTCCATCTGGTCTGTGCAGGCCCATGCCAGAGGGCGGCTGCATTTTGAGGACCTGCAATATCTTGGCATAAGCTCCATTCTCCGTGTGGGCGAGATGCTGCATCTGCCTGTGCAGCTCCCGCTTTCCGGAATTGGCGGCAGACGCGACTTCAGCCTTGCCATTCAGGATATGAGGCCGGAGCGGCTTTGCACTCCTGCTGACAGGCAGCTGGACCTGACCATAAGGGATGGCATTGAACTGACCGAGTACGGCAAGCCCGTGGCCTACTGGATAGCCTGCCCTCCGCCTTCCCTTGTTTCTGTCAGCCAGCACTTCCTTTTCTCGGATTCATTCTGCCGCCGCGTGGCATATATCGGACACCGGCCAAATGTTTTTCACATCTTCAGGCAGGAGGAAGAGGAGCAGACCCGCGGAGTGTCGCAGCTTGCCACTGGCATGAAGCTGTTCCGGCACCTCAATGACGCTCTTGAATCCGAGCTTTTCGCGCAGGTCATAGCCGCAAGCTTTCCCATTTTTGTCGGTCTTGAGAATGGGGGCGCCGAATTGCCAAGCGAAGTGCGGGAATCCTATGGCATGCCGCCTGTGGAGCCGCACAGGCGCGAGATTGACGTGGAGCCCGGAACAGTCATTTTCGGCAATCCCAATGAAAAGCCATATGTGCTGGAAAACAAGAGGCCCTCATCCAATTTCCCTCCTTTTGTGGAGATTATCCAGCGCTCCCTGGCCGCAATGCTGGGCATCCCCTACGAATCCCTGACCAAGGATTTTTCCAAGACAAATTACAGCTCCATGCGCGCGGCATTGAATGAGGCATGGAAGCTGTACCTGTTTTATCGCCGCTGGTTTGCCAGGGTCTACACCCAGCCCATTTGGGAAATGGTGGTGGAGGAGGCCTATCTGCGCAATATCCTGGGGATTGCGGACTACATCAATGACATGGGCGCGACCATGGGCTTTTATGAGGGCAGACAATACTGGACCAGCGCCAACTGGACTGGGCCGGCCAAGGGATTCATCGATCCTGTCAAGGAAATACAGGCCACAATCATGGCCCTTGACGCAAAACTCATGACCTACTCTGACGCCTGGGCGGAGCGCGGCGGCGATTTTGCCGATTCCCTGCCCGTCATGGAGGAGGAGCAGGCGGCGCTGAAAAGTTTCCAGAAAAAGCCAACTGTGGCACTGGCAAAGGGTGAGTCCCAGGAAAAGCGGGATGGCGAGGGAGAGGAAGCCAGCAGGGAGGATGAGGAAGATGAGCTATAATTCTTTTTGGGCGCTCCAGGCGGAATCCTGCCATGATGTGCTGGCCGAGCTCCACCGCGAGCTTGCCGCCCATTTTGATTCTCCAAAGGCTTTTTTTCTGGACGGGCCATCCGCGCCTCCACCCCCTCCCTATGAAGTCCGTAATGGCGTTGCTGTTATCCGAATATCCGGAGTCATTGACCGTGTGGCCAGAATATCCTTTTTCACCGGCCTGCCCTACACCGAGGGCCAGAACCGGATTCGCCAGTCTGTGGAGACCGCTCTCGCTGATCCAAAAGTCAGGGGCATACTGTTCTGCATTAACAGCCCTGGCGGATCGGCTGCCGGCACAAAGGAGCTTGCGGATTTTATTGCTGATGGCGCGGAGCAAAAACCAATGGCCGCGTATGCGGACGGGCTTTGCGCCTCGGCAGCATACTGGCTCGCGTCGGCTACTGGCAGGATTTTCGCGCCCGTGACCGCCCAGGTTGGCAGCATCGGAGTGATTGCCGTGCTTACCGACTGGACAAAGGCAACCGAAAAGGCCGGCCTTGTGCGGACTGTCCTGGCCAGCGGGCAATGGAAGGCTGCCGGCAGTCCGGACAAGACCCTGACAGATGATGAGCGCGCCCTGTTCCAGGAGCAGCTTGAAACCCTGCATGGCATTTTCAGGCAGGATGTGTCCGCAAGAATGGGCATAAACGCGCCTTTTGAACAGTGGGCGGAAGGACAGACCGTTTTGGGGACAAGGGCAATGGAGCTGGGTCTTGTCTCCGGACTGGCGCGTGATCTGGCCGAGGCAGAGTCCATTTTCGCGGAAAGTATCAGCAAGGAGGATTTTATGGATTTGAGAGAGCTGAAAGCCCAACACCCGGATCTGGTGGAGGAGCTGGCAGGTGAAATCAAAAAGCAGTGTGAAGAGGACGGGCAAAAGGCAGTGGCCGGCGCCAGGGCGGAAATCATGGCTCTCGTCAAGGCGGTTGCCGGAGACGAGACGGCTGCAAAAATTGAGGCTGTGGCAAATGCCGGGATAAGCGCCAGCCAGTTGCAGGCTCTGGCTCCTGTTCTTGGCGGCAAGCCTGCGGAGGCAAAAAACACGGAAGAGGAAGCCCGGGCGAACATACTGGAAAATATCATGAAAGCCACAGGTGGCCCATTGCCGGCTGGCGCTCAGGCAAGGACTGGCAAAAATCCCCTGATTGCTGACGCCGAGCGCAGGGCTGCTCAAAGGATGGTGATATAAATGGCAAAGCTGAAACATTATGAGGCGCAGGCGCCGCGCAACCTTTCCGACATTTTGCTTTTTGAAATAGATCCGCGCTACTCCCGCGAGCATGGCGAATTTGCGTCAACTTCTGAAAAGGTCCCTATGGGCGCCGTGCTCTGCCGGAATGACAAGGGAGAATACATCCCCTTTGGCCTGGAGCTTTCCCCGGCTGTGGAAGCCGCAGAAGGTGTGGAAGCAAAAGCCGCTGTGACAGCCGATCAGCCTTGCGCCATTCTCATAAGCAGGGAAATTGAACCTTCGGAGGAGACGCAGGATTGTGCGGTGATCAGGCGTGGCGCCTGTGTGTCGGCAGCCAATCTCTCCTGGCTTCCTTCCGTATCTGACGAGCAAAAGAAAACCGCCCTGGACGTTCTCGCGTCCCTGGGTATTGTGCCAAAGGAGTAAGCCCATGCCCGGTATTTTGAATATGCCAGATCTGTACACCCCGGCGGAACTGACGGAGGCCATCAACAAACTGCCGCTCATGCCACAGCGCCTGCGCTCCCTGTTCACCCAGCGGAGTGTGCGCACAACAAAAATTGCCCTGGACATAAGACATGGGCGCCTTGTGCTGGTGAACAATCAGGACAGGCGTGAACCCCCACAGGAAATGCAGGGCCGTGGCAGCACACGCACCACCAGGGTGCTTGAAACAGCCCATCTGCCACTGGCCGACACATTGCTTGCGGAGGATATTCAGGATGTGCGCGGCTTTGGCACAACAGAGCCGGTGACAGTGGCATCCGTCATCAATGACAAGCTGCTTGACCTCAAGAACTCGATCACCATGACAGCGGAATTTCACCGCTTGGGCGCTGTTCAGGGCATCATCTATGATGCTGATGGTGAAACCGTTCTTTATGACCTGTATGAAGTCTTTGGGGTGAAGCAGAAGAAGATTGACCTGGTTTTTCCCTCCAACGACACGAAATTCAATCCGATCCTGAAGGGCATTCTCAATGCCAAGCGCCATGCGGAGGACAGGCTGGGCGGCACTCCTGCCACTCGCTTTGAGGCCATTGTCGGCTCCGAGTTCTATGACATGCTGACGACCCATAAGCTGGTCAGGGAAGCCTACAACCTTTGGGCGGCAAACCAGAGCGGGTTTGGCAATGAGGATTATCGCAGGCGCGGCTTTACATATGGCAATGTGACCTGGATTGAGGCATCCGAAGTCGTGGCCGGACGCAAAATGGTCAAGGACAGGGAGGCGCATTTCTACCCTGTGGGAGTGAATGTCTTCACCCAGTACAACGCGCCAGCCAACTGGACGGAAACCGCCAACACCTACGGCAACGAATTTTATGCCCGCATGGATGTGCGGCCCAGAGGGCGGGGCTATGATCTTGAGGTGCAGTCAAACCCGCTGGCTGTCTGCACATATCCTGAAGCTCTTGTGAAAATCACGGCCTCCTATGGCGAGGTTGTGGAGAAATAGCCATGGCCGATTTTGAAACTGCCTACAAACCCCTGAAGCAGTTTGAGGGGGGAT
>CAJUMQ010000018.1 GCA_910587035.1 uncultured Desulfovibrio sp. | reverse complement strand
TGAGTCACCCACGTTGGGAGATAACCACACAACCGATATTCTTTGATAAAAGGAGAATATCGTTATGGCCAGAATTTTATTTGGCGAACTTCTACGGGAATGGTGGGAAAGGTATCTTTTGCAAGGCTGTGAGGCATATGCCCTGGAATCGTGGAAAAGACTTGAAATTGATGTCTTGCCTGTTCTGGGTCAGAAGGACCCGCGTAAAATCACTCCGCCCATGATACTTGCCATTTTGCGCAAGATTGAGGCCAGAGGCACCTATGTCAAGGCAAGGAAAATCAAGAGTCATATTAGTCAGGCCATGCGCTATGGGATTGCTTGCGGCCATGTCACCAGCGATCCCACAAGGGATATCGGCTTTGCTCTCACAAGATACAAATCGCGGCCAAGGGCTGCCATCACAGAGCCAAGGGAAATCGGCCTGCTGATGAAAAAGATTGAGGAGTATCGCTTCCGCCAAAGACGGCTGTCCCTGAAGCTGGCTGTTCTGACATTCGTCAGGGCAGGGGAGCTTGTTGGCGCGGAATGGTCTGAAATAAAATGGGATGCCAATCTCTGGCGCATTCCACCTGAAAAAATGAAGATGAAAAGGCCGCACCTTGTCCCACTGGCTACACAGACTTTGGATGTCCTGCGCGAGCTCCAAAAGCTGACCGGCAAATATCGCTGGCTGTTTCCATCCCGCTGGGACAGGAACAGGCATGAAAATGCCTGCGTTCTGACATCGGCCCTTCGTGCCATAGGCTATGAAAAGGCTGTGGTCTGCGCCCATGGCTTCCGGGCCATGGCAGCCACCACACTCTCCGATATGGGCTGGCCCAGCGAAGTGATTGAGCGCCAGCTTGCGCATATTGACCAGAACCGCGTAAGAGCTGCCTACCAGAGATCAGAGCTCATGGATGACCGCAGGCGCATGATGCAGGCGTGGGCTGACTTCCTTGATTTAAAATGCGCCCATGCAATCCTGGGACGGTAAAACCTGTTTTATAAAACGGGGTATTTATTAAATACTTATAACACTCTTCTTATAATAAATATCCCGTAATCTCCTCTTATATCCATCATTATCTATTTGCCAATTGCAATACAAAATTTGTATTGCAAATCATTACAATTTTAAAAAATATTGCATAATATCCTGATTTTATTGGATTTTTTATTGACGGACATGTCTATTTTGGTAGTATTGAAGTTAAGGAACACAACAAAATTTCAATATAAAAATCAATAAGGAGATAAAAATGACTACAAGCACAACCATTTCTGGAATTTATATTGATTATTCCGCTTATGTATGGGCATACGGCCATTCTCCACGCGGCAAGGGTGGCTGGGTATTTTATCTGGGTGATGAAGATGAACCGCGGTTTTATCAGGGCACATTTTCACAGGCTAAAAAGTTGGCCGTAAATGATGCAAAGACAGCTGGTTACTGGAAGATAAAGATTAGCGCTTAATCATTTATAACGGATTGAATTAGTAATCCTTAAATAAAGCAAGAGGTGAAACATGAGCGCAAATATTGGTTTTCTGAAAAATTATGTGCCAAAGAGCGAGCTGCTGGCTCTTGTCCACAATACGCGAGGGGAAGAGGGGGAGTACTTCAAAGAGCTATTGGAAGACACGGAGATGGCAATAAGAGCAGTTCCGCCCATCTACGGAGCCAGGGATAAGGGTACTGAAGCAAGAGTGCTGCTGCATTACTTTGGCGGAGCCACCGACTTCTGGATAACTGAACTTGATCCCGAGACAGGTGATGCGTTTGGTTTTGCCTGCCTGAACGGTGACAGGCCCAATGCAGAGCTTGGATACAGCAACGTATTTGAAATCGTTTCCACTGATCGTCTGGAACTTGACCTGTACTGGGATGACACAACAACCCTTAAGGATGTGATGGCTCAATAGCAAAACTTGGCTCCCGCCATAAAATGCGGGAGCCTTAAAATAAGGAGAGGTACCATGCAGGATTACGAAGAAAGACAGCAGGCAAGAAGAGAGCGCTATGAGGCCCGGGCTGAAAAGTTGCGCAGTGAAGCGCAGGCCCTGAACAGTCAGGCTAGTGACATGGCATCCGCCATCCCTTTTGGACAGCCCATTCTGGTCGGCCATCATTCGGAAAAGCGGGACAGGCGCTATCGTGGGCGCATTCATGATACCTTTGGCCGGGCCTATGCCAATGAGCAGAAGGCTGATTATTACGAGGCCAAGGCAAAATCTGTGGGCACTGGTGGCATATCAAGCGATGACCCGCGGGCTTTGGAGAAGCTGCGCCAGAAGCTGGCTGATTTGCAAAGAATGCAGACAATGATGAAAAAGGCCAATGTCATTATCCGCAATTATCCGCCTCACTTATGGGAAGGGGAATTGTTGAAACTTGGCTTCACAGAAACGCAGACACATGTCGCAATCTATCCGGTTCAAGGTCTCAAGCCAGGGTTTGAGCCTTTTGCTCTCCAGAATAATAATGCCAATATCCGGCGCGTTGCCATGCGTATTGCCCAGCTTGAAAAGGAGGCGGAGCGGGAAACAACAGAGACCAAGGGGAGTGGCTACACTCTGCGCGAGGATACGGAGCAGAACAGGGTCATGTTTATTTTTGAAGAAAAGCCCGATGAGGAGACCAGAAAGCTTCTCAAAAGCAATGGTTTCAAATGGTCGCCAACCAGAAGCGCCTGGGTTCGGATGCTCAATGCCAATGGCAGATGGGCCGCAAATTGCGTAAAGCAGAAACTCGATGCCATGCTGGCAGATTAATAAAAATTCAATCCTGGTTTGCGTTTGCCCCGCTTCGGCGGGGTTTTCTTGATCCGTTGTCCACTCACAACGGCATGTGTTCAGATCATTTGATAAAAGACACCGTAATGCCGAAAAAAGCGCCTATGGCAGCAGCAAACCCCAACAGCATATTGAAGAGGGTGCGGGTCATTCTGGGTTCCATTTCATTCAATTTAATTTCCACCCGCATAATGTCCTGTTTTGTAGCCAGCTCCCGGCTTTTGACTATTTCATCATTGGCTTCCCGCTGCACTGAAGCAAGGGGGTCAGCCTGTTCCTGGCTAAAACCTGCTTTTTGCAGCCTTTTGCTGAGCTCCAGTGTGTCAAGTGTTGCTTGGCTCATGGTTGTCATTTCTTATTGTTTGCGGGAAAAGGGATTATTTCTGCGTTGCCACTTTCGCGGTATTGACTATAGCCATCAACTAGACTTACTTGACGTGATGTCCCGCTCCTCCTTACAAAGCGCTTTTGCGCAAACGGCATCTATGTACCACAAAGGTTCGTAAGGCAACCTAAAAACAGAGGAATGAGATATCACATCAAGAGAGAGGCTAAAGGTTGTTATTTTTTAATAGCCTCTAAAATATCATCTTTGAAGTATTTTATATCGTTCGCATTATTATCAAAATACGCTTTGCCAAGCATATAAAGGTTGGCGGGAGCAGCTTTCAGCATAAGCGGTACCTCCATTTGCTTAGGAACTGCTTCCTGCAATGCCTTGCGTCTTTCGTTCCAGGCATGACCAGGATTTTCCGAACCACACCCAAACAGGCATTGGCGGAAGTTACTATCATCTTTAAACCCTTCTAGCTCTTTAAGAAGTTGTGAGACCTCCTTGCGAAGCTGTTTTTCAGTCATTTCTCCACTGGCTGAAAAAACGCTACTACCTATGCTGATAACTACTGCAAAAATCACTAAAGATGCCAACAATTTTTTCATTTCTTCCTCCTTTCCATAAATTGAATTATTCCTGCCCTGCCGCCTTTCCGGTATCTGCCACAGAGTCTTGGCTAGCCGTGCCTTCCATAAAACGCTCGGTCTTGAGACGTTTGACCTCATGCTCCAGAGCCTCGATCTTTTGCGCGGAGCTGTCAAACATTTCTCCCTCTCCGCTTATCAGCCAGTCATAGGCAAAACCCAGTTTGTCATGGATAATTTTTAATTCTTTTGGGTTCGGCACCTTACCCTTTTCCCATCTTTGCATAGTGGCTTGGAAAACGCCAAGAAAACGCGAAAAGGCAAGTTTGCTAGGTTTGAACCCATTATTCTTCCCCCAATCCGCATACTTTTGATAAATTATTTCAAAGCGATACGAAAAATTGTCCATACAACAAAAAATAATTGTTGATTATAACACGATTTATTGTTATTTTTTCAATCAACGGCAACACTCTTTATCAATCCATGCCGTTGAGGAGTGACAGATGAATCCTGAATTTTCCCCAATCTCGGAATGCATGCCCCAGTTTGATGACGCCGAGAAGGCCGCTCTCAAAGAGGCCGGCTTTGGCGCTCTCTCACCGTATGAGTTTGCCAGATTCCGACATGAGGATATTGAGAATCTGCATTTGAGCGCCAAGGTTTTCATCAAAAAACGCAAAAAGCATTGCCTCATCACATGGTACGCGCGCCTCTACAAGGCTAATGATCATGAAATCATAAGCCACGCCGAGCGGATAAGGCCTTTTCGGCACGTTCATGCCGCTCTTGACTGGCTAGGAGTTTTTGCTGGACAGCGGACTTTCCCAGCTCTTTCTGAAAATCCAGCGCCGCTTTGTGGACAGGGCTGTCAGGAAGGACAGCATCAAGCCGTTCAACAAGTTCCGGGAGAATCCCAAGAGCATGGTCAAGAGAGCATTCTTCCGGCTTAAAACCTATCCAGTCGGCAGTGTAATAAGTGTCAAAACGGCTTTGCTTTGGCAGTTCCGTAAATTCGGCAAAGATATGTTCGTCAAGTTCAGAGCGCAATTCATTGCAGAGTTTGGAAGCTCTGCCGGCTCCACTGTGATCTAGCAAGAAATCCAGCTCCATGAGGGCAAGAGCATAACGCCTGTGTTCTTCGCGTGGAATACCAAGTGGTGGGCGCATGGCAAATAATCCTGTAAAGGTATTTTGATAATGAAAGAAATTACTCAAATTGAATTTACCCGTCAAGATATGTTACAGGCATGGATAAGGAAATCCGACATAACCCAGACCGAAATTGCCAGGGCACTTGAAGTAAGAGAGACTACAGTCAGCAGATGGGTACGCGCTGAAACAATTTCCACCAGGCGCCATGAACAGCTGGTAAAGCTGGGTATACCAGCTGAACTCTTGCCAAAGCCTCTGGATATTACTCCTGGGCCAAAGAAGAAAAAATTTTTGCCTGCCATAATTGACGATGTCACGAAAACAGGCGCCATTCCACGTTAATAGTGGAGAAATATTCGCATGAAAGGCCAGTTAACATCCATATGCCAGGCAGTGGCCAAGAACGCGCCCAATGGACTGTCCACAGAGCAGATAGCCGATATTCTGGGCTGTTCCTATGCCACGCTCATGAGCGAGCTGTCTGGCCAGCCCGGGCACAAGCTCGGCGCGGAGCGTATGCTGGCGCTCATGAAAACCACATCCTCCATCGCGCCCATGCAGTATATGGCGCGGGAGCTGGATGGCATATTTGTGCAAATGCCGCAGGGAGCTGCTGGATGCCATGAAATTACAAGAAGCCTTTTGCAGTCCATTCGCGAGTTTGGCGAGTTCGCAAGCGAGGTGGGCAAATCCCTTGAGGATGGCACAATTACGGCTGAGGAACTGGCCAGGATCAATGCCGAGGGACAGGAAGCGCTATCCGCCATACTGCGTGTCATGCGTCTGGCCAGGGAAAAACAGGAATCAAGGCAATAAAAAAGGCCCGTCTGGCGGCAACCAGAACAGGGCCAAAAAGGATAAGTAGCAATGAAAACCCTTTACACCACAGAAAATAGTCAAGTCAAGGCCAATTATACCATCCGCATTTATGGACGTGTTTGGCATGTGCGCATGAGCCATGATGAAGTCATTCAATTTCTGCGCTGGCTGGCAGCCTCGAGGAGCGCGGCATGACCTTGATTGCTGTTTTTTGCATCGCCAATGTCTGGCTGCTCTGGCGTGATATCCGGCATAACAGGAATTTTAACCGCAATCTGCATAAGATGGCGAGAGAATTGAGGGAGCGCGGAAATGCCTGACATATGTGAAGACACAGTGCGCCATCCTGCGCATTATACGGTCTATCCCGTGCAACCCATAGAAATCACCCGTCATCTCGGTTTTTGCCTGGGCAATGCCGTGAAGTATGTTCTCCGCGCTCCCTATAAGGGCGGCGTGGAGGATTGCGACAAGGCGCTTGAATATCTGCGTCTTGAAAGCGCAACTCCACAGCCTCCTTTATCACATTTTTCATTTCTTGAGATACGTTTGGCACGGGAAAAACTGATAGGATTTTTTTGTTTTGCTTCGGGCGACATGCTGTGGGAAGACATATCCAAATATACAAAGAAATTTTTGATTGAATTGGGTTACTATCTCTGCGGTCTGGAGCGTGTCAGTCTGGACATGAAAGATGGGGGCAATCCGGTCAGACGTATATTTATAATGAACCAAATTAAGGAATTGCGGCGCGTTCTCTCCCTGCGGGATACCACTGGCCAGATTTACGAGGGCATGAGTGGGCTCCCAAGGAAGGAGGCGGATAATGCCACGATATGATGATGTCTATCTCTGTCCTGTTTGTGGTGAAGCTTTCGTAACTTACGATGAGGCCCAGGATTGTCGTGATGATCACCACATCGTAGAGGATGCCGGCATAATTTGCGAATGCGGCAAAGCATTCACAAGCGAACTTAAGGCTCAACTTCATTTCAGCAAGTGCGCGTCTGTAGGGCCGGGTTGCATAAGCTGCAACAATTACGATCAGGATCTGGACATGCGACACGCTCCCTGCGAACGGGGCAATACTTCAAGCGATATGAGCGCCTGTTCTGAATATCGCAGAATAAAGGTGGTAGTATGAACTGGAATCGGGTTGAACCGCCAAAAAGAAAGGCAGACTGGCGTTACAAGCATTTGCGGCTGCTGGCTACCCCACCTCCGGCGAGATATGATTTTATAAAAAATGAGCCCATTCCAGTTGCCTGCAAGCCGGGCGATGTGGCGCGAATATATATGCGGCGTCATGTTCGTGAATTGAGCGATTCTGTGCCTTATTGCCTGCGTGCCGCGTATGGCGCCAGGCTGCTGGAACTGGACTGGGAGTGTCCTCACTGCATGGCAAACCATACCCTTTATATCCCGGAATCATGGATTGCCGAAGGCAAGGCGGAATTTGTGGAGGCGGCAGGATGAGTGAAGTAGTTGTCATCAGTCCTGACAGGCTGCGGGAAATCGTGCGGGATGCGGTTGAGTCTGGGGTGGGCTCAGCGATAGCTACACTCTCAAAAAAAACTCCAAAAGAGATGAATGATAACGAAGCGGCTGAATATCTTGGTGTTTCTCCAATAACGTTAAGAGCCTGGCGATCACAAAAAAGGGGGCCTGCATACCATAAGTCAGGCAGGGCAGTACGTTACTCGAAAGTGGACCTTGACCAGTGGCTTGCCGGCAATAAAGTGCTTACGATTGATTCTTTGGGAGATCATCATGAAAAATCCTGCTGATTGCCTCCGCGCTGGCCTTTCTGCTCTCATCCATAAGATGGGTGTATCTCATGCTCATTTGCAGGGAGTGATGGCCAAGCCGATCAGCGATTATTGTCTGCCCAAGCCCCCCTTTGGCAAGCCAGGAGGCGTATGTGTGCCGCAAAGTATGAAAAACGACCTTTTGTCTGCGGTCGGTGATTTTTATTTTTGCAAGACTGCCATCAGGTTTTTTTACGATTTCGCCGGTATCGTTAAGCCCAACGGCATCCACAGCCCGGAAAAAGACTTTGGAAACGGCATCCATTACTCCACCAGTTCTGGAAGGAAAGATCAGGTCTGTTTTGTTGCCCGGTGCAAGGCTGCAAAAAGCTTTGGCCACTTCCTCTGTCATAACACTGTGACGCGCTTTGCCGCTTTTGGATTCCGCAATGAAAATATTCATATTCTGAAAATCAATATCCTGCCATCGAAGATGGGCAATTTCGCCAAACCTCAATCCGCAGTGCAGACTGATGAGGGCCATCATCCATGTATGGCCGCTTCTTTTGCGCAATTCCTCCAGCAAGGCTCTGGCTTCGGCAGCAGTCAAAAAACGCTCGCGGGCATTATTCAATTTTGGCAGGGTTATGTCGGCAAAGGGAAGAGGTCCATTATAGAGCTTCCAGATCATCATGCGCCGCATGATGCTGCGAACAAGCCCAACCGTGTTTCGCACACTTTGAGGGGCAAGCCCGGCACTCCGCATGGTGTTCATAAGCTTGTCTATCCGATATGCTGTAATCTCGTTGAGCGGCAAAGAGAGAAAGCCTGCAAGATGATTGGAGATGAGGGAGGTGGGATATTTTGCATCCTTGCCGTTAGCCAGCAGCCAGTCTTTTTTATATTTCTCCCATGCTTCGCCAAAGTTGGGGCAACGCATTCCTTGGGGAGGCAGTGCCCCTCCCATTGCAATGGCGGTTTTTGCCTCGTTCACCAGCCTCGACCGCATTTCAGACGCAAGAGCAGCGCTGAAACCCTGGCTGGCCCAGCCTACGTCCTTACGCACTCGCTTGCCTGTAGCATCCTTATAGTCTATGGTGTAGCAGATGTCAGGCCTGCCACGAAATCTCCGTTCCTCGCTTTCACGAGCTTGCACACCAGGGTATTTTGTGGATTTACGTTTGCCCATATTGCGACCTCATTGCGACATGACATCGGACTTTGCGACCGGTTTGCGACACAAACGCGATACAGAGACATTAGGCCAGCTACAAAAAAAATTAGTAATTGCGGATGGATATACAATCAAATTAGTATAGACGCAACTAAACATTTTACCTCCTATTACCTACGAACCTGTGGGTCGGGAGTTCGAATCTCTCCGGGCGCGCCATATTTCAGGCATCCGCTCTATCGGGTGCCTTTTTTTGTGGAAATGCCGCGCACCCGGCAGTATGCAGCAGGTTTTGCCCCCATGAAAACCACATGTCTTTTTTCCAGTATCCTGCTCTTTTCTCTTCTTTTTTTATCTGGCACACCTCATGCTGATCCAGGCAGGGGACATGGCGTCACAGTTTTACTGCCCAGCATACCCTGGCTTGAAAAAATGGATGTCAGCAGTGAGGATAAAAATAAGCCCAGAGGGCGTGCCGGTGCCAAAACTGATTCCCCGGAAGTCGACATTCTAATAAGCATGATGGATCCATACGCCAATGTCGGCATGGATATGGATATGCCACAAACCATGGCCGCTTTCATGCACGCGCCAGGGGGGGAATCTGCAAACTTTGGCCGGATTGATCTGCTGGGAGACATTGAGGAAATCCGTTACAGGGACAAAAAGGCCTGGGGCGTAAACATGGCCCTGGAAAAAGCCGGTCTCTACCAGTTTATAATGGACGCAAAACCCTGGTGGGATGAGGAGAAAGGAATCTATCACCAGCATCAGGTCAAGGTTGTCCTGCCAGTGGCCACCGACGCAGGCTGGCATCTCCCGGCAGGGCAATCATTTGAAATTCTGCCTCTTAGCCGTCCGTTTGGCCTCTCTGCGCCAGCCGCCTTTTCCGGAAGAGTGCTTCTGGATGGCAAGCCAGCTCCGGATGTGACAATCAGCATGGGCCGCATCAATTCACCCCGCATTGAAGCGCAGACAAGATGGCATGAAACACTGGCTGCCAGAACGGATCAGGCCGGACAGTTCAGTTTTGTGCTGGACAAACCCGGCTGGTGGTATTGTGAGGCAAATATTGATGGCGCGCCGCTAAAGGGCCCGGATGGAGAGCTCAAACCTGTCATACGTTCTGCAATATTCTGGCTATATGTAAATCCAGCTCAGTCGGACAAGGGCAAAAAGTAAAGCGGTGATCTGCCAGTTTCCAGGAATGGCCGCGATGTATTCCATAGCACATGTCTATTGAAATAGACATGTGCGCCCGGCTGCGGGAACGGACTGGGCGGCCAATGGCGAACAGCAAAACCGCGTTTTGCTGTGAAACGCTAGGCCGTATGGCTGAAATTGGGACAATTCCATCTGATACATGCTATAAAGTGTGTTGGTTTAAGCCCAACAATCCGCTTGACTGGCATTATATAGCCATGTTGATTTATGAATTATTGAGCGCAGTAATATCTATCTCCTCCTTTTGAACATCCACACGGCCACACTGGTTGCCACAAGGCTTATGAGCATTATTTTGCCGAGGCTTGTCATGGCTGCTGGCACTGTTATGTCTTTCAGAAAAACGCCCTGGACAATGGCCGTGAAATGGCGCATGGGGTTTAGTTCACTGCCATATTGCAGCAATACCGGCATATTGATCAGGGGTGTGACAGCGCCGGATATGAGTATGCAGGGTACGCCGATGGTAAAGGCCCCGAGAAAGGCCTGCTGCTGGGTTGCGGATACTGATGAGACCATCAGGCCAACTGCCCCCGAGGCAAAGGCGAAAAGTAACATGGCTGTGTAAAGAAGCAACACCGAGCCGTTGAGAGGCACACCAAAGCCAAAAACCGCAATCAGGATAAAAATGGTGCCATGGGCAAGTCCAATGAGACAGCCTGGAACCAGCTTGGCCAGGGCGATTTCCGTGGGAGTTGCAGGAGAGACCAGCAGCTGGTCAAAAGTGCCAATCTCGCGTTCCCTTGCCACGGATAGACCCGTGACAACAAGACCAAGCATCAGGCTAATCATGCCAATGAGATTGGGCAGAAAAAACCATTGGAAATCCAGATTGGGATTAAACCAGCAGCGAATATCGATATTGACGGATGGCATCCCAGCCGTGTTTTTGTTTATAGTGGTTGCGAGGGGCGTGCCAGAACCAATATCCTGGACAATTTCCGACACATAGGAAGCAGCGATCTGCGCGGCATTGGATCTGCGCCCATCCAGGATTATCTGCACCTGGGCAGGCATGCCCTTTTCAATCCTTCTTGAGAAATCCTGATCAAACACGAGGGCGAAAAGCGCCTTCTGGTCATCTATGACATCCTTGATTTCCTGCTGGCCATTTAACTCGACAATGCTTTTAAAGGTGGGCGAGCCATCCAGGCGATGAATGAGCTCACGACTCCACAGGCCATTATCATGATTGACATAGGCCACATGTACATTTTTGACCTCCATGGTGGCTGCCCAGCCAAAAATGATTATCTGCAACAGAGGCGGCATAATAATCAGAAATCTGGAGGTAGGATTACAGAGCAGAACCAGCAGCTCCTTTTGCACGATGGTGGCCATGCGCCTCAAGTTTAAAATATGCATATTCATGACGCAGGCAGGGTTTTGACAATTTTTTTATAGACAATACTGAGCAGTATGGCTGCAAGAAGTCCCATGAAAAGCAGACTGGGAGCAAAAATATCCCAATCGTCCCCCGCCAGAAAAATTGTGCGCAGGCAGGTGTTGAAATATCTTGCCGGCAAAAATCTTGTCAGAATTTGGATGGGCCACGCCATGCTGTCAATATCAAAGACAAAGCCGGACAGCATGAGCGCGGGCAGAAACCCGGTGAACAGTCCAGCCTCCGCTGCCACCAGCTGGCCACGCAGGCAAACGGAAATCAGCAGCCCCTGGCCAAGGGCGCTGAGCATGAAAATTGTGGAGATGAGCAATAGCGCGAAGATTGAGCCCCGAAATGGCACTTTGAAGAGGATTACTGCGGCCAGAACACATAGGGCCATGCTCACCATGCCCATGCAGAAGTAAGGTATAAGCTTGCCCAGCAAAAGTTGCATTCTGGTTACCGGGGTGGCAATGAGAGCCTCCATTGTGCCCCGTTCCCACTCTCTTGCAAATACAAGTGATGTCAGCAGGGTGCCAATCAATGTCATGATGACAGTGATTGAGCCTGGGACCAGAAAGCGTTCGCTTTTGGCAGTGGGATTGTACCAGATCCTGGCTTCCAGATTGATTGGCGGGCTGGCTGCCTGGCCGCCAGGGCCGGAAGTTGCCTGCCAGTTGGTTATGACGCTTTGGGAATAGTTGCGGATATAGTTGGCATTGTTAGGCTCGGAGCCATCAACAACCAACTGGATGTCCCCAGTACCCCCTGCTGCCAGCTGGCGATCAAAATTTTCACGAATGACGACCACGCCCTGGACTTTTGAATCACTCATCAGCCTGCCTGCCTCAGTCATGGTGGAGACAGTGCACGTGTCAAACCAGGGGGAATGGGCAAAATTGGCTGCCAGAGCCAGTGAGCGCACACCGCCGCTTTTGTCCAGAATTGCCACGGGCAGCACACCAGCATCCAGCTTGATGCCATAGCCAAAAAGCAGCAGAAAAATCAGGGGCAGGACAAAGGCTACCAGATAGGATGACGGATCTCTTCTGATCTCGTCAAACTCCTTTATGACAAGGGCCAAAAGCTGTCTTGTCCACAATCCGCCAGCCATTTCAACTCTTGGGCATCATGGTGGTTAACGCGCTCCGCGCGGAAAGAGAATTACACCGGCAGTCTTGAAAAGAATGCGCAAATCCAGCAGCAGGGAAATGTTCTTGATGTAGTACAAATCATATTCCAGCTTGCGTCTGGCATCTTCCTCAGAGGCACCATATGGATAGCATACCTGGGCCCATCCGGTCAGACCAGGTTTTACCGTATGTCTCAAGCTGTAATAGGGTATGGTTTTTTTCAGCTGCCGGACAAAGGCCATCCTTTCAGGCCTGGGGCCAATAAAGCTCATGTCTCCCTTGAGCACATTCCAGAGCTGGGGGAGTTCGTCTATGCGCACCTTGCGCATGAATTTGCCGAAACGTGTGACTCTGGCATCATTGGAGGCGGCCCAAACCGCGCCATTCTTTTCAGCATCGGCCCGCATTGACCGGAACTTGTAGACTGTGAACTCCTTTTCATGCAGACCAACGCGATCCTGGCGGTAAATCACGGGGCCTGGCGATTCCAGGCGCACAATAAGCGCAGCCAGGATGGTAATTGGCAGTGTAAGCACCAGCAGCCCAAGGGAGAGCATGACATCAAGGGCCCTTTTCAGCCTGCGCAGGGAGCCCCTGGTGTTGAGGGAAAAGCCCTCTGTCTGCAACAGCCATTCATCGTTGATCTGCGACAGGGGCAATCTTTGCACAACATGCTCATAAAATGATCGTATATCCACCACCATGGCGCCGTGCAGCTTGGCCTCAAGAAGCTCGTGGGCAATATCATCATCAAGTGGCGCATCAGGCAGCAGAACAATCATTGTCGCCTTTTTATCCCTGGCAGCCTGAAGAACCATAAAGGATGGGCCAATCCTGTGCTCCGGCACGGCATCGCCCTCGGACTCGCCCACATATCCGAGAATTTGCGCCTTTGGCAGCCCCTCCGCCAGAAGCTTGCGCACCTTGCCCTCCCTGTCTGCGCCAACCAGGAGCACCCGGAGGGGATGGGTGAGCCTGTCCGCATTGATATAATACAGCCAGCGCCAGCCAAGACAAAACACCAGGGACAATGTGAACAGCAGCAGCAGTGTCTCGCGGTCAAAGCGCCAGTGATCGAAGGCATAGGATGCCGTGGCTGATGAGATGATGCCAAGCACACAGGCAATCAGCACCCTGCCGGTGGTGTCACGAAAGTCCTCAAGCCCGACACTGTAGGCATCAAGAATATACAAAAATAGCATGTAGAAGAACAAAGTGAACAGGGATGCGCCCGTGTAGTCCTGAAAAACGCTCAAATCCGGCGCGATTGTCGTCATGCCGGAGATGGTCAGGGCAAGCAGTATGCAGAAGATGTCAAGGCACTGCAAAAGGGCCTTGCGGTATCCGCTTATCATTTGTCACTCCCAGGATCTGGCCATTTTTTTCTGTCTGGAAAAACGCTTTGCATATCCCTTATGATGCCGTCGGCAACCTTGTCGGCATCAAATTTGTCCACTGCCAGTTGACGGCTTTTTTGCCCCATGACGTATATTGAGCTGGGATCCAGCAAAAATTTTTCCATTGCATCCGCAAGGGATGCGGCATCTTTGGGGCTGGCAATCCAGCCATTTTCGCCATTTTTCACCACCTCCCGGCAGCCTGGAACATCTGTGACCACACAGGGGCGACCCATGCTCATGGCCTCCATGATGGCAGTTGGCACACCCTCGCGCCAGGATGGCAATACCGCCACATGGCTGGCTGCGATATATGGGCGCACATCCCGGCATTCTCCAAGATACTCGATGCTTCCATCCTCCTGCCATCGGGTGAGCATGTCGGCTGGCACATGCCCGGGACCATGCTCAGGCGGGCCAAGGAGCCGGAATTTTGCGAAAGGGTACTTATGCTTGAGCCTGGCTGCCGCGCTGGCATATTCCTCCAGTCCCTTGGCCATCAGCAGCCTGCCTGTGAGAAGAAAGACGAACTCCCCATCTGGTGGCAGCGGTGGAAATGGAGCCTGCGCGAACCTTTGCGTGTCCACGCCTGTGCCCCGGGTGCGGAATACCTTATTGCGGGATGTGATTATGTGCCTTTCCCTGAACAGGCGCTCATCATCCTGGTTCTGGAAAAAAACGCCATTGGCATTGTAAAGGGCTGTTCTGTAGAGAAGAACGCTTGCGTGATTGAGCGCCTTTTTCAGGATGCTGTCTGCCTCAAAGGCATAGCCAAGACCGGTGATGGTTGCGAATATTCCCGGCACTCCTGCATAATGCGCGGCCATGCAGCCATAGATCACAGGCTTGATGGTGGTGGCAAAGAGAATGTCCGGCCGCTCCTTTTTGAGCAGACGGAAGATTGCCATTATGCTCGCCATGTCCCTGGCAGGATTAAGACCCTTGCGGTCCAGGGAAAACTTAAATACTTTAGCGCCCATTTTTTCAAGCGCCTGGGCGGAGTCCGCATCACCCGGAGGGGCAATGCAGATGACGTTTATTTTTCTGGCAACCAGTGTGGTGATCAGTACCCGCCAGAAGATGGCCATGGAGCGCAACTGGTTGCTGAGTAGGCAAAATTTCATTTACAACTCCTGCATAGACGAACCAGGGGCAATAATACGTTCAAAGCTTGAGTTTTGGAAGTTAATGCTGCACGATGCTTTCTCCAGGCAACTCATGTTCAATCTGTTACAGAACATTTTGGACAGTATATATTGCATGTAGCAGTTGAAATTGCCCCAATTTCAGCCATATGGCCTGGCGCTTCACGGCAAGACGCGGTTTTGCTGATAGCTGTTGGGCGCCCTGTCCCCTTTGGCGGCCGGGCGCATGTGTCTATTTTCAATGCACATATGCTATATTTATTTGTCAGTATCCATAGGATATCTTTAAGAAAAATTAAACTCTTCAGGATAATGTTGGGATAATCATTAAGTGCCATGTTCCCGGATGCATTATGTTAAATAAAAAGACTGCCTGATTGCAGGCAGTCTTTTTATTTAACTCTTATCTGATATCTACTTCTTGCCCGGTATGATCTTTTCCGGGGTGATGGTTGTTGTGGTCTGCTGCTCAATGCTGTTTGGAGTTTCGATGGTCACCGTCTCCTGCTTGACATCAACGATTTCTTCCCTGGTCTTGTCGAGGTCGGACTGCTTTTTGCCAAGAGATTTTTGCAGCTTCTCAGCCGCATTGTCGACCTTTTCCTTTGTCTGTTCAACCATGCCGGAGGCTTTTTCCTTCATGGTAGAGGTCAGATCTGGTTTCTGGGCCGGTGTGGTTTCGGCCGCAATTACAGGAGATGAGGCAATAAAAGAAGCTATGGTGAGCGCAAGCGCTATTTTGGACAGTGATGACATATGGACTCCTTTATATTTTCGGGCAAGCCCGTTAATCGCGGCAGTTTCAGCCGCATGAGACCATATTAGTCTTTTGTCCCCTGCTTGTCATTATCTTTATGGCAGCGGCTCCGCCACACAGTTTCAGGCCGAGATGACAGTTCCGGCCGGCTCATTGTTCACTAGATAGCGGCGCAGACTGCCAGGCTGGCTGCCATCCAGTATAAGGGCATTGCGGCAGCCCTGGTCAAGGGCCGCAAGGCATGCCTCGACCTTGGGGATCATGCCACCGGTAATGGTGCCTTCCGCTCGCAGCTCATTTATGGCTTCCTTTGCCAGATAGGAATAGATATTGCCGGAGCTGTCCTTTATTCCCGGGACATCAGAAATAAGCACAAAATAATCGGCAGCCAGGGCTCCAGCCAATGCTCCGGCGGCTGTGTCCGCATTGATATTGAGCGGATTACCCTCCGCATCCAGGGCCAGAGGAGCGATTACAGGCACAAAACCCGAGGCCAGCAGGGCATTGGGCAAGCTTGCGTCCACAGAGACAATCTCGCCCACAAGACCGAGCTCGGCGTTTTTCTGACGGGCGGTGAGCATCTTCCCATCCTCGCCGCTGACCCCTGCCGCGCTTATGCCGCATTTTTGCAGGCCACGCACAATCTCCTTGTTGGCCGTGGCGCAGAGCGCCATCTCCACCACCTGGAGAGTAGGCGCGTCTGTGATGCGCAAGCCATTGAGAAAATTGCTTTTTATGTCGAGTTTGTTCAGCATTTCATTGATGACCGGGCCACCGCCATGCACAAGCACAAACTTCATGCCGCTGCCGGCAAGAGTGGCCATATCGCGCATGAATATGGCCGCGAGATCAGCATGCTCCATGGCATGGCCGCCATATTTGATAACCACTGTGGGGTTGCTGTTCATAATCCTTCCATGTTCAGTTTGTTTCAGGGATTAATTAGCATTGCATCGCCATAGGAAAAGAAATTGTAGTCAAGCCCTATGGCCCTGTCATAGGCGTCCATAATTTTTTCTCTGCCTGCAAAGGCCGACACCAGCATCAGCAGGGAAGACATGGGCAGATGAAAATTTGTAATAAGGCCATCCACCACCTGGAATTTGTAGCCCGGATAGATGAATATGTCTGTCCAGCCATTGAATGGGCAAATATCGCCATTGGCGGCATAAATGCCTTCCAGCGCCCTGAGGCTTGTGGTGCCAACTGCAACCACCGGGCGCCCCTCCGCCTTTGCCTCGCGTATTGCCCGCGCGGTCCTGGCATCCATCTCCACATATTCCCTGTGCATATTGTGTTGGCGGATATCATTTTCGCGCACAGGGCTGAAGGTGCCATAGCCTACATACAGTGTTAGTTCCAGCCACTGGCAGCCATTGCCGGCGAGATGGCTGCGCATTTGCGGTGTAAAGTGCAGTCCGGCAGTTGGCGCGGCGACCGCGCCTGTTTTGCTGGCATAGCAGGTCTGGTAGCGGAGCGCATCGGATTTTTGCGGCTGCCGCCGGATATAGGGCGGTAGTGGCATCTGGCCATGGCTTGCGAATATCTCCTCAAGGTTGCCAGTCCATGCCATTTTGACACGGTGCATGCCAAAGGCTCCTTTTTCCAGCACAGTCACATGCAGCAGCCCCGCAAAGACAAGCCTTGATCCTGGGCGGATTTTTGCCGCAGGTCTGAGGAGGCATTCCACAAAGGCTTCATTGGGGGCACCCGGCGTGGTCGTGGCAAGGATAAGCGGCAGGGGGGTGAGAAGCAGAAATTCGGCCTTGCCGCCGCTATCCCTGACGCCAGTCAGACGGGCGGGGAGCACCCGGCAATTGTTGGCCACAAGCAGCGCGCCCTCCGGCAAATGCCCGGGAAGCTCTTCAAAATTGGAATCTGCCGGCGGAATATCCGATTGACGCGAAAGAACAAGCATTCTCGATGCGCCAGGCTCGCGGCTGGGAAACTGGGCAATCCGTTCCGGAGGCAGGTCATAATCGTAGCTTTTCAGCAGAAAATCTTCTTGCAATGTATTACGGTCCTGGCAGATTATTTTCAAACTTGCCACATCCGGCGCCTCAGGATAATCTCGGCGCTGCCGGTAATGCGAGGACAATATGCGAGACAGCCTGAAAGGTATTCTGCCAATTTTATTTTTTCTACTGTCCGGCTGCTCCTATATGAGCATGGACAATCCTTTTCATAATGATCCACTTACTGGCGGAGTCAACATCAGCCAGAGCGGCCTTTTGACTGTGCCCATACCGCCGGGCTTCCAGGTCTATCCATCCCATGGCTACAGCCGCACAGGCGTGACAGGCGCCAGGGAGGGGTTGGAAACCTATAGGGGCAATGTTGATGCCCAGACGGCTGCGCAGGCCCTGTTCAATACTTTAAAATCTGCCGGGTGGCAAATGCGTCTCGCCCTGCGCAAGGGCGACAGGAGCCTGTACCTCTATCAAAAAGGCAATGAGCGCGCCGTAATCGCCTTTCGCAGACAGGGAATGCTGACAATTCTGGAAATCTGGTCCGGCCCTGCTCTTGCCGATGATTCCGGTTTCTTCCCGGCCGAGGTTGTTGATGAAGGTCCGGACATAGCCATCCAGGGAGAGGAATATGGCCCGGACAATGGCGGCAAGGACAGGGTTGTGGAAACATGGGGCGGTGGCTCCGGGCTGGAGGAAAGGGAATTATGAGCATGGACCTGAATCCGTTTTGCAAAAGCACTCGCTTTGCGGGCAAAAAACTGCATCTTGGGCTAGGCGGGTCCGTGGCCTGCTATAAAATGTGCGATGTGCTCCGCGCCCTGCTCAGGCTTGATATCCAGGTTTCCGCCACTCTTAGCCCTGGAGCCCGGGAATTTGTCAGCCCGCTGCTTTTTCGCTCCCTTGGAGCGGACCCGGTTTATGACGAAATGTTCACGGATGCGAATGTTTTTGCACATCTGGAGCCAGGGGCGCAGGCCCAGGCCATGCTCATTGCGCCGGCTTCCGCCAATCTGCTCTCGAGGCTGGCCACAGGATCGGCGCAGGACATGCTTTCCGCCCAGTTTGTGGCCTTTGCCGGCCCCTGCGCCATTGCTCCGGCCATGAACCCCAGGATGTGGGCGCACAAGGCAACCAGGGAAAATGTAAAAACTCTTGTGGAGTGGGGCGCAAGCCTTATTCCACCGGCCCTGGGCGATACCGCTTGCGGAGAGCAGGGACGCGGGAGACTTGCTGACAGCGGCGAGATCTTTCTGGGGGCACTGCGTCTGCTGGCGCCGCAGGACATGGCCGGTATAAATGTGCTGGTCACCCTTGGACCCACACGGGAAATGTGGGATGGCGTGCGCTACTGGTCCAATCCATCCAGCGGGCGCATGGGTGGTGCCATCGCCACATGCTGCTGGCTCAGGGGCGCCAATGTCACAGCCATCTGCGGGCCGGGGATAAATGTATTTTTGCCTGAGGGAATTGAAAGAATTTCCGTAAATTGCGCAAATGAGATGTATAATGCCGCAAAAGATGCGTGGCCAAAGGCCAACATGGGTTTCTTCAGCGCAGCAGTGGCAGATTTTGCGCCAATAAGGCCAGAGAACGCTGATGATGTGAAAATAAAAAAGGCAGCCACGCCCGGGAATCTGGAAATTGAGTTTTCCAGAAATCCGGATATCCTGGCAACCCTGTCGGCAGATCGTGGCAATGGCCAGAAGGCGCTGGGCTTTGCCGCGGAAATCACTCCCGACATGCAGAGTCTGTTGCCTTTGGCGAGACTCAAGCTCAATGCCAAAAAGGCGGATGTTATCGCCGCCAACAGGGTAAATCCGGCATCAGGCGCATTTGGCGCGGATGATGGCAGCATGGCGGTGGTGGATGCCCAGGGTCATGAGGAAATCTGGCAGCCGCAATCCAAGGCGGACATAGCCTGGGAGCTCTGCTCGTGGCTTTTGCGGATATAAATCCCGTAGCCGCCATCTGGCGCAATATGGGCATAAGCTGTATTTTGCAGCCCCATGATATTGCGCCGCAGACGCAAAAAAAAGTTGCGCAGCCAGCTGCGCGGCAAAGGCCGGCCGCGGCGCGCCTCCAGCCACAAAAGCCGCCAGTCCAGGAGCCCGCAGCTCCCCCTGTGGTGGAAAAAAACTGGCAGCCATTGCCTGTGCGTATGTGGCCCCCACATTGGCAGGCAATGTCGCAATCCGCCAGAAAAGGCAAGGTAGCCTGGACATATCTCAAACTTGGCTATGATCTGTCGGGACGGACACTGGCAGGGGAGGACGGCGCAGCCAAATCAGCAAGAAGCGTTTTTTTAAGAAAAATTTTGGGGGATCTGCGCCATGCGCAGGGCACACATACTTTCTGGCCCGTATGTCTGCCGGAGGATGAAGCCGATGCGGATACTGGCGAGCTCTTCTGGTCCGGCCTCAGGTTTCTTGGCTGCAGGGGTGCGGTGATAATGGGTTCTGCCACAGCCACAAGGGTTCTACCAAAAGGTGGTCTCAAACCCCTGATGCAGCTTAGGCACAGGGGGCACATTGTCTGGATTCTTCGCGATATTGACTCCCTTGTGGCCGCACCGGACAACTACAGGCGTATGCTGGCCTTTTTGCGCAATGCCATTGGGCCTTTCCTGGAGTAGGGGGACGGGACTTAATATATCCCATGATATTTGCTGGAGATTCAAAAATAATTTATAAAATCGCGCTGCCATATGTATATTGCCCTGGGAATCATGTTTGCAGGAATGTTGGTTGGCAGATTGCTGCGCGGCCATGTGGCAGCCGGTATTGTGCGGCGGCTGATCATGGCCGCGATACTGCTTCTGCTTTTTCTTCTTGGCGCGGCCATTGGCGCCAATGAGGATCTGATCCGCCGCCTGCCCGATCTTGGCTGGCAAAGCCTTGCCCTGATGTTTTTTTGTGTTGGGGGCTCCATCGCGTGCGCTGTGGCCATCAGACGATTTCTGAAAATCAGGTAGACATATGCCTGGCAGTATTCTGATTTTGGCAGCATTTGCCCTTGGCATCTGCCTTTCCTGTCTGCGCCTGCTGCCGGATGCGCTGCTGGAAAATGACCTTTCCCTTTATGCTCTCTGGCTGCTTATGGCTCTTGTGGGCATATCCCTGGGCGCGGACAGAAGACTGGGAGAAATTTTGCGCTCCATGCGCCCCAATGTGCTGCTTCTGCCTCTTGCCACCACCACGGGCACCTTTATCGGGGCGGCCTTCGCATCGGCTTTTGTGGCCTTCAGCCTCCCGGATTGCCTGGCAGTTGGCGCAGGCTTTGCCTATTACTCCCTGTCGTCCATCTTCATTACCCAGTACAAGGGCCCGGATCTTGGGACTGTGGCCCTGCTTTGCAATATAATGCGCGAGCTTGTCACCCTGCTTTGCACGCCTCTGCTGGTGCGCTTGTTTGGGCCCTGCGCGGCCATTGTCTGCGGGGGAGCCTCCACAATGGACACAACATTGCCAATTATCAGCCGCTATGCCGGGTCGGCATGGATTTTTCCGGCCATTATCCATGCCGTTATTCTGGACTTCAGCGTGCCTTTCTGGGTGACTCTCTTCTGTTCATTGTAGCAGCGCGCCCTTTGTTGCGGCCGGGTGGCTAGTGTGGCATACTCGATGCATGGCAAAAGACATGTCTCCAAAGACCAGAGCGGCAAAGGTGCTGGAAGTTCTCTCGGCGCGCTACCCCATGCCAGAAACAATGCTGGCCTATAAAAATCCCTGGCAACTGCTTGTGGCTGTCATACTCTCCGCCCAGTGCACCGATGCCAGGGTGAACATGGTCACGCCGGAGCTCTTTCGGCGCTGGCCTGGACCAGAGGAGCTTGCCGACGCGGGTATTGAGGAATTGGAAGAGGTTATCCGTTCCTGTGGCTTTTATCATAACAAGGCAAAAAATATACTGGCCTGCGCAAAAATGGCGCATAATTTGCATAATGATCATGTGCCGCAAACCATGGATGAGCTGCTCAAATTCCCAGGTGTCGCGCGCAAAACGGCCAATGTTGTTCTTTTTGCCGGATTCGGGATAAATGCTGGCGTTGCCGTGGATACCCATGTCAAAAGGGTCAGTCATCGCCTGGGTTTGACCGGCCATACTGATCCCGTGCTTGTGGAAAAGGATCTGATGGCCATTTTCCCGCGGGAGGAATGGGGCAACATCAATCATCGCATGGTCTGGTTTGGCCGCGATGTCTGCAAAGCCCGCAAACCGGACTGTCCAGCCTGTGAGCTGGAGCGGTTTTGCCCTAAAAAAGAGCCCGGCAAAAGCCGGAATTAGCCTATAGGCGACTTGGAAAACGGGGCCCGTATGAGCATGAATCCCCTACTCAGCAATAATGAGCTGGAAATCATAGAATTTATAATCGATGAAAAGCAGCCCGATGGCAGCACATACAGCGGCCATTATGCCATTAATGTGGCCAAGGTGCTGGAAATTATCCGCATGCCGCAGGTTACTGCCATGCCTGGGCGCCATGACCCGGCCATGATGGGCTCATTTAATTTGCGGGGCAAGGTTATGCCGCTATTAAACCTTGCCACCTGGCTTGGCAAGGAGATGGTCACCACTCCCGCCGACAAGGTGCTTGTCACGGAATTTTCCGGCGTCAAGTCCGCCTTTCTTGTTTCCTCGGTTTCCAGCATCCACAGACTGGCCTGGGACCGCATTGAACCACCCAACAAATATGTCCAGGCCTTTTCGCACGACAGCATTACAGGCATCCTGCGCATTCAGGAGAGGGTTCTTTTTATACTAGATATGGAAAAAATCCTCGCGAGCATGGATACATCCCTTGACATGTCGCGCATGGAGCCGGCCGGCTGCGTTGATATGCCGGAACCAGTGCGGCTGCTCCTGGCAGATGATTCCAGCTCCCTCCGCAAGATTGTAAAATCCTTTCTTGAGAAATCAGGCTATCAGGTCACCACAGCCAGCAATGGACGTGAAGCCTGGGAATATCTTTCCGGACTCGCGCAGGCTCAATCCGATGATGTCAACAGGCACGATCTTTCGGAAATCGTCGATCTGGTCATCTCAGATATTGAAATGCCGGAGATGGACGGACACGCCCTGACATCAAGAATACGCGAAAACCCCGCCCTGCATAAACTGCCTGTTGTGCTCTTTTCATCCCTGATTACGGATGCCCTGAGAGCCAAGGGCATAAAAGTAGGCGCCGACAGACAGATCTCCAAGCCAGATCTTGCCGGCCTCGACAAAATTGTAAAGGAAATCATGGATGAAAAACTGCATGTCAAGCACGATTCATCCGAAAATTAAAAACAGGCTCCTGGCGGCGGGTCGTGGATATCTATAATTATGATCCCACAATGGTGCTGAGCTTTATACTTACACTTTTGCGTGTAAGTATAGTGATGTTCATGCTGCCGGTATTCAACACCAACAACATCCCGCCTCTTGTCAAGGCCGCGGTCACGCTTGTCTTTACCCTGGGGGTCTGGCCCCATCTGGCTTTGCCAGGCACGCTGATGCCAGAACATCCCTTTGACATGGTGCTTATTGTCCTTGGCGAGGCTTTCATTGGCCTTGTGCTGGGAATGGCCATAAATTTTCTTTTCATGGGCATCCAGTCCGGAGGCGAGCTGCTTGGCTTCCAGATGGGATTCACCATGATAAATTTCGCGGATCCCCTCACCGGCAACAATACGGGCATAGCAGCCTTTTTTTTGTGGATGGTCAGTATTCTCACCTTTCTTGCTCTTGATGGGCATCTCTATATGATCAAGGGGTTTGCCGCATCCTTTGCCATTTTACCACCTGGCAGTCTCTATGTGGGTGAAAACCTTCTCTGGGAGGTGCTCAATCTCTCCAGCCATATTTTTGTGCTGGCGCTAAAGATCGCGGCGCCGGTGATGGTCGCGCTGTTCATGGTGGAGGTTGCCCTTGGCCTTGTCTCCAGAACCTCTCCACAGATACACATAATGGAATTTGGCTTTCCGGTTAAAATTGGTGTGGGCTTCTTTTTTGTGGGGCTATTGCTTATCATCATGTCACAGCAGATCGAGGTGTTCATAAAGGGTATGGATTCGATGATGGCAAATCTCATGCGCGGCATGAGCGCACTCTTCCAGTAGCATGACTAGCAGATCTTCCTCCGGCATGGCTCCGGCAATGGATGGCCTGCGCCGCGCCCTGCCAATTGTTCTTGGCTATCTGCCTGTTGGTTTCGCCTTTGGTGTGCTGGCCGTGAAGAACAATATCCCGCCAGCTCTGGCTGTGGCCATGAGCGTGCTAATGTTCTCGGGTTCGGGCCAGTTTGTTTTTGCCAGCCTTTGGGGCGGCGGTGCGGGCATATTGTCCACTGCCACAGCTGTGGGCATAGTCAATCTGCGCTATCTGCTCATGTCCGCCGCAGAGGCGCCATGGTTTGGGCATGTTCCACGCCTCAAGCGCTTTCTGCTGGGGTTTGGCGTGACGGACGAGACTTTTGTGGTGCATGCCACCGCACTGCGTCAGGGCTGGAAGCTCAACCTGACCACCATGTATGTCTGCAATCATGTCACACAGCTGGCATGGGTCGGCGGCACGGCCATTGGCTGTTTTTGCGGCAATCTGGTGGATGATGTGCGCCCCCTGGGCCTTGATTATGCCATTACCGCCATGTTTATAGCCCTGCTTGTGCCACAGTGCTCCACAAGGCTGCATCTGCTGGTGGCGATATTTACTTTCTGCCTCTCCATAGCCCTGAAAATTGGCGGCCTGGGCCAATGGAATGTTGCCCTGGCGACCATAGCCGGCGCCACACTTGGCCTTGTGCTTGCGCAAAAAGCCGACAGAAGGCAGGCGCCCGAATAATGGCCATTTTTCCTGAATTTGACCTTTGGCTGGCCACAGCCCTTGCAGTTGGCGTCACCATAGCGCTGAAAACCCTGCCAGCCACCTTTCTTGCAGGGGATACATTGCCCCCCCTGTTCAGAAAATGGCTTGATTTTGTACCGGTTGCCGTCATGGCCGCTCTGGTTGGACCGGATATTTTCATCTATGATGGCGTGTTTGACATATCCCCCCTTACCAACCTGTTTTTGCTGGTTTCCATGCCAACCCTGCTAGTGGCCTGGAAAAGTGGAAACTATTTTTTAACAATCGCCTTTGGCATAGGTCTGGTGATTCTTGCGCGTTATTATGGATTTGCCTGAAAAGGATAAAGCAAGCTCCATGCTTCTGGTGCAAATATCGCCTTGTGATGTGGCAATGTTTCGCTTTCTGCTCGAGGCCAGAGACAACCTCGCTCTTTTTACCACCCTGGATCGCCAGGCGGCCATCCTCAAGGTGCGCTTTGCGGCAGATGGCAGGCAGCAGGTGCTTGCCGCGCTGCATGAGATAGCCGGCACCATTCCCATATCCTGGCAACATTTCCCTGCCTGCAATAATTTCTAGAGCATTCATCAGTTGAAGCGCTCTGTGCGATTCAACCATACACTTTGGCCTTTCCCCTCGTAGCGGGACAGGCGCATGAAAAATTCAATTTTTTCACTAACTTTCGCGGGGCGCTTCAGATGAAGCGCTCCATATTCGCCTATTTTCAATCGGCAAATGCTCTAAATTTCGCCGCCATTCCCCCAGCACATCCCCAGATCAATCTCCCCTGTTGTATTTTTATTTTGGCACAGCCTTTGCTCTTATCACTATAAAGTGATGGTAAAAAACACATCACAGACTAAAAAATATACAGAGCTTTTTTAGAAAAACCGGACATGGGCATCCAGCAAGAGCCGAATGCCCGGGAAAAGCGGCAAAAATCAGACGGGAAATCATTGAAGGCTGATTTACAAGAGCGGAGGAACTAAAAATGGCAAGTTTTCTTTTCTGCCTTATTTTTATACAGGTGAGCATTTTTTTTATAACCGGTATCGTCCTGGTAGCCACATTCTGGCTGGATCGCAGAGCGTCCATTGAGACCACCAGCCGTGCCACATGCCGTGGTCCGGTTCGGCAAAGACGCCAGATTTACAGTGTGGACGCGGTTTCCGCCAATGCCGGCCCAATTCTGCAATAGATATTTTTATAAAAGATCAATATTGGCACAATAATGGCATAGACCATTTCAGATATACAAGAAAAGTGGAGGCTAAAATGAACACTCGCCGCGCAACATCATTCAGGACATTCATTCTTTATACATCACTTTGCTTCATGGTTCTGGCGGCATCCATCTGGCTCGTGCCTGGATATATTTCATCCACCGAGCTTATGCGCTCTCCACTGCCGCAATATCTTTCGGAAATGCCTGATGCCACCCCAATTACTGATGGCGCCATGACCAGTGAAACTCCCCAGGCCATAGAGCTGGCAGCGGCATTTGAGAACGCTGCATACATGCCCCTGGGGTCGGAGATAGCCTTCCGCTCACCAGATACAGCCATTGCCCACAATGGCGACAACACTGTAAACCTGTTGCTGGCGGCCCCCCAATGCGGCATTAATGGCCATGGCAGTGCGCTGGCCATGAACTGCCGGGGGCTGGAAACCCTCCAATAAATCTACAGACCATACTGGCAGGGCGCCGCAAGGCGCTCTTTTTTTTGCTTATGCTGTGCCATTGCCATGTTGAAGACTTGCAGTAGCCGGGACAAGCATGCCTGTCTTGCCAGTGTAGGCATGAGTGTGAATTTGTCGGCACGCCATTGATGACCGCATGCAGGCATAAGCCCATATCGAACATGCGATAAAAAAATAATCCGGGTGGCCCCGGATTATTTTATCTGATGATCAATATTTATACGGTTTAAAGTGTTTCAACAGATGAATGCTCTAGAAGAACTGGCCCATGCTGAACTCCAGCCTGCCGGATTCCCGCTCACCATCATAATCCTGCACAAGCGGTATACCATAGGCAATGCGCAGATCGCCCATGGGCGAGCGCCAGCGCAGTTCCAGCCCTGTGGATGCGACAATGTATTTGTCGAGGTCGGCGCCCATGGTCTTTTGGTCAATGTTGAAACCGGCATCGAAGAATGGCGCGATGGCAAGCCCCATATCCTTCTGGAAGGTCCAGATATACTCCACATTGAGTACGCCCATGCGGTCACCGCCAATCTGCTCGCCGCCATACTTGTAGTCACGGGGTGAAATGTCCGAATAGGAGTAGCCGCGAATGCTGTCCATGCCGCCAAGCCAGAAACGCTCGAACACGGGCACATTTTCATCTGTGTTCTGGAAAACGCCGCCCACGCGGCCACGCACATGAAAGACGTTTTCAGGATTTATCGACCAGAAGCCCTGCCAGTCCGCCACCGCTTTGATAAAGTTGTCGGTGCCGCCCAGGCCGCCGCCGCCATATTCCACCCACAGTCTGGAAATGGTGCCCTTTGTGGGCCTATCCTTCTCATTGGTGGTGTCCCTAAGGATTCTTGCGGAAAGGGCGCTGGTCCAGTTTATGCCCTTGTAATCGGAAATATATGGTGACGAGTTGTCCTCCACATCATATAGCTCATAACGTTCCAGCCTGTAGGCCATGCCAAAGGTGGTATATTCGCCAATGGGATAGGCTGCGCGTAAGGTGTCGCCTATGGTGTCCTTGGTGAAATCATCCCAGTAGTCATGGGTGTAGTAGAGATCATTGCCCAGGGTGAGATCTGTATCGTAGACCCTGGGGTTGGTGAAGGAGAGGACGCCGGTGGTGCGCCGCCAGGAAAAGAAGCCCTGAAGCTGCAGCCAGTAGCCACGGCCAAACAGGTTGCGCTCCATGATGGATGCCGTAACGCCGACATCATAATATGTTGAGTAGCCTATGCCGCCCATGAGGGCGCCAGTGTTGGTCTCCTTGACTTTTACCTTGAGGTCCACCTCATCCTCGTTTTCGGTGGGCACAAGCTCCATGTCCACAGCGCTGAAATAGCGCAGGCGATTCAGACGCTCCGTGGAGCGGCGCAGCTTGGCGCCCTCATACATGTCGCCATCACCAAGGCGCATTTCGCGGAGTATGACATTGTCACGGGTCTTGGTATTGCCCTCCACCGAGAGGCGGCGGATGAACACCTTCTGCTTCTTGTCTATAAGATAGCCTATATCCACCTGATCGCTGCCATCATCGGCCTTCATCACCTTTGTATCGACTTCGGCAAAGGCGTAGCCATAATCACCATAGAAGTCTGTCAGCTTCTTGCTGTCCTCCTGCATGACGGTGATGGAGAAATATTCCTTGTCCTTTTTCCAGTCATCCATATTGATGACTGCCAGCATGTTGTCTTCATTATCAATTACATCCCCGCCAAATTTCACATCGCGCACCTTGTAGCGCGGGCCCTCATGGACCTTGAAGGTGACGACTATGCCGTCTGGCTGATAATCCACATCCGGGGCGGCCACCTGGATGTCAATGAATCCCTCGTTCAAGCCATAGGCAGCGATGGCGCTTGTATCGCGCTCCAGATATTCGTCCTTGAGAACGCCGCTGCCTGTAAGCCATGAGAATATATTGCGGGGTTTGAGTGCCAGATATTTGTCCATGTCATCGCGATCCAGCTGATTCAAACCCTCGATGACGACATCCTTGATATAGAGCTTCTTGCCCTCATCCACATTGATAACCAGCACAGCGCCGGCGCGGTTGCCTGGCCTTTCCTGCAGTTCATAGTTGGCCTTGGCCAGATAGTAGCCTTCCTTGTGGTAAAGCTCTGTAATTTTCTGAAGATCATCGGCGAGCATCTGCTCATTGAGCACGCTGCCTGTCCTGGTGCCCATGGCGGCGATGACATCCTCGGAGTCAATTTCATCGGAGCCGCGGACAATGATGTTATCGATGCGCGGTTTTTCCACAACTGTGAAGACAAGCGTATTGCCTTCCATGGTGGCCTGCACATCGCTGAAATAGCCCATGTCCCAGATGCGTTTGACTTCTTCATTGATGGCGTCGGCATCGGGTTTGTCGCCTTTGCGGATGGAGAGGCGCATGAGGACTGTGTCTGGATCCATGATTTCCATGCCGCGCACCTGCACATCGGCCAGACCACCGCTTGCTCCCGTGGCCGCGCCCATTGGCACAAGTCCGGATGTTCCCTCCGGAGTTGGAACGGAACGCGGCGCCAGCATGCCCGATGCCCTGTTGGCAAGAGCCTGGGTACATTCGGACAGGGCGAGCATGGACTGCCTTTCAAAGGAGGCGGGCACAGTCTCGCCATCCTGTACGGGCACAAGTCTGGTCTCCAGGGAGAAGCCGTCGCCAAGCTGATTGAACGCGCCATAGATGACCAGCTGGGCGCCGGCTCTTTGGCCCAGTCTTTTGGCTATGGAAAGATCTATGGAGCTGCTGCCGCTCTGGCGCAATATGGATTCCGCCCTGGCCAAGGGCACAGCCCTGAGCCCCCTGTCGTTGAGATCGCCAATGATCATTTCTGGTATCTGCATGGCCGCATTGGGCAGATCCGGGCCGGCATTGGCCTGGAAAGGCAGCACCAGAACTGTGGGAGAGGTGCTGCTGGCAGCCAGGGACGCCACGGGGCCGCCGAGAATGAAGCAGAGGAGGAAAACAATTTTAAGGGGGAAAAGCTCAGGCAAAGGTCTTTTCATATAAAACTCCCGCCCGCAATTCCAGCGCGCGGTCCATCTGTGCCGCAAGTTCGCTGTTATGCGTGACAATAACCAGGGTCGTGCCAAATTCACGGTTTAATTCCAGCAGAAGGCTTACAACCTGCTGGCCGGTATGTTCATCAAGGTTGCCTGTGGGCTCATCTGCCAGGATCACTCTGGGTCTGAGCAGAAGGGCCCTGGCTATGGCCGCTCTCTGCCTTTCGCCGCCAGAGAGTGTGGTTGGCCGGCTTTCCAGCCTGTTCTGCAGCCCCACGCGCTCCAGAAGCATGCGCGCCTGGGGCAGCACCTGCGCCAGTGGCCTGCCGGCTATCAGGCCGGGCATGGAGACATTCTCAAGAGCTGTGAATTCCGGCAGCAGATGATGGAACTGGAAAACAAAACCAAGGCTGCTGTTGCGAAATTCCGCAAGGCCGGCCGGGGACATCCTGGACAGGGATTGCCCGTCAAAAAAAACTTCTCCTGTTGTTGGCTTATCAAGGGCGCCCATAATATGCAACAGGGTGGACTTGCCGGAGCCGGATGCGCCAACAATTGCCAGGGTCTCACCCTGGCGCACCTCAAGATTTATATCCTTGAGGATTTCCAGATTCTCATCGATGCCGCCAAAGGTCTTGCCAACATTTGTGAATTTATAGACTGGCTCCATCGGCTACTCAAAACGCATGGCTTCCGCTGGTTCCAGGGCGGCAGCCCTTTTCGCGGGGTACAGGGTTGCGAGAAAGCAAAGCAGCATGGCGCTTGCGCCAATGATCAGAACATCGGAAAGGGTTATGATTATTGGCAAATGATCCAGTGTGTAAACATTTTCCGGCAATTTTATGAACTGGTATCTTTTTAGCAGCCAGCCCAGGCCAAGCCCAAAGGCATAGCCCAGCAGGGTGCCAATGAGGCCTATTATGCAGCCCTGGAGGATGAATATGCGGCGAATCATTTTGCGCGTTGCGCCCATGGCCAGCATGACGGCAATGTCCCTTGTTTTCTCCATTACCAGCATCACCAGGCTGGTGACAATGGAAAAGGAACCGATCATCACCACCATGGTCAGCAGTATGAACATGCCTATTTTTTCCAGCTTGAGCGCGGCGAAGATATTGGCATTCATCTCCATCCAGCTGCGCACATAAAATGGCGGGCCAAGGGTCTTTGCCAGATCAAGGGCTGCTCTGTCGGCATTGAAAAGGTCATTCACCGTAATCTCAATCCCAGAGAGGTAATCCTTTGGCAGACCGAGAATTTCCACCGCTGCCGGTATGGTGATGAAGGCAAGGGAGGAATCGTACTCAAACATGCCTGTCTTGAAAATGCCTGCCACTTCAAAAGGCAGAATGCGTGGCTGATAGCCGGCAGAACCCTTCTGGCCGGAGGGGGAGAGAAGATTGACGCGGCTGCCCGGCATAAGGCCAAGGCGTTTTGCCAGCTCATCCCCAACTATTATGCCCCTTGGCAGATTTGTGGCCATCTCTTTCAGGGGTCCGGCCGCAAGGGGGCGCAGCATGGTCAGCACTTCCGGAGCTGTGGCCGGATCTATGCCGCGCAGCACAACCCCTTTAACGCCATTGGGCGATGAAAGCATTACTTCAGAATAGACAAAGGGCATTGCTCCTACAACACCAGGGGACTGGCGTATTCTTTCCAGAAGTTTTGGCAGATCCGTGCCAAAGGCAGATGAAACATGGGAAAGAACAATGCCATGGGCATTGGCGCCCAGAATTTTGTCGCGCAGATCTGTGCTCATGCCATTATATACACCGAGAACCAGCACAAGGGCGCCCACTCCTATGGCCACGCCAAGGATGGACATTAGCGATATTATAAAAATGAAGGTCTGTTTTCGGCGCGAAAAAAGATAGCGCGTGGCGACAAAAAGTTCAAAAGACATTCAAACATCATATCGCACCTTTTGGCGGGGTTCAAGCGCTCATTGCGCAAATCCTGCGGGAGTGGCATGAGTGGCCACTGGAGCGATTCTCTGATGAATGTTCTAAAATTAATCAGGCTGCTCCAGAAGGCCGTTCAGGCAATTGTCAACCAGCCCCGGGAGCGCATCAGCTTCCGGTGATTGGCGCCAGGGACATGCCTGTTTTCTGGATGGATATAGCCATGCAGAAAACAGGCCACAATCATTTGTCGTTTTACCTACCTTAGAGCGTTGCTTGCCATAACAGGCTGTATTTGATAGAAATAGCTCGGGGTTCAAAGATGGATTGGAACCTCATTGACTATCCGGAAAGGTCTCCTTACGGGAGAGCTTTTTGTAATATCTACAAGAGCGCTTGGAGGACTTATGGGCGCATCACCACTTTCGGTTGTTTACTCAATTATCGCCATAGGCATTGGCGCAACGTGCGGGGCAACTTCCCGCTGGCTTCTTGGGCTTGCGCTTAATGCCATATATCCCGCAATCCCTCCTGGAACATTGGCTGCCAACTGGCTGGGCGCGTATATCATCGGACTTGTATCCAGCATTTTCGTGGCCTATAATATCACTTCCTCCTCATACCTGCATTTGATGGTTATTACGGGCTTTTTGGGCGCTCTCACCACTTTTTCCACGTTCACGGATGAGATGGGCTCATTGATCCGCCATCATGATTACTGGACGGCGGTGGGCGGAATCGCGCTCCATGTCTGTGGCTCTCTGGTGCTGTTCTTCCTTGGCATCGCCACGTTCATGCTGTTCCACCATGCGGATTAAATAGAAGAAATATTCTGGCACCAGCAAAAGCTGGTGCCAGAACAAATGCGGCATAAAATGCTTTATGCCACCCTTCATAAAATTATCAGTTCAAATCGATTACCCATCTCGATAAAATTCCCCCTGATTCATGCATTGCTACGTTTTTACGGGGCAGGAATTCCGAATTTCTTCATTCTTACGCTGAGACATTCTGTATTTTAGCCTTTCGCCATTTTATCCGAACAATTCCGGCGCAAAATTAAAAAACGGACCCCAGCCATATCACCATGGCCGGGGTCTGGGATTGGTCTGAATGAAAAAAAGTAGCCGGGCAATGCGCCATATTTGGCAAACGCGCCAGGAACCAGGCCTTGCGAACAATAGACGATTTACATATGTGCCCAAGCGTGTTGGGCAAGGCTTTTATGCCTGGGCGGCATGTTATCCAGCCATCACTCCGGCTGATATTCCGGCCGCAGGAGCGGAAAAAGAATCACCTCGCGGATTGAGGCGCTATCGGTGAGCAGCATCACAAGGCGGTCAATGCCAATGCCTTCACCTGCCGCAGGAGGCATGCCGTACTCAAGGGCCCGCAGGTAGTCTTCATCCATGCTGTGCGCCTCGTCATCTCCAGCTTCCCTTTCCCGCTTCTGCTCCTCAAAGCGCATGCGCTGGTCAACAGGGTCATTGAGTTCGGAAAAGGCGTTTGCAAGCTCGCGGCCTGTGATAAACAGCTCAAAGCGATCCGTTATTTCCGGATGCTGGTCATTGCGGCGTGAAAGAGGCGAGATGGCCGTGGGGTAGTGATAAATGAAATGGGGCTGGATGAGCTTGCCTTCCACATCAATATCAAAGAGTTTTGCCTGAAGTTTCTCGAGACTCTCACCCTCAAGCGTCTTTTCGCCGCGGCTGCGGATATAGTCCCTCACCCTGTTGTAATCATTGTAAAAATCTGGAGAATGACCGCCAATTTTGCTCAGGGACTCATAAAAGCTGACCCTTTGCCAATGCCCAGGAGTAAGGTCAATCTCCTCGCCCTGATAGGTGATGATGGTTGAGCCGCATGTCATGCGCGCCAGATGCGCGAAAAGCTCCTCCGTGAGGTCCATGAGGTCGTGGAAGTTGGCAAAAGCCCAGTAGAATTCGCACATGGTGAATTCGGGATTATGTCTTGTGTCAATGCCCTCATTGCGGAAATTCCGGTTGAGCTCAAAAACCCTTTCAAATCCGCCCACAAGCAGCCGTTTGAGATACAGCTCGGGCGCTATGCGCAGATACAGGTCCAGATCCAGGGCATTGTGGTGCGTGCGGAAAGGCTTTGCCGCCGCGCCGCCGGCAACGGCCTGGAGAATGGGGGTTTCCACCTCCATAAAACCGCGATCTTCCATAAAGTTGCGCAGCCCGCGCACAATTTGGCTGCGTTTTATAAAAATTTCCCTGCTTCTCGGCGTGACAATGAGATCCACATAGCGCTGCCTGTAGCGCGTTTCCATATCCTTGAGGCCATGATATTTTTCCGGCAGTGGGCGCATGGAGCGGGAAAGAAGGCGCAGTGTGCGACAGGATATTGTCAGCTCGCCGGTTTTGGTGCGGAAAAGATGGCCGGAAATGCCGACAATGTCGCCAACATCCAGTTTTTTAACGACATTATAGACATCCGCATCCATGTTTTCACGGGATGCATAGCACTGGATGCGGCCGCTTTGATCCATGATATGAAAAAAAGCCACCTTGCCGAAGGAGCGAAGGGAGACGATGCGGCCCGCTATGGCAAAAACATCGCCGCATTTTTTCAGTTCCTCCTCATCCATGCCTCCATACCCTTCAATGACCCAGGATATGGAATGCTCCTTGCGAAAATCATTGGGAAAAAGCGGACAGCCGGCATCGAGCAGGTCGCAGGCCTTGTTGACCCTGTTTTTTATAACTTCATTCAAATCGTCATGGGTCGCGAAGCTCTCCAGCATGGGCATGAAATAAGCAGCCTTCCGTGATTTGGTGGCCAGTTTCACCTTTTGTTTCATGGCCTTTTCCTGATTTTCCACGCGCCCTCCCTTATTGCGAAGATATATCCGGCAACTGCCCAGGAAAGAACATAAAATTATGTCATCTGCCAATATGCGTCAAGGTTATGGTAATGTTGCCATTGCCAAGCTGGCAGGGATTATTATATGGATAATCGCAAAGCCGCACTTGAAAAATTATTGGCCAAGACCTGAATGCGGCTACACGGAGGCAAGATTGAACCAGTTCAGCCGCAACCTGATGCTTTGGGCCCTGATTGTCCTGGCAATGGTTATGCTCTTCAATATGTTTCAGCAGCCCCAGAGCGGGGCTGCCAAGGTGCCTTTCACCGAGTTCATGAACAAGGTGAATGACGGGCAGATTCTTTCCGTCACCATGCAGGGGCAGTCCCTCACCGCGCGCACGGCGGATAACAAGACATTGCAGACATTTGCTCCCCGCGATGCCTCCATAGTCAACCAGCTTATGGAAAAGAAGATTGAGATCCGCGTGGAGCCGCCGGAAGAATCCCCCTGGTACATGACCATGCTGGTTTCATGGTTCCCCATGCTTTTGCTCATAGGCGTCTGGATATTCTTTATGCGCCAGATGCAGAATACGGGCGGCAAGGCCATGAATTTTGGCCGGTCTCGGGCGCGCCTGCTGAATCAGGACAATGCCAAGGTCACATTTGCCGATGTGGCCGGCGTGGATGAGGCCAAGGACGAGCTCTCCGAGGTTGTGGAATTTCTGTCCAATCCCAAAAAGTTTACCCGGCTTGGCGGGCGCATACCCAAGGGTGTGCTGCTTGTGGGCCCTCCTGGCACTGGCAAGACGCTCCTGGCCCGCGCTGTGGCCGGTGAGGCTGGCGTGCCCTTTTTCTCCATATCGGGATCGGATTTTGTGGAGATGTTTGTCGGCGTTGGCGCTTCGCGTGTGCGTGATCTTTTTGTGCAGGGCAAAAAAAATGCCCCCTGCCTCATATTTATTGACGAAATAGACGCCGTGGGCCGCCAGAGAGGAGCCGGGCTTGGCGGTGGCCATGATGAGCGGGAACAGACCCTGAACCAGCTTCTAGTGGAGATGGACGGCTTTGAGAGCAATGAGGGCGTTATTCTCATTGCAGCCACAAACCGTCCCGATGTTCTGGATCCGGCCTTGCTCAGGCCGGGGCGGTTTGACAGGCAGGTGGTTGTGCCAACGCCGGATCTGCGCGGCCGCAAGCGCATTCTCGAAGTGCATACCAGGCGCACGCCCCTTGACCCAAGTGTGGATCTGGAGGTTCTGGCCCGCGGCACCCCGGGATTTTCCGGCGCCGATCTTGAGAACCTTGTCAATGAGGCCGCCTTGCAGGCAGCCAAGCTCAATCAGGAAGAGCTGGACATGCGCGATTTTGAGTATGCCAAGGACAAGGTGCTCATGGGCAGGGAGCGCCGCAGCCTTATTCTTTCTGATGATGAAAAGCGCATTACAGCCTATCATGAGGGCGGGCATGCCCTGGCTGCCCGGCTGCTGCCAGGCTCGGACCCGGTGCACAAGGTCACCATCATTCCCCGCGGCCGGGCTCTTGGCGTGACAATGCAGCTGCCGGAGGAGGATCGGCACGGATATTCCCGCAATTATCTGCGCAATAACCTCGTGGTGCTTCTGGGCGGCCGCGTGGCGGAAGAGCTCATAATGGATGACATCACCACAGGGGCGTCCAATGATATTGAGCGCGTAACAAAAATGGCCCGCAAAATGGTGTGCGAGTGGGGCATGAGCGAAACCATTGGCACTCTCTCCATTGGCGAAACCGGCGAAGAGGTCTTCATTGGCCGCGAATGGGTGCAAAACAAGAATTACAGCGAGGATACAGCCAAGCTAGTTGATGCCGAGGTAAAACGCATTGTCGAGGAGGCTCATGAACGCTGCCGCAAGCTTTTGCAGGATAATGTGGAGACACTGCATCGCATTGCCGGCGCTCTGCTTGAACGCGAGACCATCACTGGCGATGATCTGAATTTGCTGATGGATAACAAGCCCTTGCCTCCGCTTGATACTGATGACAATGCAAAAGACAAAAAGGATGATAACGGCGAAACCACGGCTGGCGGCAGGGATGAGGACCAGGCGCCACAGTTCGGCCTTGAGGCGGATGACAGCGCTGATGATGGCAGAACTGCCGCTCGCGACAGGGATGAAGACAGCCGCCGGCAATGACATTCCAGATGTCTCCGGATCGGCAGGAATCTGGCTGGCTTGCGGCCAATGGCAGACGTATTGTCACGCCCATGCCTTTTGGCATAATGGGCATCGTCAATGTCACGCCGGACTCATTTTATGATGGCGGCCGTTACGACAGTGTGCAGGCGGCTTTGGAAAGATGCCGCCAGTTGCTTTCCCAGGGGGCGGACATTCTGGATATTGGCGCCGCATCCTCGAGGCCTGGAGCCGGTGATGTATCTCCGGCAATGGAGGGCCAGAGGCTTTGGCCGGTGCTTGAAGCTGTGCGCGCCCAGGCTCCGGATGCCCTCATTTCCATAGACACTGTCCATGGCGCGACGGCCGCGCGGGCTCTTGAGCTGGGAGCAGCCGTTGTCAATGACATCAGCGGCTGCGATGCTGACCCTGAACTGGTGGACGTGCTGGCCCAGTACAGGCCGGCATATATTCTGATGCACAGCCAGGGAACCCCAGCCACCATGCAGGCAAATCCCAGCTATGGCGATGTGTTGGCGGAGATTAAAGATTTTTTTGAACGCAAGTTGCATTTTTTGACTGGCGCAGGTGTGCCGGAGACGCATATAGCGCTTGACCCCGGCATTGGCTTTGGCAAGACAGGCCTTCATAATCTTGCCATATTGCGGCGGATTGAGGAATTCAGGGAATTTGGACGGCCCGTTCTTGCCGGAATTTCCATGAAATCCTTTTTTGGCTATCTGCTGGGCCAGCCGGTTGATAAAAGAGGTGAAAGCACGGCCACAGCCAGCGCCCTGCTTTGGAGCCGGGGCGTATTCTGGCATCGCGTCCATAATGTCGGCCAGGTAAGGGACGCCCTTTTGCTTGCCGCTGGAATTAATGGAGATATGACTTGCTGCCAGAGTTACCGCATATAGGACATTTCATAGCCAACTGGCGTGATGCCCTGGATATAGCCATTGTCAGCCTGCTGCTGTATCAGGTGTTCCAGCTGGTGCGTGGTTCGCGCGCCCTGGCAGTGCTGAGCGGTCTTGGCATTCTGGCTGGTCTTTATATTCTGGCCAAGCAGCTGGGCCTGTACACCCTCTCCTGGCTGCTGCAATACATATTTGGCTCTATTTTTATTCTCATCGTGGTCATATTCCAGTCCGACATCCGCCAGGCTCTGGGAGAGATGGGCGCGCGCAGTTTTTTTCGCCGCAAGGCCCTGCAGCAGACCGGTGTTGAGGACATTGTCCAGGCATGTGTGGAAATGGCGCGTCTGCGTGTTGGCGCCCTGATAGTCATTGAAAGAAGCATGCGCCTTGGCGACATGATCAAGCGCGAGGGCGTGCGTCTGGATGCCCTTATTTCCCGCCAGCTGCTGATGAACATTTTCTATCCCAAGGCCCCCCTTCATGACGGGGCAGTGATCATAAGCGCCGGGCGCCTGGCAGCGGCGGCCTGCATTCTGCCTCTGGCTGTGGCCAAAGGGCAGAATTTTGGCACAAGACACAGGGCTGCCCTTGGCATCACCCAGGAGAGTGACGCCGTGGCCATTGCCGTGTCTGAAGAGCGTGGTGAAATCTCCGTGGCGATGAAAGGGGAGCTGGTGCGCTCCCTGGATGCGGCTCGGCTCAGACAGGTGCTCAATGAAATCCTCTAGCAAATCCGCCTATCCCAAAAAGGTCCCCAATTTTGTTCTGATGCTTGCGGCCCTCTGCGTGGCCTTTGTCATGTGGTATGTGGTAAGTGTGCGGGATCGCCTGGAGGCGCAGGTGGAGGTGAACATTGACTATTATGGCATCCCACCTAATCTCGTCATAACGGATGGGCTGATAAGCAAGATAATGGTGCGCATCAAGGGTTCTGAAACCCTGCTACGCGCCATGTCCCGCGACCGCCTTACAGAAGCAATAGATCTTTCCAAGATCAAGAAAGGTGTTACCAGTGTGCCTCTTGGTGGCGATGAGCTGGGCCCTCGTTTTCGCGCATTTGACATTGTGGATATACAGCCGCCCAGAATTTTGATTACCGCGGATACCCTCATGGAACGCAACGTTCCCCTGCGCACAGTGGTGGATTCCCCCTTGAGAGGCGGGGCGCTGACTGTTGAAAATGTGACGGTTTCGCCTGCGACCGTTGTTTTGCGCGGACCGGAAGAGGTAATATCGAATATTTCCAGCCTGCCTTTGACCATTCTGCTTGATCCCAGGGCCGCCGGCACAACCGTGCAGCAGAATCTGACTCTTGAAACCCCGAGTCTAGTCACTGCCCAGCCGCCAACAGTGCGTGTGGGTTACACCATAACCAGCGGAAGAACTGTCATAACCAGAAAATGCAATATCCGTGTGGCAGGAGATGCCGATCACAATTATGAGGTAAGCCCGTCCACCATTACGGTCATGGTGGAAGTGCCCGAGGCTTTGGCCAAATCCTCCGCATATCTCAACCAGCTGGAGGTCAGCGTTGTGCCTCCGCCAATGGATGGGGGAGAGAGCCGGCCTGTCAAGCCACGATTCAGGCTGCCTGAGGGGATGACGCTGCTCAACCCCAGTGGGGAAGATGTAATTGTCAAAAGAATAGGCAATAAAAATGTCCGCCCGGCAGGGCAGCAATAAGGGGGAGGTATGGCAGAGAGGCTGTTTGGCACAGATGGTTTGCGTGGGCGGGTTAATGTCTGGCCGATGACTGTGGACATAGCTCAAAGGCTCGGTCTGGCTGCCGGGTTGCGCTTTCGGCGCGGCACTCACAGGCACAGGGTGGTTATTGGCAAGGACACAAGACTTTCCGGCTACATGTTTGAATCGGCGCTCACCGCTGGTCTGTGCGCTGCCGGAATGCATGTGATTATGACCGGACCACTGCCCACTCCGGCGATCTCCTTTCTCACACGCAACATGCGCGCGGACCTTGGTGTGGTAATTTCCGCATCCCACAATCCCTTTTATGACAATGGCATCAAGTTTTTTGATGCCGATGGCTACAAGCTGCCCGACAATGTGGAGAATGAAATCTCCCAGATGGTTCTGGATGCCGATTTCGCATGGCCCTATCCCGACACGGACAAGGTGGGACGGGCAAGCAAGATTGAAGATGCGGGCGGCCGTTATATTGTCTATACAAAAAGCTGTTTTCCCACCCAGTTGACACTTGACGGTCTGCGCATAGTGGTGGATTGCGCCAATGGCGCAAGCTACAAAATCGCCCCCCTCGCCCTTGAGGAATTGGGCGCCGAGGTTTTTCGCATTGGCTGTTCCCCCAATGGTGTGAACATCAATGAGCATTGTGGCTCGCTTTATCCTGATGTTGTCGCCGCAAAGGTGCGCGAGCTGCGCGCGGATGTTGGCCTGGCCCTTGACGGGGACGCGGATCGCCTGATTGTGGTGGATGAGCATGGCACGATACTGGATGGCGATCAGCTTATGGCCATGTGCGCCCAGGCAATGATGGCCAGAGGCGAGCTGCCTGGCAATCTCCTTGTCAGCACCGTGATGAGCAACATAGCCCTGGAGATTTTCATGCGCGACCATGGCGGCACGTTGATGCGCACCCAGGTCGGCGACCGCTATGTGGTGGAGGCCATGCGCAGGGAGGGCGCGATGCTTGGGGGCGAGCAATCCGGTCATCTGATTTTCCGCCACTACAGCACAACAGGAGATGGTCTGCTGGCCGCCCTGCAAATTCTGCGCATTGTGCGTGAAAAGGAAAAACCGCTTTCGGAACTGGCGGGTCTGATCACGCCATTCCCGCAGACACTCATAAATGTTCGGGTTGAAAAACGCCTGCCACTCATGGAATGCGCGCCCATAGCCGAAGCCGTGGCGGCTGTGGAGCGGGAGCTTGATGGCCGGGGCAGGGTGCTTTTGCGCTACTCCGGCACCGAGGCCCTGTGCAGAATAATGGTTGAAGGCGAGAATCCCGACAAGGTGCGGGCTTATGCTGCCGATTTGGCCGAGATTGTGGCCAGGGAGCTGCGCTAGAGCATTTATCAGTTTAAACGCGCAGAATGTTTCAATTTATGAATGCTCTAGTGTAGCGTCAAGCGACAATAGTCGCAATCCCGATTAGGGATTGCGCGCCGCCAGCGGCGGCGTGAGCAAAGCAAAAACCACGTTTTTTGCTTTGCGATCTTCATGTTTTTACGACAGTAAAAACATGACATCCCACTAGACAAAAGGGGTGGCTGAAAGCCTTTGGCTATAAAAAATGGCTTTGAACACGCGTAAAAAATTATAATTGGACACATGACCACTGATTATGCCAAACCGCCGCAATGCATGGGATATCGCGGCGGTTTTTTGGGTATTTCATCCTCGCGGCCACGCGGGAGGCTTTTTTTTCAGATTCTGTTGATCTGTTTGCCTTCAAGCCAGGCATAAAGATTGTCAAAGGCGATTCTGGCGCGATCTTCCAGAGCCTCCTGCGTATAAAAGGCCAGATGCGGAGTGAGAATGGCATTTTTTGCGCGCAGCAGGAGGTAATCGGCCTGCAATGGTGGCTCCATGTCAAAGACATCACAGGCCGCGCCGGCAATTATCTCCCGGTTAAGGGCATCGGCAAGGGCGGCATTGTCCACCACCGGGCCGCGGGCGGTGTTGATCAAAAATGCCCCCTTTTTCATTTTCGCAAGCTCTGCTGCAGAGATCATGCCCTTTGTCTGGCTTGTCAGGGGGCAGTGCAGAGTGACAATGTCCGCTTCAGCCAGCAATTCATCAAGTGTGGCATTGCTGTCAATATTTGGATCAGCCACCTCATGGCGGTTGTGGGCGATTACCTTGGCGCCAAAGGCCTTGCACAGGGCGGCCACACGTAGCCCGATCTCACCAGCGCCGATGATGCCAACGGTTTTGCCACGCAGCAGATTGGCCTTGAGACCCTGCTTGGTGCCACCATGCCGGGCTCTTTCCTGGGCCAGGTTGAGATCGCGCAGCAGCTGGATCATAAAGCTTACAGCCAGCTCGGCAACGGAATCATTGGCATAGCCAGAGGCATTGGATATGGCAATATCCCGTTTTCGCGCCTGATCCAGAGGTATGTGATCCACTCCCGTAAAGGCGACATCTATAAATCTGGCATTGGGGGCGGCTTCAAGAACTTCCGCTGGCAGCGGCATATTCGCAAGCATGATGACATCGGCGTCTGCCACATGTCTTTTCAGTTTCTCGATATTGTCGGTTCTGTCAAATGCGCTGAATGTGTGGCCCATGCCGCGCAATCTGTCCATATTATCATTCAGCAACTGTTTGCTGCAGCCAAGATTCTCAAGCAGAACAATATTCATGCCCCTCTCCATTTTGCGGAATAATGAGTCTTCTACCTATATTTTCAGTGCAAGAATTTGTTAATATAGCCACTTACAAAGAGGGAGGCAATGAGCAGGGGCAAAACCCAGCTTAAAAATGGCCGCAGAAAAGCCGGAAACTTCAGGCCCTGGCCCTGGTCCGTTTCCGCCAGAAAGTTGTTCCAGCCCCAGCCGCGCCGGTGACAGCAGAAAAGCAGGAACAGGATTCCGCCAAAGGGAAGAATATTGTTGCTCAGCAAAAAATCCTCAAGGTCGAGGATGGTTGAGCCTTTTCCCAAAGGCTCAATAAAGGCAAGAAGATTAAAGCCAAGCACACAGGGCAGGGATAGCAGCCACATCATGGGCATGTGCAGGGCCACGGCTCTTGGGCGCGGCATTTTCCACACATCCACGCTATAGGAGATTATATTTTCAAAAACGGCTATGACAGTGCTCAATGAGGCGAAAGCCATGAACACAAAGAACAGGCAGCCCCATATCCGGCCGCCCTCAAGGGAATTGAATATGTTGGGCAGCGTCACAAAGATGAGGCCTGGCCCTGAATCCGGCTGCACGCCAAAGGAAAAGCAGGCGGGAAAAATTATAAGGCCGGCCATGATGCCGACAAATGTGTCAAGGCCGGCAATCCATACGGCCTCGCCGGTGAGGGATCTGTCCCTTGGCTGGTAACTGCCAAAAATGCACATGGCGCCAATGCCCACGGAAAGGGTGAAAAAAGCCTGGGTCATGGCGGCATTGCATACATTGAAAAATCCGACTTCTGTCAGCTTGCCCATATCTGGCATGAGATAAAAACGTATGCCGGCGCCTGCTCCTGGTAAGAGCAGGGAGCGTACAACAAGCACCACAAGCAGCAAAAGCAGCCCCAGCATCATGTATTTGACAATGCGTTCAACGCCTTTGCGCACACCAAGCACACAGATGCCAAAGCCTGCGCCAATGGCTATGGTCATGCCGGCAACCTGTATCCAGGGATCAGCCAGGACGCCATGGAAAAAATTACCCACCTCCGCTGGCGTTAGGCCCTGTAGGGCGCCTGCGCCCATATACCAGCAGTAGATCAGCATCCAGCCGGTGACTGCCGTATAGAACATCATCAGAAGATAGCTGCCCACCAGCGCAACCCAGCCAAATTTGGACCATTTTGTGCCGGCAGGCTCCAGTTTGCGCAGGGCCAGCCCCATGTTGAGGCGTGATGCCCGGCCTACGGCAAACTCCATGATCATGATTGGCAGTATGGCAAAGAGAAAGAGAACATAGATAATTACAAAAATTGCGCCGCCATAGGCGCCGGTTATGAATGGAAAACGCCAGACATTGCCAAGGCCGATGGCACAGCCGGCGGAAAGCAGCAGGAAGCCCAGGCGGCTGCCAAGCATTTCGCGGCCGGCCACGCTGCCGGGCACAAGATCATTAGCCATTTTCAGCTCCCTGTGCTTGAGTTTTCGCAATATTATACAAGACTGAATTGGCGCGATGGGGCATTTTATTGCAGGCGCAATGCAAAGTTGATGGCAAAGCAGACAGCGATTGCGCACATGAAGGGGCTGACCTCGCGAAAGCGTCCGCTGAAAGCCTTGAGCGCCACAAAACTGATAAAGCCAAAACCGAAGCCTGTGGCAATGTTGAACGTGAGGGGCATCATGATGATTGTGAGAAATGCGGGCAGCGCCACTGTGAAATCATTGAAATTTATATGCAGGGCTTCCTGCATCATCAGCGCGCCCACAATGACAAGCACAGGCGCTGTGGCAAAGGATGGCACAAGGGCCACAAGGGGGGTGAAAAACAGGGCGAGAAAAAACAGCAGGGCTATGACAACCGCAACAAGCCCGGTTCGACCGCCGGCAGCAACGCCTGTGGCGCATTCAAGATAGCTTGTGGCAGTTGTGGCGCCAAGCATGGCGCTGCCCATGGTGGCGGCGGAATCGGCCACCAGGGCCCGATCGAGATTTTTTATGTGGCCATCTGGCTGCATCATGCCCGCTTTTTGCGCAAGCCCTATCAGCACGCCCATGTTGTCAAACAGGTCGACCATGGTGAGGGTGAAGATTATTGAAAAAAGTCCATGTCCCAGGGCGCCGGTAATGCTCATTTGCATGAAAAGTCCATGGGGCAGCGGAAAGGACTGCGAAAAAACGGCCTGTGGCATGGGAGTGAGGCCAAGGATGATGCCGGCGGCGCTGATGGTGATTATGCCTATGAGCATGGCGCCCTTTATCTCCAGGGACATGAGTGTGCCTATGAGCACGATGCCGCAGAGGGAGAGCAGGGTGCCTGGTTCGGCCAGGTTGCCGAGGGCTACAAAGGTTGAGGGGTTGGCAGTGATAATGCCGCAGCTTTTCATGCCAATAAAGGCAATAAATGCGCCAATACCTACCACAATGGCGTATTTGAGATCCATGGGCACGGAATCAATAATCAGCTGCCTGATTTTTGTTATTGTGAGCAGCATGAAAACCACGCCGGAGATGAAAACCGCGCCCAGGCCATCCTGCCAGGCATAGCCGGCAGGTCCGCAAATGTAGTAGGCAAAAAAGGCCGTGATGCCAAGCCCGGGGGCCACGCCAACAGGAAAGCGCGCCCAAAGTCCCATGAGGAGCGTGGCCAGGATGGTGATCCAGATGGTTGCGGCAATGGCTGATTCCCGCGGCATGCCGGCATCGGCCAGCATGGCAGGCACCACAAAGATAAGATAGCACATGGCCATGAAACTGGTCAGTCCGGCCAGGCATTCCGTCCTTACGCTGCTGCCGCTTGCGCGGATATGGAAGATTTTATCCAGCAGATTCATTTGAATTGCCCCCATCATAAAACTGGCAGCCACGGCGTCCGGCTTCTTTTACACGATAGAGGGCGCTGTCGGCATTATTGTACAGATTTTCTGAAAATCCGGCATTGGAGAAGGCGACGCCCACGCTTATGGATGCCGCGGGCAGGCCAGCCGGCGGGTTTTCCAGTGCCTGATTTATGGATTCCACCTTTTCAGAAACTATCTTTTCCACACCAGGCGCCTTGCCGCGCAGAATGACTGCGAACTCATCGCCACCCAGCCTGATGCAGAGATCGTCGGCGCGGAAATTGTGCTGCAAAAGCCAGCCAACGCGGCAGAGTGTCTTGTCGCCCACCGCATGGCCATAGGTGTCATTGACTTCCTTGAACTTGTCCACATCCACCAGCAAAAGACCAACAGGCTTGTCATCATGGGCCAGCAGATTGCGGAAGGAATCAAATGCTGAACGGTTGAGCAGGCCGGTGAGGGGATCATGCTCGGCCTTGTGCTTGAGCATTTTGTCGTGGTGCTCCTTGATGGTGAAAATATCATTGTATGTGAGGGCAAGATGCTTGAATTCATAGGCGCCCACCAGCTCAAACATGCGATCATTCTTGATGCAGTTGAGATAGACCTGCAGGGGCTTCACAATAAGCACGATTATCATGGAGAAGGTGAGAATGTTCAAAAGGCACAGGGCTATGAGCACCACCCGCTGCTCCGCCAGCACACGGCCCAGCTCATGCGCCTGCTCCTGCTGGTGCATTCTCGTGGCCTCCATGTGCTCGCTGACAAACTGGTTCAGCGTGTTGTGTATGTCCTTTTTGGCGTGCTGATAGTCCGGGTTGAACAGCATGTCGCGGGCGCGGGCTATCTTTTCCTCGGGTGGCAGGGTTCTGTCCGCTGCGCTCAAACGGGTGTGGCGCACATTGGCGGGGAAGTTTTCCAGCTTCTCACCAGTCGCCTCAGCCAGCAGCCTGATGACATAGATTTCGCGGAATGCCAGGGCATTGGACAGTTCCAGCGCGCGCTTCAGGCCACAGTCATGATTCGGGTCTTCACTGTGCAGATTATGGTCGGCAAGAAATTCCAGGGCCTTTTCACGGCTGCGGTTGGAGTAAAGCTCATGGAAATAGTTGTCGGCATTTTCCTTGTTCAGCGTCTGGGCATATAGCCTTGCCTGTTCCGTCAGATAGTCCGTGCCTGTCTGGATGGCATGCGTGGCATTTGACCAGTTTATGTAGTTGTTCATGGCATGGACTGTGGCCTTGTACTCCCGCGATATCTGCACAGTCATGTACAGCACGATTAAAAACAGCACCAGGGAGATGGCAAGCATGACAAGATTGACTGTGCGAATGCGGATGCCCTTGATATTCGGCGTCTGATTCATGGGGCGATACTCCATGCCTTTCCACAACCCGCAAGGGGAAGAGCCAGTTGATTGGTTGGATTATTCCTAAAGCATTAAGCCGGTTTGGCGGCCTCGTCAATTGCGCGCATCATAAAATGCCGCCCTACAGCTCAAGAAAACCCACCACGCCGGTGAATATCACCTGCGCGGCTATGGCGGCAAGCAGCAGCCCAGTGAGCTTGGCCAGCACGGCTATGCCTGTGTCCCTCAGTATGCGCCCCACAATATCCCCAAGGCGCAGCAGCAGGAACATGCCAAATGCTGCCAGGAAAAGTGCGAACACCCCAACCATGAGCTCATGCCTGTTTTTGGCGGATGCGCCCATGACCATAACAGCGCCAATGGATGCCGGCCCCATGCCCAGGGGAATGGCCAGGGGCACCACGCTTATGTCGCCCTCTGCCTCGGGATGCTCCTCCTGGCCGTCATCATTCATGAGGGATATGGCAGTGAGCATGAGAAGCACGCCGGATCCAATCCGGAAGGCGTCAAGGGTGAAGCCAAAGATTTCAAAGAGATTTGAGCCAAAGACATAGAGGACAACCCCGATGATGAAAATGGCCAGGGATGTCTTCAGCGCGATGGCATGTTTTTGCGCTGGCGTATAGTGTTTTGTGTGCCCAAGAAAGGCGCTCAGCACTGCTGGCGGGGTCATGAGCGCGTAAAGCTTGATACTGTTGCCAAGAATGTCGCCGGCAAGATTTTCCACCATGTCATAACCCCTTATAATGCCTTAGGAATGCCTTGATTCCAGTGAATATCACCTGTGCCGCAATGGCGGAAAGAAGCAGGGCCGTCAGTTTTGCCATGATGGCGATGCCGGTCTTGCCAATGAGCCTTTGCACCGGATCTGCCAGGCAAAGAAGCACTGCCATGGCCAAAGATGCCAGAAAAAGACAGATGGTGCCTGTGAGAATGTCACCGGTGTCCCTGGCTGTGGCGCCAAGCACCATGACCGTGCCAATGGCCGATGGACCCATGCCCAGGGGTATGGCCAATGGCACCACGCTGATGTCCGCGCCGGAATGGGGATCCGGCATGGGCTGCTTTTCGTCATTCATCAGGCGGATTGCGGTGAGAAAGAGCAAAAGCCCCACCCCGATGCGAAAGGCGTCCAATGTAAAGCCAAAAATCGCGAAGATGCCGGAACCAAACAGAAAAAGCAGCTCGCCTGTGATGAAAATGGCCAGGGATGCCTTGCAGGCTATGCCGTAGCGCGCAAGGCTGCTTTTGCCCCTGGTGTGGGAAATGAAGGCGCTCAGGACAGCAGGTGGCGTCATAAGCGCATACAGTTTGACGGCAAGGCTGCAAACATAGGCAACGGTTAGTGTTTCCATCCCTGTCTCCCTTCAATGGGCAAGGTATCAGAATCGGACTGGCGCCCGGAATATGTTTTTGGCGGTTCAACATCATGCGCGGTGGGGATGCCATACTTTCTGGCCTTGCGCATAACGGAGGACTGGCTGATGCCAAGACGCCGCGCGGCCTTGTAGGTGCTTCCCGTCTCAGCCAGGGCATTGGCTATCATCTCCCTCTCCACCTCTTCAACAGCCTCGGTGAGGCTGCGTGTGCCCATGGGATGCCTTTGGCCGGTTTCATAATTTTCGCGCATGTAGGATGGCAGATCGGCGGGCGTAATTTTTTCGTGTACGCACAGGGTTGCTAGGGACTGGATGACGCTCTGCAGCTCCCGCACATTGCCTGGCCACGCATATGCCAGAAAGAGCTGCTCCGCACGCGGGTCAAGTATTTTTGCCCGCCCGGAATCCCCCGATGCCTGTCGCAAAAAATGCCAGGCCAGAAAAAGTATGTCATCCCGCCTTTCCCTCAGGGGTGGCAGCTCCACGCAAAGCACGCGAAGGCGATAGAACAGATCCTCGCGAAATGTGCCAGCGGCGACCATTTTTTCCAGAGAGCGGTTGGTGGCTGCCAGAATGCGCGCGCCCATGGTGATGGGGCGCGTGCCACCAACCCTGTAGATGGGCTGGCCATCCAGCACATGCAGCAGCTTGGCCTGCATGGGCAGGGATAGCTCGCCAATTTCATCCAGAAGCAGTGTGCCGCCGGCGGCAAGTTCAAACATGCCGGGTTTGCCGCCCCTTGCAGCGCCTGTGAAGGCCCCGCGCTCATAGCCAAAAAGCTCGGACTCCATCAGCGATGCCGGTATGGCGCCACAGTTCAGGGAGACAAAAGGTTTTTGCGCCCTGTCACCCATTTCATGAATTGTCTTTGCCGCAAGAGTTTTGCCTGTGCCGGTTTCGCCCAGGATGAGGGTCACAGCATCTGTGTGCGCCGCCCTGGAGATATCCTGGATGACCCTCTGCAGGGCCGGGCTCTGCCCAAGCATGCCATTCTGGGTCTGGCTTTCCAGACCCTGCACGCGAAGACGAAAGGCCATGGCCTCCACTTCCAGGTCCGAAAGACGGCTTTGCAGGGTCTCCAGCTCTGTTATGTCGCGAATGGCGGCAATAACACGCCAGACATTGCCATTGGCATCAAATACAGGGGTGCTGGTATTGAGGCATCTCTTGCCATTGGAATAGTCGTCAAAAAGCGTGACTGTGTGCCTGGCCTCAAGGGCGCGCAGGCTGACGCATGTTTTAAATCGTCCTTCCCGCAGAGGCTCGCTCACATGGCGCCCCACAACCTCGCTGGCATGGATGCCGGCAATGCGTTCCATGGCGCGGTTTATGCGCAGGGTTATGCCATTGCCATCGATTATCCAGATGCCATCATGAATAAAATCCAGGATGCTGTCCAGCTCGCGAGGGGATTCCCCGCCATGCGCCGGGGGGAGAGGCATGATGGAAACATGCCGCCACGGCTCCCCTGACGGGATGTTTTGCCAGCGTACTAGATAGAATTGGCCCTGGGAGGTGTGGAAATTAAATGCCCCGCACTGGCTGTTGCTTCCAGATGTACCTATGCTGCCCTCCGCCAGCCATCTGTCGAGGATGTCGCCAGGCAATGAACCGTTTTCATGGCCAAGCAGGGCGCGCAAGGCGGCATTGGCGCAAATCAGCGTCCAGCCATCCTTTTTGCAGATGGCTGCTGGCAGACAGGATGCGCAGGTTTGGAGAAGGAAATCAGGATCGCTGTCGCCAGCCATCTGGCCTCCGGCATGACCGCCATGTATGCGTGGCAATAAAGTGCCTGCGTACGCAGACAGACTCTGGCCGCCGGGCAGGCAATGCCAGTTTCATGGTCACCACAAAATCAGACATGGCCGCAATATGCCAGAGACAAGCCAAAAAGTGAACCTGGAAAAATGGAGATATGCCGGGGCTACACTAGCTTTTGCTGTTCTGGTCATCCACCGGGAGAGGCAGGCCGCGAAAGATCATTCGCGTGGCAGCCTCATCGGCCAGATCGGAAACATCCATGATTTTCTCAAGCAGCTCAAGAATGCGGCCGCGTTCAATTTCTCCGGCATTTTTAAAATCCTTTTCCAGCTGGCCGGATTTAATATATTCAGCGAAATCATCAAGTTCTTGCATGTCCAGCATGATTTAAGCCCCTTTCTGGATATTATGGAATGGCAGGTGGTTTTGTCACACATTCGACCCTGTGGCCTGGCGCTTCACTGCAAAACCGCGTTTTATGTCAGATTGGCCGCCCCATCCGCTCTAGTGTCGCGTCAAGCGACAATAGTCGCAATCCCGATTAGGGATTGCGCGC
>CAJUMQ010000017.1 GCA_910587035.1 uncultured Desulfovibrio sp. | reverse complement strand
TTCTGCATCAGCTTTTGCGCCAGTGCCGGGTTGAGGGAGAGGAAAGTGGAGCCATTTTCGGTCTGGCGCAGTCCTTCCTGAACCATGCGCTCGGCATTGCCATTGAGGGTCAGCACCGGCAGCACACCCTGGCTGTCAAGATATGGACGCACAATGGAGCGGGAGAGCTTTTCGCGCACATATTCGGCCAGCATATCCGGATTTTTGACAGCTCCGCCATAATCCGCCAGGGTTTCCACTATGGTCAGCATGTCGCGGATGCTGACATTCTCGCGCACCAGCAGCTGCAGCACCTTCTGCACGCCGCCAAGGGCTATTGTGCCGGGCACCAGGTCTTCCACAGCCTTGGGAGAATGCTTGGCAACCGTATCCAGCAGGCCCTGCACTGCCTGTCTGTCCAGGAAGTCGGCCAGGTGGCGCTTGAAGATCTCCGTGAGATGTGTGGCGATGACAGTGGCCGGGTCAACAACCGTATAGCCGGCAAGCATGGCCTCTTCCCTCTGGCTGTCCGGTATCCACAGGGCAGGCAGGTTGAAGGCTGGCTCCCTGGTCTCGATGCCATTGATGCGGGTGGTCACATTGCCTGGATCCATGGCCAGGAAGTGGTCCACAAGTATCTCGGCGGAGGCCACCTGGTTGCCCTTGATCAGCAGGGAATACTGGCCGGGCTTGAGCTGGAGGTTGTCGCGCAGGTGCAGGGAGGGAATGACCACACCCATGTCAAGGGCGAACTGCCGGCGAATGGAGCGGATGCGCGCCAGAATGTTGCCGCTCTGCTCCTCATCCACCAGGGGAATGAGGCCGTAACCGACTTCAAGCTCAAGGGTGTCAAGGGGCAGCAGGGCCTGGACTTCCTCCGGCGTATCGGCAGCGGCGGGAGATTTGCCCTTGTCCTTGCCGGCATTCTTTTTCTTCTCGGCCTCGCTGCCGTCCTTGTCCTGGGTGATGCGGGCCACCAGAAAGAGCATGCCTGCGAGAATAAGGAATGGTATGGCCGGCAGGCCGGGAACTATGGCGAACACCACGAGCACCGCGGAAACCATCTTGAGAGCCTGGCTGTTGAAGGTCAGCTGCGCCAGGAACTCCTCGCCCATCTTGGCCTCGGATGCCGCGCGGGACACGAGCAGGCCTGTTGCCGTGGAGACAATGATTGAGGGTATGGTGGAAACAAGGCCGTCGCCAATGGTCAGCAGGGAGTAGGTGGTGAGGGCGGAGTTCCAGTCCATGTCCTTCTGCACCATGCCGATGATGATGCCGCCAACTATGTTGACCAGGGTGATCATCATGCCGGCATTGACGTCGCCGGAGACAAATTTGCACGCGCCGTCCATGGCGCCGTAGAAATCGGCTTCCTTGCGCAGGGCATGGCGGCGGCTTGTGGCCTCCTCCTCATCTATCAGGCCGGCATTGAGGTCCGCCTCAATGGCCATCTGCTTGCCGGGCATGGCGTCCAGGGTAAAGCGGGCCGCCACTTCGGCTATGCGCGTGGTGCCGGCGGTGATGACAACCTTGTTGAGGATGAACATGATCATGAAGATAACGCCGCCCACCACAAAGCTGCCGCCCACCACAAATTCGCCAAAGGAGCGGATGACTGTGCCTGCCGCCTCAACGCCCTGATCGCCATTGAGCAGGATCAGGCGGGTGGAAGCCACGTTGAGCGCCAGGCGCAGCAATGTGGTCACCAGCAGCAGGGACGGAAAGATGGTGAATTCCAGCGGCGAGTTCATGAACATTGTCGTCACCAGAATGAGCAGGGAAATGGAGATGCTCACGCATAGCATGATGTCCATGAAAAAAGTGGGCAGGGGCACAAGCATGGTAAAGAGAATGACAACGACGCCAGCCGCAAGGGCAAGCTCGCCATGCTTGGAAAAGCGCGTGTAGTCAAGTTGCGGTAGTCCCATAGTAGCCATTTTATTGACACCTCATATTTCTGCTGCGTTGATGCCGAAAGAGCAGTTTAATGCGCTCTGGGCCTTAGTTTCCAGATGCTTGCCAGCAATGTCGCCACTGCCTTGTAAAGCTCCTCCGGTATCATGTCACCTATTTCCACTGCATTATACAAAGCCCGTGCCAAAGGCACATTTTCGCGGATGGGCACATTGTTTTCCCGGGCCACGGCCTTGATTTTCTCGGCCAGATGGTCCGCGCCCTTGGCCACAACCACAGGCGCCGGGGATTCCTGCGAGTTGTAGCGCAGGGCCACGGCCAGGTGGGTCGGGTTTGTGACGACCACATCGGCCTTGGGAACATCCTGAAGCATGCGCCTGCTCATGACTTCCATCATCTTCTGGCGCTGCTTGCTCTTGATTACAGGGTCGCCTTCCGCGTTCTTGCGCTCGTCCTTGACCTCATCCTTGGTCATTTTCATGCCTTCCTTGTAGGCGTAGCGGGACTGCCAGACATCAAAGGCGGCAATGGCCAGAATTGGCATGAGGGCCCAGCTGGCCAGCTTGAAGGCCATGTCCAGCATGTAGGATGCCACGCCCTCGGCTGTGGCATCGAACATGGGCAGAAAATTCTGGTGCTCATTCCAGATGATCATGCCGGGAATGACGCAGAGGATGATGGAGAAAAGCAGGCTTTTGAGCGTGCGCAGTATGGTCTGGGGCGAAAACATCATCTGCTTGAGCCCCTTGATCAGGTTGAACTTGCTCCACTTGGGCTTGAAGACCTTTGTTGTCCAGAGCTTGCCCACCTGAATGCGCTGGGAGATGAAGGCCAGCAATGCCAGAAAGAACAGTATGGGCATCACCAGCTTGCAGAGCTCGATCATCAGCTCGATGGTCAGCGTGTAAACATTCTCCGGATTTGGGTTGAACTCGTAGGAATGGGAGAGAAAGCGGCGGAAAATGTTCTGGATCATCTCGTTCATGGGCGCGATCCAGACGGAAAGGGCGGCAAGGCCGCCCACAAGGCTTACCGCCTTGCCCAGCTCCTGGGACTTGGGCACATTGCCCTCATCCCTCTGCTTTTTGACACGCTTTGGCGTGGCCTCTTCTGTTCTGCTCGGGTCCGGCTGTTTGCCAAACATGCTGCACCTGCCATCTTTATATATGGGCGGTCCTGCCGCCATACAGTTCTCAATAGGATTGTCAGGTAAAATGCAATAATTGTGCCGTTTATATAATTTATTGATATTACAATATTATTTAGGGAAATGCTCCCCTGTCAGACTCTTTGCGGGGACGCATGGGCCAGATGGCGGCAGCCAGGCGGAGTCAAAAAAACGTTTTTGGGTATTCTGCCGCTGTCCATCCCGGGGCTGGCAGAATGTCAGGCCTCCGGCATTGGCGCATCATCTGTCCACCCAGCCTTAACAATAATTAAGGGTGGGACTTTCCGCTTTTGACAGAGGCTGGGAGGAAGGCCAGACGGACCATTTGCTCCCGCCCTGGCGTCAAAAATGGGCCGCTGCCGGCAAATATGGCCTGATTTCTGCCTGCAGGCCGGCAGCTGGCGGGAAATATTTGGCGCAAATGGGCCAAAAACACGGCATTTGCGGCGGGCAGATTTTGCCTTTTCAAGCTGCTTTCCATGATAACACATTGAATTATTGTATTATTTTGTTTTTGGCATATGGGTTGCATTGCAATGGGCACAGCTTATTCAACTACCCGAGGAGGTATCCAAATGTCTTTGGTCATTAATAACAACCTTATGGCGGCAAACACAGCCCGCACCCTCAACCAGCATTATGGCCGTTTGCAGACCTCAACCCAGCGCCTCTCCTCCGGCCTGCGCATCAACAGCGCGGCGGACGACGCTGCCGGCCTGGCCATCCGCGAACTGCAGCGCGCGGACATCGCTGCCCTGCAGCAGGGCGCCCGCAATGCCAACGATGCAATTTCCATGATCCAGGTGGCGGACGGAGCCCTTGGCATCATTGATGAAAAACTTATCCGCATGAAAGAGCTTGCCGAACAGGCAGCCACAGGCACATACGACTCCACCCAGCGTCTGATGATTGAGTCCGAATATCAGGCCATGGCCAGCGAAATCACCCGTATCGCCAATGCCACGGACTTCAACGGCACCAAGCTGCTGGACGGCACCCTGGATGGCGATCATGACGGCTCCGGGCTTGTCTCCAAGGGCGAGATGAAGATCCACTTTGGCACAGGCAATGATAGCGCGGAAGACTACTACTACATCCACATAGGCGAGTGCACCTCCCAGGCCTTTGGCCTCGGCAATGCCTCCACTTGGGAAGACGTGCAGCAGCGTGGCATGGCTGCCTTCAAGCAGTCCCTGCAGCAGCAGATCAAGAATGATCAGACCCTGACCTCCGCTGAAAAAGGCCAGCTTCTGGCTTCCATTGACGAGATGGCCAAAAACGTTGAAGGCGCCATCAATAATGCGGTTGATCCCACCCAGGCCTACAAGCTCTGGGGACTGCCCGATGACCCAGACATGACTGCCTATGAGAATGCGATTTTTGATGTATACAAGCAGGGCAATGCTGGCGCAGCTGGAACAGTCCAAAATGATATTGAACTGGCCAAACAAGATACTGCAAATTGGGCAGGGGCTGAAGACAGTGTTATTTGGAAATCATATCAAGATCTTGGTGGGGTTGCTCAGAATATAAATGATGCCAAAACAGGCGACCAGGAGACTTGGGAAAAAGCCAAGGCTGCCGCACAGGGAGCGGATGAAGGCTTCCTTAAGGATGGCAAGAAGTGGGTTGGCAGTTCTGACTTGATGGAGCGTTATCTCGCTGCAGCTACAAAGGCGGCCAATGCGGCTGCAACAGCCGAGCCGGCTGCTGGCGCTGCAGATAAAATTTTGGCATCCATCAATTTAGCCATTGATGCGGCCAGAGATCCCAATCTATCTATTGATGACCAGGGCGGCGCTGCGGCAATAACAGCTTATCAGGACAAGCTTATTGCGGCAGCCGTGCAGGCGGCCAAAGATAATGGCTTTACCGATGCAGATGCCACTGCCCTGGAAACTGCATTGAAGGGCATAACCACTGGTGTTCCAACTGCGCCCGCAGCCGGCGGTACAGCACTGACGGACACAGATTTTGACACGTGGGTTACTGCCATTAAGACTGAAATTAATAACCAGACAACTGCGGCCGAAACCGCTGCCAAAGCTAGTGCTGTAGCGGATGCAACCGCGGAAGGCATCAATGAGTTCTGGGACAGCCTGCGCACCACCGAGAAGCAGAAGCTGCAGTATGCCTGGGGCCAGGCGGCCATTTACAATCTGGCCAATGCTGATATGAGCACCACTCCTCCGGACTACGGCCTGGACTTTGACATCAAGGAATATGCGGCGCTTGCCGGCCTTGAAGATGGCTCCACAGCCAGCGCCGTAGCCGAGAAGATCCTGGCCAAGGCTTTGGAAGACATGCATGCCAAGGTTGGCAACATGGACTTTGCCGGCTTCACCATTGAGACCCAGGAAGATGCCCAGCATGCCCTGGACGCCATCAACAATGCCATAGTGGAGAAGGACAAGATCCGCGCCCATCTTGGCGCGACCCAGAACAGGCTTGAGAACACCATCAGCAACCTGAACATCCAGGCGGAAAACCTGCAGGCGGCTGAATCCAGAATTTCGGATGTGGACGTGGCGACTGAAATGACCCAGTTCGTGCGCAACCAGATCCTCACCCAGTCGGCAGTGGCCATGCTTGGCCAGGCCAACTCGCTGCCCCAGATGGCCATGCAGCTCATCGGCGGCTAGGACATCTCATTATAATAGGCTGTGGCAGACCAAAGACGACCGGCCCGGGGATGGCCCCGGGCCAGGGTGGCGGGACTGCCCGAACCGGGAGATGTTGGGCAATGAAGAAGAATTTTCAAACAGGGGAATCACTCCCGCAGCATGGCAAGGGCCTGGGCGGCCGCATCCTGCTCCGCCCTCTTGCGGCTGGTATTGGCGGCGTGGAAGACGCGCCCGTCCGGCAGGCAGACTTTCACTTCAAAAATTTTGGCATGTTCCGGGCCGCTTGTCCGCTCAAGGGCATAGGCGGGCGGCTCGTGAAACACATGCTGGCAAACCTGCTGCAGGAGGGATTTGCAGTCCCGCTCCTGGGCGCCAATGGCCTCCCTTGGCCAATGGCCGGCAAATATTCCCGCAACTGCGAACCTGGCGGCCACAAGGCCGCCATCTTCATATATGGCTCCCAGCACGGCCTCCACGGCATCGGCCAGTATTGCAGGCCTTGAGCGGCCGCCCTGTCTCTCCTCTCCCACGCCAAGCCTTATCTGCGCATCCAGCCCATTTTCCACTGCTATCCTGGCAAGGCTGGCCTCATTGACCAGGGCCGAGCGCATGCGCGTGAGGCTGCCCTCCCTGGCATCGGGAAAAAGCCTGTAAAGCTCCGCCGAGACGCATAGCTCCAGCACTGCGTCCCCCAGAAATTCCAGCCTTTCATTGTGGGTGTCGCAGTCCCCGGCCTCATTGGCCCAGGAGGAATGGGTCAGCGCCAGCTCCAGCAGGGCCGGATTGGCAAACTCATGCCCAAAGGCGGATGTTATTTTTTTGACGGATTTCATCAAATCCCGCATTTTTAAATCATTACAAATAATGCATAAAAATATACCGGAATCAGGCAGCATGCAATATAGGCGGTCAAAGGCGCCCAGATCGCGGACAGGGTTTGGCGCCCTGGAGCAGCATCGGGCCAGGGTTTTTTGTGCCCAGACGATAATATGGAATGTACCAGCTGAAATTGTCCCGGTTCCAACCATGCGGTCAGACGCATTTGAGCATCCCCATGGCGATGCCTGAATTACAAAATTTTTACTTGTGCCAAACCAATGCCCGTGAAGACAGCCTCTCAACCCAGCAGTCTTTTCCGCAGATATATCATGTCGGCCAGCAATATCCCGTCCTCATATATAGGATGATCGTAATTGTCGGTGAAAAATCCTTTCACCACATGGGAGCGGACGAAACCGCAGCTTTCATAGAAGCGGATTGTCGAAGGCGTATCGCCGGTGCCGACCTGCAGGATCCGGTGGCTCTCCCTGTAGGTATCCTCGATGAATCCGAGCATTGTTCTGCCATATCCCAGGCGCCGGCAATCAGGAGCTACAGCGATATTCTTGATCTCCAGCATGCCTTGCCCATCGTCAGTAGCCACGCAGACGCACTTGAGGCCATTGTCGTGGATGGCATACATTCTTCCCCTGTCCAGATATCGGGCGATCATGTCCTCCTGCTCGTCCGCCATGAGCAGGAGAGGAAGGAATTGGAGCTTGCCTTCCGTGATCTCACTGATTTTCATTCGGAAACTGCCAGCTTTTGTGCCTGGCGGCCTTCAGGGGAAAAGGCAAGGGCCATGGTGTCCCTGAAGGATCGGGGGACCCTGGCATACATAGGCGCCATCTGTCCCATGATGCCTCCTTTTGTGGAGTTCCGCAGGTAACAGCAGCACAATACTAGCCGCGCAGGTGATCCAGCCATGTCACTCTTTTCCCATCATTTCCAGCCATTGCAGCCAGCTGGCTACCCCTGTCCGCAAGTTGTCATCCAGATGCTTCATGGCCTTTTCCTTCATCCATTCCGGCACCCCGCCGTAAAAAGCCTCGGCTATGGAGCCGGCAATGGCCGCCTGGGTGTCGCAGTCGCCCCCGAGCCAGATGGCGTTCTTTATGGCTGATTCAAAATCCGCGCTTTCCAGGAATGCAATTATGGCCTCCGGCACGGATGTCTGCGCCCTGGAGCTGAATATATAAGCCGGCCCGAACTCGGCGAGCTTCCTGTCCATGTCATAGCCGAGGGCGGCAGAGTATTCCCGTATGGCATCTTTCCCCGCGCCGGTCCTGGCCAGGAAGATGGCACCGGCCACAGCCACTGCGCCCTTTATGCCCTCCGGATGATCGTGAGTGGCAGCCGAGCTAACGCGCGCATATTTTTCCACATCTTCCAGGCTGCCATAGGCCCAGGCCACAGGCGAGACGCGCATGGCGCCGCCATTGCCGAAGGAGCCATATGCCTCGCTGCTGCCAGAAGCCAGCCATTCCCGGAACTTGTGGCCATAACCCGCATGGGGATAGAGTTTGCCGAACCTGTGGAAGGCATTGATGAAATGCTCATGGGTCGGGTTGCCGTGCGCGTCCATGATCGCCCTGGCCACGGCCATTGTCATGACCGTGTCATCGGTGAACCTGGCCCCTGGCGGAAAGAGATCGAAGTCCCAGGTTTTGCCGGTCCATTTCCGGCTCTCATACTTGCTGCCGCATATATCTCCGATTATCGTCCCAAGCATTTTCTTGCTCCATTTGTTTCTGATTGGGGGGCCAAAACTGAAGGAGAATGTGCGCTGGCAGTTTGGGCAGCCTCCGGCGGGGAATGCCAACTTTGCCTGGCTTCAGCACATGATTTGGCATATGGCCCCCAATGGCAGAATGGGCATTGTGCTGGCCAATGGCTCCCTTTCTTCACAGACAAGCGGCGATGGTGAAATTCGCAGAAAAATCATTGAAGCCGACCTTGTGAACTGCATAATCGCCATGCCGCCGCAGCTTTTTTACACAACGCAGATACCCGTTTACCTCTGGTTTCTTGCCAATAACAAAAAACAGAATGGCAAAACGCTGTTTATAGACGCCCGCAAAATGGGCACGATGGTTTCCCGCCGTTTACGCGAACTGATCAACGAGGACATAGAAATGCTCGGCAAGACCTATAAGGATTATACGGATAATAATTATCTCCCGGCCAGAGTTAATCAAGATGTTTCAATAATAAGGGCGAATAAAAAATTTGTTCTTCCGAGTTATATTTTATATTTTTTACAATTATGCCGCTTTCGGATATGGCCTGAAGCGCGTCCAGTATCTGCTTTGGCCTGATTGCCGTTATATCCATTGTGCCGAATATGGGCAGGATATGCCTTTCAAGTCTTTGCTCAATATCACGGCAATAGGCGGGAGTGATTTTATCAGCATGGATTTTCAGCCATTCCCTGGCAGCCCGCTCAAAAGCGATGGCTTCCCTTGGCTCTTCTTTTGCCGGCAGCCCCTGGGCAAGTCTTGCGGATATTTCTTCAGCCATTTTTCTCGCAGCTGAAAGGCCCACTTCAGGATATCGCCCAATGGAAATCATCTGTTCCTTGCCGCCAACCAGCTTGCGCAGATACCAGGATTTTAAGCCTGTGGGAGACACCAGAAGCATCAGACCGTGGCCATCAGCGATTTTACGGCTTTTACCCACAGGATTGGGAAGTGTCCTGATTTTGGCGTCTGTCAGCTTCAAGGGGCATCCTTTTGGGTAAAACGGGTAATATGGAAACGGCAAATCTGGGTAAAATACCCAATCCATTTTTCTTTACCCAGGAATTTACCCAAAAATATTGTGGAATGTAATGGAATGCAAAGGAACAAAACGGAACAAAAAAGGCTGGATTTTCAGCTTATTTGTTTGAAATTCCAGCCTTTTTGGAAATTTGTGGGAACTTATAAAAAATTGTGAAATTACTGGGTGGCGGAGGAAGAGGGATTTGAACCCCCGGATGCCGTAAAGCATCAACGGTTTTCAATACCGATGATGTAAATTTCCATTGCCTTGCGCCGCTTGACCAATCCGCATAAATCCTTGTATATCAAGAAAAAATGGTAAATCCAATTTTTCTTGATTTGCACATTACTTCCAGAACTATCACAAATTTCATTAAAATTACTTCCAAATTACTTCCAGATTTTGAGGGCGACATGGCTGCAAAAGTGGATTGGAAACCTGCTGAAAAAGGGATTTATGTCAGGGATTACGGCGCTGCAAAGGTATATATGCTTCAGGCGATGGTTAAGGGCAAGCGTTACACGGATATGCTTGGGGTCATGAGCCTTGAGGACGCGAGAATCATCCGGGATACCTTGTCCAGGAATAGAAAACAGGGCATCCCGCCCTTCACCTATGCTGAAATGACTGCCGATACAGCAAGGCCGGAAGCCGCCGAAAAACTGGAGCAACGCAAGGCAGAGGAAAAGGCGCTGAAGGAGGAGGCGAGAAAAAATGCCGCCACAGTCGGGAGGTTTTGGGAACAGCGGTATTGGACACACCGGCTTTCCTTGAAGCGTTCCGAAAAAGAGACCAAAAGCATTGAGGGGCGTTGGCGCAACCATGTCGGCCCGTTTTTTAAGGATATTCCGATTGAGGAGGTTTCCAAGTCTCATTTTGCGGATTTTTTGGTCATGTTGCGCAAGAAGCGCCCGCCTCTTTCCGAGCAGACCATCCATAAATGCCTGACGGATATGCGGCGCATGTGGGCTTATGCATTGGAAGAGGAATGGGTAACGCGTCCGTTTCCGGGCAAGTCCGTGGTCAGGGAACAGATGGGGGAGGTTGATTCGGAGAAAAAGTGCTGGCTTACGCCCGATGAGGCGAGAATGCTGCTGGAGACGGTTTATGCGCGGCGTTTAAAATCCCGCACTGATCATGATGTGTACTGCTATGTCGTGTTGGGGCTTGGGCTTGGTCTTCGGGCGGGAGATATTGACAAATTGACACAGCAAGTGGTGGAAAGCCACATCATTGAGCGGACAAAGAACAAAAAAGCCAGATTTGTGCATTTCAATTTCGCGCCCGTCCGTGCCATGCTTGACGAGCGGCTTGCGCTGTATCCGCCGGAAAGTCCAACTTCACCGCTTTTTGTCACTCAGGCAAATGGCGCAAAAAATAATCCGCGGCGGGGAGTGCCGCGAAAGTTTTATGACATAATCGCCGAATTGGGCTTCAATGATACTCCCAGTCGCATAGGCAACCGGCTTTTAAAAATTGACTTCCATGCCTTGCGGCATACTTTTGCGACATTGGCGGCGATGCGCGGCGTGGATCATCTTACCCTCATGCGTCTCATGGGGCACAGGACAGCAAGCATGACCCTGCGCTACATCGCGATTGCCGACGCTTATCAGGCAAAACATCAGGAAAAGGCAATGGCGGGAATTTTCCCGCCTGCGCTTGAGGCAGGAAAAAAGAAAGTGCTGGAAGAGTGAAATTTGGTCAAAAAATTTTCTGGACTCGTTCAATTAAAACGTATACTTAAGGGCAAGTATATTCCCTGTGTATGCAGGGATAAACCGACGGCAAGCATGACTTTTCGTTATATTGCCCATATTCCCTGTGTATGCAGGGCAAAGGCGAGCGAATTTTTGCTCGCTTTTTTTGTCCCGAAAAAATTTTTTTAAATTAAGAAATCCCGCGCCAGCATTGGTCCATTCGCAAGTTTTCCCTTCAATTTCGGCCGATTACAGAAAATTGGGCCTTGCGATCGGCGGCTTCTGAATATATTTTAATGGAAGGTAATCGAATAGGGAAAAACCAACATTCGGCTTAAAAAGAAAATCCCCGGTTATCACTCCGAGGAATCTTTCTGTAAGTCGAACGTCGGAAGCTCAAATTTGCTCAAGGACCTTCCAACAAACAACTGATAGAAGAAATCTAATTTCCTTTCAGTAAAAAGTCAAGTCCTTCCCCGACATAATGAGCTTCCGGTCCCAACGGGAGTGCATATGTCAGCCTTTCCAAAAGCCACCAGACTAAAAAACAAGAACCTACCGAAGCTTGGCGGTCCGGGTCCTCTCGATGCAACGGCGGATCCCACTTCCCCCATCTTTTTCGATGCGATCGGATTGCCCGAGCTATCCCTCCTTTTGCCAACGCGTGAGCTGTTAATACGCAAGTTTGTCACCTACCCGGCTCTGCCGGAACTCCGGCAAGGCGCGTTGGGTCAGGCGGGAAGCGGAAATCATCCAGGAAATCGACCAAATCTTTTTATCGGATCAAGAAAGGTTCTTTGGACATGGCTGTGGACCAGTCCGGATCGGATGAGCCCAAGAAGGCGTCCAAGCGCAAGGTTCGGCATGTCAAGGGCGAGATTGTCCGTATCCTTGCCGAACTGGGCTGGACATATGAGCCTGAGCGTATTCACGGCAAGGATGTTTACGACGGGCATTATTGGAATGGCATAGGTAGCAGGGTGCTGTGCGGCCGGGTGTCGAAGCCTTCGGCATCGCGGAGCGCGAGCGGCAGCCTGACCGGCACGAACGGCAGCGGCTGCGGCGAGGTGTCGTACAATGAGCCGGGCGAGAAGTTGAGGGATGCGCAATCGATTTCGGAATGGACGTATAAAAAAAACCCGCGGTTTGATGAGGCTGGAAATATTTTGCCGGATGCGCCCTTTTATTCGGTGGGCAATTTGATTAAATGCAACAATTGGATCTGCATGGAATGCGGTCCGGCGCGGCAGTACAAGCTGGCGCAGGAGATAGAGTGGCAGCTGACGGAAATGTTGTTTGCCGGTTACAGCTTTTCCATGTTCAGTCTTGCTTTGCCGCACGTTTGGGAGATTGTTCCGGGGTTGACGATTCGGCAGAGGTTGAGGTTGGGTGTTGAGATCAACGCGGCTGTCTATCGGCGTTTATTGAATTATTCGGCTGCGAAGAAATACCGTGAGAAAATGCATTTCCAGTTTTGCCGCCGCGTGTTCGACATAACTTTCGACAACCTGTTCTATCCGTACACCGCCGCGCCGGGCGAGCGTCCGACCGGCTTTCACCCGCACGATCACGGTTTTTTGCAGCACAACGGATATATCGATGAGGAAATGATCGAGGAAATCGAGCGGCATATCCGCAAGGACATCGTCTCATCGTTAAGGTTCGTTCTGAAAAACAATGATTTCAAGGGGGTGCTCAGGCTTCCTGTGGCGAAGATTGATGCATATATCGACCGCAAGAAGGGTGATATGATGAAGCGTTGCTTCACCCTGCGCCTGTACGGGTACAAGCCGGATCCGAGCAATGATTTGAACGAGGAGGCGGAAGCCAAGGCCGAGTTTGAGAAAAAGGTCGAGGCTGTGAAAGAGCTGTGGATCAACCGCGAGTATTCCATGCCGGATGTCTGCAAGCCGTATATTCCGGTTATCAACGCCAAATGGACGAACGAATCCGGCAACTGGAACGGTTGTGAGGAGCATTTTTTCAAGCAGTTGGCGAGCATCCAGTCTGTGCCGAAATACATGGGCGCTCCGTCTCCGGCGGTGGTCGCGTCCTCGCTTGCCCGCGAGATCGGCATGGGATGTGAGAAAAGTGGCAAGCGTGACCGGCGTGTGGGCTATTTTGAGTTCGCCGCGCAGGTGGCGATGCTGGAGAAAGGGTCGGAGGACTATGCGGAGGCGAAACGAGTGCTGTATGGCGCGGATCCGCAGGAGTATTTGTTCGCGGCGAACATGGCGATTGTCAGGAAGCAATGGACGCGGGGCGCGGATGGCTGGGACGACACGCTGGAAGGCAAGCGCCCGTTTTCCATAACCAATTTCAACGTCTCGGTGCCTTTGGAGGAACGGCTCGAGAAGTTCCAGTCCGGCGAATATCACAAGGTAGAGCTGGAGCTTACCGAAAATGAGCGCAAATACCGGAAAAATCGCGGCGAATTCCCCGAAGCCGGCGTCCCCCAAAAACTGCGTGGCAACCGGCGGATCGTGCATTTGCTGGAATTGGGCAGCGATGATTTCAATCTGATCGCATCGTATGGGCGTAGAAGATTCTGCGCCGATATGGACGAAAGGCGTTTGGAGCTTGAAAAAGAGCTCGGCAGGGCGCTGACGGACGATGAGCATCGCGGCGTTTACGAATATGTGCGTGATGCCGTCATTGAGAAATTCGGCGGCATGGGCTCAAGGCCGTTTTTGACCGAGAATTTCAACCGGGACCAGATAAAAACCATACGGCTCGGGCTGGAGACCGCTAAGAGCGACAAGGAATTTGTCGAGACTTTGGAACGGCTGATCTGCGAGGTCGGCGGGGTCGGAAATGTCGGTATGTCCGGGCTGATCGCAGCGCAAGACAGCGTGAAAAGTCTGAGTGCGCAACTTTATGACAAATTGATTCCCGCGTATCTGCATTTCGGATTCGGTCGATTTGACGATGATCTCCAACTCAGGCTGGAGATGTCATTTCCGAGAAGCGCCTGGTATCTCAGCGTGCTGAAGAAAATGCTGGATACAAGAATTGTTTTGAACAGGCTTTGCAAGGCGTGTGTGGAGGAATCGGACGCGCCGCGCGTTGCCTGTTCCTGTGTCATTCCCGGAGCTGTTTTGAGAAAGCTGGTTTTGGGCGCAAGGGTTGCGGGAACGAAGCCGGTGTTGAGCTTCGCTTCGGGCGGCAAGCTTTGGGACAGCTGGCTCGGGTTCGAGATGGACAGGTTTGAAAAGGCGGACAAGACCCGCTGTCTGGACTACGCCATTCTATGCAGATGGCTTTATGGCGAGCTTGCGCCCGAGCCGGAGATTTCGGTGGCTGATTCCGCGAGACATAATGAAGCTGCGAGCCGTGCCTTGCGCATTCAAAGAGGGGTCGGGGCGTTTTGCGCCGAGGTCATGGCGGCGCTTTCGAAGGCGGGGAAAGGGAAAAAGGCGGAGCTTACCGCCGAAGAGCGCGACAGGGTTTTTGAAGATTTTTGCGACAAGCCTTTGCCGGGCGAACTGAAAAAATACGATATAAAATATCCTGAAAGGTATGATGGCAGTCATTGCTGGGATCCCTGCCCCGCGAAGGCGTCCCTGCACTGCAGCCGCATTGCTCTGGATAAATTGAGATTGATCTGGCAGGCGGACAAGGAGGTTTATGCCGAACTGGTCAGCGAATTCAAGGGGCAGAAGCTTAGGGAGGCGAGGCTTGCCGGTCAGGAATTGAAGGTCGGGGACATTTATGATCCGTTTGACGAGATGATGGGCGGAAGCAAGGACTTTTTCCGGAAATTCGATGAATCGGGAATTGAGGCGTTTGTCAACGGGCATTGGGAGGAATGGGGCAAGGAATTTGTCCTTGATAAAGCCCGCATGGAGTATGCCTATGATCCGCTTGAGAATGAGGAGATCGAGCGGGACAATGAATTCTATATCCGTGAGCTGCGCAGGATTTTCGGGAAATATGTCGCGCATATAGGAACTCTCGAAGAATGTGGTGTATTTGAAAGGCTGTTTGAATTGAAGCCTGATTACAGTAAGGATTTATGCGCGAGGTATCTTGCGGTTTCGGATGAGGGTTATATAGCCGCGAAGCGGGAGGAGATGGAACAGTCCGCGATTGACAGGTTCGTGGAGTTGCGGAATGGCGGATTGTTTCCGGAGCTTTGTCGGATCGATCCGGAGACGCTTTTCATTCCGGATGTATCGGCGGACGAGTTTGTGGGAAGCGAGGATTTCGGCGGACTGATGCGCCCGCGCAGGGATTTGACCGAGGCGATCCTGAAAATCGGGAAGCGGTACGGTTTTGCGAGGGAGATTGAGGGGAAGCGCCAGCATGTTTCCCATGGGGAGCTGGTCACCGAGTATGGCGATGCGGTGGACTGGTCCAGGAAATTTGTGGAGGCTGTGGAAGAGTTAGGGGCAATCATTCCTTGCAGGTATTTCCCCTTGCGGGACGAGCTCCGGATTTGCGGGGACAGGATTATCAGCGGCGGAGGAAGCTTTGGGGAAATTGACCGCAGAATGGATCTTGAAAGAAAAAGCCGTCTTCTGGAGGTTGTGGATATTGAGTGTGACATGGAGAGGATTGAGGACGCTGTTGAGGAGCGCGCGAAAGAGCGCGGGCGGGTCGGAGACAGGTGTTTCGCGGCCTGGCTGCGTGTCGCCACGATCATTTATCTGGCTGAATTGGTGATTGCCAATATTAATGATGGAGGACTGTTTAAAAACAGTTTCACGCTTGAAGGCTTGCCGTATGGTTTTGACTGCATGGAATATTTTGCGGGGAAGGACGGGAATGTGAGCGCGAAGTTGCTCAAGGCGGTTTGCGGCAAGGTTGGGATTGTTCCGCAGCCGAAGAAGGTGTCGGTGGTTTTTGATGATTCCCTTTGCGCCGGGTTCAGGCGGCCAGGCGTGGTCGTTCAGCGGGGTGCGCTGAGGAAGTCGCCGGTTGTGGGTCGCGCGGCGTGAAAAAGCCTTTTTTTGATTTTTTGGGGTTTTTGTGGTATAAAGAAAGACAAAATGCGAAAGGAGTAATCCCATTAACACTGTGATTTGTTGTGAGAGCAGCCATCCTGCGGTTATACAGCCAGAAAATGATGGTTTTCGCGCTTCCCTTGAGCGGGTATTGGATGCGCAATATTATTTTCAGGATATTTATGACAGCGGTTTTCTGGATGCGCTTTTGGCTGACCGGACTACGAAAAAGCGCATTGTTTGGGCTACGGATACTTACGGGGACATGGGGTGCAAAGGCGCGGGAAAGCTTGATGAAATGACGGCGGATTTCCTTTTGGAGTATTATCCTGATCTCCTCCGTATCCGAATGGAGAAGCGTTCGGAAAGAACGCGCAAGCATGGCGAAGTTTTTACGCCCTTGGATATCTGCAAAAAAATGTGTGATTATGCCCACAAGGTTTTGCGCGGCAAGGACTGGCAAAAATTCATCAATGCCACAGTGCTGGAGATAACTTGCGGGGAGGCCCCTTTTCTGGCAAGCCGCAGAAACCAGGCAACTGGCGAAATCGTGCCTGTTGCGGAACGTTTTGGGCTGCTTGACCGCAAGCTGAAAGTCATCAATGAAAAAGTGAAAGATCGCGGCGAATGGCTGGAATGGGTTTTCAAGGCTTTTCAAGCTACTTATGGCTATGAATTTCAGGGCGACAATCTGCTTCTCGCCAGAATAAACCTGCTCAGGACCTTTGAGGAATATCTGTGGGATCGCTGGACAATGGAGCCCACAGACGAAGATTACAAACGCATATTGGATATCATTGTCTGGAATATCTGGCAGATGGATGGACTGACTGGGACGTTGCCTTTTGGAAAAGTAGCGATGAATACGCAAGGTAACTTGTTTACGGTGGGTAAAACTGATGAAAAAATGACTCCGCCTTGCGTTATTAAAGACTGGAAAACGGATAAAGTCATTACATATTTGTCCATATCCGGGAGTGGAAAATGAAATTTGATTTTGTAGTCGGTAATCCGCCATATCAGGAAGATGTAGGTAAAGAAGCTCCAAAATCAAATGGACAGACAAGAAAGAAAAGTATTTTCCAAATATTCCAAACTGCCATAGAAAGCGTGGCTAATAAAGGAACTGCACTTATTTATCCAGGTGGTAGATGGATACATCGTTCAGGTAAAGGGATGGAAGAATTTGGATTAAAACAAATAAATGATCCGCATTTAAAAAAAAGTAATATTTTATGCTGATGCTAATGAAATTTTTCCAAATGTAGGTATTGCTGATGGTTTAAGTATTGTTATTAAAGATATGAACAAAACAGACCAAAATTTTGATTATGAGTTTATTGATAAAGGTATTAAGATTAATTTGAATATAGAGAGCCCAGGCGAAAAATTATTGCCTTTAAATCCAAATAATTTATCTATTCTTCAGAAAGTTGATAGCTTTGTAGAAAAATTTAAGCTTCATTTTTTACATAAAAATATACTTTCACAAAAATTATTTGCCATAGAAAGCAACTTTATCGAGGATAATCCCGATAAAGCAGTTTTATTAAATTCAGTAAAAGATATAGATTTTTCAAGACAGATAAAAATTTTGACTAATGACAAAGCAGGTAAAGCTGGTAGAGCTAGATGGTTTGTTATTGACAGAAATATAATCAAGGTTAATGAAAAATATATTGGCGAATGGCAAGTAGTTGTATCAAGTGCCAATGCTGGCGGTCAAAAGAGGGACAGGCAACTTGAAATTATAGATAACCATTCAGCTTTTGGACGTTCACGTGTAGCTTTAGCATCTTTTAAAACAAAAGCTGAAGCAAAAATTTTTATGATTATGTGGAAAGCAATATTATAAAATTCATGTTTCTAATGACAGATGAAGCCTTGACATCACTTGGAAAACAAGTTCCTGATATCTCAGATTATTCTTCAGATAACAATCTCATTGATTTTAGGAAAAATATTGACGAGCAACTGAAAGTATTAATTGGGATCACAGATGAAGAATATGCTTATATTTGTGAAACGGTTAAGAACATTCGCAAGTAAATTTAAATATTTGTAACAAGGGAGATGGCATAATGTCCGCTCCACATATTCAGCCGTACAAACAGATCATTCCCATGATTTAAGCCTATACCACGCCGGGCGTAACCTACCATGATGGATGGATAAAAATAGGCTATACGGATCGCCAGACCCCTGAAGCGCGGATAAAGGAACAGTCCAAGACAATAGGCATCATAGTCAATTTGGAATGGACGGACAATGCCATTTACAAGGATGGATCGGGCAAGGCTTTCAGGGATACGGATTTCCACAACTGGCTGAAATTCCAGCAACAGGTTCCGCACAAGGATGACCGCGCGTGGCCTGGCGAAGAATGGTTTAAACTGGATGTCTCCACGTCACAGCGTTATTTTAACATCTTCGCCATGCGTAAACTGCCGGATGACAAGGAGCAGTCCACATACATTTTGCGCAAGGAACAAGCGGAATCTGTTGAAAAGACACTTGCCTATTTCAAAGCCAATGAGAAAGAAAACAAGGATGATCCGGATTGGGAGGGCGATGAATTTTTGTGGAATGCCAAACCTCGTTTCGGTAAGACGCTGACAGCTTATGATTTGATCCAGAAAGCCGGTTACAGCAAGGTTCTCATAGTCAGCAACAGACCCGCCATTTCAAATTCATGGGTGGATGATTTTAACAAATTTGTCCGTTGGAAAAATGAATACACCTTTGTTTCCGACACCGAGGCGCTCCTGAACAAACCAGGAGTTTATACACGGGCCAAACTGCCATCCTCCGCCCGAAAGATAATCGCTTTTGAATCTTTGCAGGGTTTGAAGGGATCATCGTATTTCGGGGGCGACATCAACAAGCTCAAATGGATTTATGAACTGGAGTTTGATTTGCTGATTGTGGACGAATCCCATGAGGGCGTTGACACAGCCAAGACGGAACGAGCTTTTGACAGCATCAAGCGCAAGCATACACTGTATCTTTCGGGCACTCCCTTCAAGCAGCTTGCCAGTGATGATTTTAAGGACAACCAGATATTTAACTGGTCTTATGCGGATGAACAGGAAGCAAAACGGGAATGGCAAGGCAGTGGGACTAATCCCTATGAGAATTTGCCGCGCCTGAATTTGTTCACTTACCAGCTTTCCGAAATGATCCGTGACAAGGCGCAACGCGGTATTGATCTTGGCGGGGAAGAGGGTGTTGTCAATTACGCATTTGATTTGAATGAATTTTTTTCTGTCAAAGAAAATGGCAGATTTGTTTATGAGGAAGATGTCAGGCGTTTTCTCCGCGCTCTGTCCACGCAGGAAAAATATCCGTTTTCCACGCCTGAACTGCGGGACGAGCTTGCCCATACAATGTGGTATTTGAACAGGGTGGCAAGCGCGAAAGCTCTTGCGAAGCTTTTGGAAGAGGATGAAGTTTTTAAGGAATACAAGGTTGTTTTGGCGGTTGGTGATGCCAAAAATGAGGATATGCCAAATCTCAAGGCAATCGATCAGGTGAAAAAAGCCATCAGGGAAAATTCAAAAACCATAACCCTGACTGTGGGGCAGCTTACAGTTGGCATAACCGTGCCGGAATGGACCGGCGTGCTGATGCTTTGCAACATGAATAGCGAAGCGGCTTATATGCAGGCGGCTTTTCGGGCGCAAAATCCGGGAATGAAATTCAATGAAGGCAAATATTACCAAAAAGAAGATGCCTATGTTTTTGATTTTGATCCCGCAAGGACGCTGATTATTTTTGACAAATTCGCAAACAATCTTTCCACAGATACTGCCAGCGGTGGTGGGACAAGCGATGATCGAAAGGAAAATATAAAACGGCTGCTCAATTTCCTGCCTGTGCTTGGTGAAGATACAGAAGGCCGCATGGTGGAACTTGATGCTGCGCAAATACTTTCCATACCTCGAAAACTCAAAAGTCAGGAAGTTGTTCGGCGCGGTTTCATGTCAAATTTCCTGTTCCAGAATGTGGGACGAATTTTCAATATGCCCGAGGTCTTCAAGGAAATTCTTGAACAGCTTCCCATGGCTGAAGAGGAAAAACGCAAGCCCGATCAAAACAGGCTTGATAAAATGAGTGAAGTCAAGGTTGACGACAATGGCGAGATCGAAATTGATGAGAGCGTTGTAATCGGGAGTGCACAAGGTGTTTTTGGTGAAAAGGTTTACGAGGTCATTGAGGAAGTCACCGAAAAAACCGATGATGTTATAAAAAGCGATGACGAAGACGAGATTGCAAAAAAGGCAAAAGATGTCGCCGATATCCTTAAGAAGGAAGCAGCCGACAAGCTCGTTTCTGCAATAGCCGAGAATATGCACTTGAAAAAATCCACGCGCAATAAAATTGAAAAACAGGTCAAGGACGATATTGACCGGAACATGGACAAGCTTGCGGGGGATTATAGGCAGGCGGAAAACATAGCCAAAGCTAATATGGAGCATGAGCATCAGAATGCTGCCACGGAAGTCGAACGCGAACAGGCTACGAAGAAATACGAGGAAGCCGTAGAGAAAGCCAAGAATGATTTCACGGCTGGGGTTCAGGAAAAGGTCAGACAAATTCTGGAAGAGAAGCCGAAGGAAATCATTAGGGAAGTGGAGACCGCGAAGGCTGTCGAGGAAAAGAATGTGGTTGAGGATGAGATGCGGGCGCATTTGCGCGGATTCGCAAGAACCATACCCAGCTTCCTCATGGCTTATGGCGATGACGATTTGAGACTGGACAATTTTGACACATATGTTGATGAAAAGGTGTTTTTTGAGGTTACGAATATAACGCTTGACCAGTTCCGCATAATGCGGGGAGATGAGTATCCGGATAAGGAAACGGGCGAGATTCGGCAGTTCAAGGGCGGATTATTTGATAAGGTTGTTTTCAATGACTCCATAAAGGAATTTTTGTCAAAGAAACGCGAGCTTGCCAACTATTTTGATGAAAGTCAGGAAGAGGACATTTTTGACTACATTCCGCCGCAAAAAACAAACCAGATATTCACGCCCAGATGGGTTGTTGAGATGATGCTGGACAAGCTTGAGGAAGAAAATCCCGGCTGTTTTGACGATCCGAATAAGACCTTTGCCGATCTTTATATGAAGTCCGGTTTGTATGTCACGGAAATAGTCAAGAGGTTGTTTAAAAGCGATGCGTTGAAACAAGCCTTTCCCGATGACGGCGACAGAATCAGGCATATCCTTGAAAAGCAGGTATATGGCATTGCGCCATCTGAAATCATCTATCGTATTGCCACGAATTTCATTCTCGGTTTTGATGACAGTCTGAAAGCGGTCAATCATAATTTCATTCAAAAGGACACTGTCCAATACGCGAAGGAAGGCAAATTGTCCAAGCTTGTCGATGAGGAATTCGGTGAATAGCCTGGCTCAGGATAACAAGGGCCGTAAAGGCGAGATGCTTCAGGGGATGTTCAGAATACTCAAAGATGAGCCTGAAGGGATGAAGCCGAAAAGAGTTCTGGAAAAACTGGCTGATATTCTTGTTCCCACTGAATACGAAAAAGGTTTTTTCCCAAGCGGGGGACAGCGTTTTTCGCATATAGCCCGTTTTGCGACTGTTGACGCCATGAAAGCTGGATGGATGGCGAAAGAAAATAATAAATGGTTCGTGACCCCGGCGGGGCTTGAAGCATTGGAAAAATATCAAGACCCTTTGGAATTTCAAAAACGCGTCAATAAGCTGTATCAATCATGGTCCAAGTCGAAAAAACAAGTATCGGAAAATGGAAAATCTGAAAATGAGATCATTCAGGAAGAGGAAGATACCGACAAAAGCGCAAGCGTAACTTTTGATGAAGCGCAGGAACAGGCTCAAGAAAGTATCGACAATTATCTGCATAATCTTGATGGATATGATTTTCAGGACCTTGTTTCCGACTTGCTTACCGCGATGGGTTACCATGTTATATGGGTATCTCCGCCTGGAAAGGATGGCGGAACGGATATATTGGCTTATACCGATCCTTTGGGCACGCACGGGCCAAGAATAAAAGTTCAGGCAAAACAGCAACAAAAATCTGTAAGCGAGCCTGAACTAAAATCTTTTATGGCTAATATTGGGCAAAATGACAGTGGGATTTATTTTTGTACAGGCGGATTCACAAGTGATGCCCATAAATATGCGAGAATTCAGGAAACAAAGCGAATAATGCTGGTTGACAGTGTTATGCTCGTGAAATTGTGGATTAACAACATGGCAAAGCTGGATGACCGTGCATGGCAACGCTTGCCGCTTACTCCGATATATTTTCTGACCCCTAAAATAAAATGAAATTTGAAAAATAGGCAAATTTACCTAAAAATTATATCATATTTTGTGCTTCTTTACGCTCGCCAGAACAGGCGCATAGGGCAGGAAATACAAGGGAAAATGGCGATTGGTTTACACCTTGTGGGAAAAACTTGCTCTCGGACAAGCCAAGTCGTGATAATATACAAGGATGGGCACGAGTAAATGGAGGGGATGATGAAAAACATTGATCCTGCGCCGACCATCCGGAGTCAAGGCAGACAGGGATAGGCTGGCGGCTTTTCCCCTGGTTTCCACAGTTAAAACGCCGTAGGATCATAAAGCTTTGCGGCGTTTTTTGTGCTGGTGTTTTCAGGCTTGGTTTCATTGCCATAACCCGTAAATTTCCAAACCAGCTTCAATCTTCCCATTCCAGCCAGAGTTCAGCTGATCCCAAATGTGATGTCTTGAAACGCATTGAACTTAATCTTCTATTCAACAAATTAATGCGGGAAATAGATGAATGGGCAAATACAAGTCAAAATGGGGTTGAATTGCTGAATTTTTCTCCCAAAAAGTAACGGACTGCCAACTCTATCTCTCACCTGAATTTTCCCATGTCGGCACCGCCGCGATTTTGGTGCCGTCGAGGATCCCCTCAAGCCTCCGCTAAAAAACGGAGGCTTTTTTGTTAATTTACGGACTTCCGTGCTTTTACCTGTTTTGTGGCTTTTTACCTTTGGGCCTCGCCCCCCCAACGCTTCCTGAGCCGCGACAAAAGAAATATCGCGGCTGGGGGGCAAGCCCCCCTTTCCATACCCCCAAGAAAGGGACGGAAATTTGGGCTGTGCTCTTCGGATTCGGATAGCCAAGATTGCCGTCCCGCATTTAAGGATGCGGAAAGGATTGTCGCATAATATTTTTACAATGAAATATTTTGTGGGGAAAGTCGGGAAGCTGAGTGTGAGGTTGCTCAGGGAAGTTTTTGGCAGGATTGGGATTGTTCAGCGGCCGAAAAAGGCGGCGGTTTTAGACTTTCTTAAAGAGGTGCTCGGGGCTAATCTAGAGGCATGGCTTCGCGCGATTGCCCTGGATCAGGGACTCATTTTGATTGCGGAAGGATTTGGGACATGTTAATATCAGCGTATACGAAGGTTTCCGTTAGTGTCGTGTAACCTTTGCAAATTGCATGAGGCTCTATACCAGGTGACTTACCAACCGGGCTCCATATGTATCAGACCAATCAGATGGAACAGTTCAGCATGGCGTATGTAGCCGCCATAGCCGCCCATGCCGGCTGTAACCAGGGCTCATGGAAAGTCGATGAAGACAGCATCGATGTGAGCCTTCGTATGGATGGATTACATGATGCCAAATATTCAAGCGGCCAAATTGACCTGCAGCTGAAGTGCACTAAAAGATTAGACGCCAAGGAAAACGAGTATTCCTTTCCGTTATCGTTGAAGAATTACAACGATCTCCGCGCACCGGTGATAGTGCCGAGAATACTTGTGGTCGTAGTGGTTCCCGCCCGCATAGAGGAGTGGATCCTGCAAAGCCGTGAATCCTTATGCCTTAAGCATTGTGGGTATTGGAAATCGTTGGCGGCCGCTCCTTCTTCCGAAAACAAAGACTCCATAAGCATCAAAATACCCTCACAGAATATATTTTCATCAGGCTCACTACGCGAAATGATGCGGAGGATGGCTGACGGAGAAGCGTTGTGAATGCCATACCCGAAAATCAAATGCATCTGGACGAATTGCCCCTTGTCCAAATTTGCAACTATCTTCAAGCTCTTGGTGCCACGAGAATTGGGAATTATCTTAACAAGGCTTCGGTATGGCAGTTTCACGGCAAAGAGCTTCTTGTACCATGCGCCCGTTCTTTTGCCGATTATACAGATCGGATTTTCGAAGTTGTGGAGGCAATCTCTCGATATGAAAACGCCACGCTTGCCCAAGCTTGCTCAAACATCATAAATTCGGGGTATGACATAATCAGGATACGTAACATATCTCCTGAATCAAAAGATGGCACATTACCTTTTGAGGAAAGCGTCAGTTTCATCTCAGAATCCAAAAATGCCCTATTGGCAGCCGCATGCTCGGCATCAACCCAGAAGATTTCGTACAAAGGTCAAAAACCCCATAACGCCGAGAAATTCATGCGAACCGTCAGGTTTGGGCAGACGGAGCGCGGCAGTTTCACGCTGCAGATTCTCGTGCCTATCCAAAGGCCGTTGCTGGATCGTGGATTCCTCGTGGAACTTCCTGATGAAAATTATGAGAGAAAGGTTGTGCCGACGTTGGAAGCGGGGCTGATGGCAATCAATGACGCGGCGCAAGCTGCGAGCCTCGACTCAAGCATAGGACACTTTGAGGATAAGGTGGCAAATGGCGTCACAACCAATCTGTGCAATGCCTTGGTGTCGATGTATGAGTCGCTGGAATCTACTGAAATAGAATTTACTTTTTCATTTTCCCTAAACCGTCCAAAAACACTCCCCCAGTCAAAGGTGGGGGTTTCCCGGGACTATATACCGGTTATCAAGGAAGCCGTCCAAGTCCTGCTGTCCAAAGAGCCCCCTGAAAATGCGGAATGCATGGTGAGGGGACCAGTCATTAAACTTAGATCGGAAAATTCGGAATTTGGAGGAGAGGTTACAATTCGCGATATCATGTCGCCAAAATTGCGCCCGATCCGGTTGTCCCTTGACAAGAAGGACTATCATGAAGCGATCAAGGCCCATGACACCAATAAATTCATCGAGGCGGAGGGCGTACTTGCCGTCAGGCAGGGAAAAGCTCCGGCACTTGAAAAAATTTCAAAGTTCACAGTATTCAACCCTGCGGATGATGCCGTAGACTGATTCCATAGCTATCCGATTCCTTCTGAGGGTCGAGGGGGGAGCGCCCCTCGTGCCCCCTTCGGCACAGCCAAGATTGCCGTTCCGTTTTAGAAAATTGCTCCGGAGATTCACATTTTCCAATTCGGTTGAAGCCACGCGCCTTCAGGCGTGGTTTTAAGGATAAAAGAAGCCGCTTACTTTAGGGAGCGGAGGTTCACGATGCCATGGATGGGTCAATCTTCCCATTCCAGCCAGATTTTCCGGTATCCACCTTTGCCCCGATTGAAAATGTCCAGACATTCCCAACGAGGGGCTGCCGCCCCCCTCCGAGGGTGCAAGCACCCCCTCGACCCCCGAGGTTACGCTGTCCTCGCCCCCCCAAGGCGTCCAGCGCATCCCAATCCTCATGGTTGCCGCCACACCAGAACAGGGGGCACAGCCCCCCTTGACCCCCCAACCAGTCGATATGGTTCTTTATCGCGCCGGTGTTATCGTATCCTGTCCAAAAGTATGCGAAATCCCCGACCTGCAGGATGATGACCTGCAAATCGTCCACCTTTTTCATGAAGCCTCGCGGCGATTGAGCGGCCTTGTTCTGGCGGATTTCCCTGTTGATGAATTTGTTCAGCGCGCCGAAATCGCCATGCACATCGCCCAGGATGTAAATATATCTGCCGTGCTTCATTGTATTACTTCAGCGTATACGAATCGCCGTTCCGCATGCCCTTGACAACTCCTTTTGCCAGATCCAGCGGATCACCCCGTACCTTTTCGGTAAGGCTGCCCCAATGATGGGCATGCTTTTTGCCGTCCTTATCTGTAACCGAGATCAGCACGCCGTAATTGTAATTGCGCCGCCAGCCTTCGCTTGATACCTCGCACCGCATCGGCAAGTCGTGGCTGAACCTGGCGCAAATCGCGGGGAAAAATCGTTTTTTGGCAAAATCGCCGACAGTTCCCTCAATGACAAGATTCCCGTTTTCCTGATACTCCATTTGCCCATAATCAAAAATCTGCGCCAATTCATCACGCAGACCGTTGGCAAAGACGCTTCCGGGATTCTCGCGCATGTCCTCAAGCGCAAGACGGATGTTCTTTTGCGACTGTTCGACGATGACCGGAATGATGGCGGTGAATTTTTCGGGATCCAAGAAATCCCGCCTCGCAATGTTCATGATGCTGTGCCGAAGATGTTTTTTAGCATCTACGGGACCGTAAATGAATTGGGCGATTTCCAGTTCGTCCATGTCGAACAAGGTGGAGACATGGCTTTTCAAAATACCGTCATCGTAAATGTCGATCTCAAAACGCCAGCCCCATGAATCAAGGACGCCGTCCAGATACGAGACATCGTCGCCCTCGTGGAAAGTCTCAAACGCAAAAGCCTGATGAAACCATGCCTCGTCCTACTGGCGTCCAAAGGCGCGTTTCAGGGCATTGATCGCATCCACGTACGGACGGGCGCTCCCTTTCTTGGGCATTTTACTTTCGCGAAAGATTTTTTCCAGCGTCTCAGCCGAAAGCATGTCGAGCCAGTTCCCGGTAGGACAATCAGCCCCTTTCTGCGAGAGCCAGACCTCATCCATTTTGGCGGGGGAAAGCGCCTTATGGCGAAGCATCTTGGCAATCTCCTCTATGGTCAACTGGATTGGCGGTTCCCTGTTTTCCGGTCTGGACCACGCCTTCCACGCCAGATATCCCAGATACATGACAATATCGCCGGGCGTCTGGAAAAGACGGCAGGTCTCGCCCAGATAGACAATCGCGGCGGAGCTGATTTTCAGGCCCAGATTTTCGGCTCTTGTTCGGAAAATCCCGTAAAGTTCTGTCTCTTTGACTTTATCAATCCCTATATGGTGGCAGCCAAATAACTCCATCCCTTCGCAAAAATTTGCCAGGCTGAAAAATTTTTTCTGATTGTCAATGAACACGTCTTGCCGCCGCTCAAGCGCCGACTCGAAGACCTTGCAATAGTTGTCCATGCGCTCTTTCAGAAGTTCGTATTTATCCATGATTGCTTCCTATATGCCATATATGCTGGTATCTTTGCCACATTTTTCCATTACATCCCGCAAGGTCGTTTTGCTGTCCCAATACAAATCCAGTTCCGGCTGGAATGGACCAATCTGCAAACTGACGATTTCAGGAATGTAGATGTAACCCAATTCGGCATCATCATAATTGCCGTTCAACTGGGTGAAACCGAATCCCATCATCTCTTCCATGTCCAATCGGGCAATCCACCAGTCACAGCCCCGAAAAAATAATGCAGGGTTATAGGCGCATCGATTCCCATGCTTTCATCATACAACCCGGGCATAGCCTTGATTGCCTTTTCCAAGTCAGCCAGCATCTCTTTGAAAAACGCGCTTTCCTCACCGCGCAGACTGCCTTTCAAGACAGCCAGTTCCTGCGGCGGAATGAAGCGGGAAAGAAAAACCATGTCGGGCATTGGAAATTGGCTCATGACAACCTCCTAAAACGGACAGCCTTCGGGGGTTTCGAAAGGGGGCTTGCCCCCTTCGTCGTACTTCTGCAGGCAATCCCCGCAAACCGGCACGAATTCCGGCTCGTTGTCATCATCCGTTTTTCCGACAACATCTTCAGGCAATTTTTTGCCGCAAATCATGCAGAGCCCCGCCGCAGGCGCGAACAGCCTGTCAAGGATTTCCCTTGCATGACCGGAGTTGTCATCAAGGTAAGTTTTCAGCATGCCCTGGGAATTCATGGACATTGCCCGGATTTTCACCCCGAAATCCATGTCACAAAACATACGCAGTGCGCTCTTTACAAATTCCCGCCAGCCTTTTGGTATCCCCAGCTCATGAAAATCTTCTGCAAACAATTCAGGGAACTCCTTCCGCAATTCCGCCGCAAAGCCGTTATCTTCCTTTCCCATGTCAGATTCCTTTTTTTCAGCTTCTTCTTCCGACTGGTCATACTCATAATCATCAGGATCCGGCTCCACATTGGAGGCAGGATCATCTTCCTCGTAGGGAAAATCCCTGTCCGCATCAGTGGGACAACCCAGCATCCGCGCCACGGCAGCGGTGCTTCTCTTTTCTTCCTCATCCTGCCGCCGCCGTTCCACCTCTTCAGCCGCTTTTCTCGCTTTCTCAGCTTCTTCCGTCTCGCGCTTTTTCCGCTCAAGCTCCTGTTCGAGCCCCTCAATGAGCCCGAAAAGGGAAAGGGGGCGCGGGCGCTCGGGGACAATCGGCGCGGGAAGTGTCACACTTGCCAGTATTTCGGCTGTCTCCCGATATGCCTTGTTGACCGTGTCCAGACCGTGCCTATGGGTGCGGGTCGCGCTGTCATAGGTCGCGGCAAAAACCTGTCCGGGCTTTAATTTGTTGAGTCTGGTTTTCGGGTCATAGCGGTTGACAAGCTCCTGCGTGGCGGTGTCATGCCCATAAAAAGAAATGATGTTGTTACAGTTGCCTATAAATGACTCCACAAGCATGTCGTTCCCGACCTTGCAACCGAGAGACGCCTTTGACTGCGTCGCCGCGAGAATGCAGCCGCCGAATTCACGGGCGAGCGCCACGAAATTCTTGTCCGAGCCCGCGTTGTCCGAAAAGTCCGCGAACTCCTGAAACTCGTCCAGAATGACAAAAAACAACTTTCCGCCGCGTTGCTCAATGGTCGTCCGCAAAACAATACGGTACGCCTCCGCTAGAAGCCGGCGTGTGAGGGTTGCGCCGACCTTGCCCGTCAGCGCGTCAAAACGGAGAAGAATGATTTTGCCAGACATGATATCTTTTTCCAGATCAATGCCCTTCGCGCCATGCGCGGAAAAATGCTCGGCAACGCCGGGCGCTTCCAAAAAGGACCGGCTTGCCATCCTGAATGCTTGGGCATTCCATGTCGTCTGTTCTGAATAGGTTTTTTCGGCTTTTATAGGCAGAAATTTGCCATCCTTGCGTTCAAGCTTCCTCAAAACATGAAATGCATTGCCTTCAATGGAGGAAACAAATTTTTTCTGTTTTATGTCGTTTTCGTCATAAAAGTTCTCAAGGAAAATCGTGTACAGCTTGCAAGCCTCGAAAGGGTTGTCCATGAGCTCGCAAACCATTGAAAAAGTCGGCCAGAAGCGTTTGTCAACGGCATGCGATAGATAACGGCACAGGATGGCGATATCCGCCGCCGCTTGCGCTCCTTTCAGTCCCCAAGAACGGCTGTCGCCGGACGCCACCTCTTCCACCAAACCTTCGAAAAAACTCCGGATATCCTCGTCGCCCATATACGCCAAAAGGTTTTTCACTTCCGCCAGCGGACCACAGCCATACTCCACCACTTCCTTTCCCCGTCCGCACGCCTCGGCAAGTTTGCGGACCGCATCGCCCATGTTGCCTTTGAGGTCACCTATTATCATCGAGTGACCCGCCTTGAGCCCGTGATGGATTGCCTGCAAAATGATGGTTACCGTCTTGCCTGATCCGGTAATTCCGAAAACGCAGGTGTGCTCTGCCGGGCGTCCTGAAAAGTTATGCCCAGCTCAGAATCAAACCCGATGAAGACTTGCTCGGGATCAACAATCGGCTTCTCAGCGGGTTTGGCTGGTGATCGTTTTTGCGGCGGCTTGATGTCCGCCATGAAGCCCATCGGTCGATGTTTCGTTTGCATTGTATTCTCCTTTCGGTAAAAAATAACTAGAAGCTAGTTATATTGTCAACGAAAAAATTCAGCAACTTTGCTAAATTGAAATTTTGGGAAATTTTGATATTTTCGTGGGATGAATGTGGAAATTGCCAAGATCGGAGATATTGCGCAGGTGATGCGCTGCCAGGTGCCGCGCAAGGTGTTTCCGGGTGATGATGGGAATGCGCTATCGGAAATCACGCCGGAGATTTTGGAGGGGAAGCTTTTTGTGCCCGAGAAGCTGGCGAGAAAAATCTGGGCGCGGATAACGGATCGGTCGAACAAATTTCTGGTTCAGCCGGATGATATTTTGATGACCGCGATTGCCATCCGGCGGAAAATCGGCTCAGCGGCATTTGTGGGTGGGGAGACGCAGGCGGCGATACCGGGCAGGAATTTGATTCTGGTGCGTCCCGATGCAGGGAAGGTTGATCCTGTCTGGCTTTTTTACCGTCTTTTGCAAAAGGATGTTCGGGACAAGCTACAAGCCGCCGCAACCGGCAATCGTATTTCCTGCATTTCAAATGACATGGTAGGGACTTTGGAAATTTGCCTGCCTACGCAGGAGGAAATTGAGACAGTCCGTTCGAGTCATGCGGTATTGATGGAAGATTGGACTGCGATGCAAAAAATTTGGGAAAGGGAGAAGCTGGAAATGGAAAAGCTGGCGGGGATTTTTGGGAATTGACAGCGGCACTGATCAGGTATGAGTCAGCAATTCCCGTTAAGATTTAACCGCTCAAATGCCGCTGGTTTTTTTAAAGCTTTGCGGAGATTGTTTTGTGCTGCCATTTTCAGGCGTGTTTTTATATGGTTATGGAGGTAGGTATGGCTGAAGAAAATCCCATTGAATATGATGTGGTGATGGAAGATAAGGTCATTACCAATATTGCCGGCTGGGTTGAGCCAAACAACGATGGGCCTTGTGATGAGAGCGCCTATCGTGACAGGCTTGAAAAAAACGGTCCAGTTTTTCAGAAGAAAACCCAGAAAATTTTCAATCTTGTCTAAAAGCTGAAAATTTTTGGAGCTTGTAAATGATATCAATGTTTGTTTTTAAGCTGATTTTCCAGTAAGACAATATTTTGTGAAAGTCTACTTTCATTTTCCCATGCAGTAAACAATTCCGTCAGAATTGACGGAGAGGTAGTGTGATAACGGAGTACATCACATAAATCCATTACTGCGTCCTGTGATGGAACCATTTTTAGGCTCAGCCTGTCTTCCATAATTGTCATGGCGACTTTGTATCCCAGATATTCATTCACATAAAGGGGCGCGGCGTCAGTGCCAAATCCGGGTTTAAGCTTGGCAATCCAGAAGCAATAAGCGGCGGCAAGCTTGGTTGCCTTGTAGCCATTGTCGCAATTGGCGAATTTTTTGGATAACGTCCTTTCGACATTGGGATTAATTTCTTCAAGAACCATATTCGACCATGTAAATCTGATCGCCGGCTGTTCTTTCTTAAGCCTGTTTTTCACCTGCGCAAAAAATTGCGTCAAGAAATAGTTTGGCAAAAGATCGGGATTTGAATTGGTTTCAGACATGTTTGTCAGCAAACATCTGTATTGGATATCTGTTCATGATATCATCCCCGATTTCGAGCATTTTCTCAAGATTGTATGGGGAACGATTTTCGGCATTGTTGGGTTTTCCATCACGTATCAATATCTTTTCTTCTTGAGTCAGGTGTCTTCCAGTTCCTCCCTCCATTTCGTCAATTGTGGTATTCAACTTTTCTTCAGCGGTGAGCATGCCAGCCTCCATGTTTTTCGGGATAAATACATCCTGCACTTCTTGAATTTGTTCCGCTGTAAGATTTTTCTGGCGGCTTTTGGATGCATAGGATTATGTCCAAAGAGATTTGAGAATATGGCTTTAAAGCCGTCCTGTAAAGATAGGGTATCGCGGAATATGTATAGATATTTCACCGTTCGTCTTCCGGCTGCGCCTTTTCATAGCCTGCCTTTTCCCCGGCGTTGTATCCCGCATCATACCTGGCGCTTCCTAGCCACAGCGCCAAAATGAGGGTGATGATGGCGGCAAGCCCCGCTCCAGCCGCTATGCCGATAGCTATTTTGGATTGCCGTCGGACTTCAGCCCTGTTCTCGCTTATCCGGTTTTTGATCGAGATGAAATCCTTGCTGAAGTCCGGCATGTTTTTTTCGATATTCCGCCTGAATTCCTCGCCGAACTGATCGGCAAAGCTTTTGCCCATTTCGGTAAAACAGGATTTGTCGTCCGCCCGCCATACCTTCAGGATTTCAATTTGCCCGTTTTTTATCCTGTCAGGAAGCTGATCCAGCATCTCGTGCATGGACGTGATTTGGAACTCCAAATAACCTATGAACGCGCCCACCTCTTCCCCGTCCGCGCCGATGCGCAGGGCGTCCCGCACGACCGCCATCTCAGCTTGCGTAGGTTTACGGTTCAGGCGCGAAAGGACAAGATCCCTATACTGTTTCAAGCCTGCGTTTGTTTTTGACTCGGAATGCATGCGTTATCCAGATTTTACCATGTTTGTCCCTAAATACACAGGAATGTGTTCAACAGCATTTTCCCGCTACTCGGTGGAATTCCTCCGCGCAATTATGTCCGCGACCGGTTTGGCGTTTGCGATAGCGGCGTTATACGCCTTAAATCCTTCGTCATAATTGAGCATCAATTTTTGTCCGAAGGTCAAAGTGTCAGCAATTTCATTGAAGCCCACAAAGTCATTCTTAACTTTGTTCATGATGTCTTTGTGGATTTCCTTCAGAGAGGCAACAGCGTGGCTTTCCGCAAAAATTTTGCCGATTTGAGTTTTCCCGAAAAAATTTTCGTAATCCGATATCTTACCGAATTTTTCATTTTTGACGATGCAGATTTTGCCATAGGGCATCTCGTTCAGAAAGACATCGAGCAAAACGGCAGCCTGTTCATCATCGTCAACAAGAAAAAGAGTTATTAACTGCTCAGGGTCAATTTGTTCGTAGAGCCTGCCGAGGTCTGCAACGGCGGAATTCCTTGCGGGAGTGTTGACGATGATTGGTCTGTCCGGATTCTCGGCGATAATATCTGTAAAAGTAGCTCGAGCCATCGAACGGTCATCCTTATCGCCTTCCACCATATTAATAAGATGGATATCACAACCTCGTCCTTTGTGGGTTTCGGCAACATTATTGATATCCTCGGCATAGATGACTGCCACATCCGGGTTTTTGGGGTCTGTGTCCAGGAGGATCGGGTTTTCGTTTTCCCTGATATGCCAGCCCAGCGCGATTCTGGCTAAAGTTGACTTACCGATGCCCCCTTTCTGGGCCTCGACCACAACCACCGGTTTTGTTCTTGTAATCATCACTCCCCCTTTCGTTCGGTTGTTTTCTTCATCTTGGTGTATGCCGACATCGGCGTCGCGCCGGGTGTCCCGCTCTGGCTTTCAGCCGCCATCCGGCGCTTTATCTCTTCCGCCGCGTTCCTGTTATCCTTGATGGCATCATCTTCCCCGGCGGTGTTGTCAGCGGGCGGATTGCCGGAATTGCAGGGCTCGCCCTTGTCTGGCGTGCCGGGATTGCTGTTTTTCCTGTCTGGAATGCTGGAATCGCAATTTTCCTTGTCCTGAGTGTCGGGAGTGCCGTTTTTGCCCCCGGCGTCGCCGAACTCCTTCGCGGCTTCCGCCATATAGTTGTAGAATGTGGTATCGGAGAAATCGACGTTCAGTTTTTGCCGCAGGTACACGCATATCTGACGGCGGGTATATCCCTGCGCCATCAGCTGCTTGATATCCTGATAGCCTTGGAACACCAGTTGGCGGATGCTGGAATTGCGGCGGCGCGGAGCGGGCGCGTCCGCCTCTTTCGGCATGTTTTTCAGTAGTGCCAACCCTTCTTTCACATTAAATTCATTTTTTTTACCAGATTTTTTTTCCTGTCTCGCCATGATGCGTTTTCTCCGTGCGCAAGGAACAAATAATTGAGATTCCAGTGATTTTATTCAATCTTTAAAATATGGTTTCAATCTCTGTGTGTCAAGAACAGATTTTTGTAATATTTTTGTAATTTTACTTGAAATAGTTTATTTAATATGACTATCGAAATTTTGTATATTTATATTATTAATAGAATTTATGAATCTAAATATCTATTTTCATTTTTTAGCAATTTATCTTAAAAATCTATTATTATATTTTTTATTGACTTTCTTATAAATTTACATATTATAATTAATATGTATATGGTAATTAGTATGCAAAATTTTCATAATGGATATTTTTATAAATATACTTAAATCCCCCATGCGCGGAGACGTTGGCGGGGGTCTTAATATATGGTGATTTTGCAAAGACTTTTTTCTGTTATTTCAATATGTTATGCGTGAAAAACCAAAAATAGCCAAAAATAGTGATATTTAATTGATATTTTTCTGATAGTTTTTGGATAGTTTTTTGACTTAAATTTGAGCTACGGCGGTTCGCGTGGAAAAGATGGCGGAAACACTGGATATTTTGGGGTATTCCTATGTAGAGGGGGTATTGCAAGCTAGGTCCATTGCTCCGCAATGGACGGCTTGCTCTGCGAGGCTTCAAAAGGCACAACGCTTTCCCGCAAGCGGGTCCCTGCGTTGAAAATGCAGGCGGCGTCCGCCGCCAAAAGGCAAATGCGTTTATGTGATTGTGAGGAGAAACATGCCAATTAATGTTGATGCCAAAGTTTTTCAGGCTAAAGAAGGCAAGCCCGTGCTCGAGGCTTTGACGGTTGATCTGTATTACCGTAGCAATCCGACGTCGTGGAGTCTGGCGAGTTTGCAGGAATCGTATTGTCGTCTGGCTTATGCCGCCAAGCTGCTGAACAGGGAGCTTGAAAGAATAAAGGCGGCGTTGCTTGCGAATGGCGGGGGTGAGAGCAACTTCGCGTCAGTGGGTTATGGGAAATTGAATGTTCGCCCTGGCAACCGGAAGATGGAGATTATCAGGCGGCAAGACGTTTTTGACTTCATGGGTGAGAGGGCTTTTGTGCAGGCGGCGAGCCTACCGTACGGAGCGACTGAATCCCAAATCGGAGAGGAAAATATCATCCGGATGGACAATTGCGGAATGGTTTCAGTGACTCAGGGTCCGGCGATAATCACGCATTATATGCCGAAGTGAGGGGCGTATGGGCAGCAAGAAAAGAATACGGGTGAAAAAACGGAGAGCGGAACGGTCGTTATATGCCGGAAAGAATATTTCAGTGGAGGAGCTTGCGGCGAAATGGGAAAAGATTGCGGACGGTATTCATGATGATGCCAGCTTCCATGCGGCTGGAGAGTGGTTGCTTGATATTGCCGGGGAGTGTTTCTTGGCGGGAAGCTTTACCAAAATAGCTGCGCTGGAAAAACTTGTTAATTCGACGGGCTCGGACAAGGCGGCTGCTGTTTTCCATCGAATAAGCGGGGTAATAATTCCTGAGCTTTTAAAAAGATTAAGGGGGTTCCCCGCATTGGGTTTTGAAATGGAGTTTTCCGTGCCGGATGAAAATGGCAATGAGACGAGAATTGTTCTTTCCCCGCCTTTGCCGTTTTTGGGAGAGCGCGTTCCAGACAGTGAGCTTACGAAGCATGAGCTTATTGGACTTCAGCAGCTCGGACCGGGGTGGCACAAAGTCAGATCGAACGACGGGAAGATTCATTTCGTGTCAGAGCCTGAATTCGATTTTTAGGGAATTTACCTCCGCGATAATGTGGGGAGAATCATGGCGACTACGGAGGAAAATTTTGGCGGACATATGAAGTTTTATCCCGGAGTTGTGTCTGGGAGACTGAAACAGCTTGCCGCCGAATCAGGTGTTGCGAAAGCTGTTGTTCTCCGGGATTTGATTGCCGCCGCGCCCGAGCCGGACAACGGGGTTTTTCATCAGGCGTATGATTACTTTGCCGAGATGGGTTTGAGGATTCAGAAACAATCGCTTGCCGGGGAGTTGGGGAATGTGCTGGTCCTTGCGGTCGAGGTGCTGGAAGGGACTCAAAAGTTGCCCGTTGCGGCGGAGACGCCCAAAAATTTTTCTGTCATGTCTGAGATAAAAACTTCAAAAGGTTCGCCCATGACATTCCGTCCGAAAGATCAGAGAGAAAAGCTTGTCCGTCTTTCCACCGAAGCCGATCTTTCCATGTCGACGGTTTTGCGGGGTCTGGTTGCGGGGATAAGTTTGCCGAGTTCGATTGAAAAAAAGGTTTACGCTCTTTTGTCACGAACTGGCGGTTACATAAAACATATTGCCTATAGCGATAAGATTGGAGACTGGCGGAAGCTTGCGGCATGCGGCAATGCGATTTGTGGCATCGCGCTGGCAAGATTGAAGCAGTTTAACACACGCCGCATCAATTCTGAACATCTGGAAGATGAATCATGAGTACAACTTTTATTGTTACTCGCATTGATAACGGGCTTGGCGACAGCTCCCAGCTTCAATACGCCAGTGGCATATTGCGCTACACAAATTCGCCTGAAGTGAAGGAAAACCAAAAATTTAATCCGGACAAAAATGCGCATGGCGAGAAATGTATCGCGAGCCTGTCCCTGAATTTTTCAAAGCCTGTCATGTCGCCAGATGAGATGGCGCTGGAGATGGATGCCGAGCTTTCGCTTTCAAGACGCATGACGGGGGTTCAGGGGGTCGAGCATTGGGTCATGTCGTTCGAGGGCGACATTCCACCAGTGGAGGATATTTTTAAAGGCGCGCAGCTTTGGCTTGAGGGGATGGGTTATGGCGGCGAGGATCGGCACAAGATCAACATTGCCATTCACGATGATACGGAACATCGGCATGCTCATATCGTTTTTTCCCGGTATGATTCATTGAAGGGCAAGGTGAATGACCGCAGGGGAGATTTCATTAAGAGCGGTCGATCCTGCGCCATTGTCGGTGACAAGATGAAATGGGATCGTCCCGAGAATTCCAAAAAGAGATTCAAGATCGACAAGAAAGCGCCGCCAATAATGATCGAGGAACAGGATGAACTGACCGGAAAAATTTCCGTCCGTTATGAGCCGAAAGTCATTGAGACGTTGCCGGAGGACATTTCTGAAAAAGCATATTCTCCTGGAAGCGGCGCGGAAAAGTTCGAACATTATTCGGGTTTGAAATCCGATCTCCGGCTTCTTCATGACCGGATCGCGGAGGCGTATGCCGGATTTAAGGATCGTCTTCCGAAGATGAAATGGGGTCAGATTCATCTGGAATTGGCGAGACATGGAGTCCAGATGGACAGACGCGAACACGAGAAAAAGGGCGTGAAAAAGTACGGCATCGTGTTCAGTCTTGATGGCGAGAACTGGGTTCCGGCGTACCGGATTTTCCCCGCGATGACGTGGGACAGGTTGAACGGACATATCGGGGCGAAGAAAGATTCGTGGCGTCATGCGAATGATGAAGCGTTGAAAGTTTTGGCTGAGTATCGTGAGGAGGCGATTGCGAAAAGCGATCAGCCGGGCGCGATAGAGGCGATAAGACGCGCCGATGACTACATCGATTTTATCGAAAAGATTCACGATGAGGTGAATGTCGCGCGTGAGAAAATGCCCGAGACAGAGGTCACGAAAAAATCTGAAGAGGACATTTTTCTGTCGAAGGTTGAGGTTGACGCGCTCCGAAAAATTCCTGTTGAAGATATCCGAAAGGTTTTTAAAGAGTCAGGAATCGAACTTTATCCATCTGGAAAAAAGAAGGTCAGAAACGCGATCGATGTCGCGATGATCGAAGCAAGATTGCCGTACGCGAAAGCGATCATCAGGCTCGCGGAATATTTTCCGGACGTGATTAAAAAGATCATGTCAGATGATTTTGATGATGCTGTCGCGCAGGCAAAAATGATCGCGAGAGAGTCCGGTGATGACTTTAAAAAATTTGAAAAGAGCAATTTTCATCATGCCGCCGGGCGCGAGGTCGCGAGGTTTTTTAAAGGTGTTCAGGCGAAGAATATCGACTTCCCGTATTTGGGAAAACGCGGAATGACGCTGCCGAAAATCGTGAATGCGGTTCCCGAACTTGTGGAGTGGTGCAAGAATATTGAAGACATATATTGCTCCATAAAATTGGCTGACGGTCGCATCGGATTCATGATCGAGGAGTGCGGTTCTGATTTTTTAAAACGGTGTCCGGCGAACTGTGTTGTCGAGAATGATGGCAAAAAATGCGGATATTGGATCATCGACAAAAAATATTCCGAGCCAAAATTTTACGATGACTTTTTAAAATTTCTGCAACAGAAAAACCATAATGTGAAAAATGTTCGCGGGGCGTTTCTTCCCAAATTTTTTGTTCCGAAAGATGGTTTCATAAAAATCCCGAAAGCGCATGTCGAAAATTTTTCAACGCGGAAAGCGGTCGAGTTCGAGGCGTTGATCGAGGATTTTCGGATCCATTGGAAGAATGAGAATTCCCCGGAGATTTCCTCGAGACCCGTTGATGTTGATTACCGAACCCTGCTCGATCGGTTCCGGAAAGATGTCCAACGTGAGCGGATAAAAATTTTTGCAAAGCGATTGAAACGAGTTTTTGTGCCCCCCTGGATTCGGACATTGGGACAGCGGCTCGAGGAGAGTATTTATTTTTCCGAGGAAGAAATTAAGCCGGTTGAGATGAAGAAAGCGGTTGCGAAAAATTTATTTGTGGCTGGCGCGAATCCGGATGAGGTGTACTCGTTTTTTGCGGACAAGCGCAGACCGAAGCCTGGAACAGTTTCAAGAGGCAGGTCGGGAGCAGAGGATTTAAAGGATCGGGAAATCGTCGCGTCAATGTCGCCTGAAAACGTCGATATGGAATGTCGCTGGCGCAATCGGCGCGGCAAGCCAAAAGTCCAGAGAAGCGTTTTTGATGATCGTGAGGCCGATCTCCGACAACGAAATGCGCTTCGCGATATTAAGATTTGGTATATGGGAATGAAACGGACGCAAGCTGTGGAAAAGCCTGTTGAGCAACAAACTCACAATCAGCGTGGCAGCGAATCAGAAATTGACCAAAGTGATGCACCGCGAATGTAGGAGGCTGGTATGGCAAGAGTGATGGTGGATTTTTCTGGTGATGTTGTTCGGCGCAGGAAGCTTCCGGATGCGATGCCATCGTTGAGGTCGGCAAAGCCGGAGCCGGAAGCGCGGAAAGTTCCCGACAAGGCAAAAAAAGAAAAAGCCGCGAAGCCAAAAGAGCGGAAGCCAATGCCGCAGCCAGCTCCGAAAAAAAGCAAAAAACGCCTCCGGTGGTGAGGGCGGATCAATTTTTGGAATTGTATTTGGGCAAGCTTGAACAACCACTTGCGAACGCGAGGCGAATTGCGGCGGATGAGACGCATTCGAGGCAGGCTTATTATATTGATAAGGTGAAATTCTTGGAGTCAGTCAAATCATTGCTTGCTGGCGAACAGGCAACATTTGAGCCAATGTTCGAGCCGTTTTTCTGGGGTGAATTTAAGAGGGTTACCGAGATTTTTGCGCACGGTCCCAAGGATGCGGGCAAAGGTTGGAAGCGGGCGGCGGTAGAGATTAATCGCAAATTTGTGGCTGAATACAATAAGTTGAGAGCCCTTCGCGATGGTTATGTTACGAAAATCGTTGGTGTTCGGGAACATGAGGTTATTTGTGCGTTTGCGGGAACGATAATGTATCTGGAAAGGGCTATTGCGAAATCTCCGGAAAACCTGAAATTTTTGCAGGAACTTCTTGCGCGGTATCAAATCCTGTACCAAAGGTCCGGGTTGCTAAACCGCACACTCAAATGGGCTCCAAGAATAGGAACAGCACGTTTTGGGTGGCGTAATTATGACACGGTGCTTTATATTAAGTTACAGCAGAAGCCGAAAGTTAAAAATTATACACCCAGTACAAGCAATGATCGAGCGCCATCTGAAAGCCCTGTGCCAGCATTGAGCTAAATATTTTCCTTGTGGATTCAGGGGTGGGTATGGAATTAGACGGCTACAGGAATATTTTCGGCAAACCTGACAAGGCGGATGTGGATGCCATAAATTTTTTTAATGATATAAACAGAGAATTTGGCGATACGAATGTCGCAGGTCAGCGGCATCCGTTCCGTCTGGCTGGATATGCAAACAACAAGCCAGGGCGTGAGGCGTTTTTTGTGAAAATTGTTTCCGCGAATTCGCGGGCGGAAAACAGGATCGCGGAATATATTGCTGAAAACCCGGAATTGAGCTTGACCCGAGGGGAAATCAAGCGTGATCAAAATTTTTAAACTTGACAAATTCAATAAATACAGTTAGATACATATAAGTAAACTCCCTGCGTATGCAGGGATAAACCACACCGGATTTGATAACGCGCGAGAAGTTCTTGCAACCCCCCTGCGTATGCAGGGATAAACCGACGACGTCTTTCGCCGTGAGCCCCACGCCCTTAATCCCCCTGTGTATACAGGGATAAACCGTGCGCGCCGCCGGGGATCTTCCGGCGGCGCTTTGCTGTCCGTGTCGTACCGAGCGCGGCGGGGCGGCGGCGCGGGGCGCGGTCCTTTTCCCATTTTTAATCGTTCTTGTGGCGGAACGCCTTGAATGTGCCCCGAATGTTGCCAAACATGTTTGTTTTGGGATGGGTGGCGCAAATGGGCAAAAACCGGCGAAGCCGGATCAAATATTAAGATGATGCGGCGGCGTAGCCGCCGCCAGTGTCGCCCCCGGCCAATTTTCCCGACAACGTAGCGCGCAAAAGAATTTGCCCTTGGCAAAACTTTGTCGAGGCTATAATATTGTAACCATCTCCAAAACCCGGGATGCCTGCTTTTAACTTTTTCACAGGCATCCCAAATTTTTTTAAAGGTATGCCCCCACGCAGCCTTGAATTCCCCTTAAGGTAACGGTAACTTCAAAAATACAGAAATCCTGTCATTCCGACAGGTTGAGGAAAAATCAAAAAATGCCGGTGGTTCCGGCAAGGGGAAGGAAAGATGAAAAAGTTTTCACTGATGGTTTTGGCGCTGTTTCTGGCGGCGGGGAACGCGATGGCGGCGGGAGCGCCGTCCGGGTTGCACGATTCCACATGGCTGGCTGATGACAGCGTGATGTCAAAGACGGTTGGTCAGCCGAACAGCGGAGTGCCGCTTGGCAGCATCATTGTCTGGAGCAACGCCGGGATGCCTGCGGCTTCCACCAACTGGCGCGAATGCGACGGGCAGTCCCTGAGCGGGACGCAAGTCTGCAAGAGGCTGGGGATATGCACCGCACCCAATTACCGGGGGTACTTCCTGCGCGGGCATGGCGGGAACAGTGGCGAGCTCAATGCTGAACAAAAGGATGGAATATATATTTCGCCGGACTACAATTATTCAATTACACTGAATGGTCTCGGGTTTGGAGATATTCTGCATCATGAAGGATCAACTACTTTTTTGAGCAGAGCCAGACTCATCTTTTTTATCCAGTGAAAGGATCTGGATTTGGATTTTCCTTGCCAGCCAAGGCTGTTGCGTTGGGACCGACCGGCGTAACTGACAGCACCGAATTTAAATTCAAGATAGATTCCAAATAACAACAGAAAGAAACACGTCCAGTGAACAAGGCCGTGCGCTACCTCATCAAGGTGAACTAATTTTTTTGGTTTTCATCCGAGAGCGGGCGATTTGCCCGCTTTTTTTATGTCCTTCATTCTTGCGTCAAGGGTATCCCGGCTCACATACACGCGCAGCCAGTCAAGGATTTTCGCGAGTTTTCCGGTTGAGCGCGGCGAATTCGGATTGATTTTCTGTTCGGTAAGCAGAGTGTAGATATTTTTCCATAAAATTCTTGATTTTCTCATGGCAGCAAATTATGCTAAGTAAAACGGCTCTGTGGATGGTTGTCCATTTCGGTTAGCCTGTTGGACCATATTATGTGCGACGAGCGTTAGCGAGTAGGATTAATCCCGCCGATTTGAGTTGATTTTTACGGGGTGGGAACGTACCTGTCTGCTTGGAGGACTGGCAGCATTCGCAAAAAGAAAGAAAGCGACAAATTAATTTTGGGGCGAACATCAACCAAGTTGATGCCACGTAATCCTTGCGCACATGAATGCCGAAACACTGTTCGCCGGATTTAATCAACCCGGTCTGGACTGGATGCCTTAAGCTGATTCCTGTAGACTCTTCCGCCTGACGTTTTGCGGATGCGTAACGTCATGGGATCTTGATATGAATCAGCTTGAGCGGAGGTATCCACGTCCATGCCTGACGAATTCCAAGATCCCCAATTTATCTTCCGTTACAAAGAAATACTTTCGTGTTTGGAAAAACGTTATCCTGACGTTGAGGCGATTCCGGATTGCGAAGTAGCCAGAATCCTCAATATCTCTCCAGCTTCCGCCAGCCGCATGCGAAATGAGCGCGAGTGGCCTTCGTCATTTGCCGTGGGATTTCGTGAGTCAAAAAAGCAAAGAAAAATCGTATTGTTGACCGACCTCGCGTTTTGGCTGGCGTCGAAAAACCATGCGCGGTCAACTGGCGTACCGGCGGAAGGAATATCCGCCGCTCCCAAAAAACGCGGACGACCGGTAGGCAGCAAAAACCGCAAAAATGCCGGACAACGGAATTCGGCAGTCCCGGTGCGTTAGGATATCCTGATTTCGCTTGTGGATGCAAAAAATTACTTCCAAATTACTTCCACTATTGCATGATTTAATCCAAAAAATAAAAAAACAGGCCGGATGAAAATCGTTTCAATCCGGCCTGTTTTGCGTTATCTCGCCCGCAAGTCCTTGATTTTCAAGGCTTTTCGGGATTGTTTCCTGGCGGAGGAAGAGGGATTTGAACCCCCGGATGCCGTAAAGCATCAACGGTTTTCAAGACCGCCGCGATCAACCGCTCTGCCATTCCTCCGCGAGAGTGAAGACTAGTATATTACACGCTTTTATTCAAGCATTCGATTTTGCATTCGGCCGGTGTCTTGGTGTCATGCTTTTCCCGTATCTTGCGATGGAATCCATCCGGAGCGCCATTGCAAGAAAGTCCTTTTATGTGTAAAGAGCAAACCGAATTGATACATGTAAGGCAGTGGGAGAGAGACATCAACTCCGGCTATTTTTGCGGAGAAGGGCGGCCAATATTATGGAGATATACATTGCCAGCATTAGCATTATGCTTGCGGCAATTCCTGTTCTGGGGGTTTGGGCGATTGCGGATTCCCTGCTTGCACCCAAAAAAAGCCGATATCGCATGGCAAATATCTGCGGCGCAGGTCTGGCAGCCATTGCCTGTCTTGTCGGTTTTGCAGGAGCGGTCTGCGGGCCCTGGGATTTTTCCATAAAGGCGGAGCATGCGCATTTTGCGTGGGGTTTGCCATTTGGGAGCCTGACTTTGGCCATTGACCCATTAAGCAGGCTCTTTTTGCTGCCAATATATGGCCTTGGCCTAGTCTGCGCCCTGTCTGGCGCGGCAGCCTTGAAACATGAGAATGCGCGGGAGCACAATCTGGCAGCCCACTGGTTCTTTTACAATCTTCTGCTTCTTGGCATGGCTCTTGTGGCCTGCGCTGCGGATGGAGTGCTGTTTCTGCTGGCATGGGAGATAATGTCCCTGGCGCCATTTTTCCTCATTGATTTTAATGATCGCGATAGCAAGGTCAGGGACGCGGCCTGGGTTTATCTCACAGCCGCCCATCTGGGCGCCATTTTTCTGATGGCTTTTTTCATAGGCCTCTGGCAGCTTACAGGTCAGACCGGTCTTGACCCTGCCATCACAGCCAATGCATTAAAGGATGTTTCTCCCCGTACATGCTCTTTGCTGTTCATTCTGGCTCTTGTCGGTTTTGGCGCCAAAGCCGGTCTGTTTCCCATGCATGTCTGGCTGCCGGATGCCCACCCGGCTGCCCCGAGCCATGTTTCGGCGCTACTGTCCGGCGCCATGATAAACATGGGACTTTATGGAGTTATCCGGTCCACCGGGCTTCTTGCCGGTCCTGCCGGCACGGCGCCGGGAATCCTTGGCCTCATACCCGGGTGGTGGGGCTGGCTGGTGCTTGTCATTGGTCTTTGTACAGCTCTGATAGGCATTATCAAAGCTCTGGGGCAGGGAAATCTCAAGAGGCTGCTGGCATATTCCAGTGTCGAGAATATGGGCCTCATGTTCATTGGACTAGGCTGTGGACTGATTGGCATAAGCAGCGGGGATGCCTGGATTGCGCTGCTGGGTTTTGCCGGAGCCCTTTTGCATATGCTAAATCATGCAGGCTTCAAGGGGTTGCTGTTTTTGTGCGCTGGCGAAGTGCTCCATTCCGCGGGCACATTGCGCCTTGAGCTGCTGGGGGGGCTCCAGGCGCGCATGCCCCTGACAGGCATTCTTTTTGCCATTGGAGCTGCTGCCATAGCCTGCCTGCCTCCCCTGAGCGGCTTCACCGGCGAGTTTGCCCTGTTTATGGCTTTGGCAAATGGCGCATCAGCCACAGGTGTTGAGAAACAGCTAGGGCTGCTACTTTCCCTTGGCTTGCTGGCGCTGGTCAGCGGTCTGGCCTGCGCTCTGTATGTCAAGGCTTATGGCATGGCATTTCTGGGAAAACCGCGGAGCGGCTTTGCCCAAAATGCGCACTGTCCGCCATTCAATGGCGTATGGCCTCTATTATTGCCAGCGGCGGCATGCATTGCGGGTGGGCTGCTGGCTCCGCAGTTCTTTCACATGGCGGCCGCCACGGCAATGCAGGCGGCGCCACTGCCAGGCCAGCTGCTTGGAGAATGCCTCACCAGCGCAGCAGCCATTGAGCCGGCATTTATTTATATCTCCATTGGTGGCATTGGCCTGACTGGGCTGGTCGTCGTCGTATGGCTGCTTCGCAAAGCCTGCCTGAGGTGGCGCATTGTGCTCAACCGCGAGACGTGGGGGTGCGGCTATCAGGCAAGCTCTGCCCGCATCCAGTATTCCGAGGGCTCGTTTTCGGAGCCACTGGCGAGGATATTCGGGCCAGTCATGGGCCTGACGCTGCGTGGCGAACCAGTGCGGGGCATTTTCCCAGGCCTGGCCAGCCTGGGGCTATCGGCACCTGACCGGATTCGCAATCATGTTTTCACCCCTCTCTTTGAAGGCATTGAGAAGGTATGCAATGCCTGTAAAATCATCCAGCATGGCAAGATACATCTTTATATAGTATACATTCTTGTCACAGTGGTGGGGCTGCTCGTGTGGGGGCTGAAATAATGAAGGAATATTTCTGGCTGATACAGTTTTTGTTCAGTATTGTTCTGGCTCCGCTGCTGCCAGGCATAATCAGCCGCGTCAAGGCCATTTTTGCCGGCAGACATGGCAAGCCACTATTACAGGGCTACTTTGATCTGTGGCGACTCATGCGCAAGGGTGAAATTCTTTGCCAGGGTTGGCCTTTTGTGCTTGCTCCGGCCATTGTGGCAGCGAGCTCAATTCTCGCCCTGGCCTTTTTGCCCCTGGGTGGGCAGACCTCTCCTCTGGGTTTTGCCGGGGATTTTATTTTTGCGGCCTATCTGCTGGGAATGGGCAGATTTGCCCTGATGCTGGGCGCCCTGGCCACTGGCTCGGCGTTTGAGGGCATGGGCGCAAGCCGGGAGGCAGCCTTTTCAGCCCTGGCCGAGCCGGCGCTGTTTCTGGCATTTCTCATTTTTTCCAGCTTCTGCATTGACATGGGGCATTTCAGCACTGCAGACACAGGGAGCGCCTTCAGCCTCAATTCAATGCTCAAAGGGCAGCTTGTGCTGGCCTGGCATTATGGCAAGGCGCCCCTTTTTATTGCGCCCATTGTCCTTTTCATTCTGCTGCTGGCAGAAAACTGCCGCATCCCTGTGGATGATCCCACCACACATCTGGAACTGACAATGATTCATGAAGTCATGATACTCGATCAGTCCGGTCCCAATCTGGCTTTTATGCAATACGGGGCGTCCTTGAAACTGTGGTTTTTCGCCTCCCTGCTGGCGTCCCTGACAATCCCGCCAATGGATTTTCTGCCAGCCACTCTGCTTTGGCTGGGGCAGATTGCCGTCATAGGCGTGCTGGTGGGGCTGGTGGAATCCCTGATGGCGCGGCTCAGACTGGTACGTGTGCCTCATCTTCTGGGTATGGCCTCGGCCCTGGCCGCCCTGGCCCTGATTCTTACCCAGGTGAGCTGACAAAGGCGGTGCAGATGCTGTTTTCAAATATTATTCTGCTGTTGCTGCTCAATGATCTCCTGCTTCTGGCCGCCCCGGGAATAACCTGGCTCATTCGCCTTACGGCATTCCAGGGGATATTGCTGGGCAGTCTGCTGTTTGACATGGAGCATGCGCTTCTGGCAGGCGCAGTGCTGGGCATCAAGGGCATTCTCCTGCCTCTGCTGCTGGCGCGCACCTACAAACATATCGGCAAAAGGGAAAAAACACATCATCTGAATCTGGGAGTGGCGGTGGTGATGGGAATGCTTGGCCTGATTTTCTCTCTCTGGCTGGAACACAATCTGCCCCTGATGCCGGATATTTTTCCCGTTCTGCTGTTGCCGGCGGCCATCACCACGCTCTTTTGCGGCCTCATACTTGTTGTGGGGCGCGCTACGGCGCTCTCGCAGGTAATAGGCTATCTTGTTGCCGAAAACGGGATATTTTTGCTGGGCACCCCGCTTATGGCGGCTGGCGCCATCTGGTTTGAACTGGCCCTCCTTCTTGACATATTTGTGGCGGTTTTTGTAATGGGCATAGCCATTGGCCATATTGGCGAAAAATTCGATTCCATTGATACAGCCCGCTTTCGCAGCCTCAGGGATTAAAATCCATGCTCGAAACCCTGATAATTCTGCCACTTGCCGCCGGCGCCATCATGCTTGCTGTTGGCAATGGCCTTTTTTGCAGAATGCTACTGCCCTGTGTGGGCATTTGCCACACGGCCATCTCCTCATGGCTGGTCATCAATGTCGCATCCGGGGGGAGGCCGGCGGCCTTTTTTGGCCTGCTGGCGCCTGATCCTCTGGGCAGCCTCTTTCTGATTCTGGCCAGTGTCCTCTTTCTGGCGTCCTCCTTTTACGCTACAGGATATTTGCGCGAGGAGGAACTGGCAGAGGAAAAAACCTGCATCCACGATGGCCGTCCCTTTACCAATGCGCCAGAAAGACGTTTCACCGCCTGCCTGTGTTTTTTTCTGGCAGCAATGAGTCTGGTCACCACCACTCCCCATCTGGGTGCCCTGTGGGTGGGCATAGAGGCCACCACCCTCTCCAGCGCTCCGTTGATCTATTTTCATCAGCATCAGAGATCTCTAGAGGCGACATGGAAATATCTCATCATCTGCTCGGTTGGCATTGCCCTGGCTCTGCTGGGCAACATCCTTCTTTCCGTGGCCTACTGCGACAATGATGGAGCCGGCAATCTGGTGCTGGCCGATGACATAGACTCCCTTGGCTGGTTCATGGCCCATGCCGGTCAGGCAGCCCAGCCCTGGCTAAAAGCGGCCTTCATTTTTCTGCTGGTGGGCTATGGCGCAAAAATGGGGCTGGCCCCCTTGCACAACTGGCTCCCCGATGCCCACAGCGAGGCGCCATCCCTTGTCTCCGCCCTTCTATCTGGAGCTCTGCTTAACTGCGCGATGCTTGGCATATTGCGCGGCCACCAGATTTTGCTGGCGGCTGGCATAGGCTCTTTCAGTGGCTCACTGCTGGTTTTCTTTGGTCTGATCTCCCTTGTTTTCGCGGCCATTTTCATAGTGGGGCAGGGACATTACAAAAGAATGCTTGCCTATTCCAGTGTTGAGCATATGGGCATTCTGGCGCTTGGCATAGGTATAGGCGGAATTGCCGTGCAGGGAGCCATGTTGCACTCCGTCTGCCATTCTCTGGCAAAATGCCTGCTCTTTCTACTCTCGGGCAATATTCTTGCCCGCTATCATACATACTCCAGCTATGATGTGCGCGGAATGCGCTGGACAATGCCCATCACCGGCGCCCTGTGGCTTGCCGGTTTTCTGGCTGTTGCCGGTTCTCCACCCTTTGGCATTTTTGTCAGCGAAATGATCATTCTCAAGGGCATATTCGCCAGCTCCCACTGGATAGCGGCATGTGTCTATCCTGCCTGCCTGGGCATTATTTTTGTTGGCCTCTCCATGGCTGTGCTGCGCATGGTTCAGGGACCGCGACCCATGGACATGCAGGCAAGCCTGCGCAAAAGGCGCGAGCCTGTCTGGAGCGTTCTTCCGCCTGCCCTGCTTGCCCTGCTGGTGCTGACCCTGGGTATCTGGATACCGGCGCCCCTGTGGAATTATCTGCAAATGGCCGGCAGACTGGTGGGAGGCTAATGTAATGAACCATCTCCAATTCAGCCTGCAACAAACACCATCTCTGGCGGACATTCCAGCTCTTGCCGCAGATACGTTTCATAATGAGCTTGTGGATATGATCAAGTCCGGCAGACTTGTGCTGGCATATTTTTGCATCCCGGCTTCAGATGGGGCAGGGGAGCTTTTTGCAATTCTTGCCGGAGAAAACGATTTATGCGCATTAAGATCTGAGCCCTTAAAGGAATTTGAATCGACAGCCAGGGAGTGCCCACAAACACAGCTTTTTGAGCGCGAAATACATGAAAATCATGGCATTCTGCCAAGAAACCATCCCTGGCTCAAGGCTGTGCGCATAACCCCGGACGCTCCAGGGAAAACACATGATGCAGATTATGGTTTTTACCGCATCCAGGGAGCGCAGACCCATGAGGTGGGAGTGGGGCCCATTCATGCAGGCATTATTGAGCCAGGCCATTTTCGTTTTCAATGTTATGGCGAGAATGTGCTCAATCTGGAAATTGCCCTTGGCTATCAGCACAGGGGCATTGAAAAAATGCTTATGCGCCTGCCGGCTTTCGACAGCATTAATCAGCAGCGCCTCAGACTTGTGGAGTGCATCGCCGGAGATGCATCGGTCGCCTACGCCACTGCCCAGTGCACAGTCTGGGAAAAAATGGCCGGCATCACGCAATTGCCGCCCCTTATTCAGAGGGTGCGGCGCATAGGGCTGGAACTGGAGCGACTGGCCTGCCATTGCGGCGATCTTGGCGCCATAGCCGGGGATACAGGATTTCTGCCAACATCCTCCTGGAATGGACGCATAAGAGGGGATTTTCTAAATCTCACAGCCAGCCTGTGCGGCAACCGTTTTGGCAGGGGATATATTTGCCCTGGAGGAGTGAGCCATTATCCTGGTCCAGCTGAATGCCAGGATCTGCTTGGCAGACTGGCAGCCAGCGGGCGTGATGCCATTGGGTCCTGCAATGCCATGTTTGCCTCCGCCAGTGTGCGCGACAGGATGGCCGGCACAGGGGCATTGAGCCGGCAGCAGGCACTGGAGCTTGGCCTGGTGGGCGTTGCAGCCAGAGCCTGCGGTGTGGAATGGGATGCCCGCTTCCAGTTTCCACTGTCCTATCTGCCCAGTTACGGAAGCCGCATCCGGATTGCCAGAGATGGCGATGTTCTGGCCCGGGCCCATGTGCGCTTTGAGGAGCTGGAAGATTCACTGAATCTTGTGAAAATGGATCTGCAATGGCTAGCCGAAAATCCTGGCGAGGATAAAAAAGGGCCAGCCAATATCGATCTTCAGCCAGACATGGTGGGAGTGGGGCTGGTGGAAAGCTGGCGCGGCGTTGTTTGCCATGTATCCATTACCGGAGCTGATGGCAATCTTGCGGCATGTAAATTTGTTGATCCCTCATTCCACAACTGGATTGGCCTGGCCATGGCAATGCGCAATGGCCAGATTTCCGATTTCCCTCTTTGCAACAAGAGTTTCAATCTGTCCTATTGCGGGCATGACCTGTGAGGAAGAAAAGTGTTTTTGCCCAAGGAACGTTTGCGCCAAAAATATCGCACCCTTAACTGGCCCGTTCAGCAGCCCAGGCTTTCCCCGCTATACATGGGCAAGCCTGCATTGCGCAAGGTGAACTGCGGGGCCTGCTCCGAATGTATTGCAGTCTGCCCTGCTGGCGCACTGCTCAGGGATCCCCTTGCTCCGGATCAGACTCCGACGCTGGATATGGGCAGATGCATATTTTGCGGCGCATGTGCTGCCGCATGTCCTCAGAATGCCATTGCCTTTGGCAATAACTACCATATTGCCGCGAAAGGAAGGGAAGACCTTCTAGTCAATCCGGCTGAAGCCGAGGATGTTTCCGGGCAATCTGGTGATCAGGCAACTCCAATTCTGAAAAAATCCGGTATTTTTGGACGTTCTTTCAAGCTGCGGCAGGTTTCAGCAGGCGGCTGCAATGCCTGCGAAGCGGACTGCAATGTGCTGGGCACGCTGGTATATGATCTTGGCCGCTTTGGCGTGGAATTCACAGCCTCACCCCGCCATGCGGATGCCATTGTCCTCTCAGGGCCCATCACACGCCAGATGTATCCGGCGCTTCTTGAGGCCTGGCAGTCGGTGCCAGAGCCACGTGTGCTTGTGGCAGTGGGAACATGCGCCATTTCCGGCGGCCTGTTCAGGCCAGGAGAAGACTGCATGGGAGGAGTTGATGGCTGTCTGACTCAAAAGCCAGAGGTGGCGGAACTGAATTTTATACCTTCCATCTATATCCCAGGCTGTCCACCCAATCCCTGGAGTATTCTTGAGGGTCTTCTCATGGCGCGCCATTGCCGCTGACTCTCCTGTGTGCGAGGTGCAATGCCAGTGAAAAGCCGGGCACCCGGGGCAGGACAGAACAACAATGCCGCCATATTGCAAAAAAAGTTATAATAAGTACGTTATTTCAAATGGTTATGATGTCGAGTTCATTTGTTGCAATGGCTTTGATTTTATCATATAGAAACAAAAAAAGGCAATAGGGGTGCGCGGCATGTTAATTGCACACACACACACACACACACACACACAATATCAGATTCGCTGTCATTAGTTGACGGCTCATGCCTTACATCATCTAAAAAATCAAGCCTACTTCATATCCCATTTTCCATTAGAGTGGAAATAAAAGAGGAGAAGCCTTTCTTTAAAGGCTTCTCCTCTTTTATTTATCTACATGCGCATTTAATTACGGTCCCAGCTCATAAAGAAAAAGTTATAAATTAAATAACTTATTAATACGCTTTTTATTTCTATAAAAAGCATATTTGTTCTTTATGTCAATTGTTCAGAATTGAAAAAAGATATGCTATTATTAAGTATATAATTAAACATATTTTTCCGTAATCTCAAAAGGAAGTAACTATGTCAAAAAATCCAAAATATTAATAGTAAAGAAGTAACTATTTCAAATTGACTTTTATTAATTATGATTTTAATAACTTGGAGAAAAAAATGCAAAATGTAAGTAATGATTATAGCGATAAATTGTTATCTGTCATTATATGTATCTATAATGGACTTGAATATCTGGATGCTGCCATAAAATCAGTTCTGGAAAATACATATAAAAACATTGAAATTATTATAGTTAATGATGGTAGTACTGAAGATGTAAAAAGTTCAATGAAAAAATGGAATAATTTAAAAAATATCATATATGTTGAACATGATGTAAATAGAGGTTTGTTTAGATCAAGAATTACTGGAATACAACATTCACATGGAGAGTATATCGCATTTCTGGATGTCGATGATTATGTCACGGTGGATTGGTATCGTATCTTAATTAAAAAAATTGAAGAAACCGACAGCGATTTTGTAATAGGTGATTTTAATCTTAAATATGAAGATGGCTATTATTATATGCCAAATTCATTCATCAGGCAAACAGACTTTGTGCTAACTGGAGATGACGTTCAGCAAAAATTTTTTGAACAGGCAGGTTTGGATTATTCCTGGCATGTTGTCTGGAATAAAGTTTATAAAAGAAAACTTATTCTTAATGCGATTAAGTATCTTGATGAAATAAAAGAAAAAATTGTTATGTGTGAAGACGTTTTATTTTCATGTGTATTCTATAGTCTTGCTAAAAAAATTGCTAACTGCCATTATAGTTATTACATTTACAATAAGACATCTTCAAATTGCACATCTGAATTTACAGAATATAAAAGGCATGTTGAATCAATAAATAAAGTATTTAAATATATATTTACTTTTTTAGAAAAAATAAATTTTGAAATAAAATATAGTAATTATTGTGAAGAGTGGCATGATAGATTGATAACTATCTGGATTAATAATATAAAAATAAATAGAGAAAAGAAATTTTTAAAAAATTATTTGTATGATAAAGAGTTTAACCCCAGCAATATATCCGAAAACTTTTTTTATAAAAGTAATAAAT
>CAJUMQ010000016.1 GCA_910587035.1 uncultured Desulfovibrio sp. | reverse complement strand
TGGTGGGCCATCAGGGACTCGAACCCCGAACCAACTGATTAAGAGTCAGCTGCTCTACCAATTGAGCTAATGACCCAACGACAATCTTTTAAGCCCAGGCTCTACTTTTGTCAAATTAATATTCACATATTTTGACAGCCATTTAATCTTTCTTTCAGGCCTTTTCCTTGTCGACATCCGCAAGCAGGCAGGCATCATCTCCAAAACTTCGCACCCAGGCTGTAAGCTCCGGTTCGCTCCTGGTGGTTATATGCAAAATCAGGCTGCCATCCGCCAGCTCCTCAAGAGTTTGCGAATCCGCCCAGATACGCTCGCGCACATAGTCTGCCGCTCTGCCAGCCGAAAAATGAATGTGAAAATCACGGGGCTCATGCCATGGCAGGCCAAAAGTGCCGGGGTCGGCCTCCGGCAGCTTGAATTTGACCGGATGACTTGTAATCTCTACCGATTTAATCCTGTGTATGGCCAGGCTCCCCGGATGACGCATGTTTACAAAGTCTTCATCCACATCCGCTCCCAGGGCATAGAGGGCATTATTCATGCACACAAGTCTGCCCACGGCAAACTGGTGCAACTTGCACACCTGGCTGCCAGCCGCCCTATAATTTACAAGGCAGATGCGTGATGTTGCCTGTGCCTCAAGCAGCATGTCGATTATATGGGAAAATGGCGAGTAATCGATGCGACCCTTGGCGAAAAAGGCAAATTGCGGCTCCTTGAGCCTGTCTTTTTCAAGAGCGGTAGCTTCAGCCATGAGCAGGGAGAAACGAAAAATACTCTCATCTATTCTGCCGCATACCTGCCGCGGCAGGACATTTTCGCCAAGATCCCGGCACAGACGCAGATAGCGCAGTTCCTCAAAGTTCAAACCAAGCTGGTGATGGGTGGTGCTGGGACAAATCTGATACCAGCGTTTATGTTTTTCTATGCCTGTCTGCAGGTTGCTGCCAACCACATTTTCGATCTCCACTGCCAGCCTGGATATGGTTTGCCTGGAACAGTTCAGCCAATCCGCAAGATCGCTCTGGAAATGCCTATGGCCATCCAGCATAAGTCTTTGAAAAAGCTTCAACAATTTTCGTCCCGTGGTAGAATCCATATCCCTTTTCGCAGGCATACTCACATCCTCTCAGCAGCAGTTAGCAGAAGCAAAGCCAATGAATCCCCAACAGACCGAAAATGTAACATATGTTCATTCCATATAATGGAATGAACACCCGTGTATTAAATTTTATTTCCGCACCAGTCTCCATGCCTTCCCCTGCCAGTTTGGCTTTCTTTCCGCCAATGGGGCAAGGCCATACGCTGCCCCTACCCATTGCCAGCAGGGTTTATGGTTGCGCTGCGAAAGCAGACCGATTTGAAAGCGAAGGCATCCAGCAAAATCAAAAAATACAGGCGAAAAGGAAGGCAAAACTGATTGAAGAGATATTAATTATGCAAAATATGAAGTCTGTCAATCTGCGTATGGCAGTAAATATTTTTTTCGTGCAAGCTCGTCTAATGGAAAATTCAGCATGTCCATTTGGACCTTTTTTTCGCAGGGAACGCCAGGTGAAATCTGTGTCATTGTGGCAGGTGGTGCATCGTTTGAATTATTATCTTGCAAATCTGCAGCGCATAGAAAGCGGGCGGCAGCAGCCAGGCGTTGGCCTCGCATTTCGCATGATCGATGCCATTGATGTCAATGCTGGCGATTTTATGGCCCGTCTGGCGGCAGACAATTTTGAAAGATTGCCGGTCAGCGTATCGTCCTTGGCCAAAGTCCTGCCGGATTATGTAAAACCCGGTCTGGCGGCTGGCCGCAAATCCATGTTCGGGCCCATGCTGTTGCAGGCCCGCATGGCTGCAGAAGTATCCCAGACGGCCATGTCCAAGGCATCAGGCTACAGTCTGCGCAATCTCAATGCTGTAGAGAAAGGCATTCAGGAGCCGGGCATAATGACGGCTCTTGCCCTTGTGCTGACAACCGGGGTGGAAGTGGGAATGTTCTTCAGTCTTCTGTTTAACTGGTGGAAGGAATTTTTTTGTCTAGAGGCCAGATGAAGGCAAAAGACCATAAAAAACCAGGGCCTGCAAAGTCTGCATTGGCCCTGGTTTTTCAATTGGCGCAGATGTGCCCGGGTTCAGGCCCGTTTACACTATCCACATGGTCAGACCTGGCCAATATGTAACCAGGGCAAGCACAAGAAACATGATGCACCAGAAGGGCATCAGGCTTCTGCTCAGCTTAAGTATGGGCACACCGGAAATATTGCTGGCAACATACATGGCAGTGCCAACTGGTGGTGTAAGCAGACCTATGGTGAGGTTGATGACCATCACCAGGCCAAACTGTATGGGACTCATGCCGAGCTTTACAATTACCGGCACCAGAATGGGGGCAAGCAGCATAATGGCCGGGGCGCTATCGATAAACATCCCAAAAACCAGTAGCAGCAGGTTGATCAAAAGCAGAAGCAAAAACTTGTTGTCTGTAATGGCCAGCAGCCCGTTTGTGATATGCTGGGGGATCTGCTCGCTTGCCAGCAACCAGCCAAAAAGAGAGGTTGCGGCTATGATCATGGCAATTATGGCTGTGCTGGTGGCCGCTTCCATAAAGATTGCAGGCAGTTTGGCAATGGTTATCTCGCGGTACACGAACATGCCGACCAGCAGCGCATAAACAGCGATGACGGCGCCACCTTCTGTGGCTGTAAAGATGCCACCCCTTATGCCGCCGACTATGATGACGGGCATCATGAGGGCCCAGACTGCCTCCTTGAAGCGGCGCCATCTCTCCCGGCCCGAGACCTTGCCCTCGCAGGGATAGTTGTTTTTTGCGGCATACCAGTAGGAATAGCACAGAAAACCGGCGCCAATGAGCACGCCAGGCACCACAGCAGCCATAAAAAGATCGCCAATGGATGCCTGGGCGGTTACGCCATAGATGATTATGGCAATGCTGGGGGGGATAATCAGGCCAATGCTGCCGGAACATGCCACAAGTGCGGCAGAAAAGCCGATATTGTATTTCCTCTTTTTCATTTCGGGAATCATGACGGAGCCAAGGGCTGCGGCATCCGCCACTCCGGAACCGGAAATGCCGCCCATTATCACGCCGCTTATGGCCACAACATGCCCCAGGCTCCCGCGCACGCCGCCGACAAAACTCAGGGCGAAATCAATGATGCGCCTGGTTATGCCGCCATGACTCATCAATGAGCCAGCCAGCATGAAGAGGGGAATGGCCATCAGCGGAAAGGAATCCACAGCTGTGAACATGCGCTGGCAAAAAACAGTAATGGGATAGTTGCTGTATTCCACTGCGGCAAGGGAGGACAGAGCCAGTCCAAAACCGACCGGCAAACCCATTACCAGAAAGAGAAAAAAACCGCAAAAAAGAATGCTCCCGATCATCTCTTATCCCTCGCTGTTTTCCCTGTGGCGCAGCCAGAACAGGCGCAGGGCGAAGAACAAAAGCAGGGCGCCACTTACAGGAATGATTATGTAAACCCATTGCATGGGTATTTTCAGGGCCGGGCTTTTTTGGCGCATGCCCAGAAAGAACAGCTTTATGCCGCTGTACATGATGGCTGAAGAGAGAATAATGACAAGTATGTCATTGGCAGCCGCGAGAGTTTTGCGGGAAATGCCGGACAAGGCATTGCAGAGCATATCCAGGGCCACATGGGAGCCGGCGCGGTATGCCACAGTCATGCCCAAAAAAGTCATCCACACGAATATGTAGCGGCCTATTTCCTCGGACCAGGTAAGGGAATGCTGAAAAACATAGCGGGACACGACCTGGGAGAAAATAATGACCAGCATGCCACCCATGAGAAGGCCGCAGACAGCCCGCGCGGCATTATACAGATATGTGTCCAGTTTTTCCACGTCTCATCTCCATCACCGGCTTGTTCAAGACGTTGGAGCATCCTGAAAAATTTTTTTCAAAATGCCCGGCGCCCATGGCGCCCGCGCGAAAGCATGCGGAAAAACGGCATTTTTCCCGTGTGCGCCAGCGCGTCTGGTTGAAAATTTGTCAACTTTTCCGATTAATCATCCTCTAGGGGCGCCCCGGATGAAACCGGGACGCCCCTGATTTTTAGCGGCCAAGTTCTTTCTGTATTCTCTTGTAGAGAGCGAGGTCAACGCCCTTGGCGTATTCCTCATGGACGCTGCGGGCGGCCTTGGCAAGTTCCTTCTTGTCGGGATTTGTCACCTGCAGGCCTTCCTTCTTCATGGTCTCCAGCAGCTCATTGGTCTTGTCCAGCACAAGCTGGTTTTCATAGGCAGTTGCGGCAGCGGCGGCATCGATGATGATCTGGCGCTGCTCCGGAGTGAGGGAGTCCCAGCGGGAATCACTCATGGCTATGGTCACATATTCGTATTTGTGGTCGGTATTGGCAAGATACTTCTGGACTTCGTGAATGCGGCCGCCATAGATGAAGGGGATGGGATTTTCCTGCGCCTCAATCACATTCTGCTCAAGGCCTGTATAGACCTCGCTCCAGGCCATGGGGGTGGGATTTGCGCCCATGGCGCGCCAGCTGATGACCATGGCGGGAATTTCCGGCAGACGGATTTTCAGGCCCTTGAGGTCCTCCAGCTTGTTGATGGGCTTGTTGGATGTGGTCTGCCTTGGCCCGCGATCCCACCAGTTGAGGATGCGCACGCCAGACTTTTTGCGCACATTGTCGGCAATTTCCTGGCCTATGGGGCCGTGAATGATCTTGTTGAACTCTTCCTGGGAATCAAAAAGATATGGAAGTTCCAGGAGGGAGATAGTATCCTCAAAGTTGCCCAGCACACCTGCGATGAGTCCGAAATCCACTGTGCCCATCTGCATGCCCTCCACCAGATCGCGATCGCCGCCAAGGGTGGAGTTGGGATAAATGTTGAGGGTGATGTTGCCATTGGAGCGTTTCTCCAGCTCCTCCTTGAACTTGAGGGCGCCCTTGTGCCAGAAGTCGTTTTCGGACTGGATATGGCCAAGTTTCAGCACCAGAGGCTTGTCGGCTGCCTTTGCGGTGGCCAGCATGCCAAGGCTCATCATGATGGCTGCGCCAAACAGCATCGCGCGGGATACGAATCCGGACAAATTAATCATTATGCACATCCTCCCCGTATATATACGGTTAAATTTGTTGCGAAAGCCGGACCGGCATATTTTGCCTCTGCCAGGCAGGGAGACACGGCCATGGATCGCGGACCGGAAGCGCCCCGCGATCCCGCCACCTAGGAAACCTCAACTATGACCTTGACGACATTTTCCTTTTTCTGGCTCAATATATCCAGCGCCTCCTGGGTTTGGGCCAGTGGCAGCTTCTGGGTGATGAAAGGCTTGAGATCCAGGCCATTGTTGATCATTTCCCATGCTTTCACAAAATCACGGGTTTCATAGGTCATGGCGCCATACATGCTCTGTTCCTTGAACACCATGTCATAGCAATAGAAGGGGATTTCCTTTGTAATCATGGCGATTATGCCAATCTCGCCGCGTTTTCTGGTGCAGGCGGATGCCTGGGTAAGAATGTTGTCCGCACCGGCGCAAACCAGCACAAGATCGGCGCCACGATCGCCAGTGAGCTCCATGACCTTGGCGCGCACGTCGTCCACAAGTGGGTCAAGGGCCACTGTGGCTCCGGATTTCATGGCCATCTCCCTGTTGAAGGGCACTATATCCGTGGCGATTATCGTCTTGTAGCCAAGCTCTCTCGCCACAACAAGGGACATCAGGCCAATGGTGCCAACGCCAAAAATCACCAGACAGTCATGGGAGGACACTGTGGCCCTTGCCAGGGCATGCACGGCAACCGCGAGGGGCTCCACCAGGGTGCCTTCCTCATAGGAGACATTGTCCGCAAGTTTGTAGACCGTTTTTTCAGGCGCATTGAAATATTCCACAAAGGTGCCAATCCAGGCGGGGGTGCCGGGAGCAGCCTTGTGGTTGCAGATATTCACAAGCCCCTGCTTGCAAAATTCGCATGTGCCGCAGCCAATGTGTGGCTCCACGGTGACCCTGTCGCCCACCTTGACCTTTGTCACGTTTTTGCCAATCTCCACCACGTCTCCGGCAATCTCATGGCCAAGAACCGCAGGGGGCTTGCGAAAGGCATGGGTGCCACGAAAGAGATGGAGATCCGAACCGCATACGCCGGCGGTTCTGACCTTAATCAGAACCTCATCATCTTTAATGGCAGGTTTATCAACATCTTTGATGGTGACTTCCTCTTTGCCCGTAACCACTGCCGCTTTCATCCCTGTCCTCCTTGTTTGTCTGAAACAGGCTTCACATATTTATATGAACTACCGATTTTTTGCTGGTATCAGATCCAGGGCCCGGAAGAAGAAACGCTCATCGCCAAAATTTCCGGATTTCAGCGCAAAGGACAAAGGAGCGTTGATGGCGCGGATCCATGGCACGCCCGGGGCGATTTCCGGACCTATGTAAAAACCGTCCACCTTTAGAGCCTGACAGACTATGCTTGATGTCTCGCCTCCGGCCACAATAAAGTGATCATATCCGGCAGCCCGCAGAAATACCGCGAGATTGCCAAAAAAGGCTTCAATGGCGGCTCTGGATGCGTCAACGCCAAATTTTTCCTGGATGGCGGAAAGCTCGGCCGGCGGGACTGTGGCCGAAACCAGTGGCGGCAATTTTTGCGCGGGGGCATTGATTATCTGATCCGCAATCTCTCTGGCGTACTTTTCCGCGCCGGCCAGGCATTTTTCCACGTCCACCCTGTAAAATGGCGCTTCCGCGCGGTATGCCGCATTCTGTTTATTGGTCATTTCGGAGCATGAGCCGGAAAGAAGCACCGGCTTGCCGCCCACAGGAGCGCCAGGGGCCGTTGCGCTCCGGCCTCCACCCATTTTTTGGGAATACAACCGGGCCATGGCTCCACCGAGACCGGAACCACCTGTCACCAGCTTCATGTCCTCAAGGGCCAGGGCAATGGCATCCAGATTGGCATCCACCACCGCATCCAGCACTGCGTAGGAGAAACCCTTTTCCCGCAACATTGCCAGACTGGCGGCTATGGCCGTGGCCCCCTGCAAAATGTCAGGGAGCGGCACATCTCCGGTTTTGCCACTGGCCTGCGCATCCATGAGACGCATGAGATTGGCATCGCGCATTGGATTTAAGGGATGATTGCGCATGCTGGATTCATTGAGGGGCACACCATTGACAAACAGATAGCCATCATACACTGTGCGGCCATTAACTGGCAAAGCCGGGCAGATGACTGTGAATTTCTCCCCCAGGGCATTTAGCAGCGCATCGGTCACAGGGCCGATATTGCCCTTTGCGGTGCTGTCAAAGGTTGAGCAGTATTTAAAAAAGAACCGGGAACACCCCAGTTTTTGCAGATAGCCAAGGGCTCCCAGACATAGGTCAACAGCCTCCGCGGCCGGACAGGCCCGGGACTTCAGAGAGACAACCACTGCCTGGACTTCCGGGTCAATGGGCATGTTGGGCACTCCATTCAACAGCACGGTTGGCATGCCATTATTGACCAGAAAGCCGGCAATATCCGTAGCGCCGGAAAAATCATCCGCAATCACACCCAAAAACATAATCCTGTCTCCGAAATTTGTGAGCCATCACAACAGATTAACCATGGGCGGTTAACCGCAATAAAATGGAATTGGTTATAAAATATTTGAATTATCCGACAAATGCAATAGCATCAAAAAAAATATATTGTTGCGCAAACAACTTGCAACATTCGCGATCTGGTGGTTTATTTAAAAGTTCAGGACAACATGGCAACCGCAGAAAAATTTGGCGCCAGAACAAGAGGGCCTGTTCACGCGGTTTTGGGGAAACATGTCAGAATACGGAGGCGGACAGTGACAGAAAAGGAAGTGCGAGAGGAAATGGTCAGGCTTGGGGCATCCCTTTTTGAACGGGGTCTGACCTCTGGCAATGGCGGCAACATGTCTGCCAGACTTGAGGATGGAACATTTATAGCCACTCCCACCCGCTCATCCCTGGGTCGGCTCAGGGCGGAAAGGCTGTCCCATGTAAACCTGTCCGGCGAGCTGCTGGATGGCGACCGCCCATCCAGCGAGTGCGCTTTTCATCTCAACATATACAAGGCAAGGCCGGATTGCGGCGCCATTGTGCATCTGCACAGCACCCATGCCACGGCATTGGCATGCTGCGAGGGGCTTGATCCGGACAATGTGATCAAACCCTTTACACCATACTATGTGATGCAGATAGCGCCATTGCCCCTTGTGCCCTACCACAAGCCTGGCAGCCAGGCTCTGTTCGACGCCATAGCAAGCTATGCGCCTAAGGCCAGATGCCTGCTTCTGGCCAATCATGGCCTGGTGACAACCGGCGCGAGTCTCGAGAAGGCCGTAAACAAGGCCGAGGAGCTGGAGGAGACAGCCAGGCTGTTTTTCCTGCTCAAGGGCAGCGGCTCCAGAATAAAATATCTCTCGGAGCAGGAGATTTCGCAATTAAAGCCCATTGACTGAAGGCAAAGCCGCCGGAAATCCCACTCCGGCGGCTTTATCAATCCACATCTTTTATATAAAAAACGCGGTGATAGCCATTATCCAGGGCCCGATGGCTCTCCCTGTAGCCAAAATGGGGATACAGGGCGAGGTTTTCAAACATGGCCTCATTTGTATATAGCCTGATGTGCCTGCTGCCATATTTTCTGGCATACTGCTCGGCAAATTCCAACAGTCTGCGGCCATATCCCCTGCCTGCGCATTCGGGCCGCACGGCTATCCCCTCCAGCAGCAGGTCGCCATCGTCCCCGGGCATGAGAATCACATAGCCAACCACGCCCGCGCCGTTATTTTCCACCAGCACATGGGCATGGCCGGCCCGGATGTGCGCGCCATAGTCATCCAGCATTGGATATGGCTTGCGATCCATCCTGGGCAGATATTTTGAATAGGCCACCTCGGCAATACCCTCAATGGCGCCACGATCCGCAGCCACGGCCTTTCGCAGCACCAGATTTTCCTTGCAGTCCGCCATCGTCACCGCCCTGTCCCTTGTCTGCCATTAAAAAAAATGTCAATATCCATGCCCCGGTGTCAACACGGTTTATTGTGCGCCACAGTTTAACCAGTTATACCAAGGAATAGCAACATCCATGCGCCCTTATCTTCCATATATATTTGCCATACTTATCACTTTGCCTGGCATTTATCTTGGCATCTTTCACCCTGACATTTCCCCACTTCTGGTCGCACCACTCTGCGGCATCGCAATTCTTGGCGCCTCCTTTCTCCTGACATGGGCCTGCGAGGTGGCGCAGAATGACATGCCCCAGGCTGTGGCCGTGGCTGTGGTGGCCTTTATCGCCGTTCTGCCCGAATATGCCGTTGACATGTACTTCACATGGATGGCCGGGCAATTGCCGGACAGTCCCTACTCCCATTACGCCATTGCCAACATGACCGGCGCCAACAGGCTGCTCATAGGCGTGGGCTGGTCCGCCATCGCCATTATTTTCGCCCATCGCTACCACCATGGCATAGAGCTGCCGGAAGACAAGCGCACGGACATATTATTTTTGGCCATGGCCACCCTCTATGCCCTGCTCATTCCCCTCAAGGGCTCGCTTACATTAATTGATGGCGCTGTCTTTCTGGGCATATATATCTGGTACATCTGCATCATCATTCACCGGCCCTGCGCCGAGGAGGAGCCCGAAGGGCCCGCGGAGGTTCTGGCCGCCCTGCCCCGAAAACCCAGACTGTGGGCAACCACCCTTTTATTTGTCTTCTCGGCCCTTGTCATATTGCTCAATGCTGAGCCGTTCAGCGAAAATCTGGTGGCCAGCGGCAAGCTGCTGGGTGTAAACGAGTTTTTGCTTGTGCAATGGCTGGCCCCCATAGCCTCCGAGGCGCCGGAGTTCATAGTCGCCCTGATGTTCGCCTTCCGCGGCAATGCCACACTTGCCCTGAGCAGCCTACTCTCCTCCAAGCTCAATCAATGGACCTTGCTGGTGGGAATGATTCCCGGAGTCTATGCAGTCTCCTCCGGCTCCGCCTCCCAGCCGATCAATCTCGATGCGCATCAGTTTCAGGAGATTCTCCTCACTGCTGCCCAATCCATTTTTGCGGTTGCACTTATCACCAACCTGAAACTCAATTCAAAAGAGGCATGGATTTTGCTAGTGCTTTTCCTGGCACAACTTCTCAGTCCGCTTTATGACGCGCAACTGGAGGCAGTTTTCAATCTGCCACACGATCCACTAAGGCTGCATGACTACTATGCGTGGCTCTATCTGGCTCTGGCCCTGGTGACGCTCATCTGGAGGCGGCATTATGTTGTGCGTCTTTTCCAGGGATTTAAGATCTGAATGTCGCCAACGGGGCATCATTGCGCAAATAAATCCGCACAGGGAGGCAGCTGATCATGTTATCCACACTGCGGCTTATTATAAAAAGGCACATAACCAGCTTTACCGCACTGCTTTTCGTTTTGGCCATTTGCCATTGCAAGCCGGCCATGGCCGAGGAAAACCAGAACATGGCAGCCAACGGCACAAATGAAGAGCAGGCAGCCACATTTGAGCAGGCCCAATATCCAGATGTCACCAATCACCATCTGGAGCGCGGCGGCGACGGTAGGCCATCCATAAGCCTATATTACCCAGCTTTTGGCAATGACAAGGTGGATGCGGCCATGGCCGCCTTTGCCGAATCCCAGGCTGCAGACTATGAGGATGATGTCCGGGAATTTGACAAACCTGGCGAAGAGAAGCCGGATTCCTATGACATGTGGGATATGAATGGCATTTTTACTCTTGCCAGGCCCAACCCAGATGTCGTGAGCGTAACTTTCAATATATACAGCTATAGCGGGGGCGCCCATGGCAACCTGTTTATTCGCTGTCTGAATTATGATTTGCGCACAGGCGCGGAGCTGGGCTTGAATGCCCTTTTTGAGTCGCCAGAGAAGGCGCTTGCCCTGCTTGCCGAGCTGACAAACAAAAAATTGCGCCAGGATCTGGGAGATGATGTGGAGGAGGAAATGCTGCAGAGCGGCACCGCCCCCGAGCCGGCAAATTTTGCCAACCTCTCCCTGCGACCAGATGGCCTTGTGGTGGAATTTCAGCCATATCAGGTGGGGCCATGGTCAATCGGGCCGCAACATGTGACCGTGTCCCTTGCGGAATTGGCCGATGCTGGCCCCAAACCGGAGATCTGGCCAGCGAAGGCTCAGACCAGAGACGCGCAAGCGAAGTATGAAGAGGCGATAAAGGAATATTTTGAAGAAGTCGCCAAATACAAATGAGATAGCATACTGGCACATAGTTTCCTTTTTTCACCATACAGAGGTAAAAATGCCCTTTTCCCTACCCTGGCATATGGCCGGCACGCCATATGCCACCTCTTTTGGCCGCCTTGCGGCCATGTTCCTTTTTCCTGCATGGGCCTTTTTCTGCGCCCCGGAAGGAGTTGGAGCCATGCCGCAGACCGGGGTCGCCAATGTGGCATATGGCCCGCAGGTGCGCGCCAGCGACAGCCCAAATCATGACAGCTCCGAGGAGGCCGCAGCATCCATTTCCGGCTCCCGTTGGCCTGGCATAATCGATCACCTGCTGCAAAAACCATTGCCGGATGACGAGCCCGGCGACAATGGCCCCACCGTGCACATCAATTATCCTTCCATCGGCAACCGCCAGATTGATTCCGATATCCGCGGCTGGGTGGGTGAAATTGCCGGCGCATTTGAGGAGCATCTCAATCTGGCTGCCATGAGCGCACAGATTGAACCGGATATTGGCACTGATATTTTTTTGCATGATGACGATCTCAATTCCGAGGAGGCCATACGGAGCGCGGATACGGCCGGAACATTTGAGCTGTGGGGCAATTATGCCGTGAGCAGGCCATCGGACGCAGCCATAAGCATCACTTTTGAGCTGTGGAACTACACCGGCGGCGCCGGAAATCTGGACATTATCACCCTCAATTATAGCCTTTTGAACGGCCAGCGCCTGACTTTTGTGGATATTTTTGAAAAGCCGGAAACAGCCCTTGAGCTCATGTCCCAATGGTCGCGCAAGCAGCTGGAGCCGCGCCTGGGTGCAAGAATGCGGATGCTGACCGACGGCACCATGCCCCTGGCGGAAAATTTTTCCAGCCTGACCCTGACTCCGGATGGTCTCTGCATAAATTTCCAGCCCTATCAGGTGGCCCAGGGCGATGCCGGCATTCAAAAGGTTGAAATGCCTCTTGAAGAATTGCGAGAGGCTCAACCCCTTTTGGCCCTTTGGGGCAGACAATCATTGTGAGGCGCCCATGCAGACAGAGGAATTGCTAAAAATTTTGGCCTGCCCCAAATGCCATGGCACGCTGGTGGAGGCTTGCGGCCAGCCAGGCTTTTTGTGCGGCCATTGCCAGCTGGTCTATCCTGTTCGCGATGAAATACCCATCATGCTCATTGAAGAGGCCATCCCCGCGAACCAGTGGCCGAATGGCAGCAAGGGAGAATAGCAATGCGCATTCTGGTGGCATCCGATCTGCATGGCTCCATGCCGGCCCTGCGTTTTTTATGGCAAAAGGCGCATGATCTGGCTCCTGATCTGCTCGTGCTGCTTGGCGATCTTGTCTATCATGGCCCCCGCAATCCCCTGCCGCAGGGCTATGATACCATGGCCCTGCTTGCAGAAATGCCGGAGCTGGAAACCCTGCCTGCTCCTGTGGCAGCGGTGCGCGGCAATTGTGATGCCGAGGTGGACATGGCCCTGCTACCTTTCCCCATGCCGGAATCCGCATGGATAGATGCGGATGGCATCAGGATTTTCGCCAGCCATGGCCATCATCTGCCGGCAAATCCTCCCATGCCTGGCATCAAGCCAGGCGATGTGGTTCTGCGCGGTCATACACATATCCCCAGGGGCGAAACCCTGGACGGCATCCATATCTGGAATCCCGGCTCTCTTGCGTTGCCCAAGGGCGGTTTTCCCAAAAGCTATGGCCTTTATGAAAACGGCTGTTTTCGGGTGCTGGATATGGATGGCAATATTTTGCTTGAACACAGGCCATGATGGCAGGGACCGCATCCTTTTTTCGCCTACGCCCAGGTCTTGGGGCAGTTCTGGCCTCATCATCGCCAAGAAGATCCGGACTGCTTTCAGCTCTCGGCTTTGAATTTTCCATTTTCAGGCCACAGGGTGCGGAGCCCGCTCCAGGAGGGGATGCAGCCCCTGATTTCGCAGCCAGGGCCGCTGCTGCCAAAGCCGGCGAATGCCAGAGACTGCATGAAGCACGCAAAGGCGACATCCTGATCATCGCCGCGGATACCGTTGTCTGCATTGACAGCATCATCCTGGGCAAACCGGCGGACCCGGTTGCTGCCCTGGGAATGCTTCAGCGCCTCATTGGCCGCTGGCATGATGTGTACACCGCCTGCCATATCCTCTGGCGCCTTGGCCCGGACTGGCAAAGCCGCTCTTTCTGCTGTCAAACCCGCGTGCTGTTTGGCAACTGGCCTTTACAGATTCTCGATGCCTATGCCCATTGCGGCGAGCCGCTGGACAAGGCCGGGGCCTATGCCGTGCAGGGCCGTGGCGCTTTTCTGGTGGACAGGCTGGATGGCTCCTGGACAAATGTGGTTGGCCTGCCCCTGGAGCAGCTGGCCAGCATGTTGTGCGGTGAAAAACTTTTACAACCAGCGCAAGCTCAGGAACATTTTAACTCTGACCCAGTTCAAAGTTGACAGGTAAAGCATGCCAAAACTTCTTATCCTGAATAATTTTTGTCATAACTTCTATTGGCTTTTAAATACATTTATAGCCAATAAAGATCTTCTTTCCAAATCTGGTCTTGAAATACTCCCCCCCCATGACTCCAATGAAAAAAGTTCAGCAGTTAGATTTTGGAGTGTAGTCAATGACGATTCCATTGAAAATATAAAAAAATTTCTGCAGTCGGGAAAGAGTACTGCCATTTTTGTTTCAGGACCGTCAAGTAGATATTGCTCATGGCTTGGGCAGGCATTGCGCAAGCATCATGTTGCAGACATTGCCCGGATTTGCAATTACTCAATCATAGGACGCCCTGCCTTGAGCATGGCAGACAATTGCTGCCTTGAGAAGGGAAACATTCAGTCTGTCTATGATTCTGCAAGGGAAATTCTACCCATTATAAATGGATTCCGTAAGGCCTTTCCTCCAGAAGACACATATTTTATCGGAGATGAATCCACAGATGCCAGCGCCGACAGCGCAATGGATCTGGCTGCAAAGCTTTTCCGGATTTGGGACATCGATGGTTCCATAAAAAAGCCAACACTGGTATTTAAGACAGGCTTGCTTAAATCCGCAACCGCCATAAGGCTTTTTGCGGCAGCTAGTGTGAGGGACAATATTTGGCCATCTCTGGATACTGATGAATATATTGAAAAGTTGCTGGCTCTCGACATTCTCTGGCAGCCTGAGCCCTGCACCCCCCGGGAGGAGCGCATTAAATTCGCCAATAATCCAGCCATCAATAATTACAGAAAGATTTTTGAAGAAATCTGCAAACTTGCGCCAGGCTCCCTGAATCCACCTGACTGGTTTGAAACTGTTCCCGGACTCATGGCCGATAATCCTCTTGACTCCGCAAGAATACATAATTTCGCCCGCTCCCTGTCCGAGACTGCGCGAAATGTATTGTACACAAGATTTACCAACGATCATGCGCTGTTGAACCCCGATCAGAAGCAGTTTTATGACATTTTGCAGTCCATGGGCTGTGAATCCGTGCAAAAACGGATGGAAGATACAGACGGGGGCAGTCTCAATCCAGAGGATGGCCGGGCTGCATCTGCCAGCGAGAACATGGCCAGCGATTTATGTGAAATAATTAATTCCCACAACGCGGCCGCCCCGGATGCAGCCTGTGGCAGCAATGTCCCACTGAAGAAATCTTTCCAGAGCATAGGCGATGTGACCGAACGCCCACTGCTTACAGTACTGACCATGGCGCACAATCATGAAAAATACATTGCCGAATGCATGGACAGCGTTCTTGCCCAGAAAACCGATTTTCCTGTCCACCATGTGGTTCTGGATCATTTTTCCACCGACGGAACAAGGGAAATAATAAGCCAGTATGCAGCAAAATACCCGTCCATAAAACCAGTGCTACCGGCATATGGAAGTCAGTACTGGAGCAATGTCCGGGAGCTTTTCATCCGCTGCAAAAGCAAATATGCCGCCCTCTGTGACGGGGACGACTATTTTATTGATGATGGCAAACTGCAGATGCAGGTGGATTTTCTGGAACAAAATCCAGCCTGCTCCATGGTGTTCCATCCTGTGATTTTGACTTTCGAGGATGGCCAGAAACCTCTTGTCTTCCCAGGTCTGCCTGATCTGCCCCGGGGACTCCGCAAGTCATACTATCTTTCTGATATTGTAAAAAACAATTTTATCCAGACAAACACAGTTGTTTACAGATGGCGCTTCAGGGATGGTCTGCCGGACTGGTTTAATTGCTCGGTCTGTCCTGGCGACTGGTACTGGCATCTGCTGCATGCCGAAGTGGGCAAAATAGGATTTATCACCAGGCTCATGTCCGTTTACAGGCGCCATGCGACCGCCATGTATGTCCACAGTTTCCAAAACAGCGTCTATCACAGAAAGCAGCATGGCCTGAGGGAACTGGCAGCCTATGATGTATATAACAGGCATTTTAATGGACGCTTTTTTCAGGATTTCGCCAAGCTGGCCAAGGGTGTTCTGATAGATTTCCTGATCCTTGCGGACGAAACAGATGACAATACCCTGCTTATGGAGGCCTGTGAGAAATTTCCTGATTTTTACGCATATTTTCGAGAAGAGCTTAAAAATGTGGGCAATATAAGAAAGAGCCCGGCATCAACGGATATGGAGCAATGACTGTGCACAGCCTGATTTTGCTCATGGGCACCGAAGCTGGCGGCATATATAAATATGGCGCCATGCTCAAGGCGGCCGGATTGAAATGCGGCATGCCATACGCCTGCCTTGGGGACAGCATAGCCGCCGCCCATATGCCGCAACATGAGGATCTTAGCTACTGGAATGCCATCAGGCGCTTTTTTGCGGACATGGGCCTCCCAGCCATTGCCGAAGTGCCGGATGTGAGGGTGGGACTCACGGAGCATGAATATTATGTCACGCTAATGGCAAGATGCCTGGAACACACTCTCAGGGAGAGCTCCTTTATTTGCGCTGACCATCTTACAGCCCTGGTTTTGCCATTGGTCAACAATGCCATATGCGGCAGACCTGTAAAAAAACTTTTTTTCTTTACCCATCCACTGCGTGAAATCGCGACGCTCATGCAACGAGGCCAGGCCCCCCAATTAAGCGAGTTTATCTGGCGCAATACGGTCACCGCCGCCATCAAGCATGCGGGCAGACAGATCAATTTTGTGGAAACGGACTCCCTGGGACCCCAGGGGGCTTCAGCTCTTTGCAGACGGATTCTTGAATTTTATGGCGCCAGTCCGGATCTGGCTGAAAATTGCCCATTGCCAATCCCGGAGCCCATGCCCCCTACTGGCCATTTTTCCATATCCAGCCATACACTCCAACTGTACGAAGCCTTGCATGCGCATGTTGCGGAAAACAGCTGGGATCTTCTGGAATCCATTGCCCAGCAGGCCTGGGATACGCAGACCGAACAAAATGGCTGGCAGTTTGTGAACTGTCTGGATTGTGGAGAGCTGTCCACCCATGCCAGACTTCTCCTCGCCAACGATCCCGGTGCGGACGCCTGCGATGTCAACAATATGCCGGATATAAATCCCGACATGGAAGATGAAAAGATGTGGCTGCAGTTGCTGGATGCAAGCGAGCAAAAACTGCTTCAGGCCAGAAGGGAATATGCGGCACGCCTCTTTCTTAATGCGGACAGCCTGAGCCATTTTTACATGAATGAACTCCATGACCTTCGCGCGCTCTCACAAAACGCGTGTCCAGTATCCTCCAAAAATCGCAAGAGCGCCAAATCAGGGGGCATCCCCGGTGGACGCCGCCCAAAGAGGCGTCCGAGATGATTATACCTAGGTCATCCGCCACCAGTCTCGCCTCCAGTTTTGGCCCTTTTGGCTATGTTCAAAATCTGGCTCCTGGCGCAATTCATAATCTTGTGTATGCCATGCCATCCTCCCTCATGAGACCGCTTACCATTGTGCCGCTTAAAATCCGCAATGTCGCCAGGGTGGCCATGCTCGCCAGCAGCAGAACTCATGCCGGTTTTATGTGGCACAATTCCTGTTACCAGTTGACGCCAGCAAACTGGAGACGGATTCTCACATTGGCGCGCCCGGATTATCTGCTTGTGGAATCCTGCGGCCATGACAGCCTAAATGCCTGGCCCCTGTTCTGCCACAGACGGGAATATGCCGACATGATGGGGGCCATAGCTGACACGGCAAGACGCGCGGGAGTGCCATCCATTTTTTGGCACACGCTCCCGGCTGACATGGTGGATATTTATATTGATGCCATGCGCCACTTTGATGTGGCTGCCTGCGCCGACGCCGTCGCTCTGGAAAAAATTGCCGCAGCAGGCATCGATTGCCGCCCGCTCCCGTGGGGATTCGCCCCGGAACAGTTCAACCAGCTCCACAACTCCGGCAAATGGCAATGGGCGCCAATGCTTCTTTTTGACGGCATCGCCCGCATGATGCGAAATGCCGGCATTGCCGACATCCTGCGCATGCTTGCCGGGGATGATCTGTCAATAGTTGACACCAGCTATCTGGTGCCACCTTACAACATTGCCAGATGTGGAGACAACGTACCAGGGGACGCCATTAAAGGCTGCGTATCCCATGATGCCATCCAGGAGCTTTACAAGACGGCCACAGCCTGTCTCTCATTGCCGGAATCGGATGGCCGCATGAGCCCGGGCCCCATCTGCCAGGCTCTCGAAGCTGCCGCCTGCCGTTGCCCTGTGCTGCATTGCGGACGCTTGGATGCACCTTTACTTGAAGACTTTTGCGAAATATTCACCGATGCGGCGAGCCTGCAGGCGCGCTACCGGCACCTGCGCGCAAACCGGCTGGAAAGAGATGCCAGCGCGCACAAGGCCTGGCGCGCAGTCCATACCCGGCACACTTTCAGCCATAGGATGAGAACTATCCACGAATGGCTGGGCCTCGACACCACCCACTTCAAGGATCTTTCTGCCAGCATGGTTGTGCCCAGCATGCGCCCGCAGAATTTTGCCTCTGTGCTTGCAATGTATGATGCCCAGACATATGCGCCCCGGGAGCTGGTATATGTCTTTAATGGCCCTCCCGGGCTTGCTCCGCAAATGCCGGATAGGCCGGATATCGTATTCAGGGCCATAAGCCCGGAATATTCAACCGGCACGGTGATGAATGCAGGAACAAGAGCCGCAAATGGTGATATAATATTCAAATGCGATGATGATGACCTGTATGGGCCCAATTATATGCTGGATCGCATGATTCTTTTTACCGAATTTGCCATTGATGTGCTGAGTAATGCCACAAATTTTTTTACCTTTGGCGACAGCGGCCAGGCGGTGGACATAGCTTCGGAAAATGCCGATGGCGACAACACTGTTTTCTGCATGGGCAATGCCGCCTATGCAATGCTAAAATATACTGGCGGCACTGTGGCCATGCGTAAAAAACATGCCCTGCGCGCCAGTTTTATGGGGAATGCCTATGCCCATGAAGATGTGGCACAGTTATTGAAAGGCATTTTTTTAACACCCACGGCAGTATATGCCAAGGTGGATGGTTTCAATTTCTGTGTTGTGAGAAATTCCGTGGGCAGCCATACCTGGGCGGCTAGCCACTCTGAAATTATGAAGCTTGCGCGTTCAGAGCCTGTGCCCCTTGAATCGGTTTTTATATAATATGTGCCTATGAGAGCAGGACAGTTTCAACCAGTATATGCCATATGATATGCCATATGGCGGCTCATGTTTCAGCATAAAACATTTTAATGGATCATTGCATGGGGCAGATAAAAAGTATTGTGGTGACAGGGTGCTGTGGCACCATTGGCCATGCGCTGCTGGCAGCTCTCGCCCGAAAACCGGATTGTGAGGCTGTGCTCGGCATAGACAATAACGAGAGCGGTCTCTTTGCCCTGGAGCAGGAGTTCAGGGGCAAGTTCAGTTTCGCCTATGGCGACATCAGGGACAGGGAGAGGCTTAAAGCTCTATTTAACGGCTATGGCGAGGTACTCCATACAGCTGCCCTCAAACATGTCGCCCCCTGCGAGATGGCGCCGGAAGAAGCCATAAAAACAAATATCCTTGGTGTGGACAATGTCATAAATGCCGCCAGGCATGCTGGCATGGACAAGGCTCTCTTCACATCTTCGGACAAGGCCGTTAATCCCACTAATGTCATGGGCACAAGCAAATTGATGGGCGAACGTCTGATGAGCGCGGCGCAAGCCGCCAGCAGGGCTTCAGGCGCGCCGGTATTTTTTTCCACCAGGTTTGGCAATGTGCTTGGATCCCATGGCTCTGTTTTCCCGATTTTCCAGCGCCAGATAGCAGCTGGCGGACCAGTCACAATAACAGATCCGGAAATGACCCGCTTTGTGATGAGCACACATGATGCGGTGGATCTTGTGCTGGGGAGCATGGATCACGCCCTGGGTGGCGAGGTCTTTGTGCCTAAAATGCCTGCCCTGCGCATTGTCGATCTTGCCAGGGCCATGATCTCCACTCTGGCGCCCCTGCACGGGTTTGATCCCGAGCAGATAAAGGTGGAGATCATAGGCAGAAAACCGGGAGAAAAGCTTTATGAGGAACTGCTCACAGAAGAAGAAGCTGGGCGCGTGCTGACATTGGGCGACTTTTATGTGATTTTGCCAGCCTTTCGGGACTTTTATGAAATAGAATATGATTATCCCGCTGCATCCACGCATGTGGGTGGCGTCTACCGTTCAGACAGCCAGCCCTTAATGACTGTGTCGGAAATTGTCTGTTATCTCCAAAATAGCGGACTTGTTCCCGCAAAGGCAGGCATCTGACATGGCTCATATCCTTATCCTCGGTGGCGATGGCTATATTGGCTGGCCTGTTGCCATGCATTTCAGCGCCCTCGGCTACTCCGTCACTGTGGTGGACAATTATCTGCGCAGGGAGCAATGCCGCAGGCTCAACCTCGATTTTCTCTATCCTGTGCCCCTTTTGCCGCAAAGAACCGCGCTCTGGCGGACAGCATCAGGTCAAAATATTGGCTATGCCATCGCGGATCTTGCTGACCCGGAAAACATGCGGGCCCTGTTTTGCCAGGAAGGCTACGAAAAGCTCTGCAGCACACCCTGGCCCGGGCAGCCTGTGGCCGTTCTGCATTTCGCCGAGCAGCCTTCAGCGCCATTTTCCCAGCTTGACTACAGGACAACCGATCTTACAGTTACCAACAATCTCCGCGTGACCACAAGCCTGCTTTGCGCAATACGCGATCTCAGCCCGGAGACGCAAATCGTCCATATTGGCACCATGGGCGAATATGGCACGCCCAACATAGATATTGAGGAAGGCTGGATCGAAATTGAGCACAAGGGCAGAAAAGACAAATTCCTTTTCCCCCGCCAGGCATCCTCCGTCTATCATACCACCAAGATCATGGATACGGATCTGATGTGGTTTTTTGTGCGCGCCTACGGCTTGGCAGTCACCGATCTGATGCAGGGGCCTGTTTATGGCATCGACACAGCCGAAACCGCTCTGGATTCACGCCTGCGGCCTTTTTTCAATTATGACGACCAGTTTGGCACAGTGCTCAACCGCTTCATTGTCCAGGCGGCCGCCGGCTACCCGCTGACGGTTTATGGCAAGGGGGGACAGACCAGAGGTTTCATCAATATAATTGATACTCTGCAATGTGTGGAGGCAGCTGTGCGCCATCCCGCAAATGCGGGCGAGCTGCGGGTTTTCAACCAGATCACAGAAACCTTCAGCGTGGCGGAGCTGGCCGCGCTGGTTCGCCAGGCCGGATCCAGGGCAGGCATCGAAGTCGCAGTGCAGCATGTGCCAAACCCGAGAACAGAGGCCGAAGAGCACTATTATAATCCAGTTTACAGGGCCCTTCAGGATTTGGGAGTGAAACCGCATCCCCTTGATGACGCAACGCTTGATAAAATGCTTGCGGTCGCCCTGCGCAACCGCCACTCCATAAGACCGGAAACAATAATGAGCCAGCAGAGGTAAAAATGTTTGTCAAGATACCGGGAGTCCGAATCGCGGGCATACGGGCGGCGGTCCCATCCCAGGAAATAGCCATTGAGGACGAACTCGAATATTATGGCAACAGCCTGAAAAAAGTCGCTCGTGTAAAAAAAATGATTGGCACAGACAAACGCAGACTGGCATGGCCAGGCCAGACAGCTTCCGACCTCTGCTTCGCGGCCGCCAAAAACCTTTTGAACGCCTTTCCGGATAAGCGCGGCGAAATTGACGCGCTGGTGTTCATCACCCAGTCTCCTGACTACGATTTCCCGGCTACGGCCTGTATTTTGCAAGACAGACTGGGTCTGCCCCAGGGTTGCGCGGCTTTTGACGTCAATCAGGGCTGCTCCGGCTTTGTATATGGCCTGTGGCTGGCCGCCTCCATGATTGCCGGAGGCTGCCGCAATGCGCTGATTATGGCTGGAGATGTGCCATACAAGCCTCGTGACCCCAAAAACCGCGTCATTGCATCCATTTTTGGGGATGGTGGCGGAGCGGCCCTCGTCAGCGCGGACAGCTCCGCGTCTCCGCTTTATTTTTCCATAGGCACGGATGGCTCCGGTTATGAACATATCATCATGCCAGCCGGCAGAGGCAGGCTGCCATTCCACAAGAAGCACGAGGATAACCGGATTTTTTTTGAAGACGTGACAAGTCCGGATGGAGTTCCATGGCGGCTTGACGAGACATATATGGATGGAGGAGCCGTTTTTTCCTTCACCATGCGCGTTGTGCCGGATCACATAAGGGATTTTCTGCAAAAAACAAATACCCCTGTTGAGGGTGTGGATTATTTTGTGTTTCACCAGGCCAACAGGCAGATTATTACAGAAATAGCCAAAAAGGCCGGCATACCGGTGGAGAAGGCCTGGAGCGGGACTTTTTCCCGCTATGGCAATCTTTCCTCCGCCTCAATCCCCGCGTCCCTGTGTGATATTTTTGGATCGGCCCGCTCCACCGGAGACTGCCAAATTCTCTTGAGTGGCTATGGCGTGGGCCTTTCCTGGGCATCCTGCCTGTGGCATGCACATGACTGTGGTTGCGCGCCCGTGCTGGATGTGGAGGCTCCCGAGAAGGCTCAGGCGGACATCCCCGCCAAAATTGAATACTGGCGTAACAAAATGCAAAAGGAACAAAAATGAATGCCCAGGAATTTATGGATGCTTTTGCCGAGATAATCCAGGCGGACAGCGAATTTAACCTTGATACCCCACTGGCGGAGATTGAGGAATGGGATTCCATGTCCATGATGGGCATAATCGCCTATTTTGATGTCAATCATGGCAAAACAGTAACCTTTGATGATCTGGCCAGTCTAAAGACAGTGCACGATATCGCCAGACTCGTGCCTGGTTTTGCAGAATGATGTTTTCCGAAAGCGACATATTCCTTGTAACAGGCGCAAGCTCCGGCATTGGCCGCGCTACAGCCCTGGCATTAAATGCCGCCGGAGCCACTGTGCTGGCCAATGGCAGGGATGAGGAAAAATTGCGCTCCACAAGAGATGCCGCGCCCAGATCGGAAAACATGATTACTGCGCCCCTGGATATTGCCAATGATATCGATAACCTGCCCGTATGGCTGGCAGGACTCGCCGCGGAATATGGCAAGCTTCGCGGCATGGCCTGTTGCGCCGGCATAACTGTTAATGCGCCCATGTCCTTTTACAATATGGGCCTGGTGGCCAGGGTCTTTGACATTTGCTGCCACGCGCCTCTCAGGCTGGGCGGAGCTTTTTGTGGACGCCGCGTCAATAAAGGCCCTGGCTCGGCCATAGTTTATATAGCAGCCGCTGCCGCAGTGGAGCCAAATCCCGGCCAGGGCATCTATGCAGCTGCCAAGGGGGGCCTGGTGGCCGGCGCACGCTGCCTTGCCAGGGAGGCCGCCAGCCATAAAATTCGCGTCAACTGCATCTCTCCCGGTCTTGTTCGCGGCCCCATGCTGGAGGCCACTGTGCGCCAGCTTGGCGATGCCTTTCTCCAGCGGGAGGAAAGTCTCTATCCCCTTGGTCTGGGCAGCCCCGAAAATGTGGCGGATCTTGCCCTGTTTCTGCTTTCCGACAGATCCTCCTGGCTTACAGGGCAGAACCTGGTCATCTCCGGAGGCAGATAACATGCGCAGGCTGTGGATAATCGGCAATTCCGGAGCAGCCCGGGAGTGCTGGTGGATATTTCACGATATGCTTGCAGCCAATGCGGAGCTTGAAAAAAGCTGCCGTTTCGAAGGTTTTCTGGCCTGGAAAAACTTCCCTGCCAATCTGGGCTCCATGGCGGACTTGCAGAAAGGGGAGGCAACCACTCATCCGGTTGAGAAAAATGATGTTTTTGTCATTGGCATTGGCGCTCCCGCCCTGCGCGCCGAAATATACACAATCATGAAGGATAGGGGCGCCAGATTTTTTACCCTGGTACACCCCTGGTCGGACCTGGGGCCGGCCACGATCGTGGGGGAGGCGAACATTTTCCAGCGCGGATGTTCCGTTTTCTGTGACACGTCCATTGGCAATGCCAACTACTTCAATGGCTCCGTCTCCCTCTCCCACGATACAAAAGTGGGAGATGCCAACTTTTTTGGCCCATTCGCCCTGCTGCTTGGGGGATGCGTGGTCGGTTCCCGCAATCTGGTGGCTGTGCGCTCAACCCTTCTTGAAGGCGCAAAAGTTGGCGATGATAACATGATTGCCCCTGGCAGTGTTATCTATAAAGGCTGCCGTAACAATACCCGCATGGCCGGCAATCCTGCCCTCCCCATAGGCAGATTGGGAGTGCGCCCGTGAAGATCCTGTATATGACTGGCTCCTGGGCGTATTTCACCAACAATGTGCGGGATTTCGACCAGTCTTTTTCCAGATTTTCCAGACATGAGATTTATTATTTTGACATCAGCAAACCTCCCTTTGATATTGCCGATATTGATTTAAGCCAGTTTGACGCCATACTTTTTTCATATACCTTTCTTGGGCTCACCGAGACATTCTCGAAGGAATTCAAAGAAAGGATGCGCGCATTTTCCGGCTTAAAAATTCCGCTTCTGCAGGATGAATATCTCTACTTTCTAAGGCACAGGGAGAACCTGGCCTCTTTCGGCATCGACGGCATTGTCACGGCTGTGCCCCCGCAGGGTTGGAACACGGTTTTTGCAGATGTATTTGCCGGATTGCCAAAATTGCATGCGCTGACTGGCTATATTGACGACAGCCTTGCCAGCCGGTTTTCATCCCGTAGGCCACTGCAAGACAGAAAATGGCAGATTGGCTACAGAGGCAGGATAATGCGGCCAATATTCGGTAAACTGGCCCATGAGAAATATGAGATTGGCCTGGCCATGAAGCGGCTGTGCCTGGAGCGTGGCGTGGCCGCGGATATAGAAGTTGAGGAGAACAAACGCATTTATGGCAGCGCATGGCCTGAATTTATAAGAAACTGCCAGGTCATGCTAGGCACCGAATCCGGCAGCAATGTTTTTGATTTTACCGGTGAGATTTCCCGATGCATTGAAAAATACCAGCAAAGGCACCCGGATGCTGATTTTTGGGAGATTCACGCTGCCTGCATTGGCGATGAAGATGGCATTGTGCAAACCAATCAGATTTCCCCAAGAATCTTTGAATCCATCTGTCTTGGCACCGGCCATATCCTGTTTGAAGGCGAATATTCCGGCATAATCCAGCCCTGGCGGCATTATATACCCCTGAAAAAGGATTATTCCAATCTGGACGAAGCTCTGGATGCCCTGCGCGACCTGCAATTTGTGGAAAATATGATTGAACGAAGCTATCAGGATGTGGTTGCTGGTGGCCAGTACAGCTACCAGGCCTTTGTGAGACAGGTTGACGATTTTGTGGATAGCTTCGGCGCCAGGCATGAATCGGCCCAACTGGTCTCTGACCCCCATCTCACCACCCATGCTCCGGATCGTCTCTGCGAGCTGGACTTACCGGCCCTGCGCCGGGAAGAGGAAAAACACATAAAGGAAACCGCGGCACAATATGCCGGCAAAAAACTGCTGGCCTATGGAGCCGGGACGGCTTTTGAAACCTATGCCCCATATTTTTCGCAATCCTCAATCATGGGCATAATTCTGGATGACAAATTTTTGGCAGACAAACCCAAAAAATATGGAAGTATTCCCTATCTAAAATTCAGCGAGGCAAGAAGCAGGCTGCAGGAAGCGGATGGCTGCATAATTTTTTGCCGGCCTGAGTACCGTTTTACAATGGGGCAGAATCTGGAGTCCCTACTACAAACTTCAATCCTAAGCGTTGAAGTGTGTATATTTTACCAATAATAATGATTTTAATTATTATGAAAAAAATAGCTGTTATTGGCATCAGCAACTTGATAATCAGTACCGGATATGGTGCTCAATTAAAAAAATTATCAGCTGACAAAACCTATATATATATATATGGATTGGGAACAAACGCATCTCTGATGGCGTTATTTGAATTACTACGGAAAGAAATTATTGATAATTATGATTATGTGGTACTTGATTACTGTATTTCCGATACCTTATATCTATATAAATCATATGTAACAAAAGAAATCATAGTAGCATGGCTTGTAGGCATCATGAACTTATTTAAAGATTCAAGGACAATACCCATATTTTTGATTCTTCCTCAACTTGATTACCCATTAGGTGAAAGCTCAAGCTACTTATATCGAGCGATAGCCAGAATTTTTAATATTCCCGTAATTGATATAGAATATGAATATAATCATGTAAATAGCACAGATATTGCACCCTGGAATGATATCAATCACTTCTTTCCAGAATTTCAAGAAATGTTAGCTCAACGTATTTTGAAAGAAGTAAATAATATTCATCCCAGCTCTGTTTATTCTGCTAGCGAGCGCATAAATTTTTCACTTCTAGATGTGGATTATTTAAAAAACTTTTTCCCTGTTGTGATTAAAAGCACTGCTCGCGTTAAAGATATTTTTGTGAAATTTAAAATTGGCCAAAAACTTAACCTTCCGAAGAACTATTATCTTTGTGGAATATATTACTGGTGCGAAAAAAACCATCCATATATTTCATTTAAAAATTCAGCTCTCCATCTTATTAAAAATTTGAACCTCAACTATGTCGGTTTTTTCTGTCGGCCTATATGTGTTTCTTGCAGTGGCGGAACAAGAGGTGGCACACTAACTCTTGAAACAAGTGTGGAAAATGCGATATATGAGCGTGATAATTGTGGCTACATCGATCAGCTATGCCATTCAGACTGTTTATATATAAATTCATTGTTGCTATGTGATAGCAATCCCTATAATTTTGGTCTTGATTTTATAGAAAGCCATTTGAGAATTTTTACTGAAGAAAAAAACCGCCTTGCCATCATGACGATACAAAGATTGTCATGCGCGGATAGATGGGTGAAAGAAACCGCAAAAAAATATGTGGGTAAAAAAATTCTGGCCTATGGAGCCGGAGCAGCTTTTGAAGCCTATGCCCCCTTTTTTTCGGAATCCACAATCATGGGCATAATTCTTGATGACAAATTTTTGGCAGACACCAATAAAAAATATGGAAACATTCCCTATATAAAATTCAGTGAGGTACAGACCATGCTGCAAGAAGCAGATGGCTGTATTATTTTTTGCCGTCCTGAATATAAGTTCGCAATGATGCAAAAGATTGAAGAGCTTTCAGAAAAATCGCTTGGTATCGATTGCTGCATTCTCTATAATTAGGGTACAACAATGAACATCCTGTATATAACCGCTTCAGATACTCATAAAACAAATACTGTAAAAGATTATGACTATTCATTTTCTAAATATTCCAAGCACAATATATTTTATTTTGATATTAAAAAAAATAAATTTGATATGAATTTGGATAATTTTGATGCTGTTATTCTATCATACGCATTTATGGCATCATTGATGAAATTATCTTCATTTTTTATTGAAAAATTAAAATATTTTTCAGGTAAGAAGATTGTTTTTTTTCAAGATGAATATTTAACTTTTGTCTTCCACAGAGATTTTATAAAAAAAATAGAAATAAATGCTATAATCACTGTTATGCCTGAAGATACATGGAATGCAATTTATGGAGAAGAATTTAAAGATATCCCCAAATTACAGGTTTTGACTGGCTATATTCCTGAATATATGCATGGTGAGTACGAAAAACGTAAACCATTAACTGACAGAAAATGGCAAATTGGCTACAGAAGCCGACCTAACTCTCCACTTGTTGGCAAACTACCTCGAGAAAAATATGAACTTGGCCTTAGAATGAAAGATATATGCTGCGCTCGCGGCATACCAGCCAATATTGAGGTGGAAGAGAATTTGCGTATATATGGACATAACTGGTCGGAATTCATAAGAAATTGTCAAGTTATGCTGGGCTCTGAATCTGGATGCAATGTATTTGATTTTGATGGCAGTATAAAAAAAGCAATTGCAAATTACGAAAGGTCACATCCCAATGCCGGATTTTGGGATATTTATAATAATTGTGTAGCGCATGCAGAAGATATTATAAAGACGAACCAGATTTCACCCAGAATATTTGAGGCAGCCAGCCTGGGCACTGGGCACATACTGTTTGAGGGCGAATATTCCGGCCTCTTGCAGCCATGGCGGAATTATATTCCCTTGAAAAAAGATTACTCCAATCTTGATGAAGTTTTTGGCGCGCTTGAGGATCATAACTTTGTTGAAAAAATGATTGATGATACATATATGGATCTGGTAGCCAGTGGCCTGTATGATTATAAGACCTTTATAGCCAGGATTGATACTTTCCTGGAAAAACTGGGAATTTCAGAACATAACAAACATATTGATTCCTATTTTGGTCTCAGCCAAACTTTTCCAAGGCCTCTTGAAGAAAGTGAAAGGGATTTTCTCAGAAATGAGACAATAACAAACATAAAACTTCTTGCCAAAAAGTATTCTGGTAAAAAAATTTTGGCTTATGGAGGTGGAGAGTCGTTAAAAAAACATTTTTCACTGCTTGATAATGTAGATATCAAAGGAATAATTCTTGATGATTATTTCCTAAAAAAAAATCCTCAATCATTCCGGGACATCCCATATATAAGCTTTGACGATGCAAAAAATATGCTTGGTGAAGTAGATATAATTATATTATTCTGCAGGGTGGATTACCACTTTAGCATGTTTAATAGGGTTAGAATGTTTCTCGGAGATAATCCAAAAGTGGAATCGTGTGTTCTTTATTAATTAGCCAATAATAAACAAAAATATAAAAAAGAATGGAATAGACAATGAATGTATTGATTTCTGGTGGTTGTGGCCAGGTGGGCTCGCATGTGGCCGAGCTTTTGCTTGAACGTGGAGACAATGTTGTTGTAATTGACAACTTCGCCACCGGCAGGCCCGAGCATTTGCAGGCCCATCCCAACCTTAAGGTTCTGGAAGGACATATTGGCGACCAGAAGCTGGTTGAGGACACCGTAACCGCCAATAATGTCGACGTTATAGTGCATGCCGCCGCGGCCTACAAGGATCCCGACGACTGGCATGAGGACACTCTCACCAACTGCGTTGGCGGCGCAAACCTTGTGCTGGCAGCCAAAAGGCATGGCATTAAGAGATTTGTCTATTACCAGACGGCTCTCTGCTATGGCACAAAGCCGCTGCATAATCCCATTACTCTTGACCATTACCGCTTTCCCAACAATTCCAGCTATTCCATCTCCAAGACCACCACAGAAGAATATCTGGAGCTTGCCGGGCTTTCCTATGTCTCCTTCCGGCTCGCCAATGTCATTGGCCCGAGAAATCTTTCCGGTCCTCTGCCCATATTCTACCAGCGCCTTACCGAAGGCAAAAAATGTTTTGTGACGCGTTCGCGCAGGGACTTTGTCTTTGTAAAGGATCTTGCCAAAGTGACATTGAAGGCCATAGACGGCACAGGCCAGGGCTCATACAATTTTTCTTCAGGCACAGACATGCCCATCATTGACCTCTATGACACTGTGGTCAGAACCCTGGGTTTAAATCCCGCGCCCGAGCCGGATATTCGCGACCTTGGCGCCGATGACGCGGCCAGCATTCTTCTTGACCCCTCAAAGACCTTTGCTGATTTCGGCAAGGTGGAATTTACGCCACTGTCCGAGATCGTGCGCTCCGCCTGCGAATATTACCGGCAATACGGCGTCCGTGGTGGCTATACCCATTTAAAAATCGAGGAATAGTCCATGCGTCTATTGATAACCGGCGGCGCCGGCTGCCTTAGCGCGAATATAATCAATGCCCTGCCCGATGCCGAAATACTTGTAATTGACAATTTTGCCACCGGTTCCAGAGAAGCCGTGACAGGTTATGACAATGTATGCCTGGTGGAAGGTAGTGTGGCCGACAATGCGCTAATGGACAAAACCTTTGCGGATTTTGCTCCAACGCATGTAATTCACGCGGCAGCATCCTACAAAAATCCGGATGACTGGCAGGAGGATATATCCACAAATATGGCAGGCACGGCCAATGTGGTCAAGCTGTGCCAGAATGCTGATGTGAAAAGGCTTGTCTATTTTCAGACAGTGCTCTGCTATGGGGTACCCCGCCAAACGCCCATTCCGGAAACCCATCCCCTTGCGCCCATAACCAGCTATTCCATCACCAAAACAGCGGCGGAAAGGATGTTGCCCCTGGGGAGAACCCCCTGGGTATCCCTGCGCCTTGCAAGTGTTGTCGCTCCCGGTCTCGCCATTGGTCCCATTCCCACATTCTACAAGAGAATAAAGGAAAACAGGGCCTGCTTCTGTTCCAATGCGGAACGGGATTTTCTGGATTTTGATGATTTCATGCGATTTATGCGCCTGTGCCTGGAGGAGGGAGCGCCAACCGGCATCTACAATGTGTCGTCTGGCCGTGGCCACAGCATGAGGCAGATATATGACCAGGTGGCGGAATATCTGGGACATGATGGCCCCAAACCGCCAACAGTGCCTTGTGGAGCGGATGACATCCCCGTGGTAGTGCCGGACCCGGCCCTGGCCAGCAGCGCATTCGGCTGGCAACCTCAAGTATCTTTTCAGGCAATGATGGCAAAGATTTTGCAGTGGTATGACGCGCGCGGAGTGGGAGCCATTTTTTCCCATCTGAAGCATGAACAGGCCAATGCCTGAAATCATGCAACTCCACATATCGCCAGACCCAAAGTCTGGCATGTCGTTAAAAACCAGGTAACGAGCCAAAAAACACGTTTTTTTGGCCCACCCTTACGGAGAAGATCAACTTTGGGATTTTCACTTCAAAGTTAATCTTCTCATTAAATTTGCTCAAGGCGGTATTACCCATATGAACGGTTTCACGGACAGCCGCGTGCTGATTGTAGGTGGAGCGGGGTTTGTCGGCTCCAATCTGGCTCGGGAAATTCTTGCCGAAAATCCCCTGGCAGTGGTGATTATCGACAATCTTCTTTCTTCCGAAGCCGCGAATATTCCCTCCCATCCTGCCGTCAAATTCATAAATGGCTCGGCTGCCGATCCTGAAATTCTGCACAGGCTTGAGGACAATATCGATTATGCGTTTCATCTGGCCTGCTATCATGGCAATCAGTCCTCCATAGCAGATCCTCTTGCCGATCATGCCAATAATGCCCTGCCAAATCTGATGGTGTTCAACCATCTGTCAAAGTTTAAAAATCTGAAAAAAATTGTCTATTCCGCCGCCGGCTGCGCTGTGGCCGAAAAAACATGGGATAATGCCCACGCTACACCGGAAAACGCGCCAGTCTCGCTGAAGCATGACAGTCCCTATTCCATCTCCAAGCTCATTGGCGAGCTCTATGGCAACTATTTTTTCCAGCATTCCGGGCTGCCGCTTGTGACAGCGAGATTCCAGAACATCTATGGGCCTGGCGAAATTCTGGGGGCAGGCCGCTGGCGGGGCACGAGGCATACCGTCTGGCGCAATGTCATTCCCACCTTCATCTGGAAAGCCCTGAACCAGGAGGCATTGCCCCTTGAAAATGGCGGCAGGGCCAGCCGCGATTTTATCTATGTGGCCGATATAGCCCGCGGCCTTATGGCCTGCGCCCTGCGCGGTCAGCCCGGTGATGTCTATAATCTGGCCTCCGGCGTGGAAACAAGCATTGCCAGGCTGGCAGCCCTGATAAACGAGATTGCTGAAAATCCGGTTGCGGTGGACATGATGCCTGCCAGGGACTGGGATCATTCCGGCAAAAGATTCGGTTCCACAACCAAAACTGAAAAGGAGCTGGGCTTTCGGGCACAGACCGATTTACAGTCTGGCCTGAAACAGACCATTGACTGGACGCGCGCGAATCGCGAGATGATTGCCGCCTGCATGGCAAGGCACCAGCCATTGCTGGAAAGGGCATGATATGACACAGAAAATCTTAATCAATAGCTGGAATGGAACATGTGCGGAATAGCGGGAATAATCAGAAGCTGCCCAAGGGAGGCAGATGCCGCCGCAGTTGAAGCCATGTCCACAGCTCTTGCCCACAGGGGCGGGGACGGGCATGGGATTCACAGTTCTTGCGGCGTCACTCTTGGCCATCGCAGGCTGGCCATCATTGATCCCCAAAATGGCGCCCAGCCCATGCGTAGCCGGGATGGCAGATTGACCATTGTCTTCAATGGCGCCATCTACAATTATCTTGAATTACGGCAAAGGCTGATTGGCCTTGGGCATACTTTCCGCACCTACTCGGATACAGAAGTCCTGCTGGCCATGTATGAGCAATACGGCCATGATCTTCTGGATCATCTTAATGGCATGTTTGCCTTTGCCATTCATGACGAGCGCTCAGGCGAAGTTTTTCTGGCCAGGGATAGGTTTGGCATAAAGCCGCTCTATTACATGCACTCCGACGGGGCTCTTCTCTTTGCATCAGAGCCCAAGGCATTCTGGGCCAGCGGTCTTGCCACACCCCAGCCTGACATGGCTGGCCTGCATGATTACATCACCTTTCAGTTCAGTCTGGGCGCTGGCACAATGTTCAGGGGAGTGAAAAAGCTTGAGCCTGGTCACGCCATGGTGATTGTGCCAGGCAATGGCATGGCCCTCCGCCAGTGGCGCTGGTGGGATCTGCAATTCTCCGATGATGTCTATCATACAGAAGACTATTTTACGGACAAGCTGCTTTTCCTTCTCAGCGACGCAGTTAAACTCTGTCTCAGGGCGGATGTGCCGGTGGGCTCCTATCTTTCCGGAGGCATTGATTCCTCCACAGTCGCCACCATTGCTGCCGATGTCCTGGGAGGCGGCAGTCTGCACACCTTTACCGGCTATTTTTCAGAAGGCGCGGAATTTGACGAGTCCGCCTATGCCCGCATAGTGGCGGCCAATGCGGGCACAAGGCATCATGAACAGCGCATCACATCCAGCGACTTCATCAATTCCATTGACAAAATCATTTATCACATGGATGAGCCCGGCGCTGGACCCGGCATCATACCTCAATACCGTATGGCAAAACTGGCCAGCGAACATGTCGGGGTGGTGCTTGGCGGCCAGGGTGGCGACGAGATATTTATAGGTTATGCCAGATATCTTGTGGCATATCTGGAGGAAGTGCTCAAGGGTGGCATTTTCCAGACTTTTGATGAAACTCGTCATGCCGTCTCCATGGAATCCATCATTCCAAATCTGCCCATGCTCAAGCAGTATGTGCCCATGATGCGTTCCTTCTGGAAAAGGGGACTTTTTGAAAACCTGGACAAACGTTACTTCGCCCTGATTGACAGGAGCGGCGGCTCCAGAGACATTTATTCAGAGGACCTTTTTGCCGGCAGCACCTATGATCCCTATGAAGCTTTCGCAAAAGTATTCATGCATCCCCAAAAGACATCCTATATCAACCGGATGTGCTATTTTGACTGCAAGGGCTCACTGCCTGCGCTCCTGCAGACAGATGACAGGATGGGCATGGCCTTTGGCATTGAAAGCCGGCTGCCATTGCTGGATTACCGCATTGCCGAGCTATGCGCCAGCATCCCCCCGGGCATAAAATTCAAGGGGGGCCAGTCCAAGGCGCTCTTCAGAAATGCCGTGCGCAATCTGATTCCCAAACAGGTGCTGGAGCGCAAGGACAAGATGGGCTTTCCCACTCCCCTAAATATCTGGTACGCGGGCGAACTGAAAGACTGGACAAGAAGCATGCTGCTGGATGGCAAGGCCAGAACCAGAGGCATTTACAATCCCGACAGCATCGAAAAACTCCTGGCTGTGGATCAGGGCTTCAATCGCGCCATATGGGGTCTGCTCTGTCTTGAAATATGGTTCAGGACTTTTATGGATAATAGCGGCCAATCGGATACGGCTGCCTGAATAATACTGTAGAGATTAATTTCTTTACGCTGCTTTATTCTGCAGGCAAAGGAAAATATGGATAGACAGGATACAATTAATGCCCAAAATCGGATTTTCTGGGATGAACCATGCGGGAACAATGCTTTTCAGGCCATTGGACTTGAGGAATACTCCGTCGAAAGCCTGAAAAAGTATGATGACTGGTATATGGGTTTTTATCCATATCTTTATACGCATGTTCCTTTTGCCGAACTCAAAGGGAAAAAAGTGCTTGAGGTTGGCCTGGGCATGGGCACACTTTCACAGAAACTGGCCGAGGCTGGCGCAATTTATCATGGCCTTGATATTGCCGCCAAACCCGTGGCTTTGGTGAATGCCCGTCTTGCTCAGAATGGTTTGCCGGGCAGTGCTTCTGAGGGCAATATCCTAGATTCCGGCATCCCAGATTCTGCATATGATTTTGTCGTCGCCATTGGCTGCTATCAGCATACAGGCAATGTGCAGAAAGCCATAGATGAAACCTGGCGAATTCTCAAATCAGGCGGAAAGGCCATCATCATGGTTTACAATGCTTACTCATACAGGCAATGGTTAGCCAGACCTCTTGAAACAGGAAAACGCATGCTCGGTGATTTGTTTGGCAGCTACGCGAGTCCAAGGCAGGAAAATGAGGCCATGCGGCGCATTTATGATCACTCTACCAGTGGTGACGCGGCTGCTGAAACAGTTCTTATTTCACGGAATCAATTCAGAAGACTGACAGCAAAATTTAGCACTGTACATATCCGGGCCGAAAATATTAATGCAATTAATAAAGTTTTCAGGCATCTCGGCAGAGACAGGGCTTGTCGGATGTTCGGCCCCATGCTGGGACTTGATCTTTACTGCGCCTGTGTAAAGTAGCAGGCACAAGAAATTAGTCATGGAGAAACTGCTTCTGGAGCACAAGTCAGATTACCTGATCGTTTACGGTTACAAAACACCACTCCTGCGTGCGTGTTGGAGACGCCCCAAATTTATGTCTCCAGCTTTCATCTCGAAGCTGACATGCTAATGCTTCACAAAGACAACCAGAAAGAACTCCACTCACGTAAAGGATGTCAACCGTTCCCCGTTGGTGTTCATCCCTGGCCGAAAATCAGGATTTAACTCGCGCAATACTATAAGTATTTATGAAGCTATTTCATCCATAATATATCATAATATATACTGATATGATCTACCATGAAATATTTGGAGGACTATATGACGCCTTCTCTTAATTCCCTTGCTATAGAAATTACCAATCGTTGTAATCTAAAATGTATCATGTGTTGTTCGCATGGAGATGAATTATATAAAGGGCAGCGGAAGTCCCACCCACCCTATATGGATATTAATTTTTTTAAAGATATCATAGATCAATACAAAAAAATGCCATCATTATCAAAGATTGTTTCACCACAGTTTCAGGGTGAATCCCTGCTACATCCGCAGTTTACAAAATTTTGCGAAATACTTGAAGATGCTGGTATCAATTTTAGATTTACAACCAATGCCATGTTATTAACACCAGATATCTCAAAAACATTACTGAAGTTTGCGCATTTTAGAAATATCAGCTTTTCTATAGATGGTGTAACAAAAGATACATATGAACATATTCGAGTAGGCGCAAAGTTTGAAACTGTTCTCAGCAATATAGACACATTTCTTCATCTGGCATCTTCACATTCAGTTACAACTAGCGTAAGCTTCACATGCCAGGATTCAAATCGGCATGAATTGAATGATTTTATACGTCATTGGCATGGTCATACAGATATAAATATTAATACAGTTTGTTATAATGGTCGCCCAGCATCCTATTTTTGGAAACCCAAACGTGTCCCATGCCAGGATCCATTTACATATATGGCCATATTGACCGGGGGAAAAGTTACGCCATGCTGCCGGGACTATCAGTATACTTTTGAGCTTGGTGATTTATCACAGCAAAGCCTTGATGAAGTATGGAATGGACAGCCCTATAATGAATTAAGAAAGGCCCAGCTCGAAGGCGACTATGACAAATATAAATTATGCGCGGATTGTGATACCTGGATGGTTCATGTTACAGAAAAAGAAATTGAGTACCTTGATAAAAATATAGAGCTTGAAAAAGGCCCATTCTGGATCAATGTAAATCATAAACCGGATATTCAGGCATTTGAACAGGAACAGGAGAATAATGCCAGGGAGCTGGGGATAAAGTATGCTGGCAAAAATATTTTTGCATACGGATCTGGCACCGCATTTAATAAATATATAAAATATTTTCCACATACAACTATATCTGGCATTATTCTTGATGATGAGTTTTTGCAAAAAACAGACTCTGCTTCCAGGCAAACTGATATGCAATGTAATGGCATTCCATATTTATCTTTTAACGAAGCTACAAAAGCATATAAAAATATAGATAATATAATTATTTTTGCAAGAAAGAATAACTTTTTCCCAATGTATAAAAAGGTTTTAAAAATGTTTCCAGAAATACAACCTGAAAAATGTATTTCATATATGTAATAATAAACAATCAGTATATTTTTGCTAGGATCTATAATGAAAATAGTTTCACTGGTTGGAGCGCGCCCCCAGTTCATCAAGGAAGCCATGCTCAATGCCAAAGTAAGGGAGACTGAGGCATGGACTCATGTGCTGGCGCACTCCGGCCAGCATTATGATTTTGGCATGTCCGGCATATTTTTTCAGGAGCTGGGAATACCGGAGCCTGACTACAATCTTGGAGTTGGCTCCGGCACCCATGCGGAAGTGACAGCGGCCACCATGACTGGCATGGAAAAACTGCTTCTGGCGGAAAAGCCAGATGCCCTGCTTGTCTATGGCGATACCAATACCACTCTTGGGGGGGCGCTGGCGGCTGCCAAGATTCATGTCCCCATCATTCATGTTGAAGCCGGCATACGAATGCTTCCCAAAGACATGCCTGAGGAAATCAATCGCCAGCTTACGGACAGGATATCATCCGTTCTCTGCTGCTGCTCGGCCCTGGCTGTGGAAAATCTTGCAGCCGAGGGCATCACGCATGGCGTGCATGATTGCGGAGACATAATGCTGGATGTATATATGCGCATGCAGTCACGCATGAATCCCGGACAGATTGCAGATTCGCTGGGGCTGCATGGCGCCCCTTATGTTGTGGCCACCATTCATCGTGACTACAATGTGGATGATGTTGACAGGCTTGGGCAAATTTTATCCGCCCTGCAGGCCCTTGGCGCAGGCAGCGGCATGAAGGTGGTTTTGCCCCTGCATCCCAGAGCGCGGAAAAAAATTGCCGAAAATAATCTTGGGAATATTACTTCCGGGATAAAAGTGGTGGAGCCACTTGGATATCTGGAGCTCATGTCTCTGGTGCAGACAGCGGAATTTGTAATAACCGATTCCGGCGGCCTGCAAAAGGAGAGCTACTACGCCGGCAAAAGGGCCGTTGTGATCATGCCGGACACCGGCTGGCGGGAATTGACGCTGTCTGGCTGGAATATTCTGGCCAATGCGGACTCCGGCGAAATTCTCAAGGCAGCTGAAAATATGCTCCAACATGTTGAAGAGCCATGTGAATGTTATGGTGGCGGCGATGCCGCCAGCCATATAATAGCTGCCATTCAGCGGGAATTTGGCATAATGAACGCATAACTGCCAAAACCGCTATAAACAGATTGAAAATGCAGGCGGAGGTCGCCAGTTGTTTCCCACCATCACAAACAGAAAAATTAAAATCGCTGTCATCGGTTGCGGCCGGATTTCCAAAAATCATTTTGGCTCCATAGAAAAGCACGCGGATGATCTGGAGCTTGTGGCAGTCTGCGACAATGACCCGGAAAAATTGCAGGAAGCAGCCGCAAAATACAATGTTCCCGCTTTTGCGGATCTGGAAACCCTGCTCGCCAAGTCGGATTGCGATCTTGTGGCCCTCTGCACCCCCAGCGGTTTGCATCCCGCAATGGCCATACAGGCCGCCGCTGCCGGACGGCATGTATTGACCGAAAAACCCATGGCAACCCGCTGGAAAGACGCGCTGGACATGGTTGCGGCCTGTGATGCCGCCAACCGGCGCCTCTTTGTGGTGAAGCAAAACCGGCGCAACCGCACTCTTCAGCTGCTGAAAAGGGCTGTCACCGAGAAACGTTTTGGCAGAATATACATGGTTCACCTCAACGTGTTCTGGACAAGGCCGCAGGAATATTATGATTCCGCGCGCTGGCGCGGCACCTGGGAGATGGACGGCGGAGCCTTCATGAACCAGGCAAGCCATTATGTTGATCTGCTGGAATGGCTCATCGGCCCCATCGCCAATGTCCAGGCCATGACCGGCACCCTGGCCCGCGATATTGAAGTTGAGGATTCCGGCGTCATGAATGTGCGCTGGCGCAATGGCGCCCTGGGTTCCATGGCTGTAACCATGCTCACCTGGCCCAAAAACCTGGAGGGATCGATAACAATAATTGGCGAAAAAGGCACAGCGCGTGTGGGTGGCGTCGCTGTAAATGAAATCCAGATCTGGGACTTTGAAAAGCCGGCGCCATATGACTCACAGCTGGATGATGCCAGCTATGCCACAACCTCAGTCTATGGCTTTGGCCACCCCCTGTATTATAAAAATGTAATTGAAACCCTGCGTGGAGAGGCGGAGCCGGACACCGATGGCCGCGAAGGCCTCAAGTCCCTGGAAGTTCTGATTGCGGCATACATCTCGGCGCGTGATGGCAAGACGGTTTCCCTGCCGCTGGAGTATTGACATGATCCCCTTTATAGATCTCGAGACGCAGCAGGCACGGATACGGTCGGATCTGGACAATAGACTGCGGAATGTCCTCGATCATGGCCATTATATCATGGGCCCGGAAGTTGACGAGCTGGAAAAAAAACTTTGCGATTTCACGGGCGCCCCCCACTGCATAAGCTGTTCCTCCGGTTCAGACGGTCTGCTGATGGCATTGCTGGCCTGGGGAATTGGCAGGGGTGATGCTGTTTTTGTGCCGCCGTTTACCTTTTTTGCCACTGCAGAGATGCCGGCATTGCTGGGCGCAACCCCTGTATTTGTCGATATAGATCCAAAATCTTTTTTAATGTTGCCAGATCAGCTGGAAAAAGCCATTGCAAAAGTCATAAGGGATGGCAAGTTGCGTCCTGCGGCGGTTATTCCCGTGGACTTGTTCGGACAGCCTGCTCTTTATGATGCTATTCTCCCAATAGCCAAAAAATATGGCCTGAAAACTCTTGAGGATGCAGCCCAGGCTTTTGGCGGCACGCGCCACGGACGCCATGCCTGCAACCTGGGCTATGATGCGGCTGTGACCAGCTTCTTCCCCGCCAAGCCTCTTGGCTGCTATGGAGACGGGGGCGCAATCTTTACCGATGATGAGGAGTTGGCTGCCATTTTACGTTCAATCCGCGTCCATGGCAAAGGGCGCGACAAATACGACAATGAAAGAATAGGAGTAAACGGGCGCCTGGACACCATGCAGGCTGCCGTGCTTCTGTCCAAGCTGGAGATTTTCCCTGATGAGCTGGACAGGAGGCAGGCTGTTGCGGAAATGTACACAGCGGAACTGAAAAAAGTGCCGCACATTGGCTTGCCACATGTTGTTGAAGGCTCAACAAGCGCCTGGGCCCAGTACTGCATAACCGTGCCAGAAGAAAACCGCTCCGGGATTGTCGCCGCTCTGAAAAAGCGGGGCATACCCACAAATATCTACTATCCCAAACCACTGCATATGCTTGGCGCATTTCCAGGATATGCGCCAGAGCAGTTTCCCAATGCCCTGGGAGCCTCACAAACCATTCTTGCGCTGCCATTCCACCCCTATATGGAACGCGACACTGTAAAGACCATCGCGGAAATTATTGGTGACGCATGATATATATCGACAAGCATGCAGTGATTGATGATGGCGTTGAAATAGGGCCTGGCTGCAAAATCTGGTGTTTTAGCCACCTGATTGCCGGTTCAAAAATTGGTTCAAATTGCAATATCGGCCAAAATGTGGTCATTGGCCCGGATGTTGCCATCGGAAACGGTTGCAAGATTCAGAACAATGTCAGCATATACAAGGGTGTGACCCTAGAGGATGATGTCTTTTGCGGCCCCAGCATGGTCTTTACAAATGTCTTTAATCCACGCGCTGGCATCCGCAAAATGGATCAGGCCAGATCAACCCTCGTAAGACATGGGGCCACTCTCGGCGCAAACTGCACCATTGTTTGCGGGGTGGTGATTGGTGAATATGCCTTTGTAGGTGCCGGTGCCGTTGTGACCCGCGATGTTCCTGCCCATGCCCTTGTATACGGTAATCCTGCCATCCGCCACGGCTGGGTATGCCAGTGCGGAGAAAAACTGGACAGCAATCTGTATTGTCCCGTCTGCGGACTGCATTACAAATCTTGCGCTGATGGCCTTGTGCTCCATCGCTGCGGCTGAATGGCGAGAATTTCCACACTCAGCAGTTGCGGGGTCCCATGCGACGATTGAAAATGATTTTCTTTTTTCTTGACTTGTATTGCATTTTCTGCCAGTTTTTCAGAACTGGAAAAGATATTTTGCGCACATGCAGCCACAATATGGCTGTATGGAGGCATTGCGCAAACCACTAGCGGGCAATCACCCGGCACAGGAGCAGTTATGAACCAGATTATCAGCCTGCGGCAGATGCATGTTGGACAAAAAGGTAAAATTGCAAAAGTTGAGGCCCAGGGAGAAGTAAACCAGCGCATTCGCGACATGGGCCTTATCCCTGGCGCATCTGTTTCTGTGGTCGGGCGCGCCCCCCTGCGCGACCCGGTGGCCCTGCGCCTCTCCGGAGTTACCATCTCCCTGCGCAATCGCGAGGCGGATTTCATCAAGGTTGAGCTGCCGGCTGAGAGCAATGCCAAAGGTAAACAGAAGTAAGCCGGGACTGCCACACTCTCGTGTGCGAAACCCCCTGCCTGACGCGGGGGGTTTTGTTTGCTTTACCCCAAATACTGGGATATGGACAAGGCCATAAATGACGCGCTGTAAACATTCACCAAAAAAAATTCAATAAACGATTTATTTATATTATATAGGAAGGCAAGCATGGCATATGACCCAAAATCCCTGGATCCGGCATCTTTTATCGATCATGATGAAGCCATGGCCAGCATGGCCCATGCCAGGGCTAATGCCACCGAGACCAGGACCATCAGGGCAATTCTGGACAAGGCCAGAGATGCCAAAGGACTGCAGCACAGGGAGGCAGCCCTGCTGCTGGCATGTGCCGATCCGGAGATCAGGGGGGAGATCCGCCAGCTGGCAGCGGAGATCAAGCTGCGTTTTTACGGGCGCCGTATTGTGCTATTTGCGCCGCTCTATCTTTCCAACTACTGCATTAATGGCTGCATCTATTGCCCATACCACAGCACCAACAAGCACATCGCCCGTAAAAAGCTCACCCAGGCGGAAATTGAGGCCGAAACCATTGCCCTGCAGGACATGGGCCACAAGCGCCTTGCCATAGAGGCCGGGGAGGACCCGAAAAACAATCCGCTGGAGTATATTCTCGAATCCATTGCCACCATTTACGGGGTGCATCATGCAAATGGCGCCATAAGGCGCGTGAATGTGAATATTGCAGCCACCACTGTGGAGGATTATCGCAGATTGCGTGATGCCGGCATAGGCACCTACATTCTTTTTCAGGAGACATATAACCGCAAGAGCTATGAGAGGCAGCATCCCCGTGGCCCCAAGCATGACTATGACTGGCACACGGGCGCCATGGACAGGGCCATGCGCGGCGGCATCGATGATGTTGGCCTCGGTGCCCTGTTTGGCCTGGAGGATCCCCTCTATGAACTGACAGCCATGCTTATGCATGCCGAGCATCTGGAGGCGGTGTTTGGCGTTGGCCCGCATACCATCAGCGTGCCACGCATCAAGCCTGCCGACGGCATCGATCCCGCATCCTTTCCCCATGCGGTGGATGACGAAACCTTCGCCCATCTCTGTGCCTGCATTCGCCTGGCTGTGCCCTATACCGGCATGATCATCTCCACCAGGGAGAGCAGGCAGGTCCGTGCCAATGTGCTGGAGTGCGGCATATCGCAGATAAGCGGCGCATCGCGCACAAGCGTGGGCGGCTATGTGGAAAGGGAAAAGGAGAACACCAGCCAGTTTGAGGTCAGCGACCAGCGCAGCCTGGATGAGGTGGTGGACTGGCTGATCGGCCTTGGGCATATTCCCAGCTTCTGCACGGCCTGCTACAGGGAGGGACGCACTGGAGACAGGTTCATGTCCCTGTGCAAGAGCGGCCAGATCCAGAACTGCTGCCAGCCCAATGCCCTGCTGACCCTCAAGGAGTATCTGGAGGACTATGCCGCCCCGGACACCAGACGCAATGGCTCAGCTCTCATCGAGGCCGAGCTTGGGCGGGTGCCCAGCGAGCATGTGCGGGAAATCGCCAAAAAGAGGCTTGCGGAAATAGGGGCCGGAAAAAGGGATTTTCGATTCTAGATAGACTTTTGAACAAAATGGCTGCAATGACCGCGAGTTAGCCACAGCCAGTGCTGTAAGAGAACCCATATTAAAAAATATATCCCCCCCGCGGCTTTAGGCCGCCAGGGGGATATTCGGTTGCGTCCAACCAGAAAACAGGCAGATTAGCCGATGAGCTGCATGGCCATCTGCGGCATGCTGTTGGCCTGCGAAAGCATGGCCACGGCAGACTGTGTGAGTATCTGGTTGCGGACAAAGTTGGTCATTTCAGTGGCCACGTCCACATCGGAAATGCGGGATTCCGAAGCCTGGAGATTCTCCGCCTGTGTGGTCAGGTTGGTCACCGTGTTTTCCAGACGGTTCTGCAGGGCGCCAAGATGGGCGCGGATCTTGTCCTTGGACACGATGGCTTCATTCAGACCAACAAGAGCCTTCTGCGCTGCTTCCTGTGTGGAAACCGTGTACGCATCGGCGTCAGTGGAGGCCTGGTTGCCCACGCCAAGGGATGAGGCGGTGCAGGAACCAATCTTGATATAGTAATAGTCTTCCGCGGAATCATTTGCCGTGCCAAAGTGGATCTTCAGCTCGCCCTGAGCTTCAAGGCCGGATCCGTCATGGGTGCCGGAGAGTGAGCCGTCCAGCAGCTTGATGTTGTTGAAGTCCGTTGCATTGGCAATACGGGTGATTTCGCTCGCCATTGCCTGATACTCGGATTCAATCATCAGACGCTGTGTGGAGTCATAGGTGCCGGTGGCTGCCTGTTCGGCCAGTTCCTTCATCCTGATCAGCTTTTCGTCAATAACGCCCAGGGCGCCATCGGCAGTCTGAATGAGGGAGATGGCATCATTGGCATTGCGCACGCCCTGATTCAGGGCGGAGATGTCCGCGCGCATGAGTTCGCGGATCGCCAGGCCGGCGGCATCGTCAGCCGCGCCGTTTACACGCAGGCCGGATGACAGACGCTGGGTTGACGTGGCAAGGTTGCTGTAATGGCTGGTAAGGGTGTTGGCAACATTGCTGGCCATCTGGTTGTGATTAATATACATGACATTCCTCCATGAATGCTCTTTGTGCCCGGCGGCAGAACATGCCGACGGCTGCCCTTAGCGCAATTCCTCCCCTCAATGGCAGGAAAGGCATATTAACAAAAAAATATTTTCAATGTTCAAACCCGGCGCGTCCCTGCGGTCCGGGCGGGACACCATGTCCATGGCAAATTCTGCCCGCTTTGACTATCACGCCATTATATGCACTAAGCGTGCCAAAATAGATGCAGCTATTTTGACGCCTGCCCGCCAGACGGCTGCCGGCCAGCGGCCTGGCACGACCTGCAAAATTTGCCCGGGGGCAAATTTTGCCTGCCACCTGGGAAATGCCATGGGTTTGCTGTTATAAAATCATGATGACCGGCTGCCCGGAATCATGTTTTGAGAGGAGGTCTCTGCCTTTCTCAGATGCCCTGCCTTTTAAAATGGCAGGATTATGGGGTGGCGCGGCATTGACCATTCTTAAATGAATATATCCCCACAGGGCTTGCGCCCTGTGGGGATATATGGTTTTGCGCCGAGGCGCGCTCAACCAGTGTGCTTCAGGCTAGCCAATGAGCTGCATGGCCATCTGCGGCATGCTGTTGGCCTGCGAGAGCATGGCCACCGCGGACTGGGTGAGTATCTGGTTGCGGACAAACTGCGTCATTTCAGTGGCCACGTCCACATCGGAAATGCGCGACTCCGCAGCCTGCAGGTTCTCGGACTGGGTTGTCAAGTTGGTTATTGTGTTCTCCAGACGATTCTGCAGGGCGCCAAGGTGAGCGCGGATCTTGTCCTTGGACACGATGGCTTCATTCAGACCAACCAGAGCCTTCTGCGCTGCTTCCTGTGTGGAAACTGTCTGCGCCTTTGCTCCTACAGCCTCGCTGCCTACGCCAAGGGCGGAAGCGGTGGCTGTGCCGATCTGGATGTAGTAGTAGTCCTCAGCAGAGTCGTTCAGCGTGCCAAAGTGGATCTTCATCTTGCCTGTGGAGGTAAGTTCCTTTCCACTGTGATTGTCGCTGGAGAGATTGCCATCCAGCAGCTTGATGCCGTTGAAGTCCGTGGCATTGGCGATACGGGTGATTTCGCTCGCCATTGCCTGATACTCGGATTCAATCATCAGACGCTGGGTGGAATCATAGGTGCCTGTGGCAGCCTGCTCGGCCAGCTCCTTCATCCTGATGAGCTTTTCGTCGATGACGCCCAGGGCGCCGTCAGCTGTCTGGAGAAGGGAGATGGCGTCGTTTGCGTTGCGCACACCCTGATTCAGAGCCGCAATGTCCGCGCGCATAAGTTCGCGGATGGCCAGACCGGCGGCATCATCGGCCGCGCCATTCACACGGAGGCCCGAGGAGAGGCGCTGGGTTGATGTGGCCAGGTTGCTGTAGTGGCTGGTAAGGGTGTTGGCAACGTTGCCTGCCATTTGATTGTGATTAATGTACATGACATTCCTCCATGAATGTGCTTGTCTGCCCGGCGTCGCACTTTGCTGGTTCGCTTCCCTGCGAACATTACGCCGTTGGTCCCGCATGGCGGGAAAGTGTTCCTTTTTTTCCGGCCCCTGGCACAATGCCAGGTCTTTGTGGCCGAAATCCCCTGACAAAAGGTTTCCAGTTCTTCCGCTTCGTGGAGCGGGAGGCATTTACTGCCTGCTTTCAACCTGCACTGCCTATTATGCACTAAACGTGCCAAACAATCTTTGCATTGCCAGCAAATGCGCCAGCTCCTGAACCATTACAGTCATTGGGAATTTTTTGCCTGTTTTTACTGCTTTTTTCGTTGGCTGCGGCAAAAATTGCAACCCTGGCATTTTTGGACGCGCGATCTTCCCCGTGCCCAAACCGCCAGAATCCCGACATAAACCAGCGCTACCCTCCTTGCGCCTTTTGCCCCCCCCATATATAATGACGTATGGAAAAATTTGCCGCCCTGTTTTTCATCTGCCTTTTGCTTGGCGCCTGCGGCCCCCGCGAAGTGGGCCAGGGCATGTCCTCCGATCTCGCCTCATCCAGCCGTGACGCCATCGCCTCCGACCAGATGCGCCTGCCCATGACAGGAGCCAGCCGCACTGAGCATATGCTCTACAATTTCAACAGGCCAGAGACGGCGGCTTCCTTCCATAATATGCGCGACAGCCTGCTCCGTTCCAAAGCCGTCTCTCCAGAAGACCCGGCCTACAGGGCGATCCCCAAACAAAAAAGCCCGTTCCGGCAATAGGCGATCTTCTATGGATCCAGTTACCCATGCCGCAAGCGGCGCCGTGGCCATGCTGGCCCTTGGCAACCGCCCGGCCACAGCCTGGGCCGCTCCCCTGGCGGCCATTGCCTGCGCCGCTCCGGATATTGACCTTGTCTTTATCCACACGCCGCTGCAATTCCTGCTTCTGCATCGTGGCATAACCCACTCCCTGGCCTTTATGCCCTTTTTTGCCATGATCCTGGCCCTGATCTGCTGGCCCCTGTGGCGAAAAACCACGGAACAGCGCTGGCGTTTTCGCACTGTCTGGCTGTTTTGCTGCGCAATGATTCTTCTGCATATCTGGCTGGATGTGGTTACTACCTACGGCACCATGATCTTTGTGCCCTTTTCCCATTACCGCGTGCGCCTGAACAGCATCTTTATCATTGATCTCCTAGTGACAGTGCCCCTTCTCTGGGCCATATGGCGCTGGCGCGCAAAACGCGCCCTCATCCTGCTCACCCTGGCCTGGACCTTTTTTTATCCCGCCCTTGGCATTGCGGCAAATGCCTGGCATACCTCCCAGTGCGAGGCAAGATTCGCCGCAGAAAACCGCAAGGTCTCACGCCTGCATGTGCTCCCTGACGCCTTTGCGCCATTTTTCTGGCGTGTCATCTTTGAGGAGGATGGAGTCAATGGTTTGAGCGTGCGGGAGCAAAGCCTCAATGCCCTGGGGCAGCCGCGGGAGCCGGAAACTGTCTTCCCAGCCGCCCCTGCAGGCCTGGTGCGGAGTCTTTCGCAAAAATCTGTGGATTGTGAAGCCTTCTTCCAGTTTGCTGTGTTACCTGTGGAGAAAAAACTTGATCCGCAGCATAATCCCGAAGATTTTCCTGCCAACGCCACCCTGCTGATGTTCCATGATTTGCGTTTTGGCAGCGGACTTGAATTTGTGCGCAAACTGCTTGCCATGCGCCCCGATGCCGACATACCCTTTCAGCTGATGGCCGAGCTGCTGCCGCAGCCAGATACAGAGGGAACCTCTGGGAATATGGCCATTGGCCGGGTTCGCCTGCGCTTTTCGGATAGCGGCCGCGATTCCAGCTGGCATATGCCCCGCCCTGCCGGAAAGCCCGATTTGTGGCAATGGCTGGTGGGCCTGGATCTGAACTGATGTATGTTCATAATATAGATCCGGCGGCCTTCAGAATTGGCTCCGTTGAGGTGCACTGGTATGGCCTCATGTACCTTGCAGGCTTCGCCATTGGCTGGCTTCTGGGCCGCTGGCGAGCCAGCCGCCCCGACTCCGGCTGGACGGCCACAGAGGTGGATGACCTGCTCACCTTTGTTATGCTGGGTGTGATCATCGGCGGTCGCCTGGGTTATGTGCTTTTTTACGATTTTGCCGTCTATCTGCAACATCCGCTGGAAATACTGCGCATCTGGCATGGCGGCATGTCCTTTCATGGCGGATTTCTCGGGGCGCTGGCCGCCTTCTGGTATTTTGCCCGCACACGTCACAAATCCTTTCTGGCCATTTCGGACTTTGTGGCCCCCCTGGTGCCGCAGGCAATTTTTTGGGGCAGAATTGGCAATTTCATAAATGGCGAGCTATGGGGCAAACCCAGCGAACTACCCTGGGCGATGATTTTCAAGGGTGGCGGCCCCATAGCGCGCCACCCCAGCCAGCTCTATGAAGCGCTCCTGGAGGGTCTGCTGCTTTTTGTCGCCCTCTGGATCTATTCCTCAAAAACCCGCGATCCTGGGCGTGTTTCCGGTTTTTTTGCCCTTGGTTACGGTCTTTGCCGCATTCTGGTGGAATTTGTGCGCCTGCCCGATGCCCACATTGGCTATCTGGCCTTTGGCTGGCTCACCATGGGCCAGCTTCTCTGCCTGCCTCTGGTTGCCATTGGCCTGTGGCTGCTGCTTCGCCCTGTACGCCCGGCACAGGCCCGGAAAGATGCCGGCTCCCTGCCGCATTGACATTGACGGCAAAGTTCTTAATTGCAAGAGCGGAAACAAAAGGAGATCTTAATATGGAAAATACAATGATCGTAGCAGTCCCCTCCGAAGCTCCAGGCGGCCTTGATGCCAAACCCAGCGACCATTTTGGCCATTGCGCGGCCTATACGGTAGCAAAAATTGCCGAAGGCGCCATCAGCGATGTGCATGTAGTTCCCAACAAGGGCCATGAGCATGGCGGCTGCGTCCAGCCTGTGCAGGAGCTTGCGGCGGCAGGCGTCAATGCCCTCATTGCCGGCGGCATGGGCATGCGCCCTCTTGCGGCCATGAACGAGGCTGGCATTCAGGTGTACTATGCAACCGGTATGCCCACGGTCAAGGACGCTCTTGAAGCTGCCGCAGCCGGCAAGCTGCCCGTTTTTGGCCATGAGCAGCTTTGCAAGGGAAATTGTGGCCATCATCACCATGCATAAATAGACCCCGGAAGGTGGGAGAGGGCACATGCTTGTAAAGCTGGTTTCCTGGAACGTGAACGGCCTGCGCGCTGTTGTGAAAAAACCGGACTGGAGCTGGTTTGACGACTGCGGCGCGCAAATTGTGGCCCTGCAGGAGACAAAGGCCATGCCTGAACAGCTCCCACAGGAAGTGGCCTCCCCGCCTGGCTGGAACAGCTACTGGGACTCCAGCACTGTCAAAAAAGGCTATTCCGGTGTTTCTGTTTTCAGCCGGCTGGATCCATTAAATGTCACGCCTGAGCTGCCCGAACCCAGGTATCAGGGCGAGGGCCGGCTCCTGCATCTGGAGTACCCGGATTTTCACTTTTTTAATGGCTATTTTCCCAATGGAGGCGCCGAGGAGCTGGATGAAAATGGTCGCCACACAGGCCGCTTCAAAAGACTGGCCTATAAAATGGGCTTTCTTGAAGAGTTTTTAAAGCTGGCCTGCGCCTGCAAACAGACCAAACCAGTGGTCATTTGCGGTGATTTCAACATTGCCCATGCGCCCATCGATCTTTCCCGTCCTGGAGACAATCTCAAAAACACAGGTTTTCTGCCTGAGGAAAGAGCCTGGATGGACAGGCTGCTTGAGGCTGGTTTTGTGGATACTTTTCGCCATGTTCATGGTGATATTCCGGAAAAATACACCTGGTGGTCATACAAGAATCGCTCACGCCCCAAAAATGTCGGCTGGCGTCTGGATTATTTCTTTGTGTCTGCCGATTTGGGCGCCAGTGTGCGCGATGCCTGGATAGATTCCGAAGTTTATGGCTCCGACCACTGCCCAGTTGGGCTGGCTTTGGAAATTTAATTTGCCACCAGTCGCCATAAATGGGGAAATTTGGTTGACTGGCGCCACGTTTTAGGATATCAATTCCCTGTTGCCCCCGTAGCTCAGTCGGTAGAGTGCATCCTTGGTAAGGATGAGGTCACCAGTTCAATCCTGGTCGAGGGCTCCAGATTTTTCAGGCGGTTGCATGACGAATGCAATCGCCTTTTTGTTTTGGGATGCAGCTCCCACATGGAAATGACGTCCGGTAATACGGGACTGCCTCAATGCAAGCCTGTCTGGCCCCTAGTCTGGCCATCCCCGGAGGTTATGAGAGCTTTGAGCGCCAGCGCCCCGGATAGCTGAAGGACAGAAATGGAGATTGGAGGCGTCAGAAAGACAGGGGGCATGGCGTGTATCAGTTGAAATTGCCCCAATTTCAACCATACGGCCAGGCGCCTCACAGCAAAACCGTGTTTTGCCCTGCTCGCTGTAGGCAGAACCGTCTGCTCTAGTGAGATGTCATGTTTTTACTATCGTAAAAACATGAAGATCGCAAAGCAAAAAACGTGGTTTTTGCTTTGCCCACGCCGCCGCTGGCGGCGCGCAATCCCTGATCGGGTTTGCGACTATTGTCGCTTGACGCGACACTAGCGACCTGGCGCATGTGTCTATTTTCAGGGGGACATATGATGCAATTAAATGAAAAAGGGTTACGCTTTCACGTAACCCCTTGAAATTTCTGGTTGCGGGGCAAGGATTTGAACCTTGGGCCTTCGGGTTATGAGCCCTATTTATTATTATATAATATCAAATAGTTATGATTATCTGTATCACCATTGCCAAGTGATACAGACAATTATTCACGAATTTTTAATCATCCTTTTTAGGCTGATTATTTCCCCGACTGGTTGCGTCTTTCCTTTGGCTTCACAAAGAAGAGATCGCGCACATGGAACTCGCTTGCCGGGTCTGTGACATATTCCCACATGTAGCCCACGGTTATTATCGGCTGTTTGAGCGGCAGACCCAGGGCATAGCCTGTCGCCTCCGCAAGGGGTTTGACCACCGAGCCGGCATCCTGTGCCTCAAGGATTTTCTGGATTGATTTAAAAGCCCGGACCATGCTTTCCGGCGCTGCGGCTGCCGGTGACATATCGTAGCCATAGCCGCTGGCAATGCTGTTTATTATATCCCTGGCGCCAACAACGGCCTGGAAGGGATAGGCAAGCAGCAGCCGTGATGCCCATTTATACCATTCCTCATCCTCCCCGGGGCCGCGGAATGCCACAAGCTCACTGAGAAGAGCCGGAAAAAACCAGAGCCACAGCGCGGCATTGGCCGCCCTGAATATCCCGCCTGGAGAATGATCCGCCCGCAATGCGCGTATATGCCTTGAGCCAAGGTTGTAAAGCACATTGAAGTAGCTATAAAACATGGTCCACAGGCGCGATACTTCATTGCCCCTCTGTATCCTTGCCAGATCCTTGGTCTGGCCGCTGCCCTGGGTCTGTCTCACTATGCTGTCAGCATACTGGATGGCGGCTGACTCATCGCCATGATTTTCCGACATGCCTTTTTCATATGCTCCCCACCAGGTAGGAAGATCAACTCCCATCTGGAAATAGCCCATGGGCAGGAATGCCTTTTTGCGTACGACATCCACCCAGCCAAAGAGAGTGCTTTTTTGCAGGCTGGCTGCCATATCCCGAATGTCCCTGTCATAATTTTCAAGGCGCGTGGCCATCATTGGCGACAGCTGGCAGGTTTGGGCATAGAGTTTGCGAATATTGCGAACATCGCCATATACGACAGCAAGCCCTCTTGCTGTCCATTTCAGGCCCAGCACATCGATTGTCTGAGTGATTCCCAGCGGCTGGCTGAGCATGGTTGTTATTTTAAATCCCATCTGCATGATGGTGGATGAGGCCCTGGCCCAGCGGGACATTCTCTGAATGGCGCCCATGGGCTCCTGCTGTCCGTTTGCCACATCCTGCAGCCAGGGCATTAGTTCCCTATATTCATCAGTCCCCACCCATTGGCCAATGGCTGTCTGTATTTTTTTGTTCCTTACCACGTGGGCGACATCAATCACAGCCCTGCGATATGCCAGATCATGTATTATGTTGAATATATGCTCTGGAATGACAGCCAGCTCCAACAATAACGGAGATTTCAGGCCGGCCTGGGAACGCGCATTTAAATGACCATGTTTTGTCATGGCCGCGCCATAATTGCGGCCCCCAAACAGTCCCTCATCCTGAGCCTTCTGATCCCGCTCAAACTGCTTTTCGCTGAAAGCCGGGTTATAGACAATGGGATAATAACCGCCGCGCAAGGATATTTTTGAACCATCTTTCAATGTGACTGCAAAAGGCTGGGGCTGCACCGCAACTGGCCTGCAGCCTGTCACATCCTCCTGCAGTTTAAAGGATTCATCCCTGAATGTTTCAAAATAATCCCAGACAGCCTGCACAAAATTCCATTCACGCCTGCCAAGTGGCGTCAATACAGCCGCAATTTGCGCATCATTCCAGCCATGGCCGCTTCTTATTCTTTCGATATTAATTTCATTGCCCATATTCAGGGCAAGACCGATCCGGTTTTCCATGGTGAGACTTTCGCCTATTTCCTGCACAAATTCCTTTTTCCTGCCCATTTGAGCCAACTCTCTGGCCGTAAACATGGAAAAAAGTTTTTTGCGAAGGTAATCCCGCGCCTCGCGCAGACGTATGGCCTGATTGTTCTCGGCATCAGCTATGGGCTTGTATATGTATGTCCAGCATGGTCCCTGGCGGCCGCCATCCATTTGCAGGCATAATTCCTCAATTTTCATATGTGAGACATGAAAATTTTTAAGGCGCCGTTTTAATGGTTTTTCCCGCTCAACAGTCCTTTGGGGCAGTTTGTGGCCATGAGCCTTAACGCTTTGGGAAATTTCCTCGCATACATTATCCAGATCCTTTTTGCCCTCTGCCGTGACAAGTTTGCGCTGGTTGCGTTCTGTGACAATGATCTGGTTGAAGGCATTTAGTAGCTCATAAAATTCCTCCATGGGCATTTCCCGCCAGGGAGTATTTGAGGACATAATTTTTTCATCAAGAGCCAGCTCAAAGCCCTCCGCCTTGAGTTCCTCCTGCCACTCCAATATGTCAGCGCTGGTATATGCGGCATTGAGTCTGGAATTCATTTCCAGCACTCCATGCTGGGCGGCAAGGATATTGAGAAAATATTTAGGGCGCCCGGGAGCTTTTTTTGAGCGCATAAAGGCCGATACCCTGCGCTTCATATTCTCGGAATCCCTGCGCAGCTGCTGGCTTATGCGCGCCATTTCAATATTTATTCTGGCTTTTGAGTTGGCATTTAGGGCTATTTTCCAGTCTTTCCTGGCAATGGCCCGCCGTTCCTGCCGCAGGGCTTTTTTTGCGTTATCCCTGAACATATGGGCTGCCATTGCCTCCCGCAGCGGCATTTTTTCCATCTCGGAGAGCGCTACACGGTTTATCGCCCGCTGCTGGATGTATTTGCGTTTGCCTATCCTGGACAATTGCCTGCCAACAAGGGAGGCATGTTCCCGCAAGGCCTCTGTGTCAAAAAGTGATTCCGCGGCATCAAACTGCCTGTCGTATTCCGCATTAAGTTCTATCACCCGGGACCGGATGGCATTGCGTCTCTGGGGCATCGCCAGCATTTGACCAAGCATGTCCTGGGCGCTGGCAAAGCCATGTTCGGCTGCAAATATTTCCGGATCGGTCCCATTCTGGTCAAGGGTGCCCGGATGGCGGTTTAACAGGTCTGCTGCAACTTCAGCTCCCAGAATGTTCTCCACCAGACTTGCATCCAGGGGAGTTTCCCTTGCATCTGCGACAGCTTTCCAGAGCGGATCATCATCCAGCTCATTTGCGGCAATGCGCGCATAATCGGCCAGTCTGGATCTTCTCTCCTGGTCTCTTGACTTCCTCAGCCGGTTTTCCGCCTCTTCCAGAATGGAGGACATGAGTTTGCGCGTATGCTCCTGCTGCACCCTTGAGACACCCATGGCATCGAGTTCGCCAGTGGTCAGGTCAACTATGCCATTTTCCGCAGCGACCTCGGCAATTTCTTCTTCTGTAGCCAGCATCCTGTCAAAGACAGAGCGCACTTCATCATTGAGCTCAACATTCAGAAACTTCACATGCCTGTAAATGCGCAGAAGCCAGCGCCTGAATCTGGCAAATGCGCCCTCCAGTTCCTGAGCCGGCGCGTTGCCCTCCATGAGATAGGCCTCCCAGGCCCTTGCAAGCTGTTCATGCTGGCTGTCCGTCAGCCTTGCGCCATCGGCAGCCCCCACCCATTTGCGCAGTTTCTGGAAATCATCGATCATGGCGGCATCGGCAATGCCCTGGCTGATCATGCGCTCCAGCTCCAGGAAATACACATGGCCCATTTCATGGATCAGGGTGGACATGTCGGCCTTTTTGAAAAGCCTGATGAAATATTCCCCATCATGTCTGGTGACAGCGCCACGGGCCGCTTTGGCTGGACCATTCTTCAATATTGTCAGATTGACATTATCCGCCTCGCCATTTATGGTATTGTCAACGGACGAGGTTTCGTCCTGTAAAAGC
>CAJUMQ010000015.1 GCA_910587035.1 uncultured Desulfovibrio sp. | reverse complement strand
AAATGGCCGGAGCCGCAGGCGGGATCGCAGATCTTGAGACTGAGCAGGCTGGCCTGGGCCTCCTCAAGGCTGTCTGTCTGCACGGCTCTGGCCAGCACGGGATCCAGGGCTGTGGTGAGCAGGCTGTCGATCAGCTGCTCCGGCGTGTAATAAGAGCCCGTGGTCTTGCGCTCATTGCCGGCGGCCGCGCACAGCTCAAACCTGTTGCCTGTTATTTCCGGATGCAGCTCCAGCAGGGACTCATAAATGGAGCCAAGCTCCATGGCGCCCAGATGCCGCCAGTCCACAGGGCGGCGCTGCCAGGCCAACTCCGTAAAGGCCAGCCTGCGCATGGCTGCCAGCAGGCTGGCATTGGTCAGGCGCAATTCCGCCAGATCTGGCATGGCAGCCGGGGACCACAAAAAGCCGCCCATGGGCGCAAGGCCCAGGCGGGGCAGGCCTGTGGCAGAGCCAAGGCCTGTCATGACAATTTTTATGCCTTTCCAGAGATCATGATGTTTTGTGCCGGCAATTTCGCCAGCCATGTCCCGCAGGCGTGAAAGGGACCAGTAGCTGTAGTAGATGTCGCGGCTTTGGGGCGTGGCATCCGGGCCATGCAGCAGATTGCGCTCCTCCACCACCAGCAGAAAAATAAGACGGTAGGCCAGGCGCAGCAATTGCCGGAAATAGTCCTGCCTGTCCAGCTCCCCGGCTGCCAGCCTGCGCCCAAGGCCGGGATTGGCGGCCATGAAGCCCTGGCCGAGAATGCGGATTGCCCCTGTGACATTGTCCCTGAGTCTGTCCAGGGCTGTGACAGCCGCGTTTTTGGCATCCTGGCACCATAGCTCCAGCCAGCAGCGCTCCGGAGGCTCATGGTCCATATGCACGCGGGAATGGTGGCAGCAAAGCCACAGCAGGGCGAACTCGCTGAAGGATTCCCCGGCCAGAATGCCCTCAAGATTGAACTCCACATAGGCCTGCCGGCTCAGGCTGGCATTGTCCCGCAATATGCGCAAAACCTGGCCATTGGCCACAAAACCCCACAGGTGGGCATCGGATCTGTTCAAAAACTCCTGCACCAGGGAGTGCGGACTTTGGGTGGATGCGCCGGCAATTCCGGGGCTCCTTTTGTCCAGGGGCACATGGCAGCCCACCAGATGGATGGGCGATTCATCGCGAAAATGCGAGATGGGGTAGGTGCGGACTGCGCCATCCAGCCCCGGCACCTGCCTCTCCTCCGCCTTTGGCGGCGAAAGCCGGCCATAGCCCAGCTCCTGAAAAAGAGGCAGCAGCAGATTTTCGCGCGTCTGGGCGGTCCCGGGCTCGGCTGGAGCGATATTCTGGCGCAAGGCAGTGAAATTGCGCCATACGGACAGCATTTTTTGCCAGGAGCGGTTTATGGCCTCATTCTGGCGCTCGCCTGCCAGATGGTAGTCGGCAGCGGCAAGGCCTGGCATGTGGCGGTCGAGAATGCGCTGCAGGGCATCCACTGGCAAAAGCTGGCCATGGGTCTGCACATTGGGCAGAAAACGGGCTGAAGCCTTTTTCATATCTGGGCAGTGGCGGCAATGGTGGCAGTTGAAGCAGGGCATGCCTTTATGCCCTGTTCCTGTTTACTCATTTCATTGACAGCGCGGTTTGCCGGCTGGCCGGGCCTTATGCCGGCAATCACCTGCCGCCTCCCTTTTTGACGCCGAACAGAGCCGGATGATCCCTGATCTCCGCAAGCCACTGCTCACCCTCGGCAAAGCGGATGACATCAATTCCCTGATCCTGCAGGCATTCCATCTGGGCCTCATCCCTGTCCCGGCGATCCCGGTGCTCATGAGGCGGCCCGTCAATGTAGATGGCCGTCGGGCCTTTCTCGTACCAGAAGTCCGGCACTGTGCCGCACACATCCAGCCTGTGCTGGGCCCTGTCCGGCAGGTTGAGGCCATGTTTTTCCAGCAGGTCCAGCCAGCTCCGCTCAAGATTGGTGCTGGACTGGCGCTTGAGGCTGGCAAGATGTTCGGCGCGGCTTTCGTGCGCCCCGGCCAGGGTTGCCTGGCCTTTGGCCATGCGCAGAAGAATATCCCGGATGCTGTGCCTGTTGAGATCCCTGTGCGCGCGCTGGTTGGCATAGTTCATCAGGCAGTCGTAGCAGGCCACCACACAGGGCTCAGTGGCGCGGGGCGCGCCCCCCAGATCATTGCCCTCGGCGTCAAAGTGGCAGATGCGCAGAGCCTCCAGCGCTATCTCGGGCATGGCCCGTGGGTCATCCACCAGATGGCGCAGAACGCCGGCGCCGCCCTCCGAGGATTCCACAAACAGGAGAGTCCTGGGCTCCCCCCCTGTGGGCAGGACCTCGCTGGACAGCTCGGAATCCTCCAGCTGGTAGAGCTGTTGCATGGCCTGCTTCAGGGCCGCCTGCAGGGAGAGCATTTGCTGCGGCGTAAGGCTTGTGGCCGGCTCAAGAACAAGGCAGTTCTTGCGATCCTCCACATAAGGGATGACATAATCAATATTTGTTGTGGCTGTAGCCGGATCGGCCAGCCAAATGTACGCCTCATCCTGTTCCCCCCGGCCTGATCCGGACCGGTTGGGATCCCTTATCCATGCGCCCTTGACGCGATCCAGCAAAAATCCTGCCCGGCTGCTTTGGGAGCGGTTTGCCCAGCCCATGTTGATGCGCAAGAGGGTGGCGCCATGTCCGTATCTCAGAACAGCCAGGGGCTGGCCTGCGCTGTCCCGCACCGTGGCGTCGCGATGGGATGGCATACCGCCATGCTCCTCAAAACGGTAGGCGCTGGTGATCTGGTAGCCATAGCGCAATCTCTCCTCCTCGTCCGAATTGATGCGCGCCTTCTGCACAGTCCTGACATTGCGCATTCTGAACAGGTTGCGCATGGGCGCCGGCAGGCGGGAGCCGCAAATCTCGCAGATGTCCCTGGCTGTATCCAGCTCCAGCCAGCCGCACTTGCCGCAGAGTTTCAGGGTGGCCAGGGGCAGGGTATCCTCCACCGGGTCCACCATCCTGACTCCTGTAACGGCATACCTGGAGCCCTCATGGTAGACGATGCTGCCCGGCCCGTATTCGGAGATGGCCAGAAAACGGGCGCGGGAAATGAATTCCTCCCTTTTTTTGTTTCCCCTTTTTCCAGTAATATAGGCCGAAAGCGGCAGCCGCGGGAAATTGTAGCCGGGCAAAAAGCCCTCACTGGCAAAGTAGCGGTAGGAATAAAAATCGGACTGGCCGGAGCTGTCGCGATTCAGCAAAATATTTATCTGCCTCTCCGCCTCATCTCGCAATTTTTTCGCATCACTCCTCGCCTTCTGGGTCTGGCTGGCATCCGTGACAATGTCATGATAGCTATCTCTCTGGTATATGGCCGACCTGTAGAGATCGCGCCAGCGCCAGCAGGCATTTTCAAAACTGGCGGGAATGCCGCTGATAGTCCTGACAAGCCAGCCGGCATCATACCAGCCGCAGCCGGCCAGCTCGGGTTCAATGGCTGCCAGCATGTTCCTGGCATGGATGGCTGTGGCGGTTCTGCAACTGTCGTCATTCAGGGCGGCCAGGACGCTTTCCTTCAGGGCCAGGGTCGGTGGTTTCGCGCCATCGATATCCATAAGCTCGGCAACAGATTTGCCCAGATCCAGGCCGGACTGGGCCAGCCAGATGGCATGGACATGGGCGCGCACAAGGTCCTCGTTGGCCAGATCCAGTCTGGGCGTGGTTACGGATCCGGCCACCATCTGCTCCGGCGCGCGGAAAAAATGCTGGTCGTGGGAATTGCCCCGGGCGCAATAGGTGAGGATGAGCGCGGGCTGGCCGCTTCTTCCGGCCCGGCCGCTCCTTTGGGCATAGTTGGCCGGAGTGGGCGGCACATTGCGCATGCCCACAACATTGAGCTGGGAGATGTCCACACCCAGCTCCATGGTGGGCGAACAGTACAGGATGGGCAGTTTTGCCTCGCGAAAATCCTCCTCCCTCTGCTCCCTGAGCTCGCTGGCCACCTGGGCCGTATGCTCGCGGGAGCTGGGCAGGTAGCCATTTTTAACCGTATTTTTGTACAGCTCCACAAAAAAGCGATTGGTGCGGCCAAATTCCTCCCTGGCATTGCGCACCCGAAAACGGTCGCGCCTAGCATGCCTGCCATCGCCTGCCTTCCACAGCATGGCGGAGGCGCTCAGCTGACAGCCGGCATCATCACCCCTTTTGCTGTCTGTCCGCTCCAGCACGCCGGCTTGCAGCAGTACGGAGACAAGTTCTGCCATAACCTCCCCGGCCTCATCGGCGGAGGCATCGGGAAAGGCCCGGCTGCTCCTGAGCCATCTGCCAAAATCTCCAGCCGGAGTAAGGCAGATGTCACCGGATTTATCATGGGCCCTTTTTGGGCGGAGATAGGCGACACAGGCGTCTTTCAGTTCCTCATCGTCCTCAATGAACCAGGGGGCGATGAGCTGCAGGCGGCTTTCCCTTGCCATCTCCTCCTGTTTGACCGGGTCCAGGGCCTCCACCCTGATGACCAGGCGGTGGCGCAGATAGTCCAGAAAGGCCTGGGCTATATCCTTGCGGGTTTCTGGCGGCGCGGCATAAAGACGGCCATTTTTGCGCCAGAGGCCATTCTCATTGCAGATGGCTTCCAGATCGATATATTCTATCTCCAGCAGGCCGCACTGCTCCAGATTGGGCGCCACAATGCGCCAGCCACGCTGCAGATCGCTGTAGATGCGATATTCCAGCACAGCCCGGAAGGCCTCGTCCACCTGTCTCTCCCGCTTGAACATGGCCTCAGGCACAACCGAATAGTTCTCCTTTGGAAATTTCCCATCAGGATAGCCGAGCCCCAGGACCTCAAACACCTTTCCCGAGAGCTCATTATGCTTCACCCCTGCGGGGCCAGCCTGTTCCAGGGCATTGTAAAGGGCGGAGCGGATGAGGCCGATTTCCACAAAATCGTTGAAATGGCCGGCCTGGAGAGATGCATCCTGGCGATTGTCCGAAAAGCAGAGAAACTTGCGCGCGCGCTCCGGCAGATCCTTTTCCTCGCGCAGATGCTCCACTGTGGACATGGACAGGATGGTGGTGGCCGTGCTGCGCCCCTCCGATCCCAGGGTGCCCAGCTTGGTGAACTCCTTGACCTTGCCATGATATGAGACATAACATTTGGGGCAAAAGACGAAGGGCGCCCGCAGGAACCAGGTCGGGGTTGTGCCAGGCTCGGGCCGGGAAACAGCGCTGCCGTCCGGCCGCACATGCCAGGGCTGGGGCAATTTTTTCTTTCTTGTCTGGGAGATGGTCATGCGCCCCTTTTTCTCCACCAGCCAGTCCTCCGGCAAAAGCTCCATCTGTTCGCCAACATCTTCGGGCCAGGGATTTTGGGAATCAATAAAAAGATAGCCCAGCTCCCCTTCCTCATCCGTTTCGGCTGGATTGAGGGGCAGGAACAGGGCCTCGCCGCTCTCCGTGTCCCTATGCATGGTTACAGAATAATATTCCTTGCCGCACTCCCTGCAAAAATTGAGGGGATAGAGCAAGGCGCCCTGCCGCCCTGGCGCCAGTTTCTGGCCAAACAGGGTGATGAAGCGGCTGCCCTCATCCTCCAGGGTCGCATATACAGTATCCCCCTTGCTGATGAACTGGTGCAGCTTGAAGGCGAACACAGGCTTGTCATTGGGCTTTCTGATATTGGCGCCAGCAAGCAGGACGGCCTTGATCCACTCCTCGCATCTCTCCTCGTCAATGCCTGTCTGGCCGGCCAAAAGGCTGGCAAGGCCGTTTTTGCCCTTGAGGGGCCTGGGCTGGCAGCGCTCCAGCCGGCCATCGCGCATTTCCACGCCAATGGTGTTCTCCAGCCATGCCACCAGGGGGTTGGCAATAAAACCCGCATAATCGCGGGGCAGATCGCCTGGGGAAGCGAGAAAATCGGCCAGCTGGCGCCTGAAGGCGGCATCCTCCAGATCCACATTGCCTGTTTCCGTCATCAGGGTTTCCACAATCACATTTTGGGGCATTATTTCGCTGCCAAAAATTTTGGTGGCAAGGGCCGCCACATCCTGCTGCTTTTGGGCGAAAGTGCCCGGCCCCGCCAGGGTGGCGGAGGTGCCTATGCACCGAAAATCCGGATCATCGCCGTGCAGGGTCTCCCGCAGGCGGCGGATGAGCATGGCCACATCCGCGCCCTGCCTGCCCCTGTAGGTATGCAGCTCGTCAAACACCAGAAATTGCAGGCCCCTGGCGGCGGACACCAGCTTTTGCTCATAGGGGCGGGTGAGGATCAGCTCCAGCATCACATAATTTGTAAGCAGGATGTCCGGCGGGTTGCTGGTTATCTCCCGCCTTTTGGCCTCATTCTCCTGCCCTGTGTAGCGGCGAAAGGTCACGGGAAATTTTCGGGCCGCGGATTCCAGAAATTTTTCCAGCTCCAGCTCCTGGGAGTTGGCCAGGGCATTCATGGGATAGACAATAATGGCCTTTATGCCCCGCCCTGTGCCGTTTTTAAGGATGTGATCCACAATGGGCACAATATAGGACAGGCTTTTGCCGGAGCCTGTGCCGGTGGTGAGAACATAATTGGCGCCACTGGCAGCGACCCGGATGGCCTCCGCCTGATGGCGATGGAGTGTCAAAAGCCTGCCCCCGGGATTCTCCGCGCATTTATCCAGGCGAAAAATATCGCCGCAAAGGGGATGCAGCTCCCCCCGCCGCACCAGCTCGTCAATATCGCCGCCACTGGCAAAGGCGGGATTGAGCTGCAGAAGAGGATCCGGCCATAGCAGGCCTGATGAAAAATTTTCCTCAACCTCCCTACGAATGCGCTCATCAGCGATTTCAATAAAGCTGCCGGTGTAGCTGGCATAATCCTCGCAAACAATCCTGTCCCGCAGCCTGAAAACGTCCATTCCCCCCTCCTTGCAGCATGGCAAAAAATACAACATATCCCCGCATTGGGCAACGCGTCGCAGGGAGTTGCCAAAGAAATCATGAATGGCCGGCGCCAGGGGCGGCATATGCCCAAAAATCGGATTTTGATAGAATAATGCAAAAATATGTCACAAATATGGCTGGCTGCAATGGCAGCCTGTGGTTATTCTTCTGCAATAAAAAAGGAGAGGTCTGATTATGAAAAGATCCATTTCAGGTCTGGCTCTGGCATTGCTGGGCGGATTCCTCCTGTGCGGGCAGGTTCTTGCGGCTGATGCCACACAAAAAATCATTCGCAATGGTGAGCAGGCGGCGGTCAAGGGATCCCCCGAGATTTTTACGGGCAATGTCCGCATTGAGCCCCTTTATCCAGCCAACAATGCCATGGTCTCCAGTGGCGGCCAGGTGACCTTTGAGCCCGGGGCGCGCTCCAACTGGCATACCCATCCTGTGGGCCAGGTGCTGATAGTCACCTCCGGCGTTGGCCGCGTGGGCGAATGGGGCAAGCCCGTGCAGGAGATCAGGCCAGGCGATGTCATCATCTGCCCTGTGGGCGTGAAGCACTGGCATGGCGCCGCGCCCAACAGCCACATGACCCACATTTCCATCTGTGAGGAAAAGGAGCCCAGCAAGGTGGTGGAATGGCTGGAAAAGGTCACAGACGAACAGTATGAAGGCAGGTAGGGATTAAACCGGATGGCTTTTTATGGCAAAAGGGGGACGCAATGAATGACAGGGTACTGAGCAGAAGAGGAATTTTGCAGGGAATGCTGGCTCTGGCCGCCACTCCGGCAGTGCTTGGGGGGCTGGCCGGAATAGCGAGGGCGGACGCATCCGGCCCGGGAGCCGGCGCGGGCAGCTCCAGGCTGGATCTGCCGCTGATTGCGCAAAAACGCACCCTGGGCAGCGGCGATGCGGCCATGGAGGTCTCCGCCCTGGGCTTTGGAGTCATGGGCTCCAACTACAACCGCGGCGTCTCGCCGGATCGCCAGAAAGTCATTGATGTCATCAGGCAGGCTGCCGAGCATGGCGTAACCCTCTTTGACACAGCGCAGATATATGGCCCACTCACCAATGAGGAGCTGGCCGGGAAGGCACTGGCACCCTATAAGAACAAGGTGGCCATCACCACCAAGTTCGGACACAAGATTGTCGATGGCGTCTATCACAAGGGCGGTCTGGACAGCACGCCGGCCAATATCCGCAAGGTGGCCGATGAATCCCTGAAGCGTCTTGGCGTGGATGCCATAGACATGTTCTACCAGCACCGCTTTGATCCCAATGTGCCCATCGAGGATGTGGCCGGCACTGTCAGGGATCTCATCAAGGCCGGCAAGGTCAAGCATTTCGGCCTGTGCGAGGTGGGGCCGGAGACCATCAGGCGCGCCCATGCGGAACAGCCTGTCACCGCCGTGCAAAGTGAATACCATCTCATGTGGCGCGAGCCGGAAAAGGACATTTTCCCCGTGCTGGAGGAGCTGGGCATCGGTTTTGTGCCCTACAGCCCGCTCAACCGCGGCATGCTGGGCGGGGATTTCACAGCCTACACCAGATTTGATTCCGGCAATGACAACAGGGACACCCTGCCGCGCTTTCAGCCGGACACACTGGGTAAAAATCTGATGTTTGTGGAAACCATCAACCGCTGGGCTCGCCCCAGGGGCATCACCGGCGCCCAGGCGGCTCTTGGCTGGCTCATGCAAAGGCCATACATTGTGCCCATCCCCGGCACCACCAAACTTTCGCACCTCGAGGAGAACCTCAGGGCAGCCAACATGAACATCACCCCTGCGGAATGGCGGGAGCTGGAGGACGCCCTGGCAAAGGTTGTCATCATTGGTGACCGCTACCCGGCTGACCAGCAGAAACAGGTGCAGAAAAGCTGATAATGCCCTGAAACCGGTCTGGAGGGAAGGCTCATGACACAAAAAACCATGAAGGCGGCCGTGCTGGCCGGGCCGGAAAACATTGTCGTCAGGGATGTGGCCATGCCTGAGCCAGGCCCAGGCGAGATCATGATCCGGGTCTCCGCCTGCGGCGTGTGCGGCAGCGACATCCATATGTGGAAGGCAGGCCGGGGCTGGTACGACGAGCCCATACCGGATTTCCGTATGGGGCATGAATTTTGCGGAGTGGTTGTCGATCCCGGCCAAAGCGACTTCAGGACCGGCGAGAGGGTCACATTCTGGGCAAATCTCTATTGCGGCAAATGCGACATGTGCCGCATGGGCAGGGAGCATCTCTGCCGGGAGGTGCATGGCAAAAACTACATGGGCTTTGTCTGCAATGGAGCCTATGCCGAATATTTTGCCGGCCCGGCCAGGAATGCCTACAGATTGCCGGATTCCGTCTCAGATATTGACGCAGCCCTCATTGATCCCCTGATGGTGGCCTACCATGCCGTGAAACAGTCCGGCCTTGCGCTGCATGACAGGGTGCTGGTGGTGGGTACAGGCATCATAGCGCAGATGATGGCCACACTGGCCAAAAAGGCCGGGGCCGGCGTGGTGGCCATGTCCATCCATGATGACAGGCAGCTGGAAAAATCCCGGGAAATCGGCGATGTGGATATATATTTCGATGACAAGGATGCCCAGGAGACCGAAAAGCTGCTGCAATACTCCCATGGCGGTTTTGATCTCGTTTTTGAGGCTGTGGGAGCGCCGGAATCAATTCAGACTGCCATCGATGCGGTGAAGCCCGGAGGCACGATGGTGGCTGTCGGCAATTCCACCACCGCCACCATCCCCATGGATCTCAACAGCATTGTGCTGCACGAGATTCGCTTTCATGGCAGCGTCTCATGCACCCGGGAGGAGTTTGAGGAAACCATCGATCTCATTGCCAGCGGTTTCATTGAGCCGGAAAAATATGTCACGGATGTCATCGGTCTGGATGGCCTGCAGAAAGCCATGGTCAAACAGGTTGACCCCAATGCCAGGATTCTGAAATCCGTTGTGCGGCCCTGACAGCAAAGCCGGGGCGTCCTGGCCTGCCAGAGCGCCCGGCTTTATCGCGCCAGCTGGCAATTCCTGCCAAGCTCCCTATTCCCTGCCTGATCTGCGGCGGTTCATGTCCCTGAAGGGGGGCTCGCCAAACACCTTCTTGTATTCGCGGTTGAACTGCGCCACACTCTCGTAACCCACAGCAAGGGCTGCCATGGAGGCGCGCTCATTTTCCACAAGCATCAGCCTTTGGGCTTCATATAGCCGCAGCTGCTTCTGATATTGCAGCGGACTTAAACCTGTAAAGGCCTTGAAATGCCGGTGCAGGCTGGCCACGGACATTCCCACCTGCCTTGCCAGGGTTTCCACCCGCATTGGCGAGCAGAAATTCTCCCTGATCCAGTTTATGGCATGGACCACCTGATTGTTCTGGGTGCCTGCCGTGTGCAGCTGCCTGAGCAGGCGGCCATGCTGGCCAATCAGCAGCAGATAATGCAGCTCCCTGAGCATCATTGGCGCGCGCATGGGGATCTGCTCCGTTTTTTTATCCAGTTCCAGCAGCCGCAGGAACATCTCCATTATGTCCCTGTCCGCCCCACCCACAGCGGCGCTGCAATCCGGATTGCCAGAAAATGGCAGGCTCCCCTTCATTTCAATGGCCAGGGAGGAAAGTATCTCCTTGTCCAGATAAAGATAAATGAACAAAAAGGGCTTCTCAGGGGTGGGATTCACCACATATGAGGTGATGGGCATGTCAACGCCGGCCACAATGCTCTGATTGGCAGTGTAGATGTATTCATGGCCGCACATGAATGAATGCTTTGTGCCCTGCACCACAAGACCGGCAAGTGGCTTTTCAAAACAGCGCTCCGGCTGGTTTACATCCTCGCGGCGCACCAGGTGCAATCCCTTTATGGCTGTTGGCCTGATGCCGGGGCTGGGCAGATATTCCAGCAAAATCTCTTTCAGGCGCGCATTCAAATTGGCAATGATGTCAGATTCCCGCTGCATTTTATCCATGCGAAGGCCCGCCTCCCCGGTTTAGAGCATTCATCAGCTGAAACGCCCTGCGCGTTTCAGGCATATGCGCCGGCATTTCCCCGCGTAACGGGCCATGCGCATGAAAAATTCAATTTTTCCGCTAAAGTCAGCGCGGCAGCTCCAGAAGATGCGCCACGCATTTGCCTGTTTTCAATAGGCAAATGCTCCAATATGCCATGTCTGCCGCCTGTGTTCACATGGTAGACAACAGCCTGGCGGCAAAAAAGCCATAATATTTTAATTTCCTTGCCTGTTTCTATCAACATTGGGCAGGGAGCAGCTTCAGGGCCGCCATAAGGGCAGAATGCGCCAGCAGCCAAAAAGGCATATTAAATCAATTGCTTGCCATGACACGTGCAAGTAGCAGAATTAATCGTTATAATGCAGCAACTTATGCTCGACTGCAAACAGTTTAAGTCATAGTGTAGCGGATATCCGTCAGGATGGATCAGACTGCAACATTCTTTTGCCATAGGGAAATCACATGGTTTTTACATATGATGTGGAGAGCTTCAGAAATTCTTTTGAACACGAGGCAACCTGGTTAAATGGTTTCATGCGCAACGTCTCGCGCTATGGGAAAAAAGCCGCTGCCAGATGCGATGGGCAAACCTGGACATATGATGAATTAAACAGGGATGCCAACAGACTGGCAAACGCATTTATGGAAGATGGCATCAGGAAAAATGATGTCATCATGTATATGCTTTTTAATAGCCCGGAATTCTTATTCTGCTATATCGCGGGACACAAGACAGGGGCAATAAACTGCCCTGTAAACTATCGCGTGGCTCCAGGTGAGCTTGCCCTTCTTTTGGAGGATAGCAAACCAAAATTTTTTATATATGATATATTTTTCAGTGATACAGTTGCAAAAGCTCTGGAGTTGAGCAAATATAAGCCAGAGAAGATTATTACTTGCGGCAAATCAGAAAACAATGCTTCTGATGGCGAATCATTGTCATGCTATATGCACGGAAAATCTGAGCAAAACCCTGTATTGACAGAAAAACCGCATATATATGACGAGACAACCAGGCTTTATACTTCAGGAACAACAAATAAGGCCAAGGCTGTGCCCATAAACTCCATAAATGAAGTATTTTCCGCCCATGATGTCATAATGCACTATCCATTAACGCCAGAAGACCGCACACTAAATTTAACTCCCTGGTTTCATCGTGGTGGAATTCACATTGGCGGCCCCACACCCACTTTATATGTGGGGGGTGAAGTGATTATAATGCGCGAGTTCAAGCCACGCCAGGCGCTTGAGATAATAAAGAGAGATAAAGTCACCTATATTACCGGCGTGCCTTCAATTTTCATGCTGTTGGCCAGGGCGCAAAAGGCTTCTCCTGTAAATCTTTCTGCCTTGCGCGGCCTATGCTCAATGGGGAGCCCTTTTTCAAAAGCGGAGCTCCTGGAATACAGGGGGCTTTTTACTCCAAATATTCTTAATGGATATGGTACGACAGAAACTTTTGTCAATACATATATGCGTCCATATAGCCCCATAGAAAAATGTTCATCGACTGGTCAATCATGCATTGATGACGAAGTTCGCATTATAAGGCCTGTTGCGGATGGGCATGGCGACCCGGATGATATGGTGAAAAAGGATAATACAGAGATAGGTGAAATAATAATAAAATCACCTTTCAAATCCACAGGCTGCTATGTTAATAATCCGGAAATGGATAAAAAGAAATTCCATAATGGTTTTCATTATACTGGCGACATTGGAGTATGGGATGATGATGGATTTATAACTGTATTGTGCAGAAAAGATGATATGATAATATGCGCAGGCGAAAATATATACCCTGCCCAGATAGAAGCTGCCTTGAATGAAAATCCCAAAGTCGCTGAAAGCGCTGTTATAGGAAGACCTGACAAATTGCATGGACAATGCGTGGTTGCCTATATTGTTCCCCTGGATGACAGCTTAAGCACATCCGAATTAAAAGAATGGTGTGTGGCGCATCCCATGCTTCCTCCATATAAATGTCCAAAAACATTTCACATTGTAAAAGAACTCCCGCATACGGCCACCGGCAAGCTGATGCACTATAAACTCAGGGAAAAACCATCTGGCAACAAAAAATAAATGACATTTACATTAGCGGTAAATTTCAATGCGGCAGGAATGCCAGGCCTTCATGGAAAAAAAATATCTTTTCTTCGATCTGGACGGCACGCTTCTGGCCGGGGGGTATGTGAACACCAGCATCCCGGACTCGGCTCTGCTCGCGCTTGGCAAGTTGCGTGTGGCTGGCCATTTTATGTGCATCGCCACAGGGCGATCCCATGCCATGGCCCGGGACTGGATGCGCAAGCTGGGCTTTGAGAACATGGTCAGCGATGGCGGCAATGGCCTCACCATAAACAATGTTCTGGTGGGCATTGAGCCGCTGGACAAAGCGGGGGTCATAGATCTGGCGCGGGAGTGCGACGTGCGCGGCATACCCTGGGCATTGCAGCTTGATGATTCCCGCACGCGCGTTGCGCCGGATGGCCGCTTTCAGGAGTTTGTCCGCGACAACTACATGGAGACCAAAGTCGTGCCCGGCCTCAAGCCGGAAAAATGCGAGGAGATCTACAAGGCATATCTTGCCTGCCAGGCGCCTGTTGAAAACACCCTGGAAGCCCTTAAAACCCTGCCATTTGGCCGTTACCACGAGAGATGCCTTTTTGTTGAGCCTGTGAACAAGGCAGTCGGCATCAGAAAGATGCTGCATTTTTTCGGAGGCTCACCGCGGGATGTCATAGTCTTTGGCGACTCCCCTGCCGACCTGACAATGTTCTCGCCCCGGTGGACCAATGTCGCCATGGGCAATGGCAGCCCCCTGCTCAAGGAAAAGGCCGATCTGGTCACATCAAGCCTTGATGAGGATGGCATCTACAGGGCCTGCGAGACACTGGGGCTTTTTTAAATGTCTTAATTCCGCAACTTTTCTTTCAGTCCGCTTGCCCTGCGCTTGCGGAGCGCAATGCGTGCTGGCAATATGGGGATTGCTGCCAGTGCGGCTGGAGGGGAGAAAACATGAATGCTGATGGCCTGGTGAAAAAAAACGCGCCCACCGCATGCAAGGGCATTCTGCTGGCTGTGGGCATGAGCGCGCCCCTGATTTTTGGCATTGCCACGGGTCTGTCTGCCCTGGCTCCCTTTGCCTCCTTTGGCGCCATGGTTTCCATCCAGATTACGCCGCGCCACGGGGTGCGGGCGCGCATTGCCGGGGTCCTGACTGGCTGCCTTCTGATAATGCTGGCCGCCAGCATAAGCGAGATCCTGACAAGAAATGTATTGCTGGCCCTGATGTTCCTGTTTCTGCTGAGCTGGCTTTCCGCCCTGCCCAAAGAGGAACTGGCATATCTGAGCTTTGTGATCAAGTGCACTACTGTGGCTGTGCTGATCAGTTTTTTTGATCTGAGCCCCTCCCTGCCCATGGGCATCTATTTTCTTTGCGGCGCCATATGGGGCATTTTTCTGAGCATGGCCAACATGGCCTTTGAGAGCGAGAATCAGGAGAGCCCCATCAAGCAGTTGCGTGAGCTTCTGCATGGCGCCACCAACAACCGTTATTACTGCATTGCCGTGCCGGTGACAGTCATTGGCTCCACCCTCATTGCCAGTATATTCAATTTCAGGGATCCGGCATGGGTGGGCCTTACAGTCATCTTTGTGGCGAGGGCGGAGACATCGGAGGAGCTGAAGAGGATTTTTGAGCGGGCAGGCGGCACCCTTGCCGGCACCATCATCGCCTTTGTGGTTGTCAGCCAGATCAGCCAGCCCCTGCAACTGGCCCTGATTGTGGCCTTTTTCGCCTTTTTTGTGCCGTTCTTTCTGAATCATTATGCCCTGTTCAGCATGACGGCCACCTGCCTCATACTTCTGTTTATTGACATTATCATGTCTTCCCAGGGTGGCGATATAAGCATTTTGTACTGGCGTTTTTTTGATACGGCGTTTGGCTGCGTCTGCGTGCTTGCATCCAATACAATTTTAAAAATGATCTACCGCCGCAAGCAGGCAGCCAGGCCTTTACCAGCAAAAGGAGAATAAGGAATGAAACCGGTGGAATTCAGGGTTAACGCCGATACCTGCATACGCTGCGGCATGTGTGTGGAGGACTGCGTTGCAGGGATTATCGCAATGGCAGAGATGCCTGAGATCGATCCCAAAGACAGGGGCAACTGCATCCATTGCGGCCATTGCCAGGCCATATGTCCCACGGGGTCCATAACACTGGATGGCCATACCCCCGAGAGTCTTGCGGAGGTGGAGAACAGTTTTTCGGAATCCGATATAAAAAACCTGGTGCAGTCCAGGCGGTCCGTGCGCCACTTTGCCACAGACCCGGTGAATAAAAAGCTGCTGGAGCGGATCATCAACATGGCATCCTGGGCGCCCACTGCCTCCAACAAAAGGGAGATTTCCTTTATTGTGATAAATGGCAGGGACAAGGTGGAACGCCTGATGCTGGCAGCCGCCGACATCATGCGAAAGCGCAACTTTCTGCCCGGCGTGGCCGAAAGGATTTTTGCCGGCCAGGATGTGATCTTTCGCGGCGCGCCCTGCGTGTTGATCACCCATGCGCCGGAAAAGCATCTGGCCATGGCGGACTGCGCCACTGTTCTGGCCACCCTGGAGCTTGCCCTGCCATCCTATGGCCTGGCATCCTGCTGGGCAGGCTATCTCACCCATGTCTGCGAGCTGGAATTGCCTGCTGGCATTTTCATACCGGCTGGCCATAAAATGTATGGCGGCCTGATGATAGGCCGGCCCACGGTATCATATCAGAGGGTGCCATTCAGGGCAGAGCCGGAGATTGAGTGGATTTAGAGGCCGCGTCAATGGCAACTGTTGCAATTCCTGCCGCCATATGCCCATGAAATTGCCGCTTAACTGCGAAACAAGTTCGTCTTGCGGCAATTTCGTGGAGAATTTCAGCCTGGTCAAGAAAAAACATTGGAAACGCCATTTTTAAGGATGATGTCCAGCTCACGCATCAATTCCTTCATGTCAATGGGCTTTGCGACATAGCTGTTCATGCCGGAGGCCATGGCCTCCCTGCGATCCTCGGCAAAGGCATTTGCCGTCATGGCTACAATGGGAATGCGGGATTTTAGGGGATCCGCCAGGGCCCGGATGCGCCTGGTGGCCTCATAGCCATCCATTACCGGCATCTGCACATCCATGAGTATCAGATCATAGGCATCGGGCGGCATCTGCTCCATACGCTCAACGGCCAGGGCCCCGTTTTCGACAATATCCAGCCTGAAGCCGGCGCCTTCGAGAATCATCTGCGCAATTTCCTGATTCATCTCATTGTCTTCGGCCAGCAGAATGCTTTTATCCGCAAAATGGCTAATGTCAACAGGCTCTTCCCTGTCGCCTTGCAGCGCATTGACGGGGTCGGCAAGTATGCTCCTTAGCTCCGACAGAAAAACAGGCTTGGAACAGAATCCTGTGACTCCGGCCTCCCTGGCTTCCTCCTCCATATCCCCCCAGTCATAGGCAGTGAGAATGATGATGGGGATTTCCTTCCTGATGGTTTTTCGCAGGCGCCTTACAAGCTCAATACCGTTCATGTCCGGCATGACCCAGTCTATGAAAAATATTCCATAGGCCTCATTCTGCTCCACTGCAAACTGGCTGCGGACTATGCCCTCCCTTGCAAGGGTGGTCCAGTCAGGGCGCATGCCCAGGGCGGAGAGCATCCTGCTCACGCTGGTGCAGGTGTTGATGTCATCATCGACCACAAGAGCGCGCATTCCGGCATACCTGGGCAGGCATGTCTCCCCTTCATCCTTTTCTGTCACCCGGAAATGCAGGGAAACTGTAAATACAGAGCCTTTTCCAGGCTCGCTGGTGACTGAAATTGTGCCACCCATCATGTCGACAATGTTCTTGGTGATTGCCATGCCAAGGCCTGTGCCCTGAATGCCGCTTACAGTTGATGTCTGCTCCCTTTCAAAAGGCTCAAAAAGATGCGCGAGAAATTCCTGGCTCATGCCAATGCCAGTGTCGCTGACAATAAAATCAAAGGCTGCCATCCCCAATGCATCCGTTGCCTTCTGGATAATGCGCACGCCCACAGAGCCACCAGGGCGTGTGTACTTCATAGCATTGCTCAGAATATTCAACAGCACCTGGTTCAGGCGCAGCCTGTCGCAGAATATCGTTTCGTTGACCACATTGAGCGTGTCTATCTGGAAGGAGAGCTGTTTGGATTTGACATCGGCCTGAACTATGGTGCTCAGATCACGCACTATTTCCGGCAGGCTTGTTTCCTGCTCCTCGATTTTCACCTTGCCGCTTTCAATGCGGCTCATGTCCAGGACATCATTGATCAGGCTGAGCAGATGCTTGCCCGAGGTTGTGATCTTTGCCAGATATCCCTCAACCTGCGCAGTATTGCCAACATGTTTGCTGGCCAGGGCAGTAAAGCCGATAATCGCATTCATGGGTGTGCGTATGTCATGCGACATGTTGTTGAGAAAGGCAGTCTTGGCGGCGCTTGCATATCTGGCCTGATCCAGGGCATCCTTAAGCGCAGCTTTCTGCTCCTGCTCCTTTTTCATCATGTCATCAACATTGCGAAAGCCCATCAAAATGAAGGCCCCATCAAAACCGGCATTATCCCTCATTTTGACACAGGTGAACTGGAAATAATGGGTTTCGCCATCCATGATAATGCGATAACTGCCGGTGTAGTCTCCGCCTGCGGCCAGTCTGGCGCCAATGGTGCCAAGATCCAGGGCCTCCCGCAGATAGGCCCTGTCCCCCGGGTGCACCCTGTCGCGCACATAGGTGTCCAGTATCGGGGGGTAGGGCTGTTCGTCCGGGCCATCCATCAGACCTTGCGGAACATAGCCCTTAAGCTTGACAATGCGCACTGTGGCGCGATCCTCATTCAGAGCCAGCACATTCGTGTAATCCCTGCTCAAGGCCTCCACAATTGAAAGCTGGCCCTCCAGCTCCCTGTTGGCGCTGTCCGCCGCTGCCAGCATGCGCCTGTGCCAGCGGCCATGCACAAACATGACAAGCAGCAGGCTGCAACCCAGGGCGAGAACAAGAGCCCCCGCCAGGGTCAGGCCCGGATGGGCCCGCAGATACTCGGCAAGGCCAAGGCTGCCAACAGTGAAGGAGGTGTATCTGGAGCTTATCTGGTTGAGGGTGCCTTCAGGCAGATGGCGGATGCCCTTGTTCAGAATGGAGATCAGTTCATGATCCACTGTTTCGGGCACATACATCCGGAATGATGCGCCCCTGTCATTCAGCATTGTATAATAAAGCGAATTGTCCGGATCATGATTTACATAGAGCTGGGCCATGTAGGGATAGACATAGGCGGCATCAACCGCGCCATTTTTTACAGCATCCATGGCCTCGCGGGGGGTGGAAAAATGGACAATGTCCGCATCACCCAGGGTCTCCATGCCAACTTTGGGGCTGTTGCTGCCAACAATAGCTACTTTTCCGACCGGTCCGTCGAAATCAGTGCGCGTAACCCGCGCCATCCCCGTATTCATGTAGGGATCAGTGGTAAAACCCCGGTAGGCCTCCACTTCATTCCTGCCATGGGGCCTGGTTCTGTCCAGCACCACTGTGGCGCCATTGTTTTCGGCCATGACATGATAGTCATAGTCATCCCTTGGGGGAACAAACTCAAAGGGCAGCCCGGCAGACCCCATTATTTTCGCGAAATAATCCGGCAGAATGCCCTTGAGTTTTCCATCCTCAATGTAGGAATAGGGCGCCCTGTCTCCCCTTGAGGTCGCTGTAATCTTCTTTTGGCGGCTGCGGGCTCCCCGGATGTACTCCTTTTCCCGCTCGGAAAAATCCAGCCTGTCCGCGGGCTTGATGCCATAATAGCGATAATACAGGTCATTTTGCCAGTCGCCTTCATTTTTGTTTATCTGCTCTATGGCATAATTTATCTCGTTCAGGAGATCCTGATCCTCCTTGCGCGTGATCAGGTAAAAGTTATCAACATGGATGACATCCAGGGTAGTCTCATTTTTGGACTGCCGCAGATTGCTGGATAAAATGGCATCCACATCCCCATCCTGAAGGGCCTGTCCCAGTTTTTTGGAATCCTTGTAGGTTTTTACCCTGTAGGTAAATCCCTTGGACCTGGCGAATTCCTCCAGAGCCCTGTTCTGGCTGCTGCCAGCTATCTGCCCCACCACCATGCCGTCATATGTGTGATAATCCCCAGGCAACAATCGGGGATTGCCAGTCTTCACAGTCAGCAGGGTAAAGTTGCGGCCAACTGGCAGGGAGTAGGCAAAATGCTGTTCCCGCTCCGGTGTGCGCCGGGCCGAGGTCACCAGGTCTATGTCGCCATTTTTAAGCATGTCCAGCATTTCTTGCCAGGATTTTTCATAGCCGGAATAAAGAAAATTAAGGTGAGAATATTCAGAAATCAGGCCAAGCAGATCTATGCCATAACCATCCAGGCCCCCTTTTTCATCCTTCATGTGATAGCCGTCAAAATTAAAAATGCCGGCCTTCACCCTGCGGTTGGCCGCATCATCGTCTGCCGGCGAAATGCGCGGCGCAAGCAGACAGCAAATACACACAAGGATGAAGCAAAATATTTTCAGTCGCATATTCCGCAGGTCAGGGGGAAGATTACATTTATGTGCAGAACCATTTGAAAAAGCTGCTTTTCCCTTTTCATTAACACATAAAAAATGGAGCCTCAATGGCTCCTGAAGCACTTTCATTTTGAAAATATTCTGGCGGACGCGACAATCCGGCACCCCCCATAAACAGGCTCAGACATTCAATTTCATGCGCCTGCCCTGATTCTTCTGGCTTTGGCATGTCTGGTTCCAGCCAGGATGGGCCTGCGCCTCTGCAAAGCGCGCCTCTGCTTTTGGGATACGGAAGGGATGGTTTGCTCCAGCAGCGACGCATTCTGGCCATCAGGGTTCATCTGTTTGACAATCTGCTCCCTGGCCTCGGTCATGGCATTGATAATCACAGCAATGAATATGTTGAGAATCACAAAGGAGCTCACAAGCACAAAGGGCACAAAAAACATGTATGCATACGGGAATTGCTGGGACACAGGCCTGACAATGCCCATGGCCCAGCTTTCCAGCGTCATGATCTGGAACAGGGTGAAAAGGGAGTGCGGTATGGTGCCAAACCATTCCGGAAAGGCCGCCCCGAAAATTTTGGTGGCGACAACAGCCGCCACATAATAGATCAGGCACATCAAAAGGGAAATTGAGGCTATGCTGGGCAGGGATATGATAAGGGAGCGCACGATTATGCGCAGGCGCGGCAATGCCGAAACCAGCAGCAGAACCCGCAGCACGCGCAGGCTGCGCAGCACCGAGAGGCCGCCGGAAGCCGGCACGTAGGATATGCCCACTATGAGAAAGTCAAAAATATTCCAGGGATTTCTGAAATAATCCACCTTCATGCACAATATTTTCAGGATAATTTCCAGGGTGAAGATGGCCAGGGCCAGGCGGTCGGCCAGCACAAGAAAAGGCCCGTAGGAGTCCATCATCTGCGGGCTGGTCTCCAGCCCCAGGGTGATGGCGTTGATGATAATCACCGCAATGATGAATCTTTCCATCCTTGACGAAAGAATGAAATTCAGGCGTTGCATGACATCCCCCATGTTTCCGTGCACCGTCAATCAGATTGCCGCATCCCCTCACGAATCTCCATGAGTCACCCTTCTGGCCAGGTGTTTCTGACACGCAGGGAGACTTTGAAATACCTGTACCAAACCACAGCCATGATGGCAGCCCCGGCAATGCTGCCCAAAATTGGCGCCGGATAGGCCGAGCCCAGAATTGCCATGAAATCGGCATCAGGCAGGGTAATGGCCAAAAACAGGGCGAACAGGGCCGGCAGTATGGCATTGAATACAGGCGTGGCAATGATCATGAGTTTTATGGGCCGCACAATGCCCTGGCGCCTGGTGACCAGCCTGAATACAAGCCATGCATACAGCCCGTAAAAGACCAGCACCAGGCCCATGACCATCCAGCCTGCAGGCAGCAGCATGGGGTATTGCTCCCCATAGACAGCCAGATCGCTGCCATTGGCATATATGGCAAAACAGATGCCGAATATGGCCCAGATCACATATAGCAGCAGCCAGCCGCCTATGCCTGCCGGAGACCTGTCTGCCATGGCTATTTACCGCCGCCCTTTTTCTGATTTTTCTCCATATCGGCGATGACGGCCCTTGATTTCTTGCCGGGAATCACGGCATCCCAGATCATGGAATCCGTCACCTTGTTCACGCCCTGTTTCCTGGCTATGTCGAGATGTTTGGCAAAGGTGTCCAGATTGGCCCGCAAATTCTTGTTGAGCCTGTCATCGCCGGCATATTCCTTGCGCAGAATGGAAATTCTGGCCTCCACATCCTCCTTTGGATAATCCATGATCTCTCTGAGACTTTGCCTGTAATGCGCTGTGGAGCGCTGGAGGTTGCGGAAATTTCTCTGCATTTCATCACGCATGGCCTTTTCGACCTTTGGCGAGAAATCCTTGAACTGCTGCTTGGCTTCGTCCAGATCAAAGCTGAGTCTGTAACAGCGAAAAGCGATATTGCCCAGGGAATCGGCCTTGTAGGCGGCGGAACGGATGGCGCTTAACAAATTTGCGTCATGCTCGCGGTTAAATGCCTCATTGTAATTTTGAATCAGTTCCTTGTACTGGGCAAGACTTTGCCTGATCTGGGGCGTATCCGCTATGCTGTAGATTTTTTCCAGCTCCGCCACAGGATCGCCGCCCTGGTTTATGGCTATCAGCACCTCCGGGGTGGCCTGAAGCTGCTGCTCCTCTTTCATCACTTCTTTGGTCCTGCGATCACTGCCCAGGTTGACAGCAGCCAGCACCAGCCTGGCGCCGAGATCATTCTCCTTGTGGGGCACATAGGCATTGTCCGGCGTCTTCTCAAACATGCGAATTTCCTGCCTGGTGCCGGGGTAGATCTCCCTTTCGCTGGCTGCCTTGTAACTGCCGCCCTTGCGCAGCAGTCCGCCCTCCGAGCCATGCTGGCGCATCACCTGCGAGCCGCCCTTTCTTTCTGCCACAGTAAAGCGAAAGCCGCTCTGCACCAGCTCCGCGGCGTTGCCGCCCATGTCGTGGATGCCAAGGCGATTGGGCTTTCTGGAGCCAATGGACTGCACATTTTTGTATCTGTCGCCAAAGACCGCATAATTTTCAATGGGATTGCCATCCGCCACAGGAAAATCTGTTTCATTCTGCTGCTCTGGCGCGCTAATGCCCTCGCGGGCAGCAAATTCCCATTCCTCCTCCGTGGGCAACCTGAGATATGCCGCAACACCGTCAATGGCAGGCACAGCGTCCGGATGATTTTTCAGGAGCCATTCATTATACTTGCGCAAAAAATCCTGCAGATCATACCATGAAATGCCAGTTTTTGGCAGATCAGGCCTCGGATTTGGCTCCCCGCCCATTACGGCATCCCATTGGCCATTGCTCAGCTCGTATTTGCCAATGAGATAATAGGAATAGCCGCCCTTTTGCTCCTCATCCGGCAGTTTCCTGGCCCAGTCCCCGGGCAGGTTCTCATACCTCAATGCTGCGCTGATATGCGCCGGGAACTGCTTTTCACGAAAGGTGCGGTCGGAATCCGGATTGAGCAGCCCCATATTGAACTGGCGGTCGTTGAGCAGAAGCCGCGAATCCACGGCCACAGGCCTGAGCACCAGCTTCATGCCATTGGGCATGGGCAGTTCCATGTCGCCAGGATCCTCATTGGGATTGAATGCCTGTGCCGGCTCAATCTCGCTGCTTTTGCTTTTTGATTTGAGCGCCGCTTCAGCAGGTTGCGACAAACCCGCAAGAAATATTGCCACCATCAACAAGACAGCCGCTTTTGAAAACATATGCCCCCCATAATTAAACATATATCAGTTGGAAATTGCCACTATTTCAGCCATATGGCCTGGCTCTTCCAGCCAAAACGCGGTTCTGCCGTCCGCATGGGCCGGCACACCCGCTCTCGCTACCATGCACTCATTACTATTTTCAATGGACAAAAAGCCATGGTCGCCTGGTCAGGATTCGCGTATAACCATTGATGGCGAAATTGCCGCAGCCTTCAGCGCGGAGCGCAGGGATGAAAGCGTGGCCAGCAACAGCACGCAAAAAAAGGACAGGCAAAAAAAGGACGGCGAAATTTTGCATATGGCCTCGCCGCCTGTCTCGCTTGCAAAAAGATAGTCAATGGCAAAGGCCACGCCCCCATAAACCGCAAAAGCCAGCAGGCAGCCCAGGGCAGCCGTGAGCAGGGATTGCATGATGGGATAGACAATGATGGCGCCCCTGCCCATGCCAATGAGCTTTAGCATCCCCATCTGCTTCCATTTGCGTCTGGCAGCTGCCCTGGCTGTGCTTGCCATGAATGCGAAAAAACCAACGCAGCCGGCCACGGCTATAAGGCCTATTACCGATGCCAGGGCGGTATCGATTTTCTTGATGGCTTCAATATCCCTGGCTCTGGTCTTTACCGTAATGCCCTGCTCCTTGAACCATTTTTCCAGTGGCGGCACATCGTCAAGACTTGCGGCATATGCGCGGAAGGATTCATAATGCCTTGAAGGTGGCGGCTCCATCTCGCCCCTGGCCTGCAATAACGGCGCATGGATGCCATCGCGAAAGTCCTGGATGGCATTGAGTGTGGCCAGATCGACAAAGGCCGTATCTCTTGAGCCGGCCATGGCGGGCAGGACACCTGTGACTTCAAACTCCAGAGGCAACCTTGTAAACCGGCCATTGGCCAGGCGTCTGGCAATGCTGGCGGTCACAGTGCCTCCCTTTTGCACATCCATCTTGGCTGCAGCCGTGTGGGAGAGGACCATCTGCAAATTGCCTGGGCTCGATACCGGCTGGGGCTGCATGTAATCCTCCAGCAGCGGATCCCCATGGGCTGTGGCCTCCAGTGTGATTACAAAATTTCGCCCGTCTTTGGCCCGCAACTGCAATTCGGAGGCCACATCGCGTGCGCGGCCAATGCCAAAGCGCAAGCCTGGCGCCTGCCGCATCTGCCGCAAAAAATCCTCCTCAAAACCAGCGCCTTTGCCGGCGTACGGGATAAGCACAAGCACGGCCGGATCCGCCATCAGGCTTTCGCGCAGTTTCTCCACAACGCCATTATGGACTCCATGCAGTATGAGCAGCGGCGCAAGCATGCTGGCCAGGGCCAGCACCCCGCATACCGAGAGGCTGAGTTCATGGAACCAGTCCATGTATGCCAGACGGGCCGATATCCGCCAGAGAGGTTTCATGAGGCCTCCAGAATGGCCTTTCTGCCGTCAACGCGCATGGGAGCCCTGCGAAAATCAAATTTGTCCAGAAGCCCCAGATCATGGGTGACCATTATCAGGGTTGCGCCATCATCCCGCACCGCGTTGAGCATCAGCTCCATAACCTCCACTGCCAGCTCGGGATCCAGGGCCGATGTTGGCTCATCGGCAAGAATAAGCTCCGGGGCTGGCGCAATGGCACGGGCTATGGCAACCCGCTGCCTCTGGCCAATGGACAGCGTGGCCGGCAGTTGCCTGGCCAGATGGCCGATGGAGAGTTTGGCCATCAGCTCCTCCGCCCTTTGCCTGGCCAGATGGCCATCCATGCCAGCGACAATGGCCGTAAGCTCAATATTTTCCTGCACATTGATGAATCCAAAAATTTCGCCGGTCTGGAGGATATAGCCTATATGACGGCGCCTGAGCTCTGTGAGCGCCCCCTCGTCATGCCTGCGCCATGTATCGGCGACATCGAAATTTTCGGAACCGGGGGAAAAGATGAACCTGTCTGCGCAAGCAGGCTCAAGAGTCATGCCAATTATATCCAGTGTGGTTGACTTGCCGCAGCCGCTCTGGCCAGTGATGGCAAGGCGCTCACCCTTACTGGCTGCCAGCTTTTCAATATGCAGCTCAAAACTGTCGCCACGCTTTATGCAGACATTTTCAAGTTCTATCAGCATGACCCATCCCTGCGGGATTTTCCTCCGGGCCAATCTGCCCGGAATCCGCTCGCTGTCTGATGGAAAAAATCGCCAGTTACGCGGGGAAATCCTGCCAGAACCTGTTTGCACACAAACCGGCTCTGGCAGGATTTATGGACTAGGGCAGCATTTTCAGGGGTACGCGATAGACCCATTCATTGGTGTTCTTGGAGCCAAAGCCCTCCCAACGCTGGTTGTCGCGGTCATATTCCTCATAGCTGCGCAAAAGCCCCTTCAATCTCTTGATGAACTCCTGCTGCTCGCCTGTGCTCATGTTGGTCCAGTCCTCCTGCTTCAGGCGCATGATCTGGCTGTGATAGGGCAAGCCATCCAGCACTTCCAGCAGCACGCCCTTTTGCGCGAGATTGGCATTGGGGTCATTGTTGAAGCTTGTGGGATCCCGGCTCATCTGCGCGGCAGCGGAAATGAGCTGCTCATAGAAGTTGAAGTTGGCGCTGTCCTGCAAAAAGGCTTCCTCGGCAGTGCTGATGATATTCTTGAGCTGCTTGCGCAACTGGGACAGCTGGGTTTTGGTCAGAAGCACAGCAGGATAGACCACGGGCACAGGCGCAGCCTGCGGGTCCTTTTCCAGGGCGGAAAGATCCGCATCGGCCATCCAGGCCCTCACAACCTGCGGCGCCCTTGTATCCTTGCTGTCTCCGGCAAACTGCAGCTGCATGGCATAGCCTATGGCCTCGGCCATATGTTTGGCCTGCTCCTCCGGAGAAGCGTTCCTGGGCACATCATTGGTCTTGGGTTTTGCCGCCAGCTGCCCCTTCATCTGCCGCTCGGCCATGGCGCAGTAGGCATCGGCCATGGTCTGCGCCACCCTGTCAAAGGCGGCAGCGCCTGTTTTCGCATCCGGGGCGGAAATGGGAATGTAACTTGAGCGGTTGTTGCTCAGGCGCGAAAGCGCCTTGTAGCTCTTTTCGGCGTATTTATGGTCCTTTTTGCCACCTGGAGAGCGCACATGGGCCGCGGTGAGATAGATGTTGTTGGCGCGCAGATAATCTGCCATGCCTTCTGGCGACATGCCTGTGCCGGAGGTGGGGTCGGACCCGTCCAGGGGGCCGGCATCGGTGATCAGCATGATGGCTCGGGAATTGATCTTGTTCCAGCTCAGGGAATCCACAGCCTCCTTGACGCCGGAGAGGGAATCCTCATCAAAGGCATGGGTGGATGCCTGGCATTCCTCCAGGCCATTGAGCAGATTTTCCAGCTCATCCCTTTGATCGACCTTCACAAAGTCACTGATTATTTTTGTATTGTATTCGGTATCCGGCCTTTCATTGACATTGCTGCGAAAGGCCACAACAGCCACGGCCACATTATCCCTGGCCGGGGAGCTCTGGAGCCGGTCAAAAATGGTCTTGATGACCTTGCGGGTCTGGTCAATGTATGGCCCCATGGATTTGGTGGTATCGATCAGAAAGACAATGCCGGTCTGCATGTCCCCATTTTTCACCTGCAATGCCGGTTTTTCTGGCTCCGCCTTTTTGACTGGGCCATTGCCGGGATCGATGCATGCCACTTCTATCAGCTGGGTGCCCCCCTCGCTGAACTCGTCATCCATGTTCAGCACAGGCAGAAGATAGAAGCTTTTCTGGGAGACCTTGCCCTCTTTTGGCAATGGTTCCGTGGCAAGGACAGGATTATTTGCACCTGCTGGCGCGCCCTTCTGCTCAAAATCGCGCAGATAGCCGGCCACCTTGCCGCTTATGCCATCCGAGTTGCACAACTCAACAAGGGAGTCCTTGTTCTTGAAAAACATCACCGGATCGCGTCCCATCTGATCCGTGAAAACCATGGTAATGGCCTGGGGCCATTCCACAATTTCATCTTCCTTGATCCAGCCATCGGATTTGGTGGACGACACGCCAACACGCAACATGCCATTTTTGCGCTCATACACATAAAAGGCGGTAAAGGTGCGGGGCTCAGATGCTTTCTGGCTGGCTGCGGCATCGGCATACAGGACCGCGCCAGGATGGGAGACAACACGCTGAAATACCGTCTTTTTGCCCTCCTGAACCAATGGCTGCTCGGCACTGGCGCACTGCCCCCATGCCCCCACAAGTAAAAAAGCCGTAAAAATAGCGCTCAGAATTTTCATTCCCTACTCCATGGAATTCAGCCAGGATCTGGCATCAGCATTGCCGCTGGCTGCCGCATTCTGTGTCCATTTTTTCAATTCATCCCTGGCTGCCTGCCCCTGCGGCGTTTTGCCATAATAATACCAGGCCTCGGCACCATCCTTCTTGACAGTGCCCCAGGCCGGCTGGGATGGGTCAATGCAGCGGGCATAGCTCAATGCGCCCTCTGGATTGTCATTCTCTGCCGCATAATAATACAGCCTGAAGATGGCATCCTGCTGCTCTGGGGTATCCGCATCCAGCTCTTTGGCCAGCTCCATGGCCTTGGCCGGATCTCTCTGGCCTGCAAAGAAGGCCCCCACACGCCCCTTGGCATCGGCTCTGGCGGCCCTGGCAGCTTCGGCCTTTGCAGCTTCAGCTTTGGCGGCTGCTGCCTCTTCCTCAGCCTTGCGCGCAAGCTCGGCCTGCTGGGCGGCATTCTGTTTCTGCCAGTAAAAATAGCCCCCGCCAGCAAGAGCCAGTATCAGGATGGCTATGCCGGCAATTAGCATGCCCCTGCTCTTTTTGGCTGGCGGATTCATTTCTGCCTGGGCCAGCAGTATCTGGGCATCGGCCTCCTCGCGGCGCATATCCGTCTGCCGCTCGGAGATGGCGGCCTCCTGCGCCTTTTTCTCGGCCTCCTCCCGCTCCCTGATGGCTGCCTGGGCCTTTTCCTCCTCTTCGGCAGCCTTGCGGGCTTCCTCCTCCCTGGCTTTGGCCTCGGCCTCCTCCTGCTCGCGAATGACCGCTGCGGCCTTTTCCGCATCCTCTCTGGCCTTGGCCTCGGCCTCGGCTTTGGCGGCAGCCTCGGCCGCCTTGCGGGCCTCTTCCTCCTCCGCCTGCCGGCGCAGTTCCTCATCTGCGGCCCTGGCATCATCAGCCTCGGCATCGCGATAATCCTTGAGAATGCCCACGTCCGGCAAACCGGAGGGAATTACCTCAACCCATTGCACAGTGCTGTTCTTAACGGTGCCATTGCCATCCACAAGCAAGATGTCGCAGTTTATACCATCGCCGGAATCAGGCGACAGACTGTCCACATAAAATGGCGGCAGCCAAAAGGTGACCCTGCCTCCCTCAACCTGCGGCTCCTTGCCCAGCTTGAGGGGCTGGGGCGCGCCAACCCATTTTTTGCCATCATCCCTGCTTATATATTCGGTGCCACCCGCGCCAGTTATGCCAATGGCAATGGAATCTCCTGGCGCATAGGGCTCGTCACCATCCTCCATTTCAAGAACGACATAGGCATATCCGTCCTGCAACCCTTCCTGTGTTATGTCTGCAATCATCAGCTCACCCGCGCTCCGTTAACTTGTTCGATAATCTGGCCAATGCGATTGTTTTCCTCAAGGTTTACCCGCACTCCGCCATCAAATGTCACATTGTCCACCATCATGCCATAAAAGGCCAGCACCCAGTCCCTGTGCCAGTCTCCGGCATGTGAGGATGCGGATTCGGACAGCACTGGAAAATCCTTGATGGGAGGCCTGCTCTTGAACACGGTCACGCGTTCATCCTTTTTGACCACATAACGCTGGGACTCGCTTATTTCCGCGGGATTTTTGCCCAGCCAGCTGACAAAATCGTTCAGAACGCCAATGGCGTAGCTGGCCTGCTTGCGGATCTTGCTCTCGCGGGGAACATCCACGGGCTCGGCAATTTCCCGGAATTTCTTTTCAAGCCTGTCGTTAATGTTCAGCCTGGCCACAGCAACATCGAACTCGTCCAGCATCCCCAGCAGCAGACTTGGTGGAAGGCAATAATAGCCCACGCATTCCGGCGTGCTGGCAAGATCGCGCATCCGCGCGCTCCAGGCATCTATTATGCGCATGGCATAAAAATGGGCCTCATCCATGTTGCCATCCGCAGCCGCTGTTCTATCACCTGTTTCATCTGGCGCCGGCTCGTCAAAGATGCCCAGCACATCGTCAAGATCAGGCACAGGTTCATCGGCAGCCATGTTTGCATCCTCGCCTTCATCCACAGGCTGGGCGAAGGCGGTCTCGCGATATTCCTCAAACATGCGCTCCGCGTCGCGATACATGTAAAAGAGCTGTTCAGGCGCGATCTTGAACTGGTTGAGCAGTTCGGGAAAGCGCTCCCGGAAAGCGGGATTTTTAAGCTGTTTGCCAAAATTGCCGAGGAGCACCATTTTTTTGTTCAGTTCATCCTGCTGGTTGCCGGAGCTGTAGAATGGAGCCAGGGTGCCGCGCAAGTTCTCCTGGGCCTTGATGAGCTCATTGGCAATCTGCCCAAGTTTGAGATCAGGTTCGCACAAAGGCTCCAGGGAACGCTTGATGAGGCCAATGCCGCCATCATTGTTTTTCATCAGCTCATTGAAGGACGTCTCGGGAAACTTGAAATGCTTTTTGGCCAGCCGGGATTCATTGAAATTCACCTTCATTGTATCGAAATGTTCCTGATTGCTGGCGCTGACTCCATTCTCCTTGTTAATGCCGTTTTCCTTTACAAAATTGAGCATGTTCCATTCAATATTTATATTGCGCAGCATGAAAAGATTATTGAAAGGCTTGCCCGGCTCCCATTCCTCCACCCATTTGGTGGTCTGGCTATGCACGCCGCCGAAATGATTCACAAACCTGCCCAGAATGATATTGTCCCAATGGGTTTTGGGATCCGCGCCGCCTTTTTTTGTAAAATGCAGATCGGACTTGGTAAGGATATAAAACAAGGCATTTTTGGTCTGGATGCGATCCTGGGGGGTCTTGCCATGGGTGGTGATTATCCACTCCTCCACAGCAGCCGGCAGACCAGGCGTATTATCCGGCACAGCCACGCACAGCAGCAGGCTGGTCAGCTCGCGTTCGGCATTGTAGCGCTGGAACAGATAGGCCACCTTGCCGCGCCGGAAAAACTGCTCCACCTTGCTGTCTTCCTTGCCTTCCTTCAGGTACTGGGCGATGTCCGCGCAATCAAGGCGCGCCTTGTAGCCAGGAAAATCCAGCAGATCTGTATGCGCAAAATACGGCGCCGGGCTGTTTTTAAGCACAAGAGTCAGCTCGGCCACAATGGCGGTGGCATTTTTGCGGCTTATCTCCGTTATCTTGCCATTGGCTGTGCGGACCTTGAGGGTTGCGACAACTGGCCGGCCATCCCTGTCATTGATGCCGGCAAAATCCGTTCTACCCAGGGTATCGACATCGATGATGCTGGCTTCCCTGGGGATGAGGGCATCCATGCCAAAAAAGGCCTCTTCGGGGTTGCCCATTTTTTCCAGATCCGTTGCCAGGGAGCGGAACATGTCCGTAAATTCGGGGATATTATCCCAGATAATGCCAAAGAGCCTTGCGCGATCATCCACAGACAATTTTGGCGCCATGGTTATGGCTTCATTCCAGTACACGCGCTCAAGTTCGCTGGCCCTGGCCATGCCGCCAAAGGAGTTGCGCACATATTCGCGCAAATCCTCCATGTCATCCAGCGTAATGGCGCCGCCGCCATTGCCGGCTCTGGCCCGCAGCTTCTCCAGAGCCTGCTGAATCTCGGCGGCTGTCTCATCCGTCACTCCTTCCCTGTGCTTGCAGTCCGCAAAATAGCTGTTGGTGAAGATTTTAACCAGTTCGGTTTCGGAAAGCAGACGCACATGCACCGGGAACTCGTTGGTGACCCCTGCCGGCTCGGTCATGGTGAAGCGGGTGACCAGACCTGTTGATTCCTTGTCGCCACCAGGATTTATATCCCGCAAAAAATCCTGTTCAGCCGCGCCAAACTTGCAGGGCACCTTTTTTTCCTCGTTGGCTGCAAGGGAGGAGAGGAGATAGGATTTGCCTGCCTGGCTTGGCCCAAAAACACCGGCGCACATCTTGCGGGCGGCAGCACGCTCCAGCCTGCGCAAAAGCCTTGCCTGCTGGCGCAGGCTTGCCTGCACCTTGTCGCAGGATTTGCCACAAGCGCCAACACGCTCCGCATTGCGGCCCACCCAGTCCTGGGCCTGGATCGCGGCTTCCGCCAGCTGCCTTGCACTTTTAACAACAATTTCCTGTTCCATAACTCCCCCAACCTATTTATTAAACAGGATGCCTGTATCCATCCAGCAGCCTTCTTCATCCATCTTTGCCAATGTGCGCAAATTTATGACAACAGGCCTCGCGCCTTTCACTTCCTTCTTCTCCAGCTTGCCATCGACAAGCTCTCCCATGAGAACCGCCTCGCCATCATCATAAAGAATGTTGGGCATATCAGGTTTGGCCCCGATTTCCTGATCGGCCTCTGGCACCCGGCTGTCACTTTCATCATCCCCTGGCTTAAAGCGAACGCGCACATAATATGGCGTGTGCCCCTCCGCCGCCTTCCTGTCCGCCTCGCTGGCAAAATCCATGCTCCAGCAACGTTGCGCAGTCCAGCGGGGCACCTCCAGCTGCCTGAAACCTATGGTTATGGGGGATGAGAATTGAACCACCTTTGTATATTCGTCTTCATCAAGAGATTTGTCGGGGTTCAGATTCGGGAACCAGACCTTCTCACGCGGCAGGGAGCCATTGATGTCCAGCTCGCCCACAAAGCGCGCCGTGCTCTGCAGTTTCAGGCGGTTGGAATTGAAGGCGAAGCCCTCGATCCTGTTCTGGGCCAATGTGCAGAGAATGGCGCCGGTGACAACAGTAGTCTTGGGATCTGTGATGGTGCCGCTGGCATTGGCAAAGGGATACCAGGGGCCAATCAAATAGGAATGCATGGGAATGACACGGTCCGGCGCCACAGCCATCAAACCAAAAACATGCCGCACAATGGAATTCCAGCGCGATGGTCTGCCAGTGAGCAGCAGCACATCACATTCATAGGCATTGATAACCTCCGCCATGCCGCCAAGCACGCCGCGCACACGGTTGTTTATGGTGTTATCCACATCCTTGCAGCGGATATTGAGCTCAAGGTTCATGATATCCACGCTCACGCCCAGACGCTCGCGCAGGGTTTCGTTGAAGAACTCCACCACATTGGCAAGAGGTTCGGGATAGGCCGCGCGGATGCGCCCATCTTCGGTTGGCCTGAAAAGGGAGCCAACAGGAATGGTTATCTCAGCATTTATATCCTGCAGGGGGATCTTTTCATAACGCTCGAGAATCTCGTAGGCCAGAGGCATGGCAATCTGGCGCAAAAACTTGATGCGCAAATTCTGGATGCGCATGTTGTCGCTTTTTTTGCCAAACATCTCCTGAATGGCTTCCTCGGCGTTTTTCTGGCTTACCCCCTGCTTGACCAGATTGTCCGCTATGGCCATGAGCACAATATCCGAGACAATGGACCTGAGGATATCATCGCCGCCAAGATTGAAGCCATCGCGTATGTCCTGGCTGGGCCAGATGCGGTTTGAGGATGACTTGTCATTGGCCAGCACATAGGTGGTGATGGAAAGATCCGTGGTGCCGCCTCCTATATCGATGGTTGCTATCCGCAGTGTTGGCTTTTTTTCGGTTTTGCTGACATCATTCTCAGAGGGAACATCGCGGATGCGCCCCATAATCTCAAAGAAGAGATGGGCATCGCCCTGATAATTGCGGTTTATTTCATTATAAAGATAGACCAGCTGGGTGCAGGTGGCCTCGTCCCAGCTGCAGCTCACCTCGGGATTGCTGCGAAAATCGCGGGATTTGTTGCTCTCGGGAATTTTGCCTTTATTGTCCGGATTGGTGTAGAAATTCTTTTTCCAGCCCAGAATATCCCAGAGCACGCTTATGGCGGCCTGGGCCCAGCGCCTGTAAATGCGCTGCTCGGCAAAGGGCATGCCCGGCGGCACTGTGAAGATGACGCTGCGCAGGCGCCTGGGAATGTCGGGATAATTGCGCTTGTAGCGCTGGGCTGGAGAGTTGATGGTCACCAGAGCCTGCTGGATCAGCTCCATGAACAGAAACATCATCATGGATGAGCGTGAAAAACGCGGCTGATTGGCAGGCAGGGCATCCTGCTTTGCGCAGTTCTCCATGGTGTATTTAAAAATCTTGGTCACATAGCCTGGCTTTGGCCTGTCCTGCCCTTTGCTCGTGAGCTCGCGTATGCAGGCAACCGGCGTGCCCATATTATTGAGGTATCGGCAGATTGAATGGGAGGAAACAAGCTCCTCACGATCTGAAGCTGTCTTCCTGGTAAAATACCAGAGATTGCTGGATTCATTGTCATCCCACAGATATCTTTTGGGGCTGGACATGCCGGATGTGCCCTCCGCATTGGAGGAGACATTGCCCAGGCGGCTGGCCTCCGGCCCTGTGCGCACCGGAGAGGCCCAGGTAAAGGCATTGCTTCTGCGACCGGAGCGCTTGCTGAATGCAGGGGAGCCAAAATCCACGCGGGAAAATTCAATTCTGGTTTCAAACGGCTCCGCATAAAACTTTTCCGGCTGCGACAGGTCGCGCAGATGCAGCCTGTAGCTGTCATTCAAATCCGTGGTGTTGTTGAGCTTGTTCTCCACCAGAATGCCTGTGCTGCGCGAATTGCCAATGTCCAGCACCAGATCAACATCCACAGTGTCTCCGGCCGCGCTTTCGGCCGCGCTATCCTGTGTTCCAGCCAGATTGACTATGCGCACATTGAGATGGTCGATGGCGCTCTGGAGCATCCTGAGATAGAGCAGATAGCTGGCCAGATAGCCCAGATGAATTTCCGTCTCGCCATCTACCATGCGCGGCATGTTCTTTTTGTTTTCCTTTTCCAGAAAATACTCGTCCCAGACGGATTGCAGCCACTGGTTGACCCAACCCTCGTTGAGCATCCAGGAATTGTCCCTTTCCCTGTCTGCCAGGGAGCAGACTGCCCTGGCTGTGACATCATCCGGCGACAGGGCGGCATGCTTCTGGTTTTGCGGCTCCTCCACCTGCATGTCAAAGGCAAGGACTACGCGCCAATTTTTTTTGTCAGGATCCTTGGCTGATGGCACCCTTGTGACATAGGCTCTGGCCCAGTTGGTGGGGCCGGATCTGAATCTGGGCAGACCATCTGCATAAAAATCGCCTGACTGCCGCAAAAATGGAATTGGCAGCCATTTGTCCAGCCAGGGCTCCAGATGCCTGTCCACGCGCAAATCATAATAATTTTCATCATTGAATGGGCTTTCCCCATCGACATCCAGCAGACTGCCATCCTCACTGTCGTAGCCAAGCTCGCAGAGAGTAAACTGTCTGCCGTCCTCGGACTGTTTTTCGGTGAATGTCATCTTGACATTGCGCAGTTTATCCGGTGTGGCCTCAAAGTCCAGAAGCTGGGGCAGCCCATATGGGATGAGGCTGACTGTATCCTTGTATTCCGGCATATCCATGTGGCTGCTCCTTATTTCTGACGCAGGAATGTCGCCTGCCAGGTGATGCCGCCATTCTTGCCAACGCAAAGGGCGGCCCCATTGTTATCGCGGCATTCAATGACGCTGCTTTCATACGCCCCACGCCCCTTAACCGCGCTGTAGCGGGAGGTTTTAATGCGCAGGATGCCGTCCCTGTAGGAAGCCTGGGCGGAGGAGCGGTAAAGGGCGCCAGAGCCTTCGCTGATGGTGCCCGTGCCCTTGCCCACCTTATTAAAGGTGAAACGCACAACCACAGGCTTGTTTTCCGAGGTGTTCACCAGACCTGTCTTGCACAGCCAGCTGCCCTGCATGAAGGATATGGAATCGTCTCCCTGGGACGGCAGCTGAAGCTGCGCCGACTGGCTTGTTGAGTCATCCACGGCCGCAGACGCCTTCTTGCCGGCCTGGGCTGCCTTGTCTGCCATGTCCGCAAAAATGTCCGCCATGTCATCATTTTCGGATTTTTGCTGGGTGGGAGCAGTGGGCAAAAGCTCCTCCATCTCCATCTGCTCCATATTCCTCCTGTAGGAATCGAGGGAAATAAGGCGTCCGTTTTCCACCCGCATCCAGCCATTGGAGACATTGCAGATCAGCTCCTGCCCGGATTTGCCCGTGCATTCCATAAAGGTGGGATAGTACCCCTTTTTGCCGCCATTGGCATAGGCATCGGTTTTGACGCGGATCATGCCATCCGGCATCAACATGGATTCGGCCCTGGCCTTGTACTCGGTTCCGGACCCTTCGCGTATGGTGGAATAGCCGCTGCCATTTTTGTCAAAATGGAACTCCATGCCAACTCCGCTGCCATCGCTCTTGCGGGCGAGATCCTGGCTGAAGCGCCAGTCCCCCTCAAGGGCGCCGAGACTGGGGCCATTCTTGCCAACAGTGGCCTTCTCTCCCTTTTCCATGACTATTGGCGGAGCTTCCGGCCCGTCGGCAGACAGCTCGGTATAGTTCTTTTCTGATGCGAAAGACGATTGTGATGAAGTATGGCTTTCGGTTATGCGTGAGCTTTCGCTCCTGTTGACACTGCTTTCATTGCGCCTGGCATCGGAGAAGATCCTTTGGCCACCCCAGACGCCAAAGCCGTCTGTGCCGGCGCATTCGGCGCCATTTGCGCCATTGCGGCACTCGATGAACTCCGGATTGTAAACGCTGGTCCCGTTTTTACTGGTGAAGCTGCTGGTGCGCATGCGCAACACGCCATTGCCCACAGATCCGTCCACAGAGGCCTCGTAGCGCTCATTGTTTTTATCGATAAAGGTCATGGTGCCCTGACCCTTGTCATTGAACTGCAGGTCGGCGTTCATGGGCTGATTGTCGCGGCCAATGAATGTCTTCTCAAAGCTCCAGTGACCATCCAGGAAATCGGGATTGTCCGTGTTCTCCGGTATGACCATGGGTTTGCCGTTCAGATCGCTTCTGGGATTGCCAAGAGCTGTTATGGAAAAATTCTTGTCCCTGGCATTTGTCTGTTCCGCCGCGGTCTGACCGGCTGTGTCCCCTTTATCTGGTGGCGGCAGACGCAATGGCTCGCCTTGCCCAGCCTCGCCCTGGCCCGAGGCGGGGCCTCCGGCCTCGCCTCCATTTTGCGGAACATCGGAAGCCCCACCCTGGGAGCCTGTTTCCGGAGTCCCGGCAGCGCCCTCTGGCTGTCCCTGCGCGCCATCGCCTGCGCCGCCCTGGGCGCCACCTTCGGCGCCAGAACTCCGGGCAGCCCCCTCACCTGCTCCAGCATCCGGCTGTGCGGCTTCCTGGCCGCCACTCTGCCCTGGCTGCGCTGCGCCCTGTTGAGCAGCGCCGGCCTGCCCGCCCTGGCCTCCCGCGCCACCCTGGCCGCCCTGGCCTGCCTGAACCGGATCCGGCTGTCCCGGCCTGATGGTATTGGCCGAAGGATCTGCCGCCATAAACAGAAATGCGGCAAATACAAAAATCAGCAGGGAGTGAAACCTCATTGCGCATCTCCTTCAATTTTCACATCCAGATTCCATGTTTCGCCATTTTTGCTGGTTCCGATGCAGTTGGCCTTGCCACGCTCACAAACAAGGGTAAAGGGATCATAATTGTTGCCATTGGGGCATTTCAGCTCCGCGACATCAAACAGCACCTTGTTCTCCGGCTGGGGAATGGCTGTGACATCCCCCTCGCAGTTCTGATTTTTCTCGGTAATGATTCCCTTACCTTTACCTTCATTGCCGCTTACGCGCAATGTCAGATCCACTGCTTCATTATTTTCGTTGATCAGCACACCCTTGGCATTGAGGTTACCCCGCCAGTTCAAATTCGGCTTGTCCTGCTTTTCTTCGGCAGCCTGCTCTGGCTGTTTATCCTCATCGGCATCAGGCTTGTGCACCAAAAAATACCAGGCAGCCGCGGCGCCGGCCAGCACCAGCCCTGCCCCTGCAATGGCAGCCGGCAGCCAGGAAGCGGATGACGGGGCCGGCTGTGGCGCTTGCTGTGTGGCAGAAGGCGGCTCGGGTTGCGGCTCGGGCTGTGGTTCCGGCTCCGGCTCGGGTTCAGGCTCCGGCTGTGGTTCAGGCTCAGGCTGTGGTTCAGGCTCCGGATCAGCAGGGGGCGGCGTGTTCTCGTTGGCCTTTTTCAGCTTGTCAGCGGTATCCTGGACTTCATTGATCTTGTCTTCAATTTCCTTCATCAGCTTCTGGGCTTCGCCCACAAGATCGGTATCGCCCTGCGAAAAACCCCAGTTGATCAGCACAGGCCTGCCATCCACGGAGTATATCGATTCAATGCCCGGCACAGTGAGCGCTTTTTCAAGTATCTTGGAATAGGAACGATAACCGGAGCTGGAACCGCCTTTCAGGCTTGCCGCATATTCATGCAGTTTTGTGACCATATCCCGAAATCTGCCAAGAACAGCCTTTCTTTCTTCATCAGGCAACGCCACCGCCGGCATGGCGACATCGCCCTCGCTGACATACCAGTCAATCTTGCGGCCATTATCCACAGGTTCTGCAAATAGAAAGACATAATCATCGCCCAGATTGCCAAATTCCAGCACAGTCTGGACCTGGGGAAGCATTTTATAAACGTCAGTTCCATCGACCTGCGCCAGTGTAAGGCCGCTCCTGTCTGTTTCCGCAATCTGCTTGTTGATCATATCCCCTCCAGGCCGCAAGTTTATAGAGGTTTGTGAATGAAAATGAACAAATCCGACCGCGCTTGTCCCGTTCGGCTGGCAAAATGGCACAAGGGCATTTACCTTGCCGTTTGGGGTCATTTTCAAGCGCATTTGCCATAATGGCGAAGATATACGCTCACGGCTGCTTTTTGCCATGCGCCATGGCGATTAACATTCCATGCGCGCCGCCCTGGCAGGGCGGCGCGTCATATGGTGTTCCGTGATTCCTGTTATGTCTAATTCATGGCCAGAAGCAGCTCAATGCCGGCAAAGGATCTGACCTCATCCAGATATTCCTTGCAGGCCATTTCATATTTGGACTGAGTGTCAGCCTTGAGCTTGTTGGTGGCATCATTGGCCTTGCTGTTGGCAGCGCGCAGCTTGTTGGTCTCGTTCTTCTGATTCTGCACCTTGCGCTGCAGTGCGCGCTGCTTGGCCTTGGCTGCAACCTCGTCCTCATTCTTCAGCCATGCATCGCCATCGGCCAGCTTTTCGTCCATTCTGGTCTGGGAATCGGCCCAATAGGTATTTATGTATTTGATGCCGTTAAAGATTTCATCCATGCGGGCGCGGAATTCCTCGCGGGTTATCTTCTTGGCCTTCATGGCGCGGGTCAGCACGTCAATCTGTTCGCCATAGCATTTGTAGGCCTTCTCCACAGATGCGCGCTCAAGATCCCACCCCTTGGACTGCTCGCCAAGAACATTCTGATATTCGGCCAGTCTCTGGTTCTGATCCTGGATCTTGTTAAGCCTGGCGGCGAAAAAGCCGCTCAATGCGCCGGCTGCTGCGCCCACCCCTGCGCCAATCAATGCGCCTTCAACCTTGCCTGTGGCCAGACCGCCCACAATGGCGCCACCAAGAGCGCCAATAAGACCACCGGCCACAGCGCCCTTGACCTCCTCCTTGTTGCTCTGATCCTTGCACAGCTTGTCGATGGGATCATAGCATTCGGGATAATATTTGGCGTCAAAGGTAGGTGTTGTTTTGGTGGCGCAGCCGCCAATGGAAAAGGCCAGCATCAAGGCCATAAAGCCAGCAAGAAACCTGGATTTCATTTCTCCCTCCGCTACCGGAATGCTAAAAAATTGCAAGAAAGAAAACCGCCCCAGACATATGGTGAAGGGCATGGCAAAGACTCACGCCAGACTGGTCGCAAATCATCCCCCGCAATGCCGCCATATCCCGCTCTTTTTATCATTGTGAAAATGACAAAAGAATCGGACAGGCAATTGCTCCACCCTGATGCATCTGACAGCATTGGTTAGCCATCTGCATGCATGTCATTGTCCTATCACAGGCATATTCCATAAGATGGCATGGAATGCCAGGATTTTACAAATTTTTTGTATGATGTAACGGATAGAAATTATGGCATTTTTTACTGCAAATCAATACATGGACGCAGATGAATCATGTCTGGCGGTATATTTTTGATAAAAGTGATACATCAATAGCGAGTTTAATAAGAAAATATTGATATTATTGCAAAATATCAGAAAAGGATTGCGGATGAGATGCAACAGGAGCATGCGGTGTATCCAGTGCAGGCGCAAGATTTGCAGCCGCATTGACAGGCTGGTGTTTCTCCCCTAAACCATGCACACCTGCCCAACCTGGCTTTATGCCTATAAACCTAGTGGAGCTTTCCGATGCGGGCGATCTTTTCCTGGCAGGAAGCCAGAAATTTTCTGAATATAGGCATGCCCATATTCATTGCCCAGCTCTCCCAGACAGGCATGAATTTTGCCGACACCGCCATGACGGGACAGTATAATGCCCTGGACATGGCCGCCGTGGCGGTAGCCGGCTCCATCTGGGCGCCCATTGCCCTGCTGGGTATTGGCTGTCTCATGGCTCTCCCCCCCTTGACTGCGCAAATGGCCGGCGCCGGCAAAAGAGAACAGTGCGCCTATCTGCTCAGGCAGGGGCTGTGGATTACCATATCAATAAGCTCTTTATTGATGGTGTTTTTCTGGGTGGTTTCCTGGCATATGGAGAGCTTTGGTCTGGATGCGCAAATGGCGGCCCTTGGCGGCAGCTACATGCGAGCCCTGCTATGGGGCCTGCCGGGCTTCATGTTTTTTGTGAATCAGCGCAGTTTTTATGAAGGATTTTCGCGCACCAGGCCGGCCATGATCATCGGCCTGCTCGGGCTGCTTTTGAATGTGCCCTGCAACTATATAATGATCTATGGCAAATGCGGTCTCCCAGCCCTGGGAGCCACAGGCTGTGGCATAGCCTCCTCCATCTGCTACTGGTTCATGGGGCTGGCCATGATGTTCTATCTGAGGCGTGACAAACAGTATGTCTCATTACGGCCTCTTTTTTCATTTTTCCACAAAAGAGCCGGCGAACTGTTTTTCGACAGGCAGCTTGTATGGCGCGCCCTGCGCATCGGCTTTCCCAGCGCCATTGCCCTGTTTTTTGAGGTTTCACTGTTCGCCGCCAGCTCAATCCTGCTGGCGCCCCTGGGCACAATCACTGTGGCAGCCAACCAGATAGCCCTCAATTTCGGAGCCATTCTCTTTATGGTGCCCCTGGCCATTGGCATGACTGTGACCATCCGCGTAGGCTATTGCCTGGGCGCGCACAAGGTGGCACAGGCCAGGCTGTGCGCCATGACAGGCATGACCCTGGCCTCCTTTTTTGCCCTGCTTATCTGTCTTGGCGCCATACTGTTCAGGGAGCAGATTGCCCATATCTACAATTACGATCCCGATGTAGTCGCCCTGGCCATGCATCTGATGTTCTACCTGGGCGCCTACCAGCTGGTGGATGCCCTGCAGATGATTGGCATTGGCGTACTGCGGGGATACAACGACACAAGAATAATATCCCTCATCTGCTTTGCCGCCTATTGGCTGGTGGGCTTGCCCATTGGCTATATTTTGGCCCGCACCAATCTCATAGTGCCTGCCCTGGGCGCCACTGGTTTCTGGATAGCCTATCTGGTGGCCCTTGCCTTTGGAGCGGCATGCTACTGGCTTCGGGTGCGCTTTCTGCACTCCCTGCCAACCCATGAAATTTTTGCGAGGGTGGGAAGATAGGGGAATTGCTTACCATTCCCCATTACAGGATTATTTCATTGCGAAAAATAAATCTCATTCGCCTTTTTTGCGGGAGCGGCGCGCAAGCCGCCAGGTGAGCTTGACCACAGACAGAAATTCGTTGAGCTTTGGCTGACGCGCAAAGAGATCGCTTGTGGCTTCTGTGCGCGTAAGCGGCGCCAGAACCGGAATGTCCTCAGCCTCATCTTCCGGGAAAAACATGTTTTGCGGCTCCGGCAACGCCTCTCCGGTTACCGCTGCATCTTCGTGAACTTCCTCTCCAAAATCAGCAATGGCAGGAGCCTCCGGCTCTGGGGCAGGTGGCGGAGTGGTCACCTTCTTCTGGGCAGCCATCTTGCGCGACAGCTCCCATTTGCGCTCTGCCGCCTGCTGCCTCGCCCTTTCATCCTTTGCCCTGGCCAAAACCTCAAGCCGCTGCCTAATCTCATTGCCGAGATAGGCATCCTCCCTGTTGAGCGTGCGCTCCAGCGCCTTGAACATGGCCTCAGGATCAGCCGATGCCATGCAAACCTGCGCGAAGCGATCTCCGGTCTGCCCTTTTGGAATAACCGAGAGGCTTTGCACAAGCACATTTGCAGCCTCCATATAGGCATTTTCCCGGATCAGGCGATGCGCCTCTGCCAAAAAGGGATTTTTGGCAGCCGGATCATGACGCAAAAGGCGGGCATAGGCTGTGCGGGCCTGATGCCAGCGGCGCGCAAGCACAAATGTTTGCGCTGCGCGGGCCAGCCATGCCTTAAATCTTTCCATGTCGCCCTTGCCGCGAAAGGCGGCAGCAATGCCCAGCTCCGCTTCGGCCTTGATCTGCGCATTGCGCAAAGCGTGTTCAAAGGCGCTTATGGCATAATTCCAGCGTTTTTCGCGCAGGCAGCGCATGCCGACATTAAAATAATCCTCCGGCTGCCGGGCAGGACGGAGCAGAATGCCATATGTTGCCAGTGCGGTATCAAAGGCGGCAGTATCAACATCCTTCGCCGCAGACTGCAGTTTGTGGCGCGACACTGCGGCGGTTGCCAGGGCATCCATGTGCTTTTTAAGGGATTCCACACTATAGGGACGCCCAAGCAGATCGCTTGCGCCACAGCCCAGGGTGCGCAGCTGCTCGGCCTCGCTTTCATTGGGAGTGATCAAAAGAATAGGCAAACCAAGCAGGAGGGGGTGCTCGCGAACTATGGCGCAGAACTGTTCACCATCCATGTCGTCCAGCTTGTGGGCGCAAACAACAATGCCTGGCACAAAACCCCCGGTCTCCGCATCCAGTCCTGCCAGCATCCTGGCCGCGGCTATGCCAGATGTCATGACGGCTATTTCGGTATAGCCTGCCTCGCGCAGGGAACGCCGATCCAGCTGGGCGGACTTTTCATTTTCGCTGACAAGCAATACTGCCGGTGGTTTGGTTGGCATGTGGCTAACTGGTTGAATTGTGGGCATGAGCCATCAAAATGTGGCCCATACAGTCCATGAGCTTACAGCAAGGACTTCTCCATGGTAGTTAACCACTAAATCACACCAAGTCCAGAGGGGAAAGTAAAACGGCAATCGGCCCAGGAAGACATGTTTTGGAAGGATATGAAGCTTCGGCAGGATTTTCGCGATGGGATTTAAAGCACTCCTGTCAGGGATGATTGACATTGGCCGGATTCAGCATGAGTCAGTTTGGTCAATAGAGCTATATGGCCAGAGCCAAGCTCAACTGGCGCTGGCACGGGAAGCTGCGTAAGCCAGATGCCACAGGCAAGCAAAGCGTCACGGCAGGCTTCCATGACTGAATTGAGGGTTGCGTATTTGTTTTTGATGAACGGGTTTACTGCGTCCTTGGTTGCGGGCGCCATTTGGGTTTGGACTTTCAACAGGGACTTGGCCAATTCAGTGATGCTGTCGGAACAGTAGGTTTCCATGTGGGCCTCCAAAGAGAATGAAAAAGCCCCAGAACCGGAATTGGTTGGGGCAATTGACTGAATGGGATACGATATTCAGATAGATATTATCTATCTGAATTTATATGATATTTATAATATCAAACTAATATCAACTTTTGGTTTCAGGAAACGTTCTTTCAATCTTTTCTTGTAATCTTGGGGCCATTTTATCCATTATCTTAATAAATTTATTTTGGAGCGTATCGTCAGACATCAAATCTTTGATATCTAAAATTCCATATTTATTTTCTTTCCTTTCACCTAAAAGCATATATCCTGGAACCTCGTCAGCCATGCTAAAACATCCAAATTCATTACCAGTATCAATCCACATAGCTATCTGATAGGCCGGAATAGACACACCAACTATTTTGATAAGTTCTGAAAAATCCTGCGGAAGAGTACCATAGACCTCACTTCCAGACTCAGGATTTGTTAGCAGTGTCTTTTCTCTATCAATTTCCGCTGTCCCGTATGCAACGCGTGATGCCATATCTACGCCAAAATCAAGGACTTCGTTTGCATCGCGTAGAATTATAATTTCTTTTTTGCAACTTTTATTTTGAGTTGGATTTACATGGATAGTTTCATTATCTTCAACTTCAGACTCGGCTTGCTGAAAATCAGCATTTGCGCCGGATATTTTATCAGCCAACCTCATACATCCCAAAACTTCAATCGCCGTTTCCGCCAAAGGAAATTCATAGTCCAGATTGACATTCATATTCTTGATACTTTGTTTCAGCAGAACCTTAAGAGCATCTGAAGTGGAAATTGACAGGCTATCCTGCAAAGCTTCCACAGCATCCATTTTATCCATAAATTGGCTCTTGAGTCCATGTATGGTTGCAAAAACAGGGGAAGAAATGTTTTCTACAGCATAGGTGCTGAAGTTATCTATTCCTTCTGGAGCAAACATGGTAAGCGCTGCGTCATATTTGTCAAAGCCAACTTTATCACTTTGAATTTCATCTGTCAGTTTTTCAATGAATCCAGCAATGGAAAGCTTGGCTTTTGGATTCAAGCCAACTGTACGTATAGCCTTACGCATGAACATCAAATCATTATTATTCCAATTATCATTCTTGATTCCATAGAAATCATTTATTACACGTAATAATCGCATATAGTCTGTTGGAATCTTTTCTTCATAATCTCTTTCTTCCAGGGTAAACAACCAGTCGTGGAGGGCGCTGGAGGTTTCGAGCTTTCCAACGCGATTCTCGAGTTCTTCAAATCTTTCCAATGTCCTTTGCGCAAGCATTCCTATCAGATTGCGTGTTTCTTCTTCCTTGATTGCCAGGGAATTGAGATTGTTCTTGAGTGAAAGCAAGGAATGGGCCATAAGCAACTGCTGTTCCTGAAGCATATTCACATAACGGAAAGCGGTTTTCTGCATCTGGATGACATCATTCACATTGGCGCGTTCCATTGCCCCGGCCTCGCCATTGAAGCGTGTCCAACAGCGCTTGAAAAATCCCTGCTTGGAGAGACGGTCAAGCCTGTCTGTCGTGCAGGCCATAAGCCGCGCTGAATCCAGGGCAAGCTGTTCAGCCTCTGCTTTACGGGTATTGGCCCAATCCATCATCTGTTCAACTTTGGAATCTATGCTGCTTTCTTCAGCGCTTGTCATGGCGAGCTGGGACATTTGCTTTCTCCTTATTGCTATAGTGTCTTATATCTTGGAAATTGCATCCAGTGCTGATTGCCCAGCCGCGTCAACACGGCGCATGGAATTATTTATTGTTTCTTCCATTTGAGCATCTGCTTCAAGGAACTTTGTAAAAAGGATTTGTTTTTTGGACATTTGCCCCGAAATACGCTCAAGTTCGCCTGCCGCATCCCTCAATGTTTGTGTATTGCTCAACAGATGACGGTATTGCCTGTCCACGCCAATTTTTGTGGCTATGGCAGCAGCAATTGCCGCTATGGCAACCACATTGGCTTTACTGGCGGCTTGAATCGCCGTTTTCATCGCTCCAATTTTTGAGAGAAGAGGGGCTGTATTTATAAATGTCTGAGCTGCTCCCATCCCAGCAGATGATCCCAATGAAGAAAACTTTCCGTTGCAACATTCCATTGCAAACTGACCGCATTTCTTGCCAAACTCAGCAGGGGAGATTTTGCCAGCACCAAGATTTACGACATCTTGAATGACATCAACAATTTTTTTGTCTCCGGGGATATTTGCTTTTTCCAGCATTATCTTTGCACCTTGTTGTACAAGTGCCGGAATAGCCTCCTGTTCTGATCCAAAGCGTTCCACCAGGATGCAGCGGCCAGATTCACCCGCAGCATTGATCGCGCTGCTTGCAGCCGCGCTAAGGGTTTCGCCAATGATCTTCGAAGTTGCTTCTTGTATATTCAACTTGCCTGATTTGACCTGGTCAACATATTCCAGAATATTTCCAGCGCCATCCACAACAGCGGCCATTGCCGCTGAAGCGGAAGATGCGCCACATTTTTGGGCATACACGGCAAGCTGATTTCCCAAACCAGCATTTTCATCCACAGGTTTATTCTGGATCGATTCAAGTTGATTTTGAGCTTCATTATATTTGGCAAGCAGGCTTTCCTTGGCTGAGTCCATCCCTGCCTTTATTAGCTCTGTGGCCAATGTTTCGCCTGTCATGAGATTCCAGGGCTGTCCGGTTATCATCCAATACTCCAGAGCTATTGAAATTTTTTACATTTTCGCCATGAAAGACAGCGCATCACATATAAGAACAAGAACGCTAACCCCAACAAGCGTTTTTATAAAACCAAACCTCCTGATGAGACGCCAATATATGTAAAGGGCGATAAGCCATCCCAGAATCGCAATCATATCTTGTTCTCCGCTTCAAGCAACGTGGCCTGATCCCCAAAACTCCTGACCCATGCCTGCACTTCCGGCTCGCTGCATGACACCATTTCAAGCAGGAGGCTGCCATCTTCCTGTCTGCGCATTTTCTGCCTATCCGACCAGACACGCTCACGCACATATTCAGACACTTTTCCGGCTTCAAAACGAATCCTGAATGTTCTTGGCTCATGCCAGGGAAGTCCGAATAATCCCATGTCAGCAGAAGGAATCTCGAAATTCCAGATGTTTTCAGTAAGAACAACATCTTTTATGCGGTGGATGGCAAGGCTCATCAGAAAACGGATCTCATCGCCATCTTCCCGCACATTGGCTCCCAGCGCATATAAGGCATTGTTCATGCTGGCTATGCGTTTCGGAGCAAAACGATGTTCCTTGATGATTCTGCTGGTTGGAGATTTGTAACGCACAAGGCATATACGTTTTTCATCAGCTCCCTGAACCAGTTTATCCAGAAATCCGAAATACGGCGTATAATCAATCCGGCCTTTGAGACAGCATCCTACACGCTCTTTGATGCGTTGCTGCTCCTTGCCTGTGAGGTCTTGTTCAGCCATCAGCATAGACATATTGAAAATGCTCTGGTCAACCCTTTCTTGTACCGGTTTTGAGAGATAGGGTGATGCAAGGTCACGGCAGATTGACAAATAGCGCAACTCCTCAAAATCAAGCCCCAGCCGATTGCGTGTAAGGCTCCGCAGTTGATACCAGCGCCGATGCTTCTCAAGGCCAGTGACTAGACATGATCCGGCCACCCTTTCAATTGCCATGATAAGCCGCATCACGGTCTGCTTGGAGCAGTTCAGATATTCAGCCAAATCAGTTTGAAAATGTCTTCGTCCGTCCAGCATGAGTTTATGGAACAGGCGAAGTGTTTTCTCGGCAGTATTGGCATCAGCATCAAGTTTGGGCTGCATCTCAGTAGTTTTGCTCTGTTTGTGCTCTTGCGCGCGGGGCATACCCCACGCACAAGCAACATTTCATCAGACATTTTGACTGGCATTACCCATGGCATGATGCTTTCCATCATCCTCAAGCATGTCAATCAGTTGATTGGCTACATCGCATGACCTGTCCAGAAAATTGCGTATGCTGTCTGCCAAAGCTTCAAAATCTTCGTCCCAGTTCTCATTTGTTACAGAATTGTCCAATTCATGCGTCACGTCATCAAATTTGATTACATCTAGCTGGAGAGGAGTCCTGCCCATTGTTTTGGCAAGCTCATTGGCTCTCAGGAAGACGCCTTTATAACGACCATATAGAGTTATGGCCTCCTCCTTGAGTTTGCACAGGCGGCTGTTGCCGTTTTTTCTTCCGAAGCTGTTCATGCCTCCACCGATGCGGTTGAGCGTCCGCCTGACCACATTATCCCAGGGCAGCGGAACAGGAGTGAATATCAGTTCGCTGCAATCAAACACAACCTTGTTGCAAGCAGTGTAGAGACTTTGAGCCTTGAAGAAATAATTGTTCAGTTCACGGACAACGCCTGCTGCATCCAGTACATCTGGCGTCTTTAGCAAAGGGGAATACTGAAATTCAGACTTGTGGCTATTGTAAAGAGCCGCTGCGGTAAGACCAGCCGCGCCGGCGATGGCCCCGCCAAGAAAGACGAGTGGCAGCATGGCTATTCCTACTCCTTGCCGGATTCATCGGAAGCATTATTGCCAGTTTTTGTGGCAATAAGCCATGAAACTACACCAAGTCCAACGATGCCTGTGATTGAGCCTGTAACGAAGGGACCGAAAATACCCATAACGAACTCCTGCGGTAGTGGTTGAACATTTTGCATGTGTGAACCATATACCGTGGACTTTCCGTCTTGCGGAATTTCAGTGAAAAATTCAATTTCTTTCTGGATGACTTAAATTAGCCATATTTTTGACTAATAGTCAAGAACTCTGACTTCAAAGCCCTATATCAGCTCATTTGCACATGATAAAATGCTTGGCCAAAAAGGCGCGAGTTGTGGCTTCCCGAAACATTACCAACTTGTCAAAACTTGTGAGGGGGAATATCGCTGAAAGGTGCAAGCAGGTTGGACTATGGTCTGTAGGCATTAAAAAAGGGGGTCATCCGGTAAATGCGTGCTTTGCCTCATGAATGGCCAGTATCATTAACTTGAAAAATTCAAGTGTAGTAGCTCATACTTGATCTGACAGTCAGCTCCGTCTTGATATGCCCTTGTCAGATTAGTTTAGTTGTCCAACTTTTTCCTCCCAGAGCTGTTTATCATCAAGCGAGGTTTGCATTGGTGTCTATCCGCAACACATCTTGCCCTGATGGGTTCGCTCATTATTATAATACTTCAGCCATGCATCAATGTCGGCCTGCAATTCCGCAGAGAATGGTATAACTTACGGCGAAAAGCAGCCTGATAAAACTCCTGGAGTATGGTTTTGTGGAATCGCTCGCAAATCCCATTGGTTTGCCGGTGGCGAGTTTTGGTCTTTGTATGCTCAATTCCGTTTATGCCCAGATAAAGCTCATAATAGTGAGTCTCCACTTTGCCGCAAAATTCAGTGCCGCTATCGGTCAATATGCGGATTATCCCCATTTCATTTTCCGCAAGGAATGGAAGAACCTTGTCATTAAGCAAGTCAGCCTCGGTGACTGGTGTCTTTGTAGTGTACAATTAGCCCGAAGCACATTTTGACCAGGTATCCACAAATGTCTGCTGATAAATACGTCATTTTGTTATAATATTATTTATGTATATGAGATAATTGAATATTAATGAGGTTATGCATGAGCGGAGTAGCGTTTACCTATAAAAAAAGAGCGACAGGGATTGACCACTGCCGCTCAATACAAGAGAAAATTATTTAAAATTTACTCTCAAAAAAATATTTATATATTTGATAGAGCCTTTTCTGCTTTTTCAGTCAATGAGTAAAGAGTTAATATTTTATCCACAAATTGTTGAGGATTTTTCGTTGCAAAATCATCATAACTAAATCCTTCACTTATATAAGTCTCAAGTTCTGAACCCTCAAAACTATATTTTTCCCCAAATATTTTCTCGGCAACATCTATTGACTTCTTTTGAGATTTTCCATGCCTTGTGGAATAGAAGCCGAAGAAAATCTCAGCTTCCGATTTTTCCCAAGTTATATAAAACAAGTATATGTTCCCATTATCGCCATTAATTTTTACCTCAAATGTTCTTTTTCCGCCTTCTCCTCGTTTTGCCCATCCAGCTTCATAAGAGGGTATTATTGCTTGTGATAATTTAGCAGAAAGAGCATTTTGCAAGTTTATACAAAACTGTGTCACCCTATCTGATTTAACACTGCTATCATCAAAGCGCATATTCACTTGAGAAGCGGCATCAACTGATACCACTTTTATACCCTCAAGAATTGTATTAAGCATGTCGAGACCATCAGTGGATAATTTATTCTCTACTTGGCCGTTATTTAGCACAATTAATAGACGGTTTAATAATTTAGATAAATTCACAACCTGGGATTTAAGCCAATCAGATTGAGAACATACACAAAACAAAACTTTTTCCCAGTCATCGTCGAATAAATCTTTTGTTGAACCTGCTTTTTCTAACGCATCCAATTCTTTCTTATTTTCATCAATTTTTAACTTCCATAATAAATTTAATGTTGTGGGTGACCATTCTGGAAAATTGGGTCTTTCCATGATTTTTTTGCATATTTCAGGAAAATTTATCAGAAGAGAAACTATGATAAAACGAGCTTCTATATCCTTTGGGAGAGGAATTAAGCCAGATGAGCTAGATTTTTTTAATTTTGCATTTGTTATGTGCTGTAAGAGAGAAAGCGTGTTAATAATCCGTTTTATACTTCTCGGAATACCCCCAGTTGCCATCTTTGCGTCATCAGCTAAATTATTTAGAATTGTTTTATCAGCATCGTCAAGTGTATAGCCAAGCTTCTTTAATGCTGGTTCAATGAGTTTATGAAGATTTTCTCCATATGCTCCCATGGGCATTGTGAAAGGAATTTGAATAATCTTGTCAAAATATTGCCTAAATTCCCTTTCATTTTTTGTGTCTTTCTTACCGAATTTTTCTTCTAGACCTTTAACTATGACCTCATAATCAATCGCAAGAACAAATACGCAATGTGGTATATCAAATATATTTTTTGTTATATCCAAAATTTCTACAGCAGTAGGAGGGGGAACGCGATCTAAATCATCTATAAAAAAAACAACTTTTATTTCTTCTCCCTTATATTTAAGTTGCTCGATCATATTCTCGAGACCCTTGCGGAGATTGTGCACGTTTTCAGCTAATGGTGGAATCAAATCGTCTACCTTTGATATATTGTTCCAGACATTGCTCATATCACCTGTACCAGCCACATTGGAGGCTACTTGTACTCCAATTTTACCTGCAAGTTTAATTGTATTTCTAATAAAAGTAATAGCTTTTTCAACTGTATTATCTTGTGGATTAACAACGTTTTCAGCAGATTTATCCAACCACCTATTATCTTTAGATTGGATAATTTTATTAACACTTTTTTTAATACCACTAGCTAGCCCATTCAGTAAGCTTAATGCTACTTCTGCTTTGCTATCTGTATTATGAAATAAAGAATGTTCCCAAGCATTTACCAGAACACAAATTGCTCGGTGTGATGGATCATTCTCCAATTGATGTTGCAGAACCGTAATTAAACTGGTTTTACCACTACCCCAACCACCCTGAATGCCTATGGTTACTGGAGTATCAGCATTTTTAATGAACTGTGCCAGTGCATCAGCATAGTCACTTGCTTTTAATGTATCTTTATCTTCTGGTTGTAATGGCTTATCAGTTAAACAACTTTTAATGATTTCACCAGACGCATTTTGGGTTGTCATTTTATCTCCTTATGTGCAAAAGCATTCATTTCATCAATTTTACACGCCTACTCGGTGCATCCACGTATGTCGCCCGCTTTAGACATTCCGAAATATTCTCCATAAAATCGCTTTGTATACCCTATTCTCCCACTTTCTCCACCTCTCCTGTCTTGCCGTCCCACCCCTCACTTTGGCACGCGCTCTTGAGTTGCCGATTTTCCATACAAAAAAACCGGTCAGGATTTTGTCCTAACCGGTTGATTTCATTGGATGGTGGAGCTGAGGAGAATTGAACTCCTGACCTCTTGAATGCCATTCGGTCGCGCTTGAGAGTAACAGGCAATATTTTATCATCATCCATAGTCACAAATCGTTGCCAACTTGTTGATTTTTCAAGAAAAGCTATGATCGACATAATCACAGGCAAATACCGCCGGTAACGCTTCATCACTTTCAGCGGTGGTAAAAGGGTGGTAACAGCCTAAGCTCTTGAGTTGGTAAAAAACGCAGTGAGAGGGTCTGATGGGAGTGACATGGAAGAAAACAAATTTCCTTGGCGTTCGTTATCGGGAACACGCGACCCGCAAACATGGCGGCAACCGTCCTGACAAATGCTTTTACATTCATCACAAAGTTGATGGCAAAACTGTTGACGAGATGGTCGGCTGGAGTTCCGAACATGTGACGGCTGAAAGCGCATTCAAAATCCTTTCCCAACTCAGGGAAAATGCCCGTATCGGCAAGGGGTCAAAGACCTATGCCAAGCTGCGCGAACTCAATGAGCAAGAAGAGCTTATTGCAAAACAGGCCCAAATGCAAATTGCTAAAGAAAAGATAACTTTTTCCAAATTTTGGGAATCTGAATATCTGCATCATGCACGGGCCACGAAAAAAGCTACCACTGTTGAATGCGAGGAATGGCTGTTCACCAAATGGATAAAACCAGTAATAGGCGACATCGAAATTTGCAATCTGGCTGTAAAGCACCTGGATAAAATGGTGAATAAGGCCAAAAAAGAAAAAAAGAGCGCGGCAACCATCCGCTATATCCTGGCTGTCGTATCCCAGATATGGAGCAAGGCTGTCCAGCTTGAAGTCGTGTCCGGTGAATGTCCGACCAAAAAAATCAAAAAACCACGTCAGGATAACCGCAGGAATAGGTATCTTTCCAGAGAAGAAGCCACAGCTCTTTTGGATGAGCTGAAACTCCATTCCCAAGATATGCACGACATAGCCTTTCTATCCCTTTATACGGGTATGCGGGCTGGTGAGATTCATTCCCTCCAATGGGGAAATGTGAATTTCCAGAATAATACCATAGAAGTGTTGGATCCAAAAAGCGGCAGAAATCGAGTTGCTTTTATGACACAAGAAATTCAAGCCATGCTAAAATCCAGATTTGACAATCAAACAAAAAACGCTCTTGTATTCCCAGGGAAAAATGGAACCAGACGCAAAGAGGTTTCCGATACTTTTGAGCGTGTCGTCAACAAACTGGGATTGAATAATACTGGTGAAATTACAAAAAACGAAGCTGGTGAGAATGTGCCCGTTATTATAAAGGATGCGCGGCAAAAAGTGGTGTTTCATACTTTACGGCACACGTTTGCCTCATGGCTCGTTGAAAAAGGAGTGCCCCTTTACAATGTCGCCAAGCTGATGGGCCATTCAACTATTGACATGACTCAGAGATACAGTCATCTCGCACCAGATACTCTGCGTTCAGCAGCCATGTGCCTGTCCAGCGAAACGACTCAAATACCTTGAGTTTTGCACCCTGTTATAGAGCCAGCATTAGAGTAAGAGCATTTATCGGAGATGGCAGGAAACCACATCTTTTGTAAAAATTAGCAGCATTTTCATCAATGGCGTCAACCACAATAGCCCTAATACCGGCTATTGTGGCTGCCTGAATAGTTCTTATATACGCATCTTTTATCAAAACTCGGCCAAGACCGTGCCCTTGAAATACTTTTGATACAGCGAGTCTGGCAAGAATCATAACAGGAATGGGATTTGGCATATTGCGGCGAATAGCTCCCTGGGCAGCTTCCCTGGCCACGCCTCCAACAGCAAGGGAATAATATCCTGCAATCTGTTGACCGTAACACACAATATAGGTTCTACTTGCTTTCCCCTCGTTTTTCATGGCTATTGTCTTCAGCCAATTATCTAAAGTGTCATTTCCTGAACAAAACCCAAACAAATTGTCAGTGGGCTTTATCGGCCTTGATGCTTCAAGCCCCTCAATCATTGGATGAATCCCAAGGCAAAGGCGTCGCTAAGGTCTTCTGAAATGCGGGATTATCAGAGATTTGATTGTCCAGGGCTTCAACAAATTTGTCCCATTTTTCTGGCGACAGGATGAAAAGCCTTTTTTCATCCAGAAGAGCCTGAGCTGAACTCATAGCACAGTCAACAATGAAGTCCGTCCGACTTCTGCCGCAAATGGAGGCAGCCCTATCAATAACAGCCCATTCTGCCTCAGGCATGTTGAGACAAACTATAGCCGCATTATCCATAACTTTTCCTCCCTGTTGAGATTACAAAATAACAAAGTTCAAGACATAGTAAATGAGAAAATAATTTGCTTGAAAGTAACCAATTGTAATTAATAATTATTTTTTTGATATTTTATTTTTCTGCCATAATCGGAATCCAACTCACTATTCGGTCAAATGTACTATCTGGAGATCAAATATCGGCTAATGTAACGAGTTGTTTTTATATCAAAAAAGATATATTTTCAAGATGTGAAGGCGAGTGAGAAACCACTTTTCTGGCTCGGTTCGTCCTATGACGACTTGGTTGCAATGCCCGATGATGTGCAAGACGTTTTTGGATATGCTCTCGATCTGGCACAGAAAGGCTTACGACATCCAAAGGCCAAGCCGTTCAAAATACATGGTCATTCTGGTGTTGTGGAAGTCGTGGAATCTTTTGACGGAAATGCTTACAGAGCAATCTATACAGTTCATTATGAAGATGCCATTTATGTTGTTCATTGTTTTCAAAAAAAATCCACTATTGGCATCAAAACTTCCCAAAAAGATGTAAATATAGTTATTGAGCGCTTGAAGCGCCTGAATACAATAATCCAACAGGAAAAACAAGATGGATAACTTTATAAAAAAAAGTTCAGGCAATGTTTATGAAGATTTGGGTTACAAAGATGCAGATGCCATGAAATTTAAGGCTGACATTGTTTCCAGAATTAGCCAAATTATGGATGAAAAAAAACTTACACAGCAACAAGTAGCTAAAATAACTGGCATACCCCAAGGTAGAATTTCAAATATACTGAATGGTCAGTTTCGTGGTATAAGCGAGTTCAAGCTCCTTTCATGTCTTTCACTCCTTGGTAATGACCTTGAAATCAGGATTAGGCCTGCATCTGGTATTCATGGGAAAATTATATTTGCTTGATCTATTTCTCTAAAAAAATATATATACGAAATAAAATAAGTTACACAAAACGTATGATGAAACGAGGGAACATTTCCCCCGTTTCTTATAATCTTTTTTTAGGCTGCTCAATCAGTTATCCATTTGTTCCCTGATTGTTTCCAAAATGGCGATGGCAATTGCAATTATACTTGTTGATTTCACAATCTCACTCCCGTGTTATATTTTATAAAATTAGTACGCATATTGGTCTTTCTTGGACACGGGCCAATCAGACATGTCCGTGTTCCGCCGATATATTGAAAAATTGGCATCTCAACAGGTAAAGTCATTCCCACCTCCCATGCCTGGACACAGTTTCCTGCCAAGCAAATCGAACATGGCCGGAGCCAGTTCCGACATTTTTCTGATAACACTGCTCTGGTTCGGCAGCAGGTCGGTAATATTGGCATCCATAATCCCAATTCCATAAGGCTCAATTCCAACATGCCGGGCATGTTGCAAGGCGTCACAAGCAGTTGCCTTGTTCTCTGGCCTGCCGTCAGTAAGGATTATCAGGATTTTTCTCGCTTCCTTTCTCCGGATCAAAACCTGCATGGTCCACCAGATGGCTTCAGTCAGCGGGGTTATTCCCATTGCGTCAACCTTGAATCTGCTGGTCACTCTGTCGCCATGCTCCAAAATGGAATAAACGGCAGGACTTTGGGACAGGGATGCAGGAAACGCGGTTATGCCAGTAGAAATGCCTTTTTGATTTTCAAGAGCCTTTGCCAGAGCAAAACAGGCCATGCCTGCCAGCCGGATAGGTTCTCCAAGCATGCTCCCACTCGTATCCATTAGAACGTGGATTGCCGTATCAAGATCTTTGCGCGGGGATTCTCTTTTGAAGATTTTGGGATTACCTACATTCAGCCTGTAAATTGAAGATGTGTCCAGCCTGCCCCTGCGCGACTGCCGTGAATGACTTTGAGTCTCAGTCTGGATGAGAGCGCAAAGCCTTGCGCGCAGTGCTATGCTCATTTGCATGGCTTCCTGAAGATCCTTTTCAGGGAGTTCCCTTATTGGCATATGCCCCCTAACCGCAACCCTGACATGATTATCAACACAGTTATCTGCGTGATTGGCCAGATTCTCACCCAGCCATTCCCCAATATTTTTTGGCAGCATATTTCTGTCCAGTGAGAACAATGAGTCCAATCTGGTTTTGGCATCCAGATCGGCTTGCTTCTTTACCACTATCGCAGCTTCTGTGTTGTGAGCGTCGCCCTGGCTCTCTATTTTTGCCTGATTTCCAGCATGGATATTGAAGGACGGCGCGGTGGGCATATTGCCCAAATTTGTATTGGATTTATTAGCCTGATGTTCATCCCCCACCAAATTTGTGGCTGTGTTCACCATTTCCCCTGGTTCACCTTGAGATGCAGGCTTTGCTTTCTCTTCAGAATCCACCTTGTCTTTTTTCATATGTTCAGGCGGAAGCCATTGTTTGAGGCAAGCCGACAATTTCAAGGCATGAGCAATTGCTGCATAGGTATCTGGGCAATGTGCACTGACCGCATCCAGAATTTTATCGAGAGCATGTTTCAACCCTGGAAAATTGGCTTCCACATTTTTTCCGCATGATTCCAGATTTTCCCAAAGGGCTGGCTCATCCCAAGAGCGGACAGCAAAGAGAACATAATCCAGCACGAAAAGAGCCGGATTTTGATTTCCAGCTCCAGCTTTTTCTTTTGAGCTGTTCTCAAGAAACAATCGCCGGACTAACCAGCGCAGATTCTGCTTGCAGCCAGGAAATATTGCTCCCAGTTTCCGCTCAATGCGCCAATCCTCAATGGCATTGAAAAAATGGAAAGTGATTTTATCCATTTTTGCATTTTTGATAGCTCTGAAATCCGTATGCCGAATATGGGCCGCCTCATGGTCAAGGTATCCTCGTGCCATTGCCAGCAACTCCGTATCACAGATCATGGGCAATGAGGGCAGATAAATTGTTTTGCCATTGGTTTTGGCATCTTTTCCGCCAATCCGCACTTCCACACCGTACTGGTCGCCAAGTATAGCGGCCAATAGTGGCAATGATTTGAGTATATCCCTATTGCGTATCATATGCCTCCAAATGAAAACCGCCCATCCGGAGACAGGCGGTTCTCATACAGGTTGAATGTTTGACAGTTATTTTATCATCTGCTCAATGTCATGCTTCATACAGGCAAATCTTTCACCTGCGGGCGTTTCCAACCAGCGAATAATGGCTCTGTAAATTTCCCGGTCTGAAGGAGATAGCTGCAAGCCATTGATCCTCAAAAAGACATCACACGCGGCAAATGCAGTTCTTTTGTTCCCATCCACAAACGGATGATTGATGAGCAGGCTTTCCGTCAGAGCGCACGCTTCTTCAACTGGCCCGCTGTAATATCCATTTTGTGGACGAAATACTGCTGATTCCAATGCTCCATTGTCGCGTATTCCATCCAGGCCGCCATATCGTCGGATAAGCACGGAATGGAAATACAGCACATCCTCCATATTCAGGAAAATGCTCATTTTGCGAGCATCCTGTATAAATCGTCATGTTGCCCGATGCTTTCGGCCAGTGCCTCCCGCACACTTTCTGAACATGGAGCAGCGGATTTTTGTGACAGATATTGGCGAACAGCATCTTCCAAAAGAATCCTGAACTCAGTCCCTTCCGACTTTGCCATGCTGAACATCGCATCCAGCAACTCAGCTGGCAGTTCACAGGAGAAAGTCTTTTTTCCGGATTGCGCCGCTTGCGACATGTTCACCTCCAATTGAATGGGATGTTTTCATTCAGCCGACTTTTAGTCAAGAGAGGCATCACCATAACCCCAGACTTGGAATTTCAGGCTTGGGAACTGGCAGAATAATGTCAGGAGCCTGCTGGTCATTGACGATTGGAATAATATCCACCTTTTCCACATCAGGCATATCAGTGCTGGAATCAAGAGAAACAGTTGGGGCAATGAGGCTGCCAAGTACACTGTCTGGAGTAATGCCATTGATCAAGCCTTGCGCCTGTTCAACCAGCGCTTCGCTATCCTTGAGCAGACAGACCAGACCTTGCAAAAGCAGTAAGTCAGTTCCCGCTATTATGCCTCTTTTTGGCATACGGTTCAGGGCAGACATAATGAGGTCAGCGACTGGAGCGACATGAGGCTCAACAAAGGATAAGCCTGTCAATTTGGCATGAAGGGTTTTCAAAGGCGAAAGCGCTTTGTGGGTAACTTCGTTCTTGCCAGCATAGACTTTTTTCCAGATATCCTCTGCGGACTTTGCAACCTCGCCAAACAGTGTCTGCCCAAGATTGACAACCTCCTCTGTCAAGCCTGATTCCAAAACCGCCTGTTCACTTTCATGCTGGACAAGCGGAGCAACCTTGTAAAGCTGCCAGCGGAAATCCATTCTTGCGCGAACATAGTCGGAAGATACAATTGAATTTCTGATAATGGCTGCCCATTGCTTATGTTTGGCGATCCAGTTTTCAAGGGACTGTTCATAAATAGCCAGATAGTCATCCTTGGCCCGCATAAATTCATCACGGACATTGACAAGCTCATTCACAATAATGGCTGCCTTGTCTTCAGGTATTGCCCAGCCGGACATGAAGCGTACACCATGCCTGTCAAGATACGAGAAGATGCGTGATTTGAGGGTGCTGAAAATTTTCAGCGTTTCTGGATCAGCGACACGCTTTGAGCCAAGGGAAGCCAGATCATCAGGTGGCAGTTCAATTCCGCCAAAGTCATCAGGCGTCATTTTCTTTCTGGCTGACCAAAGGCTGATATCCAGATTTAGAGCCAGCAGACTGTCCAGGATTTTGATGTCAGATTGTATATTTGTCATGGCATTTCCTTTAGGCTGCCGCTTCGGCATTTCTTGCAAAGGTGAAAATAACCCTGATGTCCTCTTTATCGGTTTGGCATTCCAGCAGTGCCATTTCAGCATTGCAGGTGAACATCTTGGCAATGCTCCCCAATCTGGCAGGAAATGCCTTGCCAGCCCGAACAAGTTCATGCACAGGAATAAAAAAGTTATTGAGTGCAGGAACGGCTTTTTTGCTTTTTTCCATCTTTTTGCAAAATACGCTGAAATCGGGAATAGTCAGACCAGTTTTCGCAAAGAAAGTTGTGTTTGCGCCATTAGGCATAGTCAATTTTACACTGTACTGGTTTTCATTGATATTTTCATCATCTACTTCAATAATAACAGCGCCATTGCATTTTGAGGTGATAAATTTGGCAAGCATGATCGCTGCATCAACGGATATGCACAATCTCTGTTCCTTATCTGGCAGTGTTGGCCTTGGCTGGCCTTTTGTGTGGATAAAATCAAGTCTGCGTTCGTAATAGCCATGTCCATCACAAGCGATAACAGCTATTTTCTTGGCTTTGGACACAATGGCGAGGATTATGTAATTCAATGGATTGTCCGATCGCCCATCCCTGCTGGCATAGCTTGGAGCGGTTTTGAGGCAATCGGCCAATTCCGATCCTTTTAGCGTGACAATATGTTTCACTTGTTTCTCCCTATTTCTAAATAATAGATTGCATAATTTGCTTACTGGCTGCATTTTTCTGGCAGCAGCCAATATCCCTCATGGATTTTCTTGCAGGCGCGTATTTCAAGCTCTTTATGTGGATCACAGTCACAACAGACATCACGCTTGAAAAATCTTTTGTTATTGACATTGCCAGTTCTGCCAAAACTTAGAGCCATCCCATCAGGACGAGCCTCGCCTATCCATTCTTTTGTATCCACGCCATTGTCTGATAATTTCCGCAAATGGATTCGTGAGCCCTGGCCATTTGTAGCATTGTTATTCCAAGTATGGAGAAAATTCACAGCTTCCTCTCCAGAGAGGATTTCAGCATTTCCTTGACTGGCTGTTGAGACAGCCGCTTCTTCCAGTTGGGGAAACATTCTTTGGGCAAGCTCATGGAGCATGGCTCTTGTTTCACGGCTGGCACGATATGCCAAAGCACGGTCAAGCGCGTAGGTGATGGGCTGGATGCCCTGTCTGGCAAGTGGCTGGAATTTCACTGTCAGCTCCGCCCACCTGAGCAGGCTTCTTGTGGAAAATGTGATCTCAATGGAATTGAGCAGTTTTGTGGAGCTGGATTCACCCATGAAGAGTTTTCTGACCTCATTTGCGTATTCAACCATCTTGCCGCAGAGTTTCTTCGGCAGAGAAGGAAATCTCTGTTTGACAAGATTCTTTTCAACTTCGCTATCTGGGTAATTCATTTCACAGAGCATGAAGCGATCTGCAAAAGCCAGATTTTGCCGCTGGGCGCCCTGGTAAAGACCAGTTTCATCCCCTCCGCCATTGGTGTTGGCAGTAGCGGCGAAGCGAAACATGGGATGCGGTTTGACAAGCTCGCCTCCATTTTCAGCAATGCATAGGGGTGAGCCGTCAAGAACGCTGTTCAAACCGGCTGACACTTCTGGCGGTGTGAGATCAATCTCATTGACAAGACAGATGCCACCATAAATCATGGCAAGAGCAAGAGGGCCATATTGAAATGTCATGTTGCCATCTTGCACTGTGAGATGCCCTGCCAAATCCGAAAATTCCAGTCTGCCGTGGCCAGTCACTTCAAATACGGGATAATTGAGCCTTGCAGCCAACTGCTTGATATGGCTTGTCTTGCCAGATCCAATGGGTCCGAAAACATAAAGCGGATCGCAGGGATTTAGCAGCCAGACGATAATGTCCCTGCTGGATTCCTGAAAAATGTAATCAGGATCAATTTCCGGAGTGTAAGCGGAAGGATTGGCATACCCCATGATTTTTGTTCCGCTTGGTCTGTTACTGAATACCTCGCCAGCATCCATGTCCTTGGTTTTTAGGCTATGCAACTCATTGATATTATTCATAAATAATCCTTATTAAATGCCAACAGCCCCCTTTTGACTGGAGGCTGTATGGCGTATATAATGTTTGGTTGTGGAGGATTCAAATGTCATCAACTTTCACACTTGATCCTGAATCTTTGGCCAAACTTGAAGATTCGGCCCAAAGACGTTCTATCTCGCATGAAGAAATGCTTCGTATAGCTATTGATCATATTTGGGGCTATGATGCCTGAATTCAATCGAAAGTGGACGCAAGCAGGGCTTCAGTTGCGGATGGCAAAATCTTATCACAGGCAGAGATGGAGGCTGATAACATTCTTCTAAAGCGAAAAATCCTCGGCCAATCGTGGCATCGAGGTCATTTGGTCAAAGGACACAAAGGATGACCGTGAAAATATTGCCTTGTATGTGTCCCAATTCGATGTTGTGCCGCATTGCGGCTGATTGATATTTTTTAGGCTGGCAAGGATGTCACTTACGCAAATAAGCCTGGATGCCAATATATTGGCAAAGCTTGATTCATTAGCTCAATCCTTGAGTATTTCCAGGGATGCTGCATTGCAGATGGCAATATCAGCTTTTATTGAGGATCAGGAATTTAGAGCGGACGTTGCACAAGGTATAGATGACCTGGAAGAAGGAAGAGTATTTCCAGCAAATGAGGTCGATGGTTATTTTGCCAATAAACGCGCATCCCTGAAGAAACTGGCTGGATAATGATGCTGGTGCTATGGTCTGCCCATGCCATAAAGAGGCGTGAGGAGATTTTTGACTACATTGCGCAAGAAGATCCACAATCAGCCATTGGACTTGATTTGGATTTTGAGGAGGCGATAAGAAATCTGCAAACATTCCCTGATTTGGGAAAACCAGGGCGGATAGACCAAACCCGTGAACTTGTTGTCCGGAATAGGTATATAATCGTTTACAGAAAAGCTGGTGAAACCTTAGAAATTGTGACAATTCGGCATGCAGCCCAGCTCTATCCGCCCAGATAACATTACAACGCATCCGTAAAGGATATGCTGCGGGATAATGTCAGATCGAATGGGTCATTGACAAATCCGCCATGAGCCTCAGTATCGTCATCATCCTCGCCAACACGCATGAAACGAAAATCCTCAAAATCCAGTTCACACAGAAATTTGTCAATAAAGCATACATCAGGGCAGTATTGGGGATCGCTGGTGTACCACTTGATGTCCCGCCAATACCAAACTTCAGAGCCGGAATCACCATCCACGAGATGTTTGCTGGCTGACGCGAGCAAGTTTGCGGCATCTTTTCTGGTTTCCGCATCTATGGATGCGTCTGATAATTTTTCATTCAGTTTTCTCACTCCATCCCTGGTCAAGGCCAAAGCCACATCAGAGTAATAGCCCATATCGCATTCCTCCTAACGTATTTGATTTATGGTCAATCTTGAGGACGGGTCGCTTTCCTTTTCACAGGAGGCAATGAATCCATCCACATCCATGTCTTCTATACCCAAGCCATGAAACAGATCTGCCAATTGATCGTGTAGCAAATCACGATCAAGGATTCTTCTACCTTTTGTCTGGGTCAGCCTGAAACGGTGTCCTCCGGTATCTATCCAGTCAGAGTTGCCAGAAAGGATACAGACATTTTTGATGACTGCCTCAATTTCCTTTATTCTGGTATCAAGCCCTGAGCGTACTTGTTTATGTTCGTCCAAGATTGAGAGAATTGCTTCCCAGCTTGAATCAAAACTGCCAACCTTGAATTTGGGACAATCCGCATTGGCTTTACAATACTGGCATAAAGGATGAAATCCCTGAGCATAAGACAATTCTTCCAACGACAATAAGCCTCTTTGGACATCTTGCAGCTGAGTCCAGAATGTAGCGGCGTTTTGCAAAATGGTTTGCAGAAGATCTTTGTCATAGTTGTATGGCCCAAAAGCTGTCGCATCCTTCATGGAGAGGCACAACAGCCAGCCTTCGATAGACACATCTTCTGGTTTTTCTGGGAGCCGGATGCCCAGATGCCTGTTGCAAATCTCAGGGAATGTCAAATGTGTGTCCAATATACACCCCTTGCTGTCGCGCAGGCTAAAAACCGGATTTTGCCAATATTCATGAAGCAAAGAGGTTTGTCCGCCAACTTGCGCCTCGTGAGCCGAATATGGAGCATCGGGCAAGACCGACATGCTCTTTACTTCAAGAACCCGAACAGCCAGAGTTGGTTTATCCCAGACAAGAGCAAAATCAATATGTGCCTTGAGGGGGATGCCATCAGGCCTGCAATCAATTTCGAGCTGCGGGAGCAGGCGCATTCCCAATGATTTGAAAACATTTCCCACTCCTTCCTCAAACCAGTGCCCTCTTTGCAAGGCAAGCTGCTCAGACAGGCTGTTGTATGAAGGATTGAGTTTAGTGAAGATTGCTTCTCTTGGACAATCCAGGTAACGGCCAATATCACTCATGCCAATATAGGAAAGCCTGTCACCAAGCATGTTGCGAGTTTGTACCTGATCAAAATAGCAAAGGCCCTGCCGGAATATATCCAGCAGAGCCTTTGAGCGATATATGGAAGACATGATTGCTCCTTTTTATGCTGCGTCAGAATATTTCCACCAGAATTTTCTTTGAGAGTTCCAGCTAAAACCCATGCTTCTTAAAATTTCTCTGTTGGGCTGGGTATTTCCCGTAGCGATTATGCAATCGCGTCCATCCTGGGCAGTAACATGTTGAAATACAACATCCTCAAGCTGGGGCAGGTTGGCTGCATCAGGTTGGTTTATGGATTGTTGAAGCCTGGTTGGTCTTTGTGGATTCTTGTTGAAATCCACCGCATTTTGTTGATTTTTTACTCTGTTGCTGTTTTTTGGGGGGATCTTGGCGGCTTCACCATCATCATCTTCGGTAATCATGCCGAGCATGGCCGTGAGCGCATATCTTCTTGCATAAGTGATTGCACTGCCCATTCCCTGCGGGTCGGATTTGGGGAGAGGCACAACAGTCAATGAACTTTGCCATTGGCCAGTTTCCGCATGGGTGAGTTTGGTGAGCAGGCCGATATAACCAGGGCCAAGCTCAAAAGGAGCTGGAACAGGAAGCTGGGTGAGCCAGATGCCATTGGCAAGTAGAGCATCACGGCAGGACTCCATAACGGAGTTCAAGGTAGCGTACTTGTTTTTGATGAATGGGTTGACGGCATCCTTTGTAGCGGGAGCCATCTGCCTTTGGACTTTGATCAGAGCCGAAGCAAGTTCTGTAATGGTTTCTGAACAATATGCATCCATTTTGCGTCTCCTGATATTTTGATTTTTATAGAGATTGCAAAATGGTAATATATATCAAAAAAATATTCAGTGCCTAAAAATAATTTATTATGCAAAATTGCTATGCAATTACCAAATTTTTCTTATGAAGATATTTATATATAATGCTTTTACCAGCTTTGGAATGCCAACGAAAATGAAGCCTATTGTAAATAAAGTATAAAAGAAAATTGGATTTTCCTGGCTTAGACGCCTGGCATTGGGTGTTTCATCTATGCAACGATTAATTTCCTGTTTTACCTGGTCAAATATATAATTTATTCTTGACATAGTTGTTCTCTGATATTTAAATTTTTTATTTGATTAATAGTAATAATATTTCAGAAACGTACAATATAAATGAACGAATT
>CAJUMQ010000014.1 GCA_910587035.1 uncultured Desulfovibrio sp. | reverse complement strand
ATTAAACTTTATTAATAAATTTAACTTTAAAATAAAGAATTTGGTATTGACCATATCTTTAAATAAAAATCAAATTCAGTAAAAATAGACAATATTTTCATTATCGATAATATGCAAAAAATATTCCATAATTAATCTTATTTATCGGAAAATCAGGCTCAGGAGAAAGAAGTAAGCGACAAATGGGGCGGAGTCCAGGATGCACCCGTCAAATGGATAGAAGTCATTTCATATTTCTGGATAAAGTTTGGAAATATGATTAGCTCAAAAAATGAGCAAAGCCGAAATGTTAACTGATAATCAATGGGCAGCTTTTGAATACTTTTCCCCGAAGAACGCACCGAGCTGGCAGGCCAAGAGGCCACTCTGATAGAGAAGTATTAAATTAAATGAGGTTCCATGGGTTTTAAGAACTGGAGCAGCCTGGGCCGATCTTCAAGATTGGTTTTCATCCTCCCCTACCTGCTATAGGCGATTTAGCATGTGGTTAAAAGATGGAAGGCTCCAAAAAATTTTGGAAGCTCTTGCCCTGCATCTATAAGGTTGGGGACTGATAAACTTGGAAGAATGCTTCATTGATGGCACCCTTGTGGTTGCAAAAAGGGGCCCAAAGGTTGGAAAGACCACGCGGGGCTAAGGTACGAAGCTCATGGTTATTGCAGACGCTTCTGGTTTACCTGTTGCCGTGCACACGGATTCTGCTAACCCTCATGAAGTCAAACTTGTCCAGGCTACGGTCAATGAGGCTGTCACTGTGGACGACCCAGAAGAATTATCGGGGATCGTGCCTATGACAGTGACCCGCTTGATAAGGCCCGTGCTGATCAGGGAAGTGAACTCATCGCGCCGCATCGCAAGAATCACAAAAAACTCGCGACGCAAGATGGGAGAGCTTTGCGTAGATACAGAAGGCGATGGAAAATCGAACACCTTTTTGCGTGGCTCAACAAATTTAAAAAGGCAATAGCAAGATGAGAACATGCCGCGGAAAGATTTACCAGCCTTGTTCATCTTGCTTTTTCTATGATTTTATTACGTCGTGTTATTAAAATTGACGCTTAATTATGAAATGAGTTCTCCATAAAAGGAATCCACCGGCTATGCCGGGGGGTTCCTTTTTTAATGGCACTTGCAACGGAATGAAGGCTATATTAAAATAAATTATAATTTGCCTTAAGCCGGGAGTTGCCATGTCCATAAATAATGGTTCCATTCGCTGCAAAAGCCATTGCCAGCCATCAAAAACAGTTGCGGCGACATTTATGACCACTTGGCAAGGTCATCATTTTTTACCTCTTGTAGCTGTGGCACTGCTTCTTCTGGCAGGCTGCCAGCTCCCCGGTTTTGGCGGGCATGAATCCGGCAAAGCTGTGGAGGCAGCCAAAAATCCCTGCGTCGTACTGGCTTTGCCCAACTCTGGGCCTTTCGCCGCCACAGCCGGAAAAATCAGGAAAGGCGCCGCCATTGCACAGAACCAGTTGAAGACTGGTGGCACCAATTTGCGGCTGGAAAATATCAACACCGAATCCCAGGATTGGCTTGCGAAGCTTGCGTCCCTGCCGCCCATGTGCACTGTGGTGGGCGGCCCCCTGCAGGACAGGAAATATCTGGAGGCCCGCAAGGATGGCATTCTTGATAAAAAAATATTCTTTACCTTCACCCCGGGCCTGCAAAAAGGGGATGAGGGCAAGGTTGCCTGGCGCTTTTTCCCCAGCCCCCAGGACCAAATCGATGCGCTTACCCATTTTGTGACTGATGATCTCAATATCCATACCTATGGCGCCTTTTATCCATCCGACACCTATGGACGGCGCATGGTTGAGCTGCTGGAATCCACTCTTGGCAAAAGACATATTCCGGTGCACAAGGCAGCCTATGATGCCAAATCGCCGGCCACATGGAGTGAATCCGTAAAGCCCATTATAAATCCGGCCACACCTGATGGTGGCAAAATACCTGTGCCCCAGACCACGTTTGAGGCCCTTTTTGTGCCGGATTCCTGGAAGCATATGGATCTTGTGACCCAAAGCCTGCTCTACAACGGCGAGGACAGGCTGGTGCTTATGGGTCCAATGCTTTGGGAGCAGCCTCTGGCGGGTAAAAAAATATCCAAACCGGAAAAATTTGAACTTGCCATTTTCCCGGCTGCATGGAATGGCAAACGCGCTCCCAAGGCCCTTCAGGGCGGCGGCAATGACTTTTGGGTGGCTCTGGGCTACGACTTCGTAAATTTTGCCGTGACCACAGGCCTTGCGGAGAGGGCATCTGCCGCCGATGTGCTGGCCAGGGCGCAACGCGCATCATCTTCCATAAAGGCAATGGCGCCCATAAATTGGGACAGCGATGGCATTGGCCGACAGCATCTCTATGTATTTGAAGTGACTGGCAATGGCAGCAGCGTGGCCAATCCGGAGCAGTTCAGGCAAAAACGTTCCGCGCTGCTGGAGCGCTCTGCATTGAGGATGCAGGGCATCCAGGTGGAGAACATCAACGCGCCCGAGCCATCCGTCAAGGCGGACGATATCGATGCTCCTGCCATCAGCGAACCAGTTGCCAGGCCTGTCATTTCCGCTCCAGTATCAGAACCGGCAACACAGGTTGCGCCGCAGGCGCCATTGAGCACAACCCCAAGGCCATCCTATAAACTCAGTCTGCCTGCCAGACGCTGAAGGAATGATCAATGTCCAGGGAAAGGGAAGTCTCTCCTGAAGAAGTGCGCCACATGGCCAAGCTCTCCAGACTTGTAATAGCTCCTGGAGAGGAAGCAGTCTTTGCCCGCCAGTTTGGGCAGATTCTTGGCCATATGGCCATTCTCGAATCTGTGGATACCACAGGCATCGAGCCTTTATACAGCCCACTTGGCACCTTGTGCGCCACAAGGGCCGATGATGCCGATAATCTGCGTTCCCGCACGGAAATACTGGCCAACGCGCCACAGACAGACGGCCATTATTTTATTGTGCCCCGCATAGTATAGCGTATGCCTGTGCAAAATGGACATACGCGCCATGCCTCAGTTTGAATTTGGCACTATTCCACCTGATATATCCAATTATTGCTCTATCCGCATAGGATAGAAAAGGCGCTTTCAATGACAGATATCTGCTCCCTATCCCTCACACAGGTCGCCAGTGAGCTCCAGGCCCGCAAAATTGGCGTGGCGGAGACCGTAAATGCCTGCCTGGAGCGCATTGACACCTGCGAGCCGCAAATTGGCGCCCTGATTACCATTGCCAGAGATGAAGCCCGGTCTTTGGCCGCAAAAATGGATGCGCAAAAACCGGACCCACAGCGCCCCCTGTGGGGTGTGCCGGTCATAGTCAAGGATGCCCTGTCAACAAAAAATCTGCGCACAACGGCCGCATCGCTTATACTGGATAATTTTGTGCCTTTTTATGACGCCCATGTGGTCCATAAACTTCGTGAGGCCGGCGCCATCATTCTCGCCAAGGCAAATATGGACGAGTTTGCCATGGGCTCATCAACAGAGAACTCGGCCTTTCGCAAAACCCGCAATCCGTGGAATCTGGAACATGTGCCTGGCGGCTCATCCGGCGGCTCTGCCGCCGCAGTGACAGCAGGCGAATGTTTTGCGGCCCTTGGTTCGGATACCGGCGGATCAATTCGCCAGCCGGCTGCCTTTTGCGGCTGCGCCGGCCTCAAGCCCACCTATGGGCGCGTGTCCCGTTATGGGCTTTTCGCTTTTGCCTCATCCCTTGATCAGGTGGGCCCCATTGCAAGAACGGTTGAGGATATCGCGCTGATGCTGAATGTCATAGGAGGGCATGATCCCCGCGACAGCACATCAGCCATGGAGCCCATGGAGGATTATGCGGCAAACCTGGCCGCGAAATCCGGCGACCGGCCTCTTGCCGGCACGCGCATTGGCCTGCCATCCGCCTTTATCTCTAACGGCCTTGCCACGGAAGTGCGCGATGTGATAGTGCGGGCTGCAGACCTTGCCAGGGATCTTGGCGCCGAAATAATCGACATAACCTTGCCAGATCCCAATATTGCCAGCGCCACCTATTATATTGTTGCCATGGCCGAGGCCAGCTCAAATCTGGCGCGCTATGATGGCGTGCGCTACGGGCGCCGCGCACCGGACATCGACACTCTGGACGAGCTGTATCTGCAATCTCGCAGCCAGGGCTTTGGCAATGAAGTAAAAAGACGCATAATGCTGGGCTCCTATGTGCTCTCATCCGGATATTATGATGCCTATTTTAAAAAAGCGGCCCAGACAAGACGCCTGATTCAGATGAAATATTTTGAGGCGCTTGGGCAATGCGATCTCCTCCTCATGCCGGTTGCTCCGGTGACTGCCTGGAAACTGGGAGAAAATGAGCAGGACCCATTAAAAACCTACCTCATGGACGCATACACCCTGCCAGTCAATCTTGCCGGTCTGCCAGGTCTGTCCATTCCCGCCGGCATGGGCGCGGAATCCAGCATGCCTGTTGGCATTCAGCTTGTGGGCAAACCATTTGCGGAAAGCGCCATCCTGCGCTGCGGCCACATACTGGAAAAAGCCCTCCCGCCCCTGGGCATCCCCACAGGAATAAGGGACATAATTTCCGGGCATTGATTTGGACTGCGCAAACTGGCCAAAAAACCTGCAACTTGCCATAATCAATGGAACAGTTATGAATTAATGTGGTCTTCGTGCCCAAGGCATGGGTAACAAATACTGATTTCTCCGCAACGGGCCGCTTTTGGTTGATGAATCAGGGCGGCCTGTTTTTATATCCTGTCCTTTTTCCAGATGGCCGATGGGCCGCCAGTATTCACATGTTGAACGAGACTTTTTCTGATGTGGCAAATAATAAAAGCCATGGCCATGTATGCAAATCCGAGAATAATCAGATGCGCAGCATATGGTAATATCTCATGGACTGTCGCTCCGCATTGCGAGGCCCGCATCATTCCACAAGATCCGGGAGTGGATGGCAAAAGCCATGCTAGAGCGCGAATATAGATGGGAATGTTGTGCGCTGGCCAGAGATTTCCGGATATGAACACGCAGGGCAACGATGTTATCACCACTGCCTGGATAACAAAATTTGTCGGCCCCAGCAGCAGGCCCACCAAAATGGCCAGAGAACTTACAGCCAGGGCAAAAGCTGCAGCCATGGCAAATGTGGCAGGCACATTCTGAAATGAATTGACTCCATGCAGGGCGAAAATATCCCCCTCGCAGATGAGCGTCCACAAAAAGCTGATCAAAAACACAGGGCCCTGCACAGCCAGCAGATATATGGGTGAGCATAAGGCATTCATCAATACTTCCGGCTGTTCTCTTTGGCTGTACCAGTCATTGAACAGCATGCCCGTGCCGCAAAGCATCAATGTCTGTATGATTATTATAAATACAATGGGCACGACAAAATTCAGATAGCCGGAGATGTTGTTGAACATTGGCTGAATGATGAGGCCAGGCGCCCGCATTGCCGAGAGCTTGAGCATGGAGGGGGACATGCCATTGTTTACCAGCTCCGCAGAGATGGCAGCCATGGACGCCTCCCGCAATGGGCCGGATGCTCCCGCCACAGAAGATCGCGATTTTACTATAAAGGCGCCATTTGTCACCAGTGTCATGGCTGTGGGCGTGCCGCTCAGCGCGTCCTTTTCAAAATCCGGGGGAATTCCAACAATTGTCACAATATTTTGCGCCTGCATATGCCCTATGGCCTCCTCCCTGTTGGCGGTGACCTGCAGAACATCCAGATTTGGAGATGCCCGCAAAGCCTGCACAAGCCTGCGCGAAAGAGGCGAATTGTCCTCGTCGACAATGGCTGTTGAAATATGCTCTGGCAGTTGCGCCATATAGGGCCAGCAATAATACATGGCGTAAAAGACAATGGCCAGCATGAAAAAAGGCGCGCAGGCAAGATTTGTGCAGCACTCCTTCAATGTCTGCCAGAAGCATCTGAAAAGACTCATGCCGCATCTCCGGCATTTTTCAGATATCTGCGCCTGTAAACCCATTTGAAAAGTGGAAAGCCAATGATGCAGGGGATGGTGAACAGCAGAAAAAAAGCCAGAAAAATTGGACCGGAACCAGCCACTGATGAACCAAGTGTCCATTGCTGAGCCTGCCCTTCCAGCAGCCAGGTAAGGGGCAGGCATTGCGCAAACAGACGCGCGTATTCCCCCATGGAATCAAGGGGTATGGAAAATCCGGTGAAAGGCAGCGCTGGCGCGGCATAGCCTGATGCCAGCACCAGAGCGAAACGCCAATTGGGGGCGATGGCGACAAAAAGTATTGCCATCGCCATAAATACTGCCAGACAGGCGCAGCCAAATATAAACCATAAAAGCAGGGATCCGGCCGGGGAAAAACCTCCCTGTCCGCAAAAAATCGCCATATAGAAAAGGAAGATGAAGCAGTAAAGAGCATAGTGCGGCAGCATTTTGCCAGTCAGTGCGGCGGAAAAGCTGCCCTGGGCGGATTGCAGCCACGGTCTGACTTCCTTTTGCCAGTCTTCCCGCAAAATCGCTGTTACAAAACCAAGCATGGCGCCAACCATGATTACGCCAGGCATCAGGGATGCGCCCAGAAAAGCAAGAAAACTGTATTGCATATTGCCAAGGGCATAAAAATCCGAATGCACAACGGAAATCATGCGGCTGGCTCCGGCTGTGCCATCGCCAGTCTCAAGAGCGTTTGCAAACAGGCTCTCATTGCCCAGGGCACTGAGTACGGAACTTATCTCCGCATTGAGGGTGCCGGCAATCGCATAGCGGTTTTCATCCAGATAGGCAATGATGCTGGAGCCGCGCCCGGCAAGCATATCCCTGCTATAGCCAAATGGCACATTGACCACGCCATATATTTCCCCTGCACGCAATGCGCCAAGGGCCACTGCCATGTTTTCATGGCCGACAAGCTCCATGGCCCGGTTGGCAGCCAGGGCCTGTTCAATCTTGCGCGAGATATGGCTTTTGTCGTCATCCACAAAACCTACGGGCAGATGTGTCATGACACCATCCCCCAGAAGGCCCCAGACAACAAGCATCCAGAAGACAGGCGCATAAGCGCAGAAAAGTATTTCACCGGGCTTACGGCACCAGCAGGCGAACTCCCGGCGCATGCATTGGCCAACCGCTTTCAGCCAGTCCGCAGCCTTCATGCGCTATCTGTCCACAAGCACGCTCATGCCTGGCCTCAATCCATCCGGGGCCTTTTCCGGCCTTGCGCGCACCTCAAAGGTTTTCATGTCATATCCGGAGTTTTCGCGGGTACTTCGCCATGTGGCATAACTGGCCCTGGGGCTGATGTAATAGATGCGGTAGTCTACATCCCTTGCGTCCAGTGCCGGTATTCGCGCCTTGAGAACTGTGCCGATTTTTATGCCTGGCATATGCTCTTCGCGGATGTTGAAAGTGGCCCACTGATCCTCGAGATTGACAATGGTCAGCACAGGAAAACCAGCCCCGGCCATCTCGCCGGACACAAGAATCACCTTGTCAACCTGCCCGGCACGAGGCGCAAGCAGTTGCCTGTTGTCGGCAAGCGCCTCCACTTCCTCAACCCCGGCTGCAGCTTCGCTGCTCTGCTCGCTGGCAGCGCTTTTTTCCTGCTTCCTGGCGCCTGTCAGGGCAATGTCATAAACCTGTCTGGCAGCCCTGGCCTGATCGGCAGTTGCCAGCATTTGCGCGCGGACCTCATCGTATTTCTGGCGGGACACCAGACCATCCCTGTACAGTGCCTCAATACGGCGCCATGTTTTAAGGGCCAGATCCGCATCCGCGCTGGCCCGCTCCCATTCGGCCCTGGCGGCCTCCTTTTCCTGGGGTCTGGCCCCCTCGTCAACAAGGCTTTGCCTGGCCCTGGCCGCCCTTTCCTGCGCCTGGGCCTGGGACAGTTTGGCTTCTATCTCCGGCAGATGCATGCGCGCCACCGGTTGGCCAGCCTTGACAAAATCGCCTTCTTCAACAAGCACGGCCTGCACGCGACCGGGCACCTTTGAGGAGACATTTATGGTGCGTGCCTCCATCTGCCCCTGCAAGGGCGGCAATGGCGGAAAAGCCGCGCGCCAGATCCCCCAGATGATGAACAGGCCAAGAGCAGCCACAAATCCCACCAGTAGCGTGCGCCCAATGGCAGCCGGCCTTTTATCATGCGAGGCATCGACCACGATCGAATTGTCTCCACCCATGGCTATTTTTCCAGAATTACTTCATTTTTATTATAGGCATTCATAAAGGCATCCATATTTCCGCATATGGCATGGAGCAGGGCATAATTGACCACAAATTCATAAGCAGCAACCCTTCTGCCCACCTCCGCCTTAAGCAGCTGGTCGCGAGCTTCTGTCACGTCCAGGGCAGTGTACAGTCCCTCGCCAAAGCCCCTGCTTTTCAGCCTTAAATTCTCCCGCGCAAGGCTTACTGTGGATGCAGTGAGATTATACTGCTCCCTGGCATTCTGGGTATTGAGCCAGGCCGTTTCGCAGGATGTGCGCACCTGGTTCTCAACATCCGCCCTGGTTGCTTTGGCCTCCCTAAGGGTGGCCCTGGCGCTTTTGTAGCTGGCTGTTCGATCCCTGGCATCCCACAATGTCATATTAATTCCCAGACCAGCCATCCAGGCTGGTTCAATCATGGTCTGGTAATGCCTGATGAAACTGTATTCCCCAAAGGCGAATATCTGGGGCAGAAAAGAGCTTTTACTGGCCTCAACACCCTGATCCGCCTGCTGTACCCTGGCCTCGATAATGCCTATGGCCGGATTGGCGGCAAGGGCGCGATCCACCCATTTTTTCAAATCCGCCAATGGCTTTTTGAGCACAAAAAGAGGAGTGGACAAATGGGATGATGTATTGTCCCTAAGCAGCCGCTCCAGTTGCAATCTGGCAATGCGGGCATCATCCCTGGCCTTTAGCCTCTGCCTCTCGGCTTCATCCCGGGCCACCTGCACGCCCATGCGTTCCACAGCGCTGATCATGCCCTGTTTCTCAAATTTTATGGCGCGCTCGAGCTCCATATTTTCCTGCTCAAGAGTCTCCTGTCTCAGCTTTTCAATGGAGAGGGCCAGCTGCAGTCCAAAATATTTGCCAATCAATTCTGCATCAAGATCCACCAGACGATTTTGCTGGCTGGCTTTCGCCTCATCATGGGCATATTTGGCAGCCTTTTTGGCTGCCGGAATTTTTCCGCCAGTATAGATGGGCAATGTGCCTGTCACTTGCGCGCGTGGTCCGCTGAAATTATAGTTTTCCTCAATATGCACAGGCATTTGTCCAAGCGGCGTGGGAACGCTTTTATCTATATCAACCCTTGTCTCGCCCCACAGTTCAAAAGCCTGGGCGGAAATTGTGGGACCATGCAGCCATTTGGTGGCCTCCATCTCCTCTCTTTTGCTCTCCACATTGGCTGCAGCAGCCTTAAGGGCATCACTGCGCTCATGCAGCATTTGCCTTGCCGCGGAAAAACTGAGCTGCTTGCCGACAGCCATGGCCTCCACCGCAACCATGAACAGACATAAAGCAACAACCTGCGCAAAAAGTCTGGCAACCATCTCCCCTCTGTTCCTGTCCTGTGTTTATCGATCCACATCTGAAATTTCAAAATTAAAAAAAATACAGCAATTCCGCAAGATTTACATGCTTCTCAGGGTTATTTGCCATAATATCCTGTCATAATGTTCCCTGGGCAACTTGAAGCATTGATAAACGGGCAATATACTGAAATCATCAATTCAGCAAACAGCCTTTTTTAAGGAGGAAGCATGCGACTGACCATAATCGGAGCAGGCCCTGGCGGCTATACAGCAGCCTTTGAGGCCGCGGAAAACGGCATCGATGTTACACTCATAGATGAAAATGAAATTGGTGGCACCTGCCTGCATCATGGCTGCATCCCCACCAAGACGATGCGCGCATGCGCCGATGCCCTGGTTATGGCAAGACGCATGACGGAATATGGCGTCACAGGTTGCGATGGCCCGCAGATTGATCCCGCCCTTGTGCAGAAACGCAAAAACACTGTCATAAAAACCCTCACCGGCGGCCTTGAAAAAACCTGCGCCAAACTCAGGATCAAACTCATCCAGGGGCGCGGGCGCCCGCTCAATTCAGGACAGGTTGCAGTGCGCACCCCCAATGGCGAGGAAATAATTGAGGGCGATGCAGTGCTCATTGCCACCGGATCCGGCATTCTGGAATTGCCCGGCCTGCCCTTTGACCATAAATTCATCTTAAACAGCAATGACGCCCTGGATCTGGAAACAGTGCCGCAAAGATTGCTGATTGTAGGCGGCGGCGTCATTGGCTGCGAGCTGGCCTGCATCTATCGCTCCTTTGGCAGTGATGTCACCATTGTCGAAGGCCAGGACAGACTGCTGCCTCTGCCTTCTGTGGATCACGACATCAGCTCCCTTTTGGCAAGAGAGATGCGCAAACGCAAGATAAGAATGATCACAGGAGCCACAGTTTCAGAGACGCGCATTGAAAACGATGTTGTCCATGCCCGTATCACCCCTTCTCCATTTGTCGATGAGGCAGCCAGGGCAAAAGAGGCAGCCATAGAGATCGATAAGGTCTTTGTAACGGTCGGTCGCACCCCCTGCACTCCGGAAATTGCCGGTTGCGGCATTGAGCTGGACAAGAGAGGCTGGATAAAGGTTGATGACAGGCTTCAGACCAGTGTGCCCGGCATATATGCCATTGGCGATGTTCTGGGGCCGACGCATATCATGCTGGCCCATGTGGCTGCCATGGAAGGACTGACTGTGGCCAGAGGCCTGGCCGGCGGCGATGGCCGCATGGATTATGCCGTGGTGCCATCCGCCATATTCACGGAGCCTGAGATCGGCTGCGCAGGCCTCTCGGAGAAGCAGGCGCGGGCTGAATATGCAAACGTGATTTGCGGCACTACCCAGGTACGGGAACTTGGCAAGGCACAGGCCATGGGCGAATTGCCGGGATTTTTCAAACTCATAGCCAATGCAGATGATGGCCGTATTCTCGGCGTGCAGATTATGGGCGTGCATGCCTCCGATATTCTGGCGGAAGGAGTGCTGGCAATCAAAAAAATGAACAATGTGGAGGACCTGGCCCTGACCATCCATGCGCATCCCACCATTGCCGAAGGCATGTTTGAGGCGGCCCGTGCCCTGAAAAAACAGTTGCAGAAAAAAAACTGATTTAAAATGGATGGGGGCCAGCCGGCCCCCATCTTCTATCCAAATCCACACAGCCATATTGGCCGCATGAACCGGATTTTATTCAAAGGTAAAATCTATGGCATTGCGTGAAGATACCAGCTCCTTGACCATCCCCGCAAATTCGAGATGCACAGGATCATTGGCATAGGCCTGCAGATCCTCAATATTGTCATGGGTTGTGGTCAGGACTACATGGGCCGGAACTGTGGTGCTGCCTTCCACTTTGCTGGAGACCTCTATGCTGCGTAAGCTTGGCAGGCCATGAAGCATTGCCGATGACTTGAGAATATGCATGGCATTTTCGTCCCTGGTGCGCCCATTGGCATGTTCCTTTAATGTCCACCATACAATATGCCTGATCATGCCTAACCCCTGCTGTTTTTTATTTCTGTTATAAAAAGAGCCAGATTGTCCGGCTCACCCTCCTTGTGATCATCACGATACAAAAGGGCCGACATGTAGAATACAGAATCGAGATTCAAGGCCATGGCGGCGCTGCGCGAAAACTGGCCGATGCGGCCACCAAGACTGCTGGCCAGAGGCGTTGGCAACTGGCTTACCAGATCCGCGACATCCTGCTCCATATCCGCCAGAAGCTCGGCCTTATGGCGCATCAGTTGCCTGTACCCATCATTTTCTCCGGCCTTGAGGCTGGCAAGCGCCTGTTTTTCGGCAGACATGACATCATCATGCCTCTGCTGCAACCAGGCAGTCAGGCGATCCAGAGCCTCACCAGATTTGGTGTTGTCCTTCATGATAATTTCTCCCGGGCTGGCTGCCCTTCAAGGTGGATGGCAGCCCACTGAGCTCCAACAAAAATGCGACTGATTTCAGGCAAACATGGCCGCCTGAGACTATCAATCCCAGTGCCTCTTGTCCTCAATGGGCCGGATCTGCGCAGGCAGGCTGCCAGGCTCAAGGATTTTCAGCTCCGGCCGAAGCTTGATTTTCTCGCGGAACTGGTGCAGCAGCTCCTCTTCGCGCCTGAATCCGCTTGTCTCGATGTAAAGTGTCATTTCATCTATGCCGCCAGGATTGGTGACCTCAATCTGCCAGCGTTTGATCTCGTCAAAGCGGCTCATAACCTGCTCCACCTGATGCGGATACACAAACATGCCCATGATTCTGGCTGTGGTGTCCACCCGGCCAACAATGCTGCCCAGGCGCGCGCTGGTACGGCCGCAGGCGCAGGGTCTGCGATCTATATAGGAGAGATCGCCAGTGGCCAGCCGGATCAGGGGATATGTCTTGTTGAAGGCTGTCACCACTATCTCGCCCACTTCGCCGTCCTTGAGGGGTATGCCCGTGTCTGGATGGCAAATTTCCACATAACAGCGATTGGCAATGTGCAGCCCAGATTTATGGTAGCATTCATAACCAATGCAGCCCACATCGGCTGTGCCATAACCCTGGCGCATGATCAGGTCGTATTTTTTCTCCATCTGTGAGCGCATTTTTTCAGACATGCGCTCGCCTGTCACAAAGGCCACCTCCAGAAACAGATCCTTGCGCAGATTGAGGCCCTTCTCCTCCGCCTTTTGCGCAAGATGCATCAAAAAACTCGGCGTGCCCACATAGCCGGATACACGCAATTTCTGCATTATGTCCAGCTGGGTGGCGGCATCTGTGGGGCCGGCTGGAATAACGGCGCAGCCCAGATTGCGCAGGGGCTCCTCAAACATAAGGCCAGCTGGCGTAAGCTGATAGTTGAATGTATTTTGCACAGCATCGCCAGGCCTGAAGCCCACGGAATAAAAAGCCTCGGTATAACCCCAATAATCCTCGCTGCGGTCCTCAGGATCAAAAATCGGGCCAGGTGAGAGAAAAACCCTCTTAAGTTCGCCAATATCCTTGGTCAGCAGACCGCCAAGACGCGGCCCCATGGACTGCAGGAAGATTAATTCCTTCTTTTTCAGGATGGGTATATGTTTTATATCGGACAGTACCTTGAATTTTTCCACATTAAACTGGGCTCGGTCAAAACGCTTTTTGACATCTTCAGAATACCGGTAGGCAAAGGAGAGCAGCTCCTTGAGCTGTATCAGGCAATATTGCCTTCTTTCACTTTCATCCAGCACTTCGCGGCGGCTGAAAATTCCCTCTGTGCGATCCTTTCGCGTCATGGCCTTCCTCTTGTTTATTATCCCAAAAATTTTAGGCTAATTCATAATATATAATTGCCTGTAAAAACATATGCAATGGCCTGCTGCAAAATGACAAAGACCATCCTGTCACGCGCAGGATCGGCGCGCCATGGCGTCAAAACGGCGCCGGCCCAGATGACAGATGGCTACAGCCAGGGCATCCGTGGTGTCCAGGGGCCAGCATGCGTCTTTTTCATTGAGCAGTCTTTTGACCATAAAGGCCACCTGGTCCTTCTCGGCGCGCCCTGTGCCCACCAGCGATTTTTTAACCAGCGTAGGCTCATAATCCGACACTTCCAGTCCATAGGCAGCGCATGCGGCCACGGCAACGCCTCGCGCCTGGCCAAGTTTCAGGGCGCTTGACGCATTTCTGGCTGTAAAGACCTGTTCTATGGCCGCCTCATCCGGTGTATGCCGGCCAATAACAATACACAGTTCGCTGTAGATTTTTGCCAGACGCCTGGAAAAAGAGCCCTCATCCACTGCGGCGGAAGATATGGTGCGGATTATGCCGCAATCCACCAGCTGCAGCACGCCTGAAACCTCGCGCACAATGCCCCAGCCGGTTTTTTGCGAGCCAGGGTCAATGCCAATAACCTCCACCGGGTTCATCAGCTAGTCCGTTGGCATGTCATCCGGAAAATCGGCATTCACATAGACATTCTGCACATCGTCATTGTCATCCAGGGCATCCATGAGGCGCAGCAGCTTCATGCCTGTTTCCGTGTCAATCTGCGTGAGGTTGGATGGCACCATGGCCAGACCTGCGGACTGCATGGCAACACCGGTGCTTTCCAGAGCGTCACGCACGGACGCGAAATCGGCCATGGCAGTCTGGATTGTCCAGATATCCTCATCATCGATGACATCATCGGCGCCAGCCTCCAGGGCTGCCTCCATTATGGCCTCTTCATTATAGGCGGCCTTGGCGACTTCTATCACACCCTTGCGCTCGAACATCCAGCCAACGCTGCCATTTTCTCCCATGGAGCCGCCATGCTTTGTGAAAAGGTGGCGAACCTCGGCCACGGTGCGGTTTTTATTGTCCGTGGCAACCTCCACCATTATGGCAATGCCGCCAGGGCCATAGCCTTCGTAAAATGTTTCCACAATATCGCCGCCGGCATCCTCGCCTGTGCCCTTGCGTATGGCAGCCTCAATCTTGTCCTTGGGCAGATTGACAGCCTTGGCGGCGGCTATGGCAGCCCTCAGGCGCGGGTTGCCGGCCGGATCCCCACCGGTTTTGGCGGCAATTATGATTTCCTTGGCCGCCTTGGTGAATACCTTGCCCCTCTTGGCATCCTGCCTGCCCTTGCGATGCTGGATATTGGCCCATTTGCTGTGTCCGGACATATCTTTCTCCAAATGCCCATGCCGCCAGCTCAGCTTTCGCTTTCGCCATTGGCGGTATTGAGTTTAAAATTCTGGCAAACTATAAATATCTCTTTACTTTCCGCCCTGGAGCTTTTGGGCTTGAATGTTTTGACACTGGCATAACTCTTGCGAATGCTGGCCAACACCTCCCCCATATCCCCGCCCATAAAGATTTTCGCAATAAAATTGGAACCCTTGCGCGAATAAAGACAGGCGGTTTCATAGGCCTGCTCAACCAGGGCCACAGAACGGGCATGGTCCGTGATGCGGTTGCCTGTTGTGGAAGGGGCCATGTCGCTCATGACCAGGTCAAATGGCGCCAGATTCCGCAAACAGGCCACAAATTCCTGCCCTGGCTCAAAAATGTCCTCCTGCATGAATTGAACCTGGGGCGGAAAAACAGTGTCCGTAGCCTGCAGATCGCAGGCCAGCACAAGCCCTTTGCCGCCAACGCGCTCGGCCGCGTAAAGGGACCATGAGCCAGGAGCTGCGCCCAGATCTAGCACATGCATGCCAGCCTTCAAAAGCCGGTGCCTGGCGTCTATTTCCTTGAGCTTGTAGACAGATCTTGCGGGATAGTTTTCCGCTTTGGCCTTGCGAAAATAAAAATCAGCGTATTCTTTCATCATGGCACAGAAAGTATTTACACTCCATTGCCCCAAATTCCAAGTAAAATCAAGGCATATTGCATAATGCCAAGTACTGCTGTATTCTTTACCACGCGATAAAAAATATTTATCCGCCCAATGGGAATGAATATTTCAGAGCCGCCAAATTCCGGCAGATTTGCAAAAATTCGCATCTTGCTCAAGACAGATGGCCAATCCGGCGGCGGCAGGCATCTTTCTGGGCAACAAAACAATTTTACAAGGAATTAAGCCATGACTTCTCCATATTTCATTTATATCGCAGACGTATATTGCCCCTGGTGCTACGGTTTTGGCCCCATTGCCAAAAGAATTACGGATGAAAATCCGGACTTTCCGGTGCATGTCATAGGCGGCAGTCTCATATCGCGCCCCATGTCCCTGCTGGATGATGTGGCGGCCCAGCCCGGTCTGGCCGATTTCTGGCGCGAAGTTGAGAGGACCACTGGCCGCTCCCTGAAAGGGGCCATTGACGCCGCGGAGACAGGCCGCGATGTACGCATGTATTCTCCTGGCGCGGATGAAATCCTCACCGTGCTTATAAAACAGGCTCCCGGCCATGAGCTGGAACAGATGCTGATGCTGGAGGACATGTTTTACGGACAGGGGCTTGATCTGTTCACGGATCAAACCCTGGCCGCCATTGCAGGCAAATGGAATTTAAATCCCCAGGCATTCGAATCCGCCCTGGATCAGCCTGCCGCCCTGCAGGCCACGGAAAGGGCTCTGGCCGAGGCCGCAAGGCTAATGGGCGATGCACCATCCTACCCCACTCTTATGCTTATAAACAATGGCAAGGCAGCCACAGTTTCGCGCGGCTACATGCGCTATCAATCAGTTGCCATGGGCCTTGCGGAGGCCATGGCCAAACTGGGCGTAAGCGATGCAATGCAATGCTCCCGCCAGAATGGCTGCACCACAGGCAGGCATTGAAATTTTGGCATATGCCGCTTGAAAACAGGCATATGCCATAGCCGCTTTGCAATACAAAGGCATGCGGCCGTGTACCGCTGTCAGTAGAAATAAGCGCAGTGCGGACCTTGCGCCGCCTGGTGGCCCAAAAGCAAACACGCCATAAAAGCAGCCCCTGCCGGCAAGTGCCCGGCAGGAGCTAAAAAACAAAAAACTTGCGCAATAGGAAGTTGCCCGCAAAGCCAACTAGGCTGGACCAGCCTTTGGCCCATACCGGAGAAAGCCCAAGCCACACCAGTCCTCCGGTGCACCCATAATCCAGCAGGCACATGCAGATTACAGTGAGCACATAGGCTGTCAGCTCTCCGCCTGTTGACCATCTGGCCTTGTGTCTGAAGAGTATGGCGAGGCACAGCAAATAATTCAGCGCCGCGGCCAGCGCAAAGGCCACGCCTATGGCAAGGGGCATTGATAATCCCAAAGCCATGAACAGGGCAAATGCGGCAAGATTGCCAATGGCGCAGGTTAGGCCGATAAAAAAATACAGCAGCAGTTGCATGGGCAATGGCGCATATGGAGCGCCATAGTGCAGGATGCAGTAGAGGGCGCGTATGCCATCGCGCCAGCCTATTTTTTTGCCCTCCTCATAGCTTCTTGGCCTGTAATGAATGGCGCATTCATATAGACGCAGCTTATGGATGCTGACAAGCTCCGTTATTTCGGGTTCAAAGCCAAAACGGTTTTCACGGAGTTTTGGAGCCAGCCCCCTTATGGCCTCCCGGGTAAAAAGTTTGTAGCAGGTTTCCATATCGCTTATGTCCAGATTGGTGAACATGTTCGATACAAATGTCAGGGCGCGATTCATCCATGTATGCCAAAAATAGAGCACGCGCCTTGTATCCCTGCGCAAATAGCGGGAGCCATAGACAACATCAGCCTGGCCAGCGCGAATTGGGCGCAGCAGCTCCAGATAATCCAGGGGGTCATATTCCGTATCGGCATCCTGAATGCCTACATAATCGCCATGGGCATGCAGAAAACCTGTGCGCAGGGCGGCTCCCTTGCCCATGTTCTGTGGCTGGTGGATGACGGAAACACACTGGTATGCGGCAGCCAGACTGTCGGCAATTGCTCCGCTGGCATCAGTTGAGCAGTCGTCAACAATTATCAATTCCAGCTCAAGTCCATGTTCGCTCAAGCCCAGACAGCTCTCAACGCAGGCCGCGAGGGTGTTTTCCTCGTTATAGCATGGTATCACCAGACTAAGGCATTCTCTACTGCTGTTCATAAATTCCTGGCATAAATATAGTATTGCATCCAGCCATAATTGAGCTTTTTATTGGCTGGCACAAAAGCGGCGGGATGATAGAGGCCTGTATTCTCCACAGCCTGCATTATTTCCTCTGCATAATCCTTTTCATGCTCATCAAATGCCTTGCCAACAGCAATCACATCTGGAGGATTCTGCCTGATGGCATTGCAAAACCTGGCTGGATCCTCTCCCATGGCATGCCAGCTGCGGTTTAGCATGCCAAGTTTGAATATATCCGCAGGGTCAAACCAGCCGGCCACAGGACTCATTGCCCCACTTGCGACATTCAGAAAGTTTGTAAAGCCACTGGCAGAAAGAGTGCCACCAGCAGGGAGAACTTTTCTGATTTCACTGGCTGCCAGCAATGTGTTGGATTGGCCAGCATATTTGTCGGACCAGCCCAGGGGAGGAAAATTTTTGAGCATGTCGACCGTCATGGCAAACCTGAAGGGAGAAGGCAAACCAATTATTGATAAAAACAGGCAGACTGCCACAAGAGAATAGCATATTCTGCGGATGGCTGGCTTGGATATGCCTGGCAGAAATTGCCTTTTGTCATAAATTGTCTTTATATTGCTGGCGCAAAGAAAAGCCATTCCGGGCAGACATACGGAAAAATGGTAGAGAAAACCAATTTTGGTCAAAGGCTCCAGCAAAGGCAGAAAGGCTATAAACAGCAGGAATAACTCCTGCAAAGTCAGTATGGGGAGTTTCGCCCGGATTTTTACATGCACCACACATATGCATGATGCCAGAAACAATATTATAGGACCGGTGAAAGTTATCCGGGACTTGTACAGTCCGCTGAAAAACTGATGCGCAATTCGCGACTGCTCCTGGGCGTACAATTCTCCCCTTAACTCATATGCTGCAAGAAAGTCCTGGATGCCCGCCATGCCACCCTGCAATATAAAAAATACTGCCAGCAGGATGCATAGGATACAAAGGCCACCAAATGCAAATAAAAAAGCCTCTTTCCAGCTCCAGCCAATCCATATTGCGAAAAAGCCGGCAAAGGCAAAAAAAACAAATGGCTCCCGCAAAAAGGTGCCCATGGCAGCGCAGATACCGCATAAAAACCAGCCCAGAGCAGTAATGCTTACCCGGCTGCGCACAAAATACAGGGCGCCAAGAAAAAAACACAGGGCAAAGGGGATTTGATTTTTATAGCCTGCGTCTATCACCTGGCCATAATTCAGGGGACATAAAAAAATAAGGGCCAGAATGAGGCCTGTGACCGTGTTGCCGGCATCAATCTGCAAAAGGCGACAGAAAAAATAGCCATATATGCATGCAAACAGCAGATCACACAGGCGCAGCCAGAAAATGGGCATTCCCGGCAGCTCACAGACCCATGCAAGCAGGAGGCTTTCCAGGGGCAAACCGTGAAAAACCGGCAAGGGGCTGCCAGTAGTCAGGGAGTGATGACACAGCTCGGTAAGGAATGCCCAGAAACTCCCATCCATGTAAGGATAATCCCCAAGCATAACGAGGCGCGGGTAAACCACGGCCACCAGCAGAACGGCAAAGATATATATTGGGGACGAAAACTTATTTGCTGGCGCCATAATGCTCACGAAAATATTTCGCCAGCCCATTGGCAATTTCCCTGGATGCCAGCGCATTGGGGTGCCAGTCCAGGGTTGCATGGATATAATAGCTGGCTCCCTGGGTTTTTTCCCAGTCAGGGAGCATATTCTTTACCAGGAGGGTTGGAATGCCGTTTTTATCGAGTTCTGGCTTGAGATATTCCACATCCGGCCAGAGCAAAACCACCAGCCTTGCATCATATCTTTTTTTGAGCAAATCGGAGGATTCTTTAATAATGGCCTGCCAAGTCTTCACATGCTCGACATGATCTTTCCGGGCAACTCCCAGAATCAGGCCAAGAGAAAGATAGCGCGCCAACTGGGAGCCATTCAAATATTTGGGGATGGCACATATTTTTGAAATAAACAAATCCGTTGTCCAGCCATCGCGCACAGGCTTGCCTGAGCTGTCCAGGGCATAATGGATGCTGTTTTTGTAGATCAATCCAGCATTGCGTCGCAACTGATCTTCAAGCGCCAAAAATACCGCTGCCTTGTGAGGGGCATCTGTATTTTCCACCGCTCCATCTTCAATCAGGGAAAGCATCTGCTGCGGCCCAAAGCCATTATAGGCATAATTCTCCAGCTTCCATTGGGGGCCAAGGTCTTTTGCCAGGTTCCAGGCCCAGGTTTCCTCATCATTCAGGCCATAGCCAAATGTATACGAGCAGCCAAACAGCATCAGCTGATAGAGAGGATGGGCAGAGGCTTCTGGTGTAATTCTCCTGCCTTTTTCGTCAAAGCCATAAAGAACATCATACATTTCGTCATCAAATTTCAGCTGCCTGTTGGCCTCGGCATACGGGGAACCCTTGCCGACAGGAAAATCTCCACTTTTTCCGGTGACAATGTTGCTGCCATAATCGCCAAGATATGGTAATGACGCATACTTGCTGTGCCGGGAATCATTGACTATGCCATCCTGTGCCTGATCCGTGGCCAGAAAATAGATTTCGCCTGCGCAAAAGGCAAAACTCAGGGACCCGGCAAGACAGAGAATGCCTGGCAGGGAGCCCTTCAATCTGGCCGCCAGGGCAAAGAGACCAATGGCAACGCCAAGGCTGCCAAGGATCCAGCAGCCAGAGAGCAGATACTGCTGCCGCCAGGGCAGCAGAGTCACCGGAGGCGCCACGCAGGGTATGGCAATAAACAGCAATGCCAGACCAATGCAGATCTTTGCGAGCCAGCCTACCCTTGATGGCGAAAGCAGGAATGCCGCAAGCGTGAGGGGAAAGAAAAGGAAACGGAACAGCTGCCGGACAGTATAGTCATACTCCGGGTTGGCGCCCTGCCACAGGGTAAGACGCAGAGCGCAAAGCAAAATCGCCAGTCCAAGGCATAGATAAAAAAGCCTGTTACGCATCCTGTACCCTCACCTTTTGCCAACCCCATCAATCAAGCACATATTCGGTCTTCCAGCTGCCATCATCGGGCAGTGGCGGCTGCTCGTTCTTGTAGAGAATGAAATCCTCCAGAACAAGGCAGTCCATTTCCGTGCGCATAAAACAGATATAGGCATCGCGAGGGGAGCAGACTATGGGCTCGCCGCGCACATTAAAGCTGGTATTCACCAGCACACCGCAGCCGAACTTGCGGCGGAAGGTTTGCAAAAGCTCCCAGAAACGGGGATTTGTGCTTTTGGAGACAGACTGGATGCGGGCGGAATTGTCAATGTGCGTGATGGCGGGCAAGCTGGAGCGCTGCCAGTACAGGCGCTCCCAGATGGGCAGTTTATTGTAGCCCTCAGGCCTGGGATTCAGCAGCTGCTGGCGCACAGGGCGCACAAGCAGCATGTAGGGTGATTTGGTATTGATATCAAAATATTCGGCAATGTCCTCTTCCGGCACTGCCGGCGCGAATGGCCTGAAGCCCTCCCTGTATTTAATCTTCAGGTTGAGCTTTTTCTGCATTTCGGGATTTCTGGCATCGCCAAGAATGCTGCGATTGCCCAGAGCGCGGGGCCCGTATTCCATTCTGCCCTGAAACCAGCCAATGACCAGCCCTTCATCCAGCAGGGTGGCGACAGTGCCCAAAAGCTCCTGCTCATCGGCCATATAGTGATATGGAGCCTTGAAAGGCTTGAGTGCCTTGCGTATTTCATCCGCTCCAAATTGCGGGCCAAGATAGCATCCCTGCATGGAATCATCAGGTTTTGGCTTGCGTTTTTTGCCAAGCCCAATGTGCCACCAGGCCAGGGCGGCTCCAAGTGCGCCCCCGGCATCGCCGCTGGCTGGCTGCACCCATATTTTCTCAAACAGGCCGCTTTCCAGCAGTCTGCCATTGGCCACGCAATTTAGCGCCACGCCGCCGGCAAGAACAATGTTGGGGCAGTTGGTAATCTCCCTGGCGGTTTTGGCCAGCAGCAACACGATTTTTTCCGTAACCTGCTGTATGGCCAGAGCCATGTTCATATATTCCTGGGCGACATCCTCGCTCTCGGCAACACGCGGGGGAATGCCAAACAGCTTTTCCCAGGCGGATTTGCGATACATGCGCAGGCCCGTGGCATAGTCGAAATAGGCCATGTTCAGCGCATAGGAGCCATCAGGCCTTATGTCCACCAGCTCGGATTCAATCAGTTTGCGGAAAGTCTCCGTCTGCGGCGAATCCGGGTCGCCATAGGGCGCAAGCCCCATGAGCTTGTATTCGCCGGAATTTACCTTGAAACCGCAATAGGCGGTGAAGGCCGAATACAGCAAACCCAGGGAATGGGGAAAGTTGATCTCGCGCAAAACCTCGATGCCTGAATTACGGCCCATGCCAATGGAAGTGGTTGCCCATTCACCCACGCCATCCACTGTCAGTATGGCTGCCTCCTCAAAGGGGGAGGGATAGAAGGCGGATGCGGCATGAGAGAGATGATGCTCGGGAAAACGCAGAGGCGGCAGGCGATCCCCACCAGGCAAAGCCTTGAGCTCCTTTTCCAGCATTGATCGCATGAACAGTTTTTCGCGAATCCAGACCGGCATGGCGGTGAGAAAGCTGCGCAGGCCGCCAGGAGCAAAGGCATGGTAGGTTTCCAGCAGTCTTTCAAATTTCAGGAAAGGTTTGTCATAAAAAACAACATCCGAAACCTCGGCAAGGTTTATGCCGCCTTCTTCCAACGCCCATCTTGCGGCATGGGCTGGAAAATCCGGATCATGTTTTTTGCGGCTGAATCTTTCCTCATGGGCGGCTGCCACAATCTTGCCATCCCTGAGCAGCGCCGCGGCGCTGTCATGGTAGTATGCCGATATGCCAAGGACATAACACGGTTTGTCTTGCCTGTCGCTCATGCTCTGCCTAAAAAAGAGTATAGATGAATGGGGCCACGGCGCTGCCGCCGCCAAAAATGACAAGCGCTCCCAGAAGCACAAGAATGGTGATAAGCGGGAGCAGCCAGAATTTTTTGCGGGTTTTCATGAAACCCCAAAGGTCCGAGGCAAAACTCATAATCTCTCCTACGGCAGTTAATAGGGATTTTTCAGATCTTCAGGGCCATAGACATGATCGCGAACCACAAAGGTGCTGCCATTGCCATGCCATTTTTTAAAACCCATGCTGTCCCGGCCAAACATGCGGCGCGCGCATCCCACAGGCACCACCAGCAAAAGCCACACCACAGTCAGCAAAATGGATGATGTGAAGCGTCCAAGAAATGCCGCCAGGCCAAACCAGGCAATGGCAAAGGGCCGCATGGCCCCAGGCCAGATCATGCCCAGCAGCAAAACGGACATGGCAGCATAGACAATCCATTCCTGTCTTTGGAAAAACCAGATGAGCAAAATGAGGAACACCAGGGCCAGACAGGCGTCCCGCTCCTGAATTTTGCCTATTTTCATCGCGGAAGTTCTCTTGTTTAAAATTCAACGACGCGGAGAGAATCCCCTGCCGCTAACGGATTATATTTTTTTTAGCCACAAATTGCCAGTGGCGCAAAACACGCCTGTATTTATCAAAGGCTATGAGAATGCGACAGGAAATGCATCCAGCAACTTGGGGAACCTCTGGAGCAATGTCCAGCTATATCCTGTCGCAATAGACATTTTCCAGGAATTTTTCCATGGCCTCATCGGCTTTGCCTATATAGTCCACCAGTGGCAAATTTTTATGACAGGTGGGGCAGTTCATGTGCACTTCCTGGCAGGAGCGGCAGATATGCAGATTATGCCCGCAGGTTGGGCATGGCAGGGTGGTTTCGGCATCGCGCGGCGCAAAGTAGCCCATGGCTTGCGTCCTCCTCAAATAAAAATGGCGCCGCGGCCTAGTGCCACGGCGCCTCCATTCCTAATCCGCCTGTGTTCTCAAAAAGGCGGGAATCTCGTAATCATCCTCATCATAGGTCAGGCTGTCCTGGCCAGGGTTATGACGGCGCTGGGCGCGGGGGTCGTGCTTGCGCACATAGGGCGAGCGTGGAATGCGTTCATCATACCAGGGCTGGCTGGAGGCCGGCCTGGCCTGGACTGGCTGTGGCATTACACCTTCCGGCGCCATATCCACATCCTGTGGCTGCGGCTGCGGCCGCAACTGCCTGCGGGAATCCAGAGCCTGTCTGGAACCGGGCTGCCTGAAGGTGGTTATGGTTGCCTGGCTTGTCCGGTCCGGCTCCTCATCAAGCTGGGCGGATGGCTCGATGCCCGTGGCGATTATGGTGACCTGGAGATTGTCGCCCATGTCATCATCAAATACCACGCCAAAAATTATGTGGATATTGGCATCATTGCCCACGGCCTCGCTGATCATGTATGAAATTTCAGTCAGCTCCTCCATGGTGATGTCATGGTTGCCGGTGATATTGTAGAGAATTGCCTTGGCGCTCTCCAGAGAGACATCCTCCAGCAATGGGCTGCTTATGGCCTGCTGGGCGGCCTCCCTGGCCCTGTTTTCGCCGGATGCCATGCCCGTGCCCATCAGGGCAAGGCCGCTTTCCGCCATGGTGGTGCGCACATCGGCAAAATCCACATTGATGTAGCCGTCATCGCGGATGACATCTGAGATGCCGCGCACGCCATTGAGCAGAACTTCGTTGGCCTTCTGCATCATGGCAGGTATGGGCGTCTTTTTGGGCGCTATGCTGATCAGCCTGTCATTGGGTATGATGATAAGGCTGTCCACATATTTACGCAGCTCCTCAAGACCGGCCTCGGCAATCTTCTGCCTTTTGATGCCTTCAAAGGAAAAAGGCTTGGTGACCACCGCGACAGTCAGACAATTGAGATCCTTGGCTGCCTGGGCAATGACAGGCGCGGCGCCTGTGCCGGTGCCACCACCAAGGCCAGCTGTAATAAAGACCATGTCCGTCTTTTCACCAATGGCGTCGCGTATGGCGTTTATGCTTTCCGTGGCTGCCTCACGGCCCACATTGGGATTGGCGCCTGCGCCAAGCCCACGTGTCAGCTTTTCGCCAAGCTGAATTTTGACCTGCGCCCCATTTTTGCTCAATGCCTGGAGATCAGTATTGGCACAGATGAACTGCACGCCAACAAGACCGGAGTCTATCATCTCCTGTACGGCATTTCCTCCCGCTCCACCCACACCGACCACCTTTATGGTGGCATTGCCTGTCAATGTGGTGTCGATATCGTTTATTATGGATTCTGTCATAAGCTTCTCCGCTGTTATCCACAGGCCGGTTCAGGAAATTTCCTTGAACCACCTTTTCATTCTCGCAAGAATGCCCTCAAAGATGCCGGTTTCATTACTGGTATTAAATTTCTTCTGGCCCATTTTTTCCATTTCGGCCCCATAGCGCAAAAGGCCAACCGCAGTGGAATATTTGGGGCTGTTGACAACATCCCTGATGCCACCCACATCAAGTGGATAGCCAATTCTGGTGGGCAGGCCAAAAATCTGGTCGGCAAGCTCCTCACAGCCCTCAAGCAGGGCGGCGCCACCTGTAAGCACAATGCCCGCACCCAGTTTCTCCTTGTAGCCGGATCTTTCGATTATTTGATCCACAAGGGTTAAAATCTCAGCCATGCGCGGCTCGCAAATATCCGCCAGAACGCGTCGCGGCACCCTTCTTGGCTCGCGACCACCAACACTGGGCACTTCAATAAGCTCATTGTTGTCAGCCAGATCGGCCAGAGCGCAGCCATATCTGGTCTTGATTTTCTCCGCGGCAGCCAGGGGTGTGCGCAGGCCAAAGGCGATATCATTGGAAATGTTCTGGCCGCCAAGCGGCAAAACCCCTGTATGCTTTATGGCGTCATTGGCAAAAATAGCTATGTCCGTTGTGCCACCGCCAAGATCCACGAGGGCAACTCCTATTTCCCTCTCTTCCTGCTTGAGCACCGCCTTGGCCGATGCCAGGGACTCCAGCGCAAGATCCGCCACCTCAAGCTGGCTCCTGTGACAGGAGCGCACAATATTTTGCGCTGAAGATACGGAACCAAAAACCACATGCACATTAACCTGCAAGCTTATGCCGGCCATGCCCACCGGATCTATAATGCCCCGCTGCTTATCAACAATGAACTCCTGGGGCAGAATATGGATAAGCTCGCAATCAGCGGGAATCATTGCCAGCACACGGGCCGCGTCTATCACTCGCTCCACATCGCGCTGGGTTACAATGCCGCCTTTTATGGCCACAAGGCCAGGGCTGTTGGTGCTGGTGATATGGCTACCGGCTATACCGGCATAAACCGCGTTGATCTGCCTCCCCGCCATCAGTTCGGCATCCTCCACCGCCTGGCGGATGGACTGTACTGTCTGCTCGATATTGACGACAACACCCTTGCGCATGCCGGTGGACTTGCTGGTGCCAATGCCAACCACCTCAACCTGGCCGGCTTCGTTGACATCGCCCACCACTGAGCAGATTTTTGTTGTGCCAATGTCCAGGCCAACTATCAGTCCGGATTTAGCCATTAACAACTCCAGCGCATATATTATTCATTGGGATGCCCTGTTGCGGATAATCCAGACATTGCCGTCCACGGCCCGGGCTTCCCGCACAAATCCCAGTTCCCTTCTCCTGGCAAGATCTCCCAGGGCCACACCCAGGCGGCCAAGGTTGCCTTCCCAGTCATCCGTGGCTATGGAGAGACGCAGTTCCCTGTCCTCAAGATATACTTCCACGCCATTGGAAGGGCTCAATGTTACTGATGCGATATCGCCAGCTTCCACAGGCAGCAGGCCATTGTTCACATCTTTCAAAAATTTTTCCAGATATGGGGCGGAGTCCGCCGCGCCTGGCATGATGGTCAAGGTTGGCAGCGAAAGAAAATTTTTGCTTTCAACCGGCGCTATAATCTGCCCCTTTTCATTGGCGTAATACAGCGCCCCGTCCTTGCGCACCCAGAAGGATGGCATTCTCTCCTTCAATTTTATCACAAACCTGTCCGGGAGAAGCCTTTTTACAGTGACCTCCTCCACCCACGGAGTATCCCGCAGATTGCGCTCCACATCGGCTATGCTGACGGCCAGACTGTTGTCGCCCTCGCTTATGCCCCCATACTGGAGCACCATCTCGCGCGAGAGCCGCGTGTTACCGGCGATGTCAATGTGCCGTGTGGTGAAAAAATCGCTTGTCACCGCCTTGCTGTATAACCAGAGTGAGATGGCGCCAATACATGCGAACATCAGGGCCGTGGCTAAAAGAGCCAGCAAAATGGCGAGTATGCTTCTAAGGCCGCTAGATCTGCCCAGTCTGCCCGCCTTGCGCATCAGGGCTCCGGGCATCCTGCCCAGCATGGAAGAGCGTCTGGCTGAAAAACCGGATCTGTCAGCAATTCTGTAGGAAGTGTTACGAATCCGGCCGCTGTTTTTCTTCAGGACAAAGGCCACGGAACAATCCTGACCTCTGTTTCAAGTTTGATGCCAAAGTCTCTGAATACTGCATCCCGCGCGGCTTTGAGCAAATCCAGGGCCGCGCTTGCGCTGCCATTGCCTTCATTAATCAAAAAATTGGCATGTTTTTGCGAAAAAGCCACACCGCCCTGCCTTTTGCCACGAAACCCGGCCTGCTCCAGCAGTCTGCCGGCCGCCATTTGCGGGGGGTTTTTGAAGGCGCAGCCTGCGCTCCAGCTTTCTAAAGGTTGTCTAGATTTTTTTTCACAAAAGTTATGACGCATACGGGTAAAAATGACATTCTTTGGTGCCTTGGTCAAGGTAAAAGTGGCGTTTGTAACGATTACTTCACCATTGCCCTCGCCAAATTCCATGGAACGGTATTTTATTTTTAAATCCGCATGGTTAACAGTTGCCCAGCGCCCATTGGCATATATGCGCACATGATGCAGCAGGCGCCCTGTTTCGACGCCAAAGGAACCGGCATTCATGGCCACCGCGCCGCCTACGCAACCGGGGATGCCAACCAGACCCTCCAGGCCGGAAAGGCCATTTTTAAGACAGGCGCCCAAAAGAGCGGGCATGGGCACATCCGCGCTGGCGTCAACCAGCACCGTGCCATCCGGCTGTTCCCTAAACCCTATCCTTCTGCCCAGGGACAGGCGCACCACTGTCAGGGGCAAATCGCCATCAGCCGCCAGTATATTGCTGCCGTGGCCAAGATACAAAGCTTGGCCGCCGTCCGCAGCCAGCTGCTCTGACAAAAGTTCAAAATCAGCCTCGCTTTCAAGAACGAGTCCGCGCATGGCCCTGCCGCCAAGACGCAATGTTGTCAGGCTGCTCAATGCAGGCTGGCGAATCTCACGCACAGGCCTCCCCCTCGAGCCATGCCGGCCCTATTCTTGTAATGGAGCCTGCCCCAAGGGTCAGGAGCACATCGCCGGGCCGGAGGATATCGTCGAGATTGCCGGCCATCTCCGGCAAGGTCTGATAAAAATGCACAGGCGTTGAGCATACCTGGCGAATCCCCTGGGCCAGACTCAGGCCGGAAATTCCCGGGATGGGTTTTTCGGAGGCTGCATATATCTCTGTCAAAAGCAGCACATCCACCATGTCAAAAATCTTGCAGAACTCGCAAAACAGAGCCTGGGTGCGGGTGAAACGATGGGGCTGAAAGGCCGCCACCAGTCTGCGGCCGGGAAAAACATCCCTTGCGGTGCGGAGGGTGGAGGCTATTTCTGCAGGATGATGGCCATAGTCATCAATGACTGTGATGCCATTCTTCTCTCCCTTAAGTTCAAAACGGCGTCCGACGCCCCTGAAATTTTTAAGTCCTGCCGCGCAGGCCTCAAAGGGAATTTCCGCAGTCATTGAGGCGCCAATGGCAGCCAGGGCATTGAGTACATTATGCCTGCCTGGCTGTGGCAGTTCAATCTCGCCAAGACGGTCGCCATGCAGCCACACCTCAAAACGGCTGAATCGGCCCAGCTCCAGAATCACGCCACACAGGTCATTGTCCACGCCCAGGCCATAAGTTGTCACAGGCCTCTTGACCTTGGGCAGCAGAGCGCGAATCCCCTGGTCATCGCCGCATACAATATTTGCGCCATAAAATGGCACCTTGTTCATAAACTGCAAAAATGCCGCATCTATGGCCTGGCGGTTGCCATAAAAATCCAGGTGGTCCACATCAATATTAGTCACAATATTGATAATGGGAAAAAGACAGAGAAAGGAGCCGTCTGATTCATCGGCCTCCGCCACAAGATACTCGCCATTGCCCATGTGCGCGTTTGCGCCATAGACATTAAGCTTGCCGCCAATGATCACCGTGGGATCAAGACCGGCGGAATCGAATATGGCGGCAGTCAGGGATGTTGTGGTGGTTTTGCCATGGGTGCCGGCTATGGCTATGCCCTGCTTCAGACGCATGAGCTCTGCCAGCATTTCAGCCCTGGGAATGATGGCAATATTGCGTCTCCTGGCCTCCATAAGCTCGGGATTGTCATCGCCTATGGCAGTGGAACGCACCACAACCTGCACATCGCCAAGGTTCTCCGCCCTGTGGCCCAGGTGAATTTGCGCGCCCAGATCCTTCAGATGGCGCACCGCAGTGGAATCGGCCATGTCTGAACCGGTGATGGCATATCCCTGCCTGAGCAGTATCTCCGCTATGCCGTTCATGCCGGCGCCGCCAATGCCAATCATGTGTATATTGCGAATTCTGTTCTTCATCTCTGTCTGTTCTTTTTCATGTCCTCAATTTCATCTGCAAGCCTGCTGGCGGCATCCGGTCTCCCAAGGGACAGGGCAGCCTTTGACATGCGCCCAAGCAAGGCTGCATCCCCAAGCAGCTCCTGGATGAGATTGGCCATGCGGTTTTCATCAAGCTCGCCTTCAGGCACAATCACAGCTGCACCAGCCGCTGCCAGAGCCCTGGCATTCAGTGTCTGGTGATCGTGAATAGCCGCAGGAAAGGGCGTGAACACAGCCGGCACCCCGCACACGCACAACTCGGCCACAGTGCTTGCGCCGGCCCGGCAAAAAGCCAGATCAGCCCAGGCATACTCAGCGGGCATGTCATCCATAAAGGCCATGACACAATCCGGGGCATAACCGGCCTTTGCATAAGCCTCCTTCAGGGTGGCAAGATCCCTTTCGCCGCACTGGTGCCTGATTGCGATGCCAGCGCTTTTCAGCTGCGGTAAAATGCGCGACATAAACATGTTAAGGGCATGGGCTCCCTGGGACCCGCCCAGAACAAGCAGATTGCCGCCATGCTTTTTTGCGCCAGCAGCGGCGCAAATATCACGCCGCACCGGATTGCCTGTAAAAATGCCATTGGCCAGACCGCCAGTATCCGGCATGGATACGCAGATTTTTTTTGCATAATGCGCCAGAAAGCGGTTGCTGGCTCCAGCAATGGCATTTTGCTCATGCAGCAGTATGGGCACTCTCAAAAAATGGGCTGCCAGCACAGGCGCAAAAGAGGCATAACCGCCGAAACCGGCAATGGCATCGGGTTTAAACTGCCGCACAAGCCACATTGCCATGGCAAAGCCAGCGAAAAGGCGTGCGGCAGCCGGCAGAGCGTTAAGGCCCCGACCCAGGAAGCCGCGCACAGGCAGGCCCCGAAAATCCAGACCTGCCCTGGCGGCAAAACGCGCCTCCGGCCCATATCTTGAGCCTATAAAGAGCAGCTGCGCATCCGGATCCCGCCGTCTCAGTTCCTCGGCCACAGCCAGGGCGGGGAATATATGGCCTCCTGTGCCGCCAGTTGTGAGAATATATTTATTCATTTCTGGCAGTCCTTGAAAAATTCAGCAAAAGGCCAATGCAGATCATTGTGGCGACAAGATTGCTGCCCCCGTAGCTCATGAGCGGCATGGGCACTCCTTTTGGGGGGGCCATACCCATGACCACAGCGAGATTCAGGGCCGCGCCCATGAGCAGGATTATTGTCAGGCCAAAGGATATGAAACGGTCGCGCAGATTGGACTGTCCCAGCACAATCTTGCAACAGCGCCAGAAAAGCAGCGCAAAAAGCCCCATAATCAGGCTGATGCCAAGAAAACCTGTCTCCTCTGCCAATACAGCCACAATAAAATCGTTATGCGCTTCTGGCAGATAAAACATTTTCTGCCTGCTGGCGCCAATGCCGACTCCAAGAAAGCTGCCAGAACCGATGGCCAGCAGGGACTGCACCAGCTGATAGCCCGTATTGTGGGCATCCTCAAAAGGATCGATAAATGCCAGAAGCCGGCGCAATCTGTAGGGTTCGGCAATGGCCAGGGCCATGGCGCCGGCGCAGGCCAGAGCCAGGGAAAGAAGGATGTAGATCAACCTTGTGCCGCCTGCCACGCACATGAAAAACAGGATACCGGCAATAACCACTGCGCTGCCAAAATCCGGCTGCAAAAGCAGGAGAAAACAGAACAGGCCGGTGACCGCAAAAGGCGGAATGACGCCCTTGCTGAAAGTTTTCACAAGGTCGCGCTTGGAGCTCATGAAGTAGGCCAGATAGAGAGCCAGGGCGATTTTAACAAATTCCATGGGCTGTATGGAAACCGGACCAAGCCTGATCCAGCGCCGGGCGCCATTAATCGTTGGCGCAAGGGGCGATAATGTGGCCAGAAGCAGCAGAAGCGCGAAAAACAGGGCCGGATAATGAATTTTATAAATCCATTTGCGCGGCATCAGGGCTGCGCCCCACATGGCTATGCCGCCAATGGCCGCGTAAAAGATCTGCCTTTTGAAAAAATGGTACTTGTCGCCATTTGTCTGCTCGGCCACAATGCCGCTGGCCGAGAGCACCATCACCAGGCCAAATATGAGAATGGCGAGCATGGCCACAAAAAGCAGCCAGTCAAAATGTCCGTAGCTGCCTGTTTCCGGGCAATCCTCTTCGCGCCAGTCCGCGCCTGTATCCGCAAGGGTTCTGCTCATGCCAGGCCACTCGCAATGCGGCGGAAATCATCGCCTCTTTCCATATAATTTTTATACAAATCATAACTGGATGTCGCAGGGGCAAGTAGCACCACATCGCCTTTCATGGCCCTGCCATGCACATCAGCCATCGCCTCAGCCAGGGTGGGATGCCAGCTTATGGGAACAATTCCGGCCCAGGCCTTTTCAAAATGCTCCCGGCTGGCGCCAAAAAGCGCCACTTCAACAACATTTTTGCGCAACAGCACATCAAGGCTTGCCAGATCGCCGCCCTTGAACCTGCCGCCGCAAAGAAGCCGCACAGGTCTGTCAAATGCCTCCAGCGCCACCTTGAGGGCTGCAACAGTGGTGCATTTGGAATCGTTGACATAGGCCACGCCATCGAGATCGCATACGGTCTCCAGCCTGTGCGGCAGGGGCTGAAAGTTGGCCACCGCGTATTTCGCGTTTTCAATGCTCACGCCAAAAAATCTGGCCGCCTGCCAGGCAGCCTCCGCATTTATGGAGTTATGCCTGCCAATGAGCTTCATTTGCGGAAAGCGTCCGGAATCGGAAAGGATGATTTTTCTGGAAGGGATGGAAAATTTTTCGGCATATGGCAGCACATTCTCACCGAGAATGGCCACATCCCCCTCATCCTGGCAGCGGAACATTCTGAATTTGGCTTCGATATATTCAGCCATGTCCTTGTGATAATCCAGATGATTGGGGCTTATATTCAGCAGAATTGCCACCCTGGGGCAAAAAGTGGTGCAGCCCTGCAGCTGAAAGCTGGATGCCTCCACAACAATCACATCCGCCTTGCGGCCATCCAGGACATACTCCGAGAGGGGAGTGCCTATGTTGCCCCCCAGAAATACGGCATATCCCTGGGCCTTGAGCATGGCGGCAGCCAGGGATGCCGTGGTGGTCTTGCCGCTTGTGCCGCTGACAGCCAGCACAGGCTCGTCATCCAGACAGCGCCATGCCAGCTCCATCTCCGAGATTATCTCCGGAGTGGAATCCCCCAGGAAGTCCCGGATGGAGGCAATGGGCACCCCAGGGCTGGGAATGACATAGGCGGCGTTTTCAAACTGGGCGGCATCATGCTCGCCAGGGCACAGCTCCACCCCCAGATCCAGAAGCTCCTGCCTGTGGGCCCCGGTGAGAGCTTCGGGATTTTTCTCCAAAAGGCGGGTTTTGCAATTAAGCCTGCGCAGGAGTTTCGCGGCAGCCCTGCCTGATCTCCCGGCGCCTATCACCACAGCAAGCTCACCCGGGCCAGGACGTCTGCCCCGTGATTTTTCAAGAGCCATTTTTCAATTACCTCAACTTGAGCGCCGAGAGGGCGACAAGACCAAGTAGTATGGACAGTATCCAGAACCGGATTATTATTTTGGATTCCGGCACGCCCTTAAGTTCAAAATGATGATGCAGCGGGGCCATGCGGAAAATTCTCTTGCCGCCGCTCCAGCGAAAATAACTGACCTGAATTATCACGGACAGGGTTTCCGCCACAAAGAGGCCGCCCACAATGGCCAGCACCAGCTCCTGCCTGCACAAGAGGGAAAGATAACCCAGCACACCGCCAATGGAGAGGGAGCCAACGTCGCCCATGAAAATCTGGGCCGGATAGGCGTTGAACCACAGAAATCCCAGGCCGGCACCCACCAGGGCGCCGCAAAACACTGTCACTTCGCCCACACCAGGAATGTAGGGCACCAATAGGTATGCTGCCACCCTGGAGTTGCCCGTGATGTAGATGAAAATTGAAAACACAAGGGCTGCGACAATTGAGGGGCCAATGGCCAGCCCATCGAGACCGTCTGTGAGATTTACGGCATTGGAAGCGGCCACCATTATGAACATGCCAAGTGGTATGTACATCCAGCCAGGATGGATGACCCATTCCTTGAAAAATGGCACATGCAACTCGCTTGTGAATGCCGGATTCAGCCACAGGGCCATGGTGGCCACAAAAGCCACCACCAGCTGGGCGCCCATTTTTTTTGCCGGTGAAATGCCGCGATTCTCGTGATGTCTCAGTTTTGTAAGGTCATCCCAGAGTCCCACCAGCCCAAATCCGCAGAAAACGAGAAATGTCTGCCAGACATAGAGGTTTTCAAGATCTGCCCAGAATAGCAGGCTAATGCCAAGGCTGAAAAAAATCAGCAGGCCGCCCATGGTCGGTGTGCCGGCCTTGGCGGCATGGGCTTTCACATCATCCAGAATATATTGACCGCATTTGACCTTGCGCAGCCAGGCAATGAATCGCGGGCCAACAAGAATCGATATGATCAGGGCTGTAATCAATGCCGCCATGGAGCGGAATGTGATATAACGGAAAACATTGAGCGCAGACAGTTCTGAGGCGAAAGGGACAAGAAAATTATAAAACATTTCCGTCCCCGCTGTTTATTTGCAATGCCTGGCAAAATGCGCCCAGATATTCTTCCATGCGATTAAGGCGCGAACCCTTGAACACCATGACGCAGCCTTGTGAAAATCCGGAGTCACTGGCAAGAAGATGCAGGATCTCTTGCTGAAATCTTGCGGGGTCAGCCAGTGTGGCGATTTCCCCGGGCGATGTCTCAATACCTTCTGCGACATCCAGCAGGTGGTTGCCATGCCAGAAGACCCTGGCAGGGGAAATTTGCCGTAAAATCCCGCCCAGCCGCCTGTGTTCAAGGGCCGCCTGCTCTCCCAGTTCGCCCATTTCGCCCAGAATGGCCACCAGTGGCAGCTTCCTTTCCCTGGCCAGTAGCGATGCTGTTTCCAGAGTGCGCCGCATGGAAAGGGGATTGGCATTGTAGGTATCGTCAATAATCAGCCATTTGCCAGCATGGACCAGATTAAACCTGTGCTCTGGCATCTTGAGACGATTAAACCCTGCCTGGATGGCATCGCAATTGAGGCCCAGAAAATTCGCGCATGCACCGGCGGCCAGCAGAGTTTCCAGGGGAAACCCTGTATTCTCCCCCAGATCGATGCCGCAAGTCTCGCCTGCAAGATTCATGCTCGCAAGGCGTCCGGAAATTTTTTCAAGGCGGAAAGCCGCCCTGTTTTGGGCATCAAGGCTGAAAAAGAGAATCTTTGCCCCTGTGGCTGCGGCCTCCCGCGCAAGATCCGGGTAATCTGCGCTGACCAGGCCTGTGCCATCTGGTGTGAGATATTTTAGAAGTTCGCTTTTATGCCTGGCCACTCCACCACTGCCCAGCCCCTCGGTGTGGCCTGCGCCGGCATTTACAATAATTGCCACATCCGGTCTGCATATGGCTCCCAGCTCGGCCATGTCGCCAGCATGGCTTATGCCAGCCTCCATGACCCAGAATTTTTCCGATCCTGTGGCCTGGAGAATGGAGAGGGCCATGCCCAGCTGATTATTGTGATTTTTTTCTGATTTGGCCGTGCTGCCGGCCTGGGCCAGCATGTCTGCAAGCAGATCCTTCAATGTGGTTTTACCAGCCGTGCCAGTGATGCAGACAACAGTGGCCCTGGTTTTGGAGCGCCATAAGGCCGCAATGCTCCCAAGCGCCCTTATGGTGTCCGGCACCACCAGCACAGGCACCGCCGTTACTGGCAGGTCCTTTTCCGCCAAAATGGCTGCAGCCCCATTTTCCACAGCCTGCCTGGCATAGTCATGGCCATCAACATTGCTGCCGGCAATGCATGCGAACAGACAGCCAGGGCGGCAATCCCTGCTGTCTGTGGCAACGCCTGCCAGCTCCAAAGCCGGGGCTGCCGGAGCCGGCAAATTCAGACACGTAGCAATTTGTTGAAGTGTCAGGCGCAAGACAGCAACTCCCTGACGATCTCCTGATCGCTGTAATGAATTTTCGTATCTCCTATGATCTGGTAATCCTCATGCCCCTTGCCGGCTATGAGCAGGGCATCATCCCTGCCAAGCATTTCTATGCCCATGGCTGTGGCCTTTTTCCTGTCCACCTCCATATGAAGGCTGGCGGCTTTGGACAGACCCGGGCGAACATCCCGCATAATCTGTTCCGGGGATTCATGGCGGGGATTGTCGGACGTCAGAATTGCCACGTCGGAATATTGGGCAACCGCCTTGCCCATGAGAGGCCTTTTTGACCTGTCACGGTTGCCGCCACAACCGAAAACCGTGACAATCCTCTTAAATCCAGCGCCACGCAGCGCCTTGAGCGCATTGACCAGGGCATCCGGAGTATGCGCGTAATCGACAAAAATGTGCAGATTGCGATCATTATCTATGCGCTCAAGCCTGCCTGGCACGCCATTGAATTTTTCAAAACAGGCAAATGCGCCATGTTCAATGCCCATCTGCAGGGCTATGGCCTGGGCGCCAAGAAGATTCATTGCATTGAATGCGCCCACCAAAGGCGTGCGCAATTCCCAACCAACTCCATCCATATCCATGCCAAGGGTCATGCCCGCCGTGGTGGCGCCAAGAATCCTGCCGCGCAGATGTTTCTGGCCCGGAATGGGAGCATGCAGCCCATAGGAGACCGCCCCAGGCAAGAGCTCCAGCAGCCTGCGGCCATAGCTGTCATCGCCATTAATGGCCATGGCCTTGTCCTGCCTTGGCAGCCTGGTGAACAATGTAGCCTTGGCGCGGAAATAATTTTCCATATTCCCGTGGAAATCCAGATGATCCTGGGTAAGATTGCTGAAAACAGCCCCTGCAAATGGCAGCCCGCCGGTCCGCTGCTGGGCCAGGGCATGGGATGATACCTCCATTATAACCACTTTCACACCGGTCTGGGCCATTTCCGCAAGAATGGAATGCAGCTGCAAAGGGCCAGGCGTGGTCAGTGGCGCGGGGATGCTGTGGCCGGGCCAGTGATAGGTTATGGTGCCCAGCACTCCGGTCGTGACCCCGGCCGTCATGAACAGATGCTCCAGCAGAAAGGCGGTTGTGGTCTTGCCATTGGTGCCCGTGATGCCAATTATGCGCATGCCGCTTTCATTGACACGCCAGCGGGCCACAGCCAGCTGCCAGAGGGCGGCTCTTGGGTCCTCATGCGTTACCACCCTGTCCCTCTGGCTTTCCGGAATGCTGTCCAGGGCCTCCTTGCGGCACACAATATGGCCAGCGCCTGCGGCAAGGGCATCCTTTATGTATTCCTCGCCATTGCCGGCAGCTCCTGGAATGGCCACAAACACGCCTCCCTGCCGTACCTTGCGGGAGTCATCAAAAATATCGGCGCCATTCTGGCACAGATCGAGAACATGAGTAAAATCAGCAGCCATTTATCTTTCCGAAAGCCATAGGGTGCAATTTATTTTCTTGTCCGGTTCTGGCCAGGGGGAGCCAGCTGGCGGAGTCTGCCTGACAACACGGCCGCCACTGCCGCGCAGTTCCGGCACAATGCCGGCCCTGGCGAAAAGTTCCACCGCGTTGCGTACCGATTTGCCACGCACATCCGGCACCCGGCCCGATGCCCTGGCCAGATGCCCGGGGAGATTCATGCCTGTATGCTTCTGGATGGCCGGGGCCGCGGCGACAGGCTGCTGCCATGGCTGGCCGGGAGCCTTGGCAAGCTTGAGCCCACGCTTTTGTCTGGCAGATTTTGCCTTGCCGGTTTCCGCCACCTTTTTCTCATCGAGGATGCCGCTTTGTGTCATCAGCCTGGACGCAATCTCCTTGAAGGCCGGCGCGGCCACAATGCCGCCATACTGGTTGCGGGTGGGCTCGTCCACCAGCACCAGAATGAGATATGCGGGATCCTTTGCAGGCAGAAAACCAACAAAGGAGGCCAGCCTTTTTGAGCCGTAGCTTTTTGCGCGTTCATCGGCCTTCTGGGCGGTGCCGGTTTTGCCACCAATCTCAATGCCGTCAATGCGGGCCCTCTTGCCGGTGCCATCAGCCTCTTCCACCACATCCCGCATCATGTCCACAACTTCGCGCACAGTCTTCTCGCTGAATATGCGCTTCGGCATCTCCTCTACATTGTTTTTGTCCATCACAAGGCGCAGGGGTTTATAGACGCCATGATTGAGCAGTGTCAGATAGGCCTGGGCCATCTGCAGCCCGGTGACGGAAATGCTCTGGCCAAAGGATGTGGCCATGATGTCAAATTCTCCCCAGTCCTTTGGGGCGCGCAGAATACCGCGGCTGTTGGCCACAGGCACATTGGCGGTTTCGCCAAAGCCAAGGTCATTAAGATATTTATGGAACTGTCTGGCCCCCAGAGACTGGCCAATTTTGGCCATGCCTATATTCGAGGAGTACCGCATGACCTTGCTGGCAGGCAGAATGCCACGCACAGAAGTGTCGCGAATGGTAAAATTCTTGTATTCCCATTTACCCCCCTCGCAGTTGATCAGCGTGTTTGGCGTGACCTTTTTTTCCTGCAGGGCAGCCGCCATGACCAGAGGCTTGAAGGTGGAGCCGGGTTCCAGGGCATCGGCTGCCAGCCGGTTTCTGTAAAACTGCGGACTGGATTCCCTGTAGGTGTTGGGATTGAAGAAGGGATACTGGGCCCAGGCGAGAATGTCGCCGCTTTTGACATCCACAATCAGGGCGCCACCCCATCTCGCGTCATATTCCCTTACAACCCTGGCCATTGCCTCCTCGGCAATGAACTGAAAACGCATATCAAGGGTGAGGATAACATTTTCGCCCACAGGCTCGCCGCCCTCATCGCGCAGATAAAACTTTCTGCCCATGGCATCGCGCTGCACTATCTGCCGCACAGGCTCGGATCCAAGCCTGTCGTCCAGAGAGCGCTCAATGCCCTCAAGGCCCTTGTCGTCCATGCCCACAAATCCCAGCAGCTGGCCGGCCATGTGCTTGAAAGGATAAAATCTGTCATACTCCTTGGAAAGGCCAATGCCTGGCAAGGCGGCGCGGCGCACTTCCTCTGCTGTGGAATCGTCAACCTTGCGCTTGAGCCAGATAAAACGTTTTTTATTGCGCGACAGCTCACCTTTGAGCTTTTCCTCCGGCATATTGAGAATGGCTGCCAGTCTGGCTGCAGTGGCCGGCACATCCTCCACCATGGCCGGCCTGGCGTAAATAGATTTGGCCTCAACACTGCGGGCAAGCACCTGGCCATTTCTGTCATATATGAGACCGCGCCTGCCGGATACCAGTTCCGAGGCCATATGCTGCCGTCTGGCCTTGTCCGCCAGCCTCGGCCCCTCTATCATCTGCAGATACCAGGCTCTGCCCCACAGGCCAATCCACAAACCACAAAATATGCAGATAATCACGCGGATGCGTATTTTTGACCAGTCCCTGCCATCATCCTTGGCTGGCTTCTCCACATCCGTGGTCATGGGCCTGCCCTTGCGGACAGAGGACTTTATCAGGCGCTCCCTTTTGGGTCCAAAAGCGCTTCTTTTATCTCTGCGCCCTGAAAACAGCTTCATTTTGTCTCCATACGACGCACTTGCCCAGGCTTTGGCTCGCGCATTCCAAACTCCTCGGCTCTCTTGCGCAGCTCATAAGGTGAAAGCAGCCTTTCCAGTTCCACCTCGAGCTTGGCATGGAGAACCTCACGCTCGCGCACCTCGTTCTGGGCTATGTTAATAAAGTATGTTGTGTCCGTGCGTTCTATCCCGCTCCAGACCAGTATCAGACTCATGAGAGGCAAAGCCAGGAGCTGAATCGCGACCAGTATCAGCCAGCCCCGGGAGGAACGATGTTTTGATGGAGTATTTTTTATTGGCATGGGCTTATCCGGAGATTTTTTCTATGGCTCTCAGTTTTGCGCTCTTTGCGCGGGGATTTGCCTCAATCTCATCCTCTCCGGCGGTAAGCGGCTTTTTATACAGCACCCGCGCCAATGGCCGCTCCCCACATTCGCCAGATGGCCAGAGACAGCCCCTGGCCCAGTCCCGCATGGCATGTTTGACCATGCGATCCTCCAGCGAATGAAATGTGATGACAACCAGCCTGCCGCCATCCTTAAGCCAGGGCAAAATGGACGCCATGAACTGTCTCAGCTGGCCCAGCTCATCATTAACTTCCATGCGCAGAGCCTGAAAAACACGGGTTGCCGGATGATTTCGCGATTTGCCGCGCCATGCGCGGGGATAGGAGGCGCGCACCAGCTCAGCCAGCTCCATGGTGTCATCCAGGGACTTTTTCTGGCGCGCATCAACGATATTTCTGGCAATGCGGCCCGCCATAGGCTCTTCGCCAAGGGTTGCGAACATATCCCTCAATTGCGCGAAAGAGCCGCGATTCACCAGATGCCAGGCGCTTTGACGGCCGGATTCCTGATCCATGCGCATGTCCAGGGGCCCGCTTGCGCGAAAGCTGAAACCGCGCTCCGGATCATCCAGCTGCATGGATGAAACACCAATATCGAGTATGGCGCCGTCAATGGCATCCCAGCCCAAACTTTCCAGAGCCTTGCCAAAATCGCCATATCGCATATGAAACAGGCGCGCCCTGTCGCCGAATGAGGCCAGCCTTTGCCGGGCCAGATCCAGGGCTGCCTGATCCTGATCAATCCCGCATATCCGGCTTGCGTCTGCAGCCTGCAGTATGGCTGCGGCGTGGCCGCCAAGCCCTAGTGTGCCATCGAGATAGAGGCCCCCTGCAACAGGGTTCAGGGACTCAATCAGCTGGCCTGCAAGCACAGGCATATGAATTTGCGCGGGATTGATATTTTCCATTTTTCAACTTGTCAGAGGGTGATTTCTATGCCGCTGGCTGCAAGCTCGTCCGTAACGTCTTCCACAATCACGGCGTCAAAGCGTGCCTGATCCCATATCTCAAACTTGTTCAGCACGCCCACAAGCATTACCTCGCGGCCAAGACCGGCCTCCCGCACAAGGGATTGCGGTATGCGTATGCGGCCCTGGCTGTCTGGCACAATTTCCTGCGCCAGTCCTATGAGCCGGCTTTTAAAATTGGACATTCTTTGGGATGGCAGCTTGATGCGGCAAATCTGCTCCACCGTGTCCTGCCAGTGGTCTGGCAGATATGCCGTAAGCCTGCCATAGAGTGCGGTAAGCCAGAATGAGCCGCTGCCACCTGCGGCCAGAGCCTGGAGATAGGATGGGGGCAGAAGCAGCCTTCCCTTGGCGTCCATGGCCCGGGAATACGTGCCAATAAATCTGCTCTCCTTTTCCTGCCACATTATTTCCCCATATCTCCACTTTTTTCCACTTATGCCCAATGAGAATGCCCGTGTCAAGAAAACGCGGCTGCCCCCAACAGCGCGTCATTGCTTGTCCCAATTTTTATCTTATTGAAATAATGTATAAATTTTTTTGGATTCCTCTCATGCCCCTCACCACTCATGCCTCTTGCGTTGCAGGGCATTTTGGACAATAATTTGCCACATATCCAAATGGAGCATGTACATGAGCAAATTCAAAAAGGTTGTTTTGGCCTATTCCGGAGGTCTCGACACATCTGTAATCCTCAAATGGCTGATTGAAACCTATGGCTGTGAAGTCATAACTGTCACGGCGGATCTGGGCCAGCCGGAGGATCTGGATGGAGTGGAGGAAAAAGCCTTGCGAACTGGAGCATCCAAGGCCTTTGTGATAGATCTGCGCGAGGATATGGCCAGGGACTATGTATTTCCCATGATGCGGGCCGCTGCCAGATATGAAGGCCGCTATCTGCTTGGCACATCCATTGCCCGCCCCTGCATAGCGCATGCGCTTGTGGATGTGGCCAGGGCCGAAGGTGCGGATGCCATAGCCCATGGCGCCACCGGCAAGGGCAATGACCAGGTGCGCTTTGAATTTGCCATCAAGGCTCTGGCGCCGGACATTCAGGTCATCGCGCCCTGGCGTGAATGGAATCTCATGGGGCGCAAGGAGCTTAACGCCTTTGCCGCTGAGCATGGCATAGAGATTTCCAGCGGCGCCAAAAGATACAGCATGGACGCCAACATGCTGCATACGAGTTTTGAGGGTAGCGAGCTGGAAGATCCGGGCAATACCCCGGACGCCTGCTGCCATGCCCGCTGTGTGCCAGTGGAGGAGGCTCCGGACAAGCCGGAATTTGTGGAAGTGGGTTTTGTGCGCGGCAACCCGGTTTCTGTAAATGGCGAGCAGCTCTCTCCCTATGATCTGATAGAGCGCCTGACCACAATAGCCGGCCGCAATGGCATAGGCCGCGACGACATGGTTGAAAACAGATATGTGGGCATGAAGTGCCGCGGTGTCTATGAAAACCCGGCTGGCACCCTGCTTTTTGCCATGCATCGGGATCTTGAGGGCATCTGCATGGACAGGGACCTGCTGGGCATACGCGATATGCTCTCTGTGCCCTACTCCCATGCAGTCTATAATGGCTTCTGGTTCTCGCCGGAACGCGAAGCCATGCAGGCATTTTTCGATAAGTCCCAGGAATCCGTCACAGGTCTTGTGCGCGCCAAGCTCTACAAGGGCGGCGTGTGGCCTGTGTCGCGCACATCGCCATATTCGCTTTTTTCAGAGGATCTCGCCACCTTTGAGGGCGGCCACTATGACCACAAGGATGCAGCCGGTTTCATCCGTCTCAATTCCCTGCGGCTGGGGCTGTATTCCACCATTCGCAACAAGCTTGGCAACTGATATCGGGGGGCCTTGCCCCCCATTTTTGTAAAACCCCATGGCGCAGCGCACAGGATAAAAGGCCATGCCGAATACTCCAGACAATTCCTCCCAGGCTACGTGGGGTGGCAGATTTTCTGCGCCACCTTCAGAACTCATGGCCATATATACGGATTCCCAGCATTACGACCGGGCCATGTACGCCCAGGATATCCGGGCATCCATTGCCCATGCGCGGATGCTTGCCAGACAGGGGATAATTTCCGACGCTGAAGCCACTGCCATTGTTGAAGGACTTGAAAAAATTCGCCAGGAGATTGAGTCCGGCGCTTTTGTCTGGCAACCCAGCCTTGAAGATGTGCACATGAACATCGAGGCCAGGCTAACCGCGCTTGTGGGCGATGCGGGCAAAAAGCTGCACACGGGGCGTAGCCGCAATGACCAGACCGGCCTGACCTTTCGTCTCTATGTATCCGACCATTGCAAGGCATGGCTTGATCTGTGCCTGCATTTGTGTGGAGTGATCTGCGCAGCAGCATCCGACAACAGGGATGTGATTCTGCCTGGATGCACACATCTGCAACCTGCCCAGCCGGTCAGCCTGGCCCAGCATCTGCTGGCATATGCCGGCATGTTCAAACGCGATGCCGAAAGAATAGTGGACATGCTGGCGCGGGTGCGCATCTCCCCGCTGGGCGCGGCCGCCCTTGCCGGGTCCACCTATCCTCTTGACCCTGAAAGCGTTGCGGCAGAAGTTGGCTTCCATGGCATCTATTCCAATTCAATGGATGCGGTCTCAGACAGGGATTTTGCGCTTGAGGCGCTTTTTGTGGCTTCCGTAATCATGATGCATCTTTCGCGCCTGTGCGAGGAGATCATCATCTGGGCAAATCCTGCCTTTGGGTTTGTGCGCCTGCCAGACAGCTTCTCCACCGGATCATCCATAATGCCGCAAAAGAAAAATCCCGATGTGGCAGAATTGATGCGCGGCAAAACCGGCAGAACCTATGGCAACCTTGTGGCCCTCCTCACAGTGATGAAATCCCTGCCACTTGCCTATGACCGCGACATGCAGGAAGACAAGGAGGGTTTTTTTGATACAGATCGCACGGTGGCTTCGTCGCTGGAGATTATGGCCGCCATGCTCCCTGCCCTGCAGTTTGATGCCGAAAGCATGGCCAGAGCCTGCCACAAGGGATTTATCAATGCCACCGAGCTTGCCGACTATCTGGCAGCCAGGGGTGTGCCCTTCAGGGATGCCCATCACATCACAGGCAAAATTGTAGCAGTTGCCGAACAGAAGGGCTGCGGCATTGGCGAGCTTGCACTGGATGAGATGCAAAAGATTTCCCCCCTGATTGAAAATGACGTTTATGACGTCCTCGATTATGCAGCCTGCGTGCGCAGGCGGGAGACGCCTGGTGGCACTGGTCCGGCATCCGTGCAGGCGCAGCTTAAGGATTTTCAAAACTGGCTGGCAACATTCAAATAATATAGGGGTGCCCTGATTATTATGGCTTTTGAAGCGCCAGACTGGCTGGAGGAAGGCCGCATATCCGATGATGCCTTCAAAAACGCCTATGAATGCGTCCCCACGCCCTGCCGTTGCGCCCTGAAAACTGCCATTGCCCTGAGCAGTCTCCATTTTACCCCGGAAACAGACATCCAAAAGACAGTACTTGAAAATAATGATGCCGGTTTTTGGCTGGAAAAAACAACATGCCCGGCAGATTGGGCCATAATTGTTTTTGACGCCGGCTATGATGCCTGCGCAAGGGTCTGCGCTGCTGCGGTGCTCCCAGCCCTGGCTGGGATTAAAAATATTGCGGCCATTTGTGTGGACGGGCAACCAGTGCCTGGTGCCTTGCTGGCCCTTGAGCTTTGCGGCATTGAGGATGTTTTTCATCTGCCCACTTCCAGATTGCCGGATCTTGCCGACTTTCTCGCCAGCCCCAGCCTTGGATCAGGCGTTATCACAACACTATATCATCCATCTCTTGCCCAGTTCGGCAATATTGCCCTTGAGGCCGGGCTGGATGTCCACGCCGAGAGACCGGATCCACGCATTCTCCTGCTTGAGCCACAATATTTTGAGCGCCAGCTTCTGGTCTTTGCCCATGGCGCGGATATTCTCACAAGAGCGGCAACGCAAGCTCCCTATGCGGCTTTTTGCTCTGCGGAAACCGCCCGCCAAGACTGCCCTGCCCCACTTGCGCTCACACCAGGTTGTGAATGTTTCTGGCTTTTCCCTCACCTCGACATGACCTGTTTCAGGACAGGATCAAAAGCCTTTGGAGTTTTGCCTAAAGCGGCTATTGACGATATTTAACAATATTAAACGGCAGGCCGAGCCTGTCTGGCGGCATATCTCATGACAGACATCCACAACCTGCGCAATATTGGCATAATAGCGCATATAGATGCCGGCAAGACCACACTTTCCGAAAGAATTCTTTTTTACTGCCAAAAAATCCATCGCCTTGGCGAAGTTCACGACGGCGCCGCAACCATGGATTTTATGCCGGAGGAGCAGGAGCGCGGCATAACCATATCCTCGGCCTGCACCACCTGCCACTGGCAGGACAAAAGCATAAATCTGGTTGATACCCCAGGCCATGTGGATTTCACCATGGAAGTTGAGCGCTGTCTGAGGGCCCTGGATGGCGCTGTGGGCGTTTTTTGCGCTGTGGGCGGCGTTGAGCCTCAATCAGAAACAGTCTGGCGCCAGTCCGAACATTTTCATATTCCAAAATTGGCTTTTATTAACAAAATGGACAGGCAGGGAGCGAATTTTCCAGCAGTCCTGCAGGAAATGCGCGACAAGCTGGGCGCCAATCCCATTGCCATGACCATTCCCCTGGGCAGTGAAGCCGATTTTCGCGGAGTGCTTGATCTGCTCAATAATGAAAAACTGGAATTTGACCAGCGGGATCAGGGCCAGACAGTCATAAGAACTCCTTTCACAGCTATGGAAGCGGAGCAGGCCACACCCTGGCGCGATGAGCTGCTGGAAAAGCTGGCCGATGCCGATGACGCCTTTCTGGCCTTGTGGATGGATGGCAAATATGGCCGGGATGACATTCTGGCAGCCCTGCGCCGAGCGGTGCTGGCCTGCAAAATTGTGCCCGTATGGTGCGGCTCAGCTCTCCGCAATATGGGAGTGCAGCCATTGCTTGATGGCATTTGCGCCCTGCTGCCATCTCCGGCGGATATGCCCCCGGCCGAAGGCCTTTTGGAAAATGGAGCCACAATCGAGGTTGAGCCAGACCGCAATGCCGGGGCGGTGGCCCTGATCTTCAAGGTGGTGGTGGAAAATGCCCGCAAAAACTGTTTTGTGCGCCTCTATGCCGGCAAAATCAAAGAGGGTGAAACCCTGCGTAATTCCCGCAGCGGCAGGCAGGAAAGAATAAATCGCCTCTACCGCATCCATGCCGACAGGCGCGAACAGCTTGGCGAGCTGGATGCCGGCGATATAGCTGCCATCGTTGGTCTTGCGGATGCGGCCACAGGCGACACCTATTGCGGCAAGGGCAAGATGGTCAGCCTTGAGCCCATAACTGCCCAGTCGCCAGTCATAACCATAGCCCTGGAAGCCAAAAATGCCGATGAAAGCCGCATTCTCGATGAGGCCCTCAACCGCTATCTCCAGGAGGATCCCACACTCAAGCTGGTGATGGATGAAGAAACCGGACTGCGCATGCTTTCCGGCATGGGCGAGCTGCATCTTGAGGTTGTTCTGGAGAGGCTGGCCAGGGAGCACAGGATAACTCCCCGATCCGGCCAGCCCCAGGTTGTGCTCAGGGAGACACCCACTGCCTCTGCCAGCTCCAGACATGTCTTTGACCGGGAGCTGGGCAAGGAAAGACATTATGGCGAAGTGGCAGTCACCGTGGAGCCATTGCCGCGTAATAGCGGCACAGTGGTGGAGATTGGCGAATTTTTGCCAAAAGACCCACAGGAGGCCAGAAAGATCGTGCCAGATGTGATTGTCAACGCAGTAAGGGAAGGAATTGCGGACAGTCTGCAAAGCGGCGTTCTGGGTGGCTGGCCGGTGGTTGATGCATGTGTGCGCATCGAAGGGATTGGCTGGACAGAAAACCAGACGACCCTGCCAGGGGCAAGAATGGCAGCAAGCCTTGCCCTGCGCGATGCCCTGGAAAAATCCGCGCCTGTGACACTGGAGCCCCTGATGGAGGTGGAAATTGGCTGTCCGGATGAATTTCTGGGGGGCGTTATCAATCTGTTTCAGCAGACTGGCGGCAGGATAGAAAATATGACAGCGCAAGGACAGACAAGGCATTTAAGTGGTCTTGCGCCATTGCGCAAACTTTTCGGCTTTTCCACAAGCCTGCGCTCCGCAACCCAGGGCAAAGCCGCCTTTACCCAGAAATTCAAGACTTTTGACAGGCCATGAGGCAGGCAGATCGCCCAGAAATGCCACTGCCGCCAAAGCCCAAAAAAAGTCTGGGCCAGAACTTTCTGGTCAACCAGGGCATTTGCGAGCGCATAGTGAAACTGCTTCCTCTTGCGCCAGAGAGTCTGGTGCTGGAGATAGGGCCTGGCGCCGGCGCCCTTACAAAATATCTTGCCCAGGCCCCTCATGCAGCCCTCCTGCTGCTGGAAAAAGACAGGGAGCTTGCAAAAACGCTGGGTGTCCTTGCGGATGGCAAAACAGACATAGTCAATGCTGATGCCATGAAATTTGACTGGAGCAGGCTGAACAGTCTTGGCGTCTGGAATATCTGCGGCAATCTGCCCTATAATGTGGCATCCCCCCTCATTTGGGATATTCTGGCCAAAGCCAGTTATGCCAAGGCTGTTTTCATGGTTCAGAAGGAAGTCGCGCAAAGATTCGCGGCAAAACCCGGCACAGGCGCATATGGAGCCCTGACGGTCTGGGCAGGCTGCCATGCCAGGCCACGCCTGGAGTTTACAGTGGCTCCGGGCAATTTCCGGCCCATGCCAAAAGTCGATTCCGCAGTTGTATCATTTACGCCATTGCCAGTGGATCAGTGGCCACAAAACCCCAGGGCACTAAAAAAACTGCTGGATTTGTGCTTTCAGAACAGACGCAAACAGCTTGGCGGCATCTTTCGCAAGCATGGGCAGCAAAGCCTTCTGCAGGCGCTTGAAGAGCTGGGACTTGCCCCATCCCTGAGGCCGGAAAACCTTTCATGCCAGGATTACATGAATCTCGCAGGCGCCATCTCCTGATTTGTCCGCGCCTTCTGCATCTGCCCTGACTTCTGCCGGCAATCCAGATGCATCCCCTGCGAGACATTAAATTTTATCTTGCAAATCATGTAAATAAAGCATATATAACCCGATTGAAATTATTTTTGACAATGGTTTATTGCCAGAAAGGCACAAAGCAGCTGGAGAGAAACAATGAGCAAAGAATGTGAATTTTGCGGCAAAAAACCGCAGGTGGGCAACAAGGTCAGCCATTCGAACATCAAGACCAAACGTCGTTTTTCCCCCAACCTGCAGAATGTGCGCCATCAGTATCCTGATGGCACAGTGCGCACCATCCGCGTCTGCACGCGCTGCATCCGCACCGGCCTTGTGACAAAACCGGTGGAAAGGCAGGATTAACCCGCCGGGCCATTTTCCAGACTGATTTTTCCAGTTGCGGCGTATAGCAATACGCAGAAGGCCGGGATGGCTGCCTTTCGCCTGGCGCAGGCTGACCCCGCAAGGAGGGTTTAAAAGCCACGCGCAAAAACGCGACTGGCAGCTTGTTCTGGATTCCAGAAATATACCATTTATAATTCAGCATACCGGCAGGGGGGAGCATATCTATGTCTCCCCTCTTGCCGAGGGCATTGCCAGGCATGAACTGCATGAATTCGCGCGCGAAAATCATGCCGAATTCCCTGCTGACTCACCCTGGGCACTGCACCCCCGCGCCATTCTTGCGGCCTTTATTGTTCTGCCGCTCATCATCATCTATGGTTTTCAGGCCGGCTGGTGGCAAAATTGCCTTTTTTTGCCCAATGGGGACAACTGGCTTAAAGCCGGTTCCCTTGATGGCATAAAAGTTATAATCCACCACCAGTGGCACAGGGCCGCCACTGCTCTCACCCTGCATTCCGGTCTGCCTCATCTGGCGGGCAATGTCGCATTTGGAGCGATCTTTCTCACCCTGCTTGGGCGCATAACCGGCCCTGGCAGAGCGATAATGCTGACCCTTGCGGCTGGAATTGCCGGCAATGCGGCCAGTGTGTTCCTGCATGGCGCAAACTACCGCAGTGTGGGATTTTCCACAGCTCTTTTTGGGTGTGTGGGCATTATGGCAGGGCTTGCCATCAAAAAAAATGGCAAGAAACTGCTTATGCCAGCGGCGGCTGCTCTTTCTCTGGTGGCAATGCTAGGCACGGAAGGCAAAAACACCGATCTTGCAGCCCATTTTTGCGGCCTTGCTGCAGGATTCTGCCTGGGCGCATATGAAAATCTGCGTGTCATTCGCGGCTGGCCAGGCCTGTCACAAAGTCTGGCCGGTCTCGCAGCATATGTGGTGATTGTCGCCGCCTGGCTGATGGCATTCGGCGGGGCAATATAGATGTATCAGTTGGAACGCTATAGGCGTTTCAGCCATACCTGCTGGCGTTTCGCGGAAAAATTCAATTTTCCGCGAACGTCAGCGCGGTAGCTTCAGAAGAAGCGCCTCGCATTTGCCAATTTTAATCGGCAAATGTTCTAAATCAGGCAGGATTACGTCTGCCTATGCAGAAATAGGCGAAACCTCTCTTGGCCATTGCCGCTGGAGAATAGAGGTTGCGGCCATCAAAAAGGATTGGCGCAGTCAGAAGCTCCCTGATTTTTGAAAAATTCGGATTGCGGAACTGGTTCCACTCCGTGGCCACAAGCAGACCATCAGCTCCCTTGCATGCCGCGTACTGCTCGGAGCAGATTTCCACAAGGCTGTTGCCCGCGAAAATTTTTCTGGCATTGTCCGCGGCCACCGGGTCAAAGGCCCTGATTTTCATGCCCATGCCTGTGAGGGCATTGACTATCTCAATGGCCGGAGCCTCCCGCATGTCATCTGTATTGGCCTTGAATGCCAGCCCCCACAGCGCAAGTGTCTTGCCGGCCACTCCGCCCTGGTGGCTGAAGTAGTCCGCTATTATGGCAGCCATATGCTTTTTCTGGCGCATGTTCACTGTTTCCACAGCATTCAGCAGCAATGGCTCAACCCCGGCCTTCTGGGCTGTTTCGATCAGCGCCTTCACATCCTTGGGGAAGCAGGAGCCGCCATAACCCAGCCCCGGATATATGAACTGGTAGCCGATGCGGGAATCCGAGCCAATGCCGGTTCTGACCTCCCTTACGTCTGCGCCCACATTTTCGCAGATGGTGGCAATCTCGTTGATAAATGAAATTTTGGTGGCCAACATGCAGTTGGCCGCATATTTGGTCATTTCGGCGCTGCGCACGGACATGATGATTATTTTATCCCGCGTGCGCGCAAATGGCGCGTACAACTCCCGCATCAGATCCGCCACCTGGGGCGAGGATGTGCCTATGACCACCCGATCCGGCTTCATGAAGTCCGATATGGCGTCTCCCTCCTTGAGAAATTCGGGGTTTGACACCACTTCAAAGGGTATATTCTCCCCTCTTTTTGCCAGCTCGGCCTCCATTATGCCCCGCACCATGTCCGCTGTGCCCACGGGCACTGTGGATTTATCAACCACCACCAGGCTTTTTTTCATGTACTGGCCAATTTCGGCGGCAACCTCTCGCACATAGCCAAGATCGCAGGAGCCATCGGGTAGGGGCGGGGTGCCAACACAGATGAATACGCAGTCTGCCCCTTCAAGACCCCTGGCAATATCCGTGGTGAATTTCAGACGCCCGTCGCCATGGTTTCTTTTCACCATGCCATCCAGGCCAGGCTCATAAATATGCACCCTGCCCTCATTCAGGCTGCGGACAATATTCTCATTGACATCCACGCAGGTGACATCGTTGCCCATTTCAGCAAAACAGGCCGCAGTGACAAGACCAACATACCCGGTACCAACTATGCAAAGTTTCATGACATACCACCTTTTTTATCTGCCAGGCGCACTTGACGTCAGGTATGGCAGCGAGTCAACATACCTGTTTACGGCATAGATATTTATGACAATTTTACCCCTCAATCAAGCAATGTTCATACTCCCGGATTTTTGGGCATTCCCCGGCCCGCAAATATTCGCAGACAAATGATCGCAGGCATAGGAATTGATCTTGTAGAGATTGCGCGCATGGCGGCCATTTATGAAAAATACGGCAGCCATTTTTTAAAGCGCTGTTTTGGCGAAGCCGAAAGCGCCGCGCTCCCCCCCAGGCCAGCGGCATATCTCGCCGGCCGCTTCGCTGCCAAGGAGGCCGCAGTCAAGGCCCTTGGCTGCGGATTCGCCCATGGCATTGGCCCAAGGGACATCGAGACCCTGCGCTCCCAGTCGGGAGCGCCATTTCTCAGGCTGCATGGTCCGGCATTGGCATATGCCACTTGCCGTGGCATTCGCAAATTTCATGTTTCCATCAGCCATGAGCGTGCCTGCGCCTTGGCCCTGGTCATAATGGAGGAATGATGCTGAAAAACATCGCGCAAGGCATGCCCCACCTGCCAGCCCCGGCGGAAATGCGCTTGTGGGACAAAAGCGCCATTGATTTTGGCATTCCCGACAACATGCTCATGGAAAATGCCGCCCGCTCCATATTTTCCTTTCTGGATGCCAGCTTTTCCGGTTTGGCGGGACTGCCTGTCTGCCTGTTCATGGGCGCCGGCAACAATGGCGGCGATGCAGCCGCCCTGGGGCGCCACTTAAAAGATGCCGGGGCCCTGCCCCTGATCTTCCATATCAAGGCGCAGGAGGATCTTGCCGGCGCCTGCGCCTGGCATGCAAACCTGGCCAGAGAGGACGGCGTTGAATTTATCGGGATACCGGAAAATCCCACCCTGCAATTTTTTTGGGAACATCTGTGGGCCAAATTCGGGCAAGCGCCCAAAATTATTGTTGATGGGCTGCTTGGCACAGGTTTTCATGGCAGCCTGAACACGAGGATGCAGGCGGTCATCGACATTCTGAACACCCTGGCCGCAAGCCTTGGCGCCTGGGTTCTGGCCATAGACACGCCATCAGGCCTCAATTCCCTCACCGGCGAGGCTTCGCCTCTGGCTGTCCGGGCAAATGCCACAGTCACCCTGGCTGCCGCAAAGCCGGGCCTGCTGCTGCCTTGCGCCCGCAAATGGACCGGCGACATCCATGTGCGCGGTATAGGCCTCCCCTTTGGCTCGCATCTGGACTGGCCCGCATCCTGCCGGCTTATAGATGGCCGTCTGCTGCTGCAACCGAAGACCCAGCCAGCCAACAGTTATAAAAACGCCTTTGGCCATGTTCTGGTTGTGGGAGGAGCCGGTGGCACATCCGGAGCCGCACATCTGGCCTGCGCTGCAGCCCTGCGGGCTGGCGCCGGCCTGGTGAGCGCATGCGCGCCAGCGCAAAACCTGCCCTTGATCAAAAATGGCTGGCCGGAAATCATGACCAGAAACGCGCCCCCGGCATCCCCCACAAAATGGCCAGACAATACAGACGGCCTTTTTTACGGCATAACATCCCTGGTGGCTGGCCCGGGCATGGGCCGGTGCGCAGAAAGCGCGACCTTTCTGGCGGCCATTCTTGATGATCCCCAAAGGCCGCCCACTGTATTTGATGCCGATGCCCTTGTGATTCTCGCACATGAGCCCGGGCTGGCAGCCAAAATCACCAGCCGTGACATTCTTACCCCGCATCCTGGCGAGGCTGCTGCCCTGCTCGGCTGCGCAAGCAGGGACATCCAGAAAGACAGGACAAATGCCCTGCTGGAGCTGTGTAAATTCTCAAAAGCCATGGTAATATTGAAAGGAGCGGCCACCATTGCCTCAAGGACGGACCTGCCTGTCCTGCTCTGCCCCTATGACATTCCCCAGCTGGCCATTGGTGGCGCCGGCGATGTCTTGAGCGGTTGTGCCGGAGCTCTCCTTGGGTTGCCTGATTTTAAGGATGACACGCCAGGCGCGGCCGCCATGGCCATAGCCATGCATACAGTTGCCGGACTGCAGATTTCAAGGGATTATCCCGATCGGGGCGCAAGGGCATCCAGGCTGGCGGATGCCCTTGCCACGGCGCGCCAGTTTGTGAAAGAACTCAACAGGCGCGAGCCAGTGGGAGACAGAATGCCATGGCCCTGATTTTGGAGAATCTTGAGGCCACGCGCCGTCTGGGGCGCCTTATCGCAACTGGCGTCAGCCAGGAGCGGCCACCGGCAATATTTCTGACCGGCGATCTCGGCTGCGGCAAAACAACGCTTGCGGGAGCCATACTGGCAAATTTGCCAAACTCCGGGCAATGCGAGTTTGCCAGCCCCTCCTTTACAATTTACAACATATATCCCACCACGCCTCCCATGCTTCATTGCGATCTCTATCGCTGCCGCCAAAGTATTCCCGATGAGATATACGAAGCCCTTGATGACGGCTCAATGCTGGTGCTGGTGGAATGGGCACAGTATTTTCCAGCTAGGGAAATGCCCCCGGAATATCTGGACATTAATTTCAGTATGGACAATTATGTGCGCCTGCTTGATGTGAAAGCGGCCGGGGAGGATTGTGCCCGGCTTCTGGAAAAAATGCGCTCCTCGCTGCCATCCTCCTGATGCCTGCAGCAACGCCAAATATGTTATGGATAAGGTGATGAAAATTCTTGTACAAAAATTCGGTGGCACATCCGTGGCAACCCTTGAAAACATGAAAATGGTCAGGGAAAAAGTGCGGGATGGCCTCAAACGTTGCGACAAGGTGATTGCCGTGCTCTCGGCCAGGGCTGGCGAGACCAACAATCTCCTGGCCCTTGCCGATGCCTGGTCCCCGGCTCCGGACAAGGCTGAATGTGATGTCCTTGTCTCAACGGGCGAACAGGTCTCTGTCAGTCTTTTCGCCATGCTCCTCAAGGATATTGGGCTCTCGGCCCGTTCCATGCTCGGCTGGCAGATACCAATCATTACGGATGATGATTTTGGCCGCGCGCGCATTCTCTCCATTGACAAGGAAATGCTGCTCAAACAGCTTGCAGACAATGACGTGCTGGTGGTGGCAGGCTTTCAGGGCTGCACCAGGGATGGCAGAATAACGACATTGGGCCGGGGCGGCTCTGACACATCCGCTGTGGCCCTTGCGGCAGCCCTGGATTCCACGCTGTGCGAGATTTATACGGATGTGGATGGCGTCTATACCACAGATCCCAACATATGCTCGTCCGCGCGCAAAATGGAACGCATAGCCTATGACGAAATGCTGGAGATGGCCAGCATGGGCGCCAAGGTGCTGCACATCCGCTCTGTGGAGTTTGCGAAAAAATACAGGGTGCCAGTGTATGTGCGCTCAACCTTCAGCGATGATGCGGGAACACTTGTGACTCAGGAGGATTCGACCATGGAAGCGGTTCTTGTTTCTGGCATTGCATATGACAAGGATCAGGCCAGGGTAACTCTTGCCGCGGTGCCTGATGTGCCGGGAATGGCCGCCGCCGTATTTGGCCCCCTTTCGGAACAGGGCATCCTGGTGGATATGATTGTGCAAAACACCAGCCAGGATGGCCACACGGACATGACCTTCACCATTCCCCGCAAGGATTTGTCCCAGACTCTGGAGATTATGGAAAATGTCGCCAGGGAGATCGGCGCGGACAAGGTGCTGCACGATGTGAGCGTGGCCAAGGTGTCCGCCATCGGCGTGGGCATGCGCAACCACTCCGGCGTGGCGGCCAGGGCATTTGCCGCCCTGACCCAGGAGGGCATCAACATCCTTATGATCAGCACCTCCGAAATCAAAATCACAATTCTTATTCAGGAAAAATATGTGGAGCTGGCCGTGCGCATCCTGCACGACGCCTTTGGCCTGGACTGGGATCTGGGCTGCTGACAGGAGCTGCCCTCTGAACTGGCGCAACATCAAATGGCGAAAATACCTCACAGCAGGCAGGCTGCTTGTCCTGCTGTGGGGTATTCTGGTGCTTATGCGGGTGCTCAAGATAGGGGGATGCATCCCCTAGAGCATTCATCAGATGAAAGGCTCTCTGCGATTCAGCCATAAGGCCTGGAGCTTCACAGCAAAACGCGATTTTGCTGTTCGCCACTGGCCGCCATGTCCGCTACCGCGCCTGGGCGCATATGCCAGTTTTCAACAGGCATATGCCATAATTTCGCCATTTATGCCGGCCGCATTATCTTGTATAGAGCGCAAATATCCTCACTGCCCAGCCCCTCATCATGGGCCTGGTGCATGTAGTCGTGGGCCTGGGCAATCATTTTTGGCTCATAGCCAAGCTCTTTTGCCATGGCGCAGCCAAGACGCAAATCCTTGGCAGCCAGATCTACGGCAAACCTGGCCTCATAATCATCATCCGCAATCATTGGCCCGCGCGCCTGCAGCTGAAAACTGGCCGCGCCAGTGTTTAGAAGCAGCCGCACCAGCTCATGGGCCTCTATGCCAGCCAGCTGCCCCAGCCGCATACCCTCCGCTATGATGGCCACATTGGACATCACCATGAGATTGCTGAGCAGCTTCATGCCGCATGCGGCATCTGTGGTCTTTAAATCTGTGGGCTGGCCAATTCTGGCAAGAAGCGGCATGACAACAGCAACCGATCTGGCATCCCCGCCCACAAAAAAGGGTGCCTTGCCCTCCCTGGCCACCTGTGGCGTCTTGCTCACTGTGGCCTGCACATAGCCAATACCCTTCTCTTTTGCGGCCGTGGCAAGCATTCTGGCCGTCTCCGGCGCTATGGTGCTGAATTCCAGATGAATTGATCCTGGCCGCATATGCTCATACAGGCCATCCGTGCCTGTGACCGCGTTCACCACATCCTCCGGCATGGGCAGGCAGGTGCAGAGCACATCGCAGTCGCCAAGATCCGGAATATTGGCAACAACCCTTGCGCCATGACCGGCAAATCTGTCCGCGCAATCCCTGCGCCTGGTATAAATGGCCAGATCCTCCCCCGCGGCAAGCATGTTCTCCGCCAATGGCGCGCCCATGTTGCCAACGCCAAGAAATGAAATTTTCATATGGCACCCGCTTGGAATAAAATAAATATTATTTCTTATGTGCACATGTAACCGTTAAAATCTCAATATGGAAAAAGCATAAAGGGATTGGCAAAAATGTCCACAAAAAATAGCGTTTAATATTGTTGAAAAAGATAAATGATTCTGTCAGATGACCTATTCTTTGCGCAATGCACAAAATCTTGGAAAAAATTAAAGTTAAAAATGACTTAAACCGTACGGATACACAAAGCATGTGTCAAATCTTGAATTTAACGAAAAAACCTTGAGCCTTCCGTATTGATCAGCAGCACAGTGGAATTGTCATCAAGCCCCAGCCGGGCCCGCGATTCCATGCTTTGCGACAGATATTCCAGCGCGCCAATGGGAACAGCCCCGGAGGGGCCGCTATCAATGGCAGGATCTTTGCCCTGGGGGTTGGCCAGCAATTCCATGCCGCGCCTGGCCAGGCTGTCCACGCACGAGCAGGCAGCAAAAAGATGGCCGCGCAGAATGGGCCATGCGAGACTGCTTTGTTCCCCGCAGGCCAGCCCATTCATGAATGTGGCAAGTTCGCCCTTTACGGGATGGCTTTTGCCATCAGCGGCGCAAATGGATTTAAAAACACATGCGGAAGCTTCAGGTTCCACGCATATGAACCGCGGCAAGGATTGTTCTCCGGCAAGCATGACATATGCGGCAATAAAGGCAGAGGCAAAGGAACCCACGCCTGCCTGTAAAAAAACATGGGTTGGCCTGGCGCCGGTTTCCAGAATTTCCGCAGCCATCGTGCCATATCCAGCCATTATCAATGCGGGAATCTGCTCATAACCAGACCATGCAGTATCCTGCACCAGAATGCCATTTTCTTTTTGCGCAAAATCACTGGCAAAGCGCACAGTGTCATCATAGTTCCATTCAGTAATTTCGCATATGGCCTCACATTCCCCAATGGCCTGCTGGATACGCACTGGCGAGCCCTTTGGCATGAATATCCGCGCCACATGGCCCATACGTCTGGCGGCGGTGGCGAGGGCCAGACCGTGATTCCCGTCCGTGGCGGCAACAAATAGCTTCTGGCAGCTGTCCGCAAGGCTTGCCATGGCATTAAACACGCCTCTGGCCTTGAAAGCTGGCAGCCCCAAGACCAGGGATTCATCTTTTACAAGTATTTTTTGCAGTCCCAGCCGTTTCACCAGAGCTGGCAGATCATGCAATGGCGTTGGCACATGCCCATACAGCCTCAAAATCCTGCTGGCACCTGCCATCTGCGTCAAGTCAAATGGAAAAGCAGCATCTCCTCCCATTCTGTTCAGGCAAAGAGAAAGCAGGCCTGAGACCTCGCCCATTATCTGCTCCTTCATAAAGTGCTATTTTTTAAAATAGTTTTGAAATGGGACAGGAAACAATTGGCCAGGAGCCAGAATCTGATCGGGGAAAGATAACCGGGTCAGGCAGGGCGCGACAAATGGGAGATTGTTCCCATTACAAATGGAGGAGTCCCAATATCTTTGGCACATTGACGGTCATTCACACTACAAATTTTCAATCTCTATGCGCATAAAAACAGATTGTGCCCACATATAACTCAATTTTTTAGCACCGCTATGACGATACCGGATATTGCCGCCATAAGGGCAATCTGCGCGGCAGCAAGACCAATGATCCATTTGAGCAATTCATGTTTGCTGTCAGCAAGTTTCATTTCAAGAGTATTTCTGGTTTCCACAATCTGTGCTTCAAGATTGCTCCTGGTTTCGGTGATTTGTGCTTCAAGATTGTTCCTGGTTTCGGTGATTTGTGCTTCCAGTTCGTTCTTTGCCAGGGCAAGATCATTCTTGGTGACAAGCTGTTGCATTTCCACCAGATCTTTTAGCGCTTTTACATTAGCCTGTACTATGGCTTCGGCATGTTCTCTGGGTATTCCGCCAGCCTGGAGGCGATTGCTGTATTCCAAAGTGTCAAATGCAATTTGCGCCATATGGCCCCCTGCTGTCTGGCAAATAAAATTTAATTAATTGTCCCAGTTTCAACCATACGGCCTGGCTTTTCACAGCAAAACGCGGTTTTGCTGTTCGCCATTGGCCGCCTCATCCGCTCTGACGGTATGACGCATATGTATATTTTTATAACAACAAACCGCAGCATCAAAGCGTGAATGACATTATCTCTATTATGCTGGGCAGCCCGGGCATCACATTCTCCGGGTTAATTAACCTGCATGGATTACCTCCATCTGAAAAAATTTTTTCATTCCAGCACTGTTTAGTCAAGCATTCACCTGATTGTGAAACACAAAATTCCATTTTTTGGCATATTGATGTCCTCAACCTCCGTGGCGGGGCAGTCTTGTCAATCCCGGCATCGGACCAGCCATAAATTGATACAACCCAGGATCACCAATATTGCAAGGCAGGGAGAAGAGGGCTACAATCCGGCCTCAACATTGGAGGATAACATGCCCAAAGCTCTGGTTCTGGGCGGCGCCACCGGCCTGCTTGGCAAATCGCTCATGGCAACTCTCGCATCCGCCGGCTGGGAGTCCCAAAGCCTGGGCAGGGAAAATGGCAGGCTGCCAGATCTTGACTTTTTGCGTTCAGAACTGGAAGCCGCCAATGCGGATGTTATTTTCAATACCATTGCCTGGACCCAGGTTGACGCCGCCGAGGACAATCCGGAAGAGGCTCTGGAGGTAAATCGCACTTTTGCGGATGGCCTTGCGCGAATTATTGCTGCCATGGACAAGGGACATCTTGTGCATTACAGCACTGACTTTGTTTTTTCGGGCCAGCATGCGGAACCATGGCGGGAAACAGACACCCCTTGCCCTGCGAGCGTTTACGGCAAAACCAAGCTGGAAGGTGAAAAAGCCGTTCTTGGGCTGCTGCCCCAGCGTTCCTGCGTGGTCCGTACAGCTTGGCTTTTTGGCCCGGGACGTAAAAATTTCGTGCGAACCATTCTCGATATCTGCAAAAAGCAGGATACGGTTCAGGTGGTGACTGACCAGATCGGCTCCCCCACCTATGCTCCGGACCTCGCGCTCTGGAGCATTCCCCTCGCGGAAAAAAGAGCCACCGGTATCTGGCATGCCGTCAACAGCGGCCATGCCAGCTGGTGCGAGCTGGCATCAGAGGCAGCCCTTCTGGCAAATGTGCCCGCACGCATCGTCCCAATTCGTTCCGAACAATGGCCCCAAAAGGCCACCCGCCCAGTAAATTCGGTTCTGGATAACACCAAGCTTTCGGAGTTCATTGGCAAAAAACCACGTTGCTGGCCACAGGCACTGCGCGACTATATTTTTGGCTGTTATCTGCCAAAGGAGATAGCCTCTTGAAAATGGCCAAATTCTTGCTTGCCATTCTGGCATTTTTGTGGGCCATGTCCCTTTTTGCGCCCTGCTGTCACGCAAGGCCCCAAAATATGGAACAGCTGGCGCAAATAATGCAATTTGTCCAGCCAATTCCTCTGCCTGGTCCGATTACATCCCTCTACAGGCCCAATTACGACACCACAAGGGAGGCCGACCTCAAACTTACGGCTGACGAACCCGTTTTCATAGCGGTGTTACCCGATGGCCCCCGCATTTATCCCCAGCAATACATGCTATGGCACCAGGTGGTCAATGAGCTTGTAAATGATCACGCCTATGCAATCACCTACTGCCCCATAACCGGCACCCTGATGGCCTATGATGCCACAATGCAGGGGGCAAATCTGATTTTCGATGTTGAGGGTCATGAAAATGACGGCTCATTCTACGGTTTTCTCTACGACGGCAACAGCGTCCTGATGGATCGCAATACAGGCAGCCTTTGGCTGCAGGAAACAGGCATGGCCTTTGACGGCCCGCTTATCGGACATGGCATGCCCACTATACCTGTGTACTGGACCAACTGGGAGGCAGCCAAAAGGGTATATCCAGACGCGCCTGTCCTGGCCAGACCCAGGGGCAGACGTCCCTATGGCCGCGACCCGTATGGGAGCTACCAGAAAAAGGGAACATATTATGACAATGACATCCTGGCCTATGCAGTGCGCAGGCTGGATAACCGCTTTCCCAAAAAAACGCCGATGCTGTGCCTGGAACTTGGCAATCTGCTCATGGCTGTCGATATAAACTATGTAAAGAAAAACGGCGCAGTAAATTTTTTCATGGGCACTCATGCCCTGCTTGCCGTGCATGACAGAAATCTTGACGTTATCCGCATCTTCGACCGCCAGGTTTGGGCCGATCCGTTTCTGTTCATACTGCGCAACGGAAAACTTGAGGATCTCACCACACGCAGTGTGTGGAATACGGCGACAGGTCGCGCGGTCAGCGGCAATATGGCCGGAGCAACCATGAAACAGTATTATGGAGTTTATTCCATGTGGTTCGCCTGGTACAGCATAAATCCGGAAACCCTCGCCATGCCCGGCCCTGGCGAGGTTCCCGCCAAATTGCTTACACCGGCCCCGCCAGGCATTGATGAAAAAGGCAATTATGTGGATCCCCCATTGCCCAGGCCAGCGCCGGACCAGTTGCCCGGCACCCCCACATGGCAGCCCAATTGATAAACACAGGCAATATGGCCGCAAAATCACGGCCAAAGCAATAAACAAAAAGGAAAAACTCGATGACCTATGCAGAAAAGGTAATGGAAAACCTCAAGGAAAAATACTCTTACCAGCCTGTTTTTCTCCAGGCTGTCCAGGAGGTTTTGCAAAGCCTGACCCCCATTCTGGAAAAAAATGGTATCTATGAGAAAAACAGGATACTCGAACGGATAACCGAGCCTGAAAGAGCAATCAGTTTCCGTGTGGATTGGGTTGATGACAAGGGCGAAATTCAGGTTAATCGCGGCTATCGCATCCAGTATAATTCCGCCATCGGCCCCTACAAGGGCGGATTGAGACTGCATCCCAGCGTAAATCCTGGCATCCTCAAATTTCTTGGTTTCGAGCAGATTTTCAAAAACTCGCTCACAGGGCTGCCCATTGGCGGCGCCAAGGGTGGATCCGACTTTGATCCCAAAGGTAAATCGGACATGGAGGTTATGCGTTTCTGCCAGGCTTTCATGACAGAATTATATCGGCATATTGGACCCACCATTGACGTGCCCGCCGGAGACATTGGCGTTGGCGGCCGCGAGATTGGCTATCTTTATGGTCAGTATAAACGTATCACCACCCGCTACGAAGGCGTCCTGACAGGTAAAAACCTCCTCTTTGGTGGCTCTCTCGCCCGCACAGAGGCCACTGGCTTTGGTGTCGTCTATTTTGCCCAGGCAATGCTTGCTGATCGCAAGGAAACCCTGGCCGGCAAGGATTGCGTTGTCTCGGGCGCTGGCAATGTCGCCATCTACTGCTGCCAGAAACTGCTTGAAATTGGCGCAAAGCCGGTGACTGTTTGTGATTCGAGGGGCATGATCCACGATCCCAATGGTATAAATGTGAAAGTGTTGAAGCAGGTGAAGGAAGTGGAGCGCGCATCCCTCACAAGATATGCCGAGCTGGTGCCTTCAGCCCATTATACGCCAGTGGCTGACTATCCCAACGGCCGCAATGCCGTATGGTCCGTCCCCTGTTTTGCTGCCTTCCCCTGCGCCACCCAGAACGAGCTCAACAAGGCCGATGCCGAGGCTCTGCTTGCAAATGGCTGCAAATGTGTGGCCGAGGGCGCCAATATGCCCTCAACCCTGGACGCTGTGCACGAGTTTGTAAAATCCGGCATTGCCTACGGGCCTGCCAAGGCTGCCAATGCCGGCGGCGTAGCCACCAGCCAGCTTGAAATGGAGCAGAACGCCAGCATGCAAATCTGGGATTTTGACACCGTTGATGCCAAGCTAAAGCGCATTATGGAAAATATCTACGCAAATGCTGCCGCTACAGCCACCGAATTTGGCCAGCCCGGAAATCTTGTCATGGGCGCCAATATTGCCGGCTTCCGCAAGGTGGCCGATGCAATGATAGCCCAGGGTGTATAGCGGATGCTTTTTTAAAGGAAGGGGGGCCGTCTGGGCCTCCCGAAACCAATCTTTTACTGGATACAGGTTTGAAAAAAGAAGATGGCATTCCCGCCAGACAGAGCGGGAGACTGGCGGATTTCATAAACGAAGCGGCCATGCTCAAACGCACTCCCCGCAGTGGCTTCGCCTTTCTCGGCAGTGGCCGGGAGAATGTTGCCGAGCATTCTTATGGCGCAAGTATCATTGGCTTTACCCTTGCCGCGCTGGCTGGCGCGGATGTGGCAAAAGTCACTTTCATGTGTCTTTTCCATGATCTGCATGAGGCGCGCACTGGAGATTTTAATTACGTCAACCACCGCTATGACACATGTCGCGCAAGGGATGCGCTTTGTGATGCCGTGGACGGCACCGGTCTTGAAGAGCGGATACTGGCCTGCTACGATGAACTGGAGGCAAATGCCAGTCTGGAAGCCAAGTTGGCCAATGATGCGGATCAGCTGGATTTGATCCGCAACTTGCGGCTTGAATTATACAGAGGCAACGAGTTTGCCAGAGAATGGCTGGACAGCGCACTTAAAAGGCTTCAGACCCCACAGGGGCGGCAACTGGCAGAAGCCATACTTGCCGCTGACCCCAATGACTGGTGGTATGGGCATGTTGATCCTGCCTGGTGGATAAACCGGGGCCGTTAAATATACCTTTACACATGAAAACCTTACTTCATATAGGCTCCGGCAGCGAGCATATTCTCGGCACATTCGGATTTAGCCCTGATGATTGGCATGAAACCCGCCTGGATATTGATCCTGGCTCCGCACCCGACATCATTTCCAGCATGACCAATATGCAAAATGTTGAAGATGCCAGTGTGGATGCCATTTTTTCCAGCCATAATCTTGAGCATCTTGCCTGGCATGAGGTGCCTCTGGCCATGGCGGAATTCATGCGCGTGCTTAAAAATGACGGCTATCTGCTGATAACCTGCCCTGATCTTCAGTCTGTTTGCGATCTTGTGGCCAAGGACATGCTCACTGATATTGCCTACACAAGTCCGGCCGGACCCATTGCGCCCATGGATATAATATATGGTCACAGGCCTTCCCTGGCCATGGGACACACCCATATGGCGCATCGCACAGGCTTTACGGAAAAAGTACTGCGCAAGTGTCTCATGGACGCCGGTTTTGTCTCCATAGCCACCATGCGGCATCAAAAACGGCTCGCCCTGTTTTCCGTGGCCACAAGACAGATTGTCAGTGGAGAAATGTTGCGCTCTATATTCACAAGACACTGGCTTTCCACAGGCGCATAAACCGCGGTTTTATGATATCTGAAGAAGCAATGCTCCTGACCCCATCCCCAAATCTGGAAAATATGCAGACTTTCATCCAGTTTTACTGAACACAAAATTTTGTAATTTCCCAATCACTTATCTGAATTCTAGAACCCTTGCATGGGGTGGCCAATGATAGAAAAAATATCTGACACTCTGGAGCTGAATGATGGCAACCGGATGCCCGGTTATGGATATGGTGTATATAAGGCCACAGAGGATGATGTATTCAAGGCCCTTCCTGTGGCGCTGGCGGCTGGTTACCGTCAAATTGATAATGCGTCATTCTATAAAAATGAAAAAGCTGTGGGAGCAGTTTTAAAGGGCTGTAAAATTGGTCGCGATAAACTTTTTATAGTTTCCAAAATCTGGCCTACACAGTTTGGAAACCCGCAAAAGGCGCTTGATGAAAGTTTACGAGATCTTGGCCTTGAATATCTGGACGCATATCTGCTGCACTGGCCAGGCTTGAATCACAATTTGCGTCTGAAAGCCTTTGAAACATTGCTCAAGGAGCGTGAAAAAGGCAAAATCCGTGTTCTGGGCGTTTCAAACTTCATGCGCTGGCATCTGGAGGATTTATACAATCATTTCAATCTCTGGCCAGCCATCAACCAGATTGAGGTCCATCCCCACTATCAGGAAAGGGAGCTGTGCGATTTTTGCGCGCAAAACAAAATCCAGGTTGTATCCTGGGCGCCTCTGGGCCGAGGCGCAGCAACAGACATTCCGCAAATCTCGGAAATGGCTGTTGCCATGAACAAAACGCCAGCCCAAATCATATTGCGCTGGCAAATCCAGCGCAATCTTGTGCCAATCCCGAAGTCTGTACATCCCGAACGCATTCTGGAAAATGCCGACATATTTGATTTTTCACTTGACGAAAGCCAAATGGCAATAATGACGGCTATCGATCTTCCCGGAGGCAAGGGGCGCACCGGCAAGGATCCAGACATCTGGCCGCCCAACGAATAACTTTTTTGTCCAAATGCCCCAGCTCCGCACAAGGTGAGTCAGGTTAATGCAATCAGTCTGCCAACATTTCCATATTGCATCATGCGCAATACGATATCATTGTAAAATTGAAAATGCTCTTCATTGGCATTTCTATGTGCGATGAAGATAAAAGCCGCGCGCACCCGGAATGCTGCAAAAAACTTGGCAATATTGCGGGGCAATTACGATGAATCTGCTAAAAATAACCACAGTTAAAGGCAGTTAAAAGGCAAACATTACAAAGCATCTCCCGCTATGAAACATTTTTGGGCAGCCATGCGGATTTAGCGCGTCAGCCCAGCATGATGCCCATTTTTTCATTGACAGGCAAATGGAGATTCATTACAAAACATTTCGGCGGGCCTATAGCTCAGTTGGCAGAGCTACCGGCTCATAACCGGTTGGTCCCAGGTTCAAATCCTGGTGGGCCCACCAACTATTTCAAGGGGTTGCAAACAATTTTGCAGCCCCTCATTTTTTGGACACATGAATTTGGGCACATATTGAATTTCTGGCAAACGCTCAATCGCAGCCCTTTTTTGCGTGTCCATGACATATTGATAGTGGGATAACACCATATTCGGTGTGGAATGTCCCATCAATTTTGCCACTGTTCCAATATCTGCTCCGGCTGCAATAAGCTCTGTGGCAAAGGCATGACGCAAATCATATGGCCGTATATTGCGTGTTATTCCAGCAGCCGCCAGCATGTTACGCCAGGCTTTTTTAATGCTCTGAACAGGATTACATCTATAATGGATGACATGTTCAATGGATAACTTCATGTCTGCCTGATGCCATTTTCGTAAAATTGCAGCAAGTTCCTGCCTGATTGGTATTTCACGCCAAAGGCTTTTCAAGTTTTTCTTTGCCCCATGAACGACAAGTATATTATTGTTCAGATCTATATCCTGCCATTTAAGTTGAAACATTTCGCAGGGGCCAACTCTCAAGCCGCATTGTGATCCAATAATAATCACTCTGGCGATATGTTCTGGCGCAACCCTAAGCATTGATAAAATTTCATTTCCAGTAGGTGGAATATTATTTCTATAGATTAGTGGCGGCAATTTGGGGAATTTCACTGCACAACACAATTCATTTTCCGCAGCCCAGTTTAACACTGCTCTTAAAACTGCTAATCGTTTGTGAGCAGTTGTTGTAGTTGGAGAGTTTCTTACAATGTCATCTTTTAATTTTAAGATGATGCCATGATCAATTTTTTTTAATTCCATGCTACCTATAAGCTTTAATATAATCCTCATTTCTGATAGTTGACGTTTTAAATCCGCTGTTTTAAACTGCTTTTCACGCAGATAGAGCAGATATGCTTGTTCCAGCGTGATTTTTTCTTCCGATTCATTATCATCATCCTCTTTCCGGAATGACTCCCTCTCAAACTTCAGCCGGTGTTTGATGAGGGAGTCATGCTTTAATGCTTCTTCCTTTGTGGCAAAATTTACGCTTTCGCGCTTGCCGGTGAATGGATTATTCCAGTAAACCTGATAAGGGCTTGCGCGGCCCTTGCGTTCGCGTATTGCCATGATGAAGTCTCCACCATGCCAAATGTGCCCGCCTAAATGCTACTGGGTCGTCTGGCATGGGGTCAAGATCTGAGGTTCGCGTTTATATGGGTGGGCTTTGAGGAATTCCGCCAGCTCATTGGGCGTCATATCCTGCACATGCTTTGTCAGTCCTGCGGGCGGTTTGGGGGTGCGTTGCTTTTTTGGCTTCGGCTGGGCAGCTGTATGGATGGCCGGCAGGGCTGCCATGACAGCGGATTCCAGCCACCGGGGGCCTTTGCCTCGCCCACGGCCCAGATCTATGGGGTGGACGCCTTTTCTGGCCAGGAACTCCGCCGCCACTGTGCTGCTGGCATTGAACAGCTCCGCTATTTCTGAACGCCGTAAAAAACGATCTTTCATGCTCTCTCCGCAGGCAAGGGAATCGGACCAGCCCATCGAGTCTCTCTGTCCGCCAGCTTCATGCCTGGCTCAAACCAGATAATGTCATAAGGCTGCCCAGGTTCCCGACAAAAATAAAAACCCCGCTCGGTTGGCGGGGTGTCTGTCCATTCAAGGG
>CAJUMQ010000013.1:1333-70139 GCA_910587035.1 uncultured Desulfovibrio sp. | reverse complement strand
GCATGCCATCGTGGTCGGCTTCGTTATAAATATCTGGTTCTTCTGTAGGAATTTCGGTAGTGTATCAAAAATCCAGACTTGCTATTTTAAAGTGTATTATTCCAATAGGTTAAATGCCATCAACTGAAACTTTGATTCACCACCTATTCTTTAGCCATTGATTCCAATATTTCTTCCAAAAGAGAATCCAGAGAAAAATAATACATATAAAATGTTTTTCTGCCAATTTGAGCTTCCGCGCATAAATCGGAAACCGTTATGGCATCATAATTTTTTTCAAGCATAAGCTTATAGAAGGCATCGTGTATATTCCGCAATGTGGTTTGAATTCGCTGGTTGTTCCAGGCATTCCGTTGCATTTTTCGACCTATGAAACAGTTGGGCAGTTTTTGTTACCTGTAAAAAATATCGTATATTTATTGCATCTTTTGCTCTCTTTGTGCTATGTAACTGCTGTTTCCTCTTTTTGTCAAATTATGGAGGATTTATGCCCACAATTTTCATAACTGGCGCTTCTTCAGGGATTGGCATGGCAGCCGCTAAACTTTTCGCGTTAAAAGGCTGGCAAGTCATAGCCACCATGCGGAATCCGGACAAAGCCGGAGAGCTTTCGGCAATGCCCAATGTGCGGATCATGCCCTTGGATGTAACCGATTCAAACCAGATCCGCGCTATCTGCCAACAGGCTTTGTCTGAATATGATATTGATGTTCTTTTCAACAATGCCGGCTATGGCATCATGGCTCCTCTTGAAGTTCCATCTGAAGCTGAAATACGCAAGCTTTTTGATACGGATGTCATTGGCTGCATGCTGATCACGCAGCAATCCATACCGCATTTCAAAAAACGCAAGGCTGGCTCAATTCTGGTGACAACATCCCTGGCGGCCATCATCGCCCTGCCAAGGGATGGAGTTTACGGAGCCGCCAAGCGCGCCCAGCAGGGTATGCTCGAATCCTGTATTATGAATTGAAATCGTTTGGTGTGGCGGTAAAAGCCATGATTCCTGGAGGCACAAAAACAAATTTCCAAACTCCGCTCAATGATACAACCGGTTATGAGACAGCGGCGGCCAACCAGCGCAAATATCTGCTTGATGGCAACGCTGAGTTTCCCGGACCGGAGGAGGCAGCCCAAATTGTTTATGAGGCGGCCACAGACGGAAGGGACATCATTAATTATCCCACAGACAGGGTTTGCCGCAAGTTATATGAGCAATACGAAGAAATGGGCCTGGAGAGATTCAAGGAATATTTCTACAGACTGGTATTTGAGCACGAATAAATCAAAATGGGACGTTGCCGCAAAAGGTGCTGGCATGATGAAAAAAATCAGACTCTCAGTCACTTTGGCATTGGCAATTTTCATATCCCTATCTTCAACCCTTATGGCGAAAGATGTGGATATGATTATGGAAAAAGTGAAATTCCCCGCAAATGGCGTGGAACTAACAGCCCATCTATATTTTCCCGTCGGGTTTGACAAATCGATAAAGTATCCGGCGATTGTTAGTGTCCCGTCAGCAGGCGCGGTAAAGGAGCAGACATCGGGCCTTTATGCCCGCCGCCTTATGCGCAAGTAGCTTGTCTGTCATGACATTTCTCCTACTCGGTATGCGCGATTCATTCAGCTACCGTGTTAAATACCGTAAAAAACTCGGTATATGCAGCTACCGCAACGAACCACCGCGAACAGGTAAATCCCTTAAAAGTCAAGCCCCGCAAGGCTTTTGCGAACCTTGCGGGGCATTGGTGAACTATTTTCTGGCGGAGAGAGAGGGATTTGAACCCTCGATACAGGTTTAAGCCCGTATACTCGCTTAGCAGGCGAGCTCCTTCGGCCGGCTCGGACATCTCTCCATCTGACACATAGTGCCAGCAAGCAATTCTTATAGTCGTATTGGCCCTGGTTGTCAAACTTTTTTTACTGTGCCAGCGGGCACAAGCCTGATTTAATCACGCAGGCCTTCCTGATGCAGGTATTGGACAACATCGCCGGGAAAATCAGAGAAGATGCCATCCAGCCTGATTTCCTTGAAAGCCGTGTCCAGCGCCTGTTTTGAGCTGTCAAAACCCTTGAAGGGGCTGTCGCTTCTATGCGTCCAGGAGTGAACTTTCATGCCATTTTTACGGGCTGTTTCGGCCAGGTCATTGACCTTGTAGCCCTTGCCGTCGGCATTGGGCACTGCCATAAGGGAGAACCAGGGCGCATATATGGTGGCGTATTTGGAGACTTCGGCAATGCCTTCGGGAGTGAGCAGCCACTCGTGCACGGCCTTGTCATCTGTCAGATGCTGCCCGCTGCGGGTCACGAGCATGGCCAGATCGCCCTTCCAGCCCTTGGCGCGGGCATCCTTGACTGCATCAAAGTCAAAGATCTGCAGGATGGAGTTGGCATTGGGCGAATTGTAGCCATATTTGTCCAGCATTTCGATGACGGCGCCTGTGATGTCCTTGCCTTCACGCTTGTAAAAGGCCGGCTCCTTCACTTCCACATAAACACCCACATCCTTGCCTGTGGATTTGTTCAGGCCCTGAATAAGCTTAAGCTCCTCCTCAAGAGTTGGCACCTTGAAATCTATACCGGAATCAACAGGAAATCTGCCGGAGAACACAGCCTTGCCCGTTTTGGGATCAAATCTTTCGGTGACCGTCAGGGTCATGATCTCGGGATATGTAAAATCCACAGCATAGTACTTGCCATCATCGCGCTTGCGGTTGGGAAATTTTTTGGCCACATCGGTGGTGGTGTCCAGCTGCGGATCGTGCATGATCATCAGCACATTGTCCTTGGTCATGATCACATCCTGCTCGATGAAGTCCGGGCCCAGGGCATAGGCCATGGTTTTGGCCGGTATGGTGTGCTCGGGCAGATAGCCGCTGGCCCCGCGATGGGCTGCCACAGCCGGTTTATAGGCATCTTTGGCCGAATTGTCAGCGCCCATGGCCGGACTCCAGGCAAGCGTCGCCAGCAGGCAGAATAAGAAATATTTTTTCATAGGCCCTCCCTGGGGATGAAAGTTTTGTCCAAGTATACATGCAAGCGTATTTGAATGACAATATTTTTAGCAGCACAAAAAGGAAGAATCTTTGCGGAATGGCCATGCGCCCCGAGTGGGCATGGACCTGCGGATAAAAATGGAAGGCCCGGATTTTATGGCAGAAGAATGCCGGCAAAATTACCGGCTGCATGAAAATGACTGTGGACAAAGCCGTCAGGATGACTCTATTTTTCAGCCTGCAAGTCAGAGGAATTGCTTATGTGGCCTGCTTGCTGTGAAGGCAACCTGGCTGCGAACCATGCAATTTACTCCATCTGCGAAGCTCTGAACATCAGACCTATCGATTTTTTCACACTGATGGAGGAAGAAAGGCTGCGTCTGGCCGCAGGAGAAAAAAACAGGGAAGAGGCGCATAAATGATATCTAGGCGGTGAAGCAATTTTACGATTTGCCACTTGTCAAAACATGGTGTTTCACATGAAAATGGGAAACACGCCAGGGCGCTTTTGCTGGCACGCCGGGCCTGTTCAGGCGTAAGGTTGCGCCTTCTGGCGCAACATTTGCCATATGCCACAAGGAATTATGCGGCTACCCGCGCACAAATTGCCCCAAAAAGCAAATAGCCCGGGATTCCCTGCAATCCCGGGCTATTTGCCGCTGTGAACTGGCAAACAGAATGTCTACATCAGGTAGTCGCCGCGGTTGAACTTGAATTTTTCCGTGGCGGAAAGAACTTCCAGCTCGCCCAGAATGCTGTCGAGCTCGCTGCTCCTGCCCACGGCCGGGTTGGCGCGCAGCTGTGCGACCCGGGAATCTATGCCAAGCAGCAGAGAATAGGCGTCACGCAGGGCGGAATCCGAGGTGGATGTGCCTAGGGTGGCGGCATATGTGTCCCATAGATCGAGAGTTCCGGAAGCCTCGTCAAAGGCCGCCTGAAGCACTGCCGCGTCCGGGTCGCTGGTATGATCCTGGCCGGCATTGTCGAGCATTATCTGGCTGTACAGGGCAGCCTGGGAGTTGCCCGCCGGACCGGCGCCCGCATTTTGCTGCAGACCGGTCAGCTGCTGGTTGAGAATGTTCTGAAAATCTGTGGATCCACTGTTGTTTCTGTTATGCGGAAGCTGCGCCTGCTGTTCCTGAAGTTGAAGGAGCGCTTCCATTTGCCGGGTATTTATTTCCATAATTGCCTCCAGGGATGGCTTTCTGCCCATATTATGCAAAAAACCGGCCAAAGAATCAAAGCGTATAACCATCTGTAATGATACAATTAATTTTTACTGCCCTGAAAAAATTTCCCACCTGTGCTGTATCATGCGGCCACAATTGCAAAAATGGCCCTTTTCGCATAGCATTAAAATGCGGGGCAGGCAGGTAGCCGCAACCCCCCGCAATGTGGCCGCGGGCGACATGGCCCGCAATGGAGGCGGAGATGAAGGAAATAAAGAAGATACTTTGCGCGGTGGATCTTTCCGAGCATAGCAAGGATGTGGCGGCCTATGCCGTCACCATGGCCAAGGGCTTCGGCGCCAGTGTGACTGTTGTCTATACCGCGCCGTCCCTGAGCCAGTATGTTGGCTTTCATGTGCCACCCAATACCATAGAAAACTTTGTGGGTGAAATCGTTACCGGCGCTGAAAAGTCCATGGAAGCCTTTGTGGCGGAAAATTTTGCCGGAGTGGAGGCGCGTGGCCAGGTGCTTATCGGCTATGCCGCGGAGGAGATCCTGAACCGCGCCCATGAGGAAAAGGTTGACATAATTGTCATGGGCACGCATGGCCGCAAGGGCATTGACCGCATCCTTTTTGGCTCAGTGGCCGAAAAGGTTGTGAAGAATGCCGATATGCCCGTTTTGACTATTCGCCCATCTAGCGAGCAGGTCACGCGCAAGCCATGACAAAGCCAGAAGCGCTTGGGCGCATACGCGATCTTGCGCCGTATGCGCCCGGGCTTTCAATAGATGAAATAGCCAGCCGCCATGGCCTGGCCAGGGTGATAAAGCTGGCCAGCAATGAAAATCCCCTCGGCGCGTCGCCGCTTGCCCAGGATGCCATCCGCCGCCATGCCGCCCAGGCTTTCCGCTATCCACAGGGCGGCAACCCGCGTCTTGCGGCAGCCATTGCGGCCTTGCATGATGTCGAACCTCAAAATATCCTCATTGGCAATGGCTCCGATGAAATAATCGATCTGCTTTGCAGGATCATGGCCAGGGAGGGAGAGCACAACATAGTCTGCTTCCGGCCCTGTTTCAGCCTGTACCCCATCCAGGCCCGCATCTGTGGGCTGGAGACGCGCCGCGCCCCCCTGAATGAAGACCTTTCATTTAATATGCAGGCGCTACTGGATCTTGTGGATGAATCCACGCGCCTGGTCTTTCTCACCACACCGGACAATCCCAGCGGCTATTGCCCGGATGCGGCAAGTGTTGCCTCCCTTGCCCAGGCTGTGGCCCGGCGCGCCCCAGCCGCCCTGCTGGTGGTGGACGAAGCCTATATGGATTTTACCGGTCCGGAGATGTCCCTGCTGGCCAGCGGCAACATCCCCGCAAATGCCGTATTCATGCGCACCTTTTCCAAAAGTTTTGGCCTGGCAGGCCTGAGGCTGGGCTATGCTGTGGCGCCAGCTGCCATTGCCGATGCCTTTTGGCGCGCGCGCCTGCCATTTTCTGTAAACATAATGGCTGAGGCCGCGGCTCTGGCTGCCCTGGAGGATGAGGCTTTTCGCCAGGCAACCATGGCCACAGTCAGGAAAGGCCGGGAGCTGCTCGCGCGCGAATTGGAACTGATGGGCTGCCGCGTGTGGCCAAGCCATGCCAATTTTCTGCTGTTCCAGCCGCCAGCCAATGCGCCCAAGGCCAGGCAATGCTTCGATGAGCTTTTGGCCATGGGCATAATCATTCGCACCCTGGATGGTTATGGCATGCCTGATCGGCTGCGCGTAAGCATTGGCAACCATGAGGAAAACATGCTGTTTCTCAATGCCATGCGCAAGGTTCTCCAGTCCGGGCAGCAGATGCCATGAGCATGCCTGTTGTCGCCATAGATGGACCTGCCGGCGTGGGCAAAACAACGGTTGCCGGCAAGCTGGCTGATGCTCTGGGCATTCCCCGCCTCGACACCGGAGCCATGTTTCGCGCCATTGCCCTTAATCTCGGTGAAAATGGGCTGAATATGAATCCCCGGGAATTGCGGCAGGCCCTGTCGCATTTTGATTTCAGGGTGGAAGGCTGCGGAGGCGCCACCAGGCTGCTCTGCAATGGCATAGACCCTGGCGCGGCCTTGCGTCAGGAGAGGATTGGCGTTCTGGCCTCTACCTATGCCACCAGACCGGAAGTACGCGAGTTCACCCTGCGCATGCAGCAGCGCGCAGGCTCCATGGGGCCCATTGTGGCAGAGGGGCGCGACATGGGCACTGTGGTTTTTCCCACTGCGGCCTTCAAGTTTTTTCTGGATGCCAGCCCGGAGGTGCGTGCCAAACGCCGCTGGCTGGAGCTGACCGCCAGGGGAGGCACCACACCCCTCGCCGAAATCATGGACAAAATCATTGAGCGCGATGCCCAGGATCGCAACCGCCCCATTGCTCCCCTCAAACCTGCTGATGATGCCATTATTATTGATACCTCCCTGCTTGATCCAGCCCAGGTCTTGAATGCCCTGCTGGATAAAATCCGCACCAGCCCGGCTGGCAAGGTTTTTCCGGGCCACTGCCACGCATAGCCGGCAAAATTTTCTTTTGCCGTCTCCCCTTGTTTTATTAAGCGCTGGTTAAATGGCGCTTAAACTGAAAAATTTTGCCGCTTTTTTTCTCCCATCCATAAAAAACCACTGATTTAATTGACTTTAATTATGTTGGCATGGAGAGTGCATATAGAAGCGCAAATGCACAAAGCGCAAAAGCGCAAGAGTGGGAAAAAAGCCAAAAGGGGAGAAAATATGAGCAATCAGCTGGATTACGAAATCAACAAGGAACTTGGCGAGTGCTATCTTTTCATGGGCGACTATGACAAGGCCGAGGATTACTATCGCAAGGCTGCCAACGCCTCCACCGATTCCGCTGCGCCATTCATGGGCCTGGCCACTGTGGCCGTGCAGCGCGGCGAGCTGGACAAGGCTCTGGTCCTTTACGAAAAAGCCGCCTCTGTTGAGGAAAGCGACAAGGCTCTTTGCGGCATTGGCCTGGTTTACATGGAGAAGGGTGAGCATGAAGAGGCATTCAAATATTTTGCCCGCGCCCTGGAAAAATCTCCTGCCAACATCGTGGCCTTGAACTGTGTTGTGCGCGAGGCCTATCAGATTGGCCGCGTTGAGGATGTGCTGGCCTATCTGGAAGCCGCATTCAACGAAAATGTTGAGAAAGAGGCCGTGCGCGTTACCCTTGCCGGCTGCCTGATCTACCTTGGCCGCAATGACGAGGCCAGGGCGCACCTGGAAAGCGTGCTCTGCGAGAATCCTGCCAACAGCAATGCCAAGGAACTCTTTGAATCCATGGCTGCATAGGAAATTTTTAACAGCCGGTCTGGCCAAGCCAGCCGGCATCTCCCCTCCCCCCAATAATTTTCCGGCCCTGGCCGGGCCGGAAAATTATAAATGAGCAGGGAGAATGGGAAAATCATGGCCGTCATGCCCTATGGCAACGGACAAGCCCGGGCCGGATACAATATCCGGCCCTGCCTTGTTTAATCCCTCCCATAAATAATCCATTGCCACACATCGCATTGAATAATCTAGCAGGGCATGCTAGCATGCCCTTTCAAAACTGAAATCCGTTCACTTCATACAGACTGGCGGCTTGTCAGGCCGCAAGGAGAGGGAGCCGTATGCCCAACCTAGCTTATGGCATTTGGGATGGTGTGGTCTATGACAATCGTGCAGGCGGCGCCAACGCACCCGAAGGCATTGATCTTGCCATCTTTGACAATTTTAATGAAGGCAATCCTGCCCGGATTATCCTTTCCCACCGCGGCTTTCTCGTTTTTGATCGCACAGTGCCCCTGTTATGGGCGCTAATGAAGCATCTGCACAAGGTTGCCAGTGAATCCTGTGGCAAATGCTCTCCCTGCCGCACTGGCGCGCCTCTTTTGCGCGATGCCCTGGCCGATGCTTTGGCCGGTAAAAAAATAAACTGGGTTCATATTGACGAAATTGCCACCCAAATGCGGGAAACATCCCTCTGCGGCATAGGCCAAACCGGCCCGGTTCCGCTCCTTGGCGCCCTCAAACATTTCAGCTCTGACCTTCTGCCGGGAAAGACCGCAGGCGGCAGCGGTTTTTTCAGCGCCTCCACAAGCCCCTGCATTGAGGCATGTCCTGGCATTGTCAATATTCCCCGTTATATCGATTACATAAAAGATGGGCATGTGGACCTGGCCGCCAACACGGTGCTGCGTCATTATCCCCTGGTGGGCAGCTGTGGCCGGGTATGCGTGCGCAGCTGCGAAAGCGCCTGCCGCCGGGGCGCAGTGGATGAGCCTGTCTCCATCCGCAATCTTAAACGCTACGCGGCAGACCAGGCCATTGCCTCGGGAATGCTCAGGCCACAACACAGTGAAATTAATAAAAATCAGCGCGTGGCCGTTGTGGGCGCAGGTCCGGTGGGCATATCCTGCGCGTATCATCTGCTCGATCGCGGCTACCCTGTGGATGTGTTTGAGGCCAGGGAAAAGGCCGGCGGCATGATCCGTTACGGCATACCCATTTATCGCCTGCCCAAGGATACTCTGGCTGAAGAAACGGATATTGTCGCCAAAATGGGAGCCAGGTTTTATTATAATCAGAAGCTGGGGCGCGATTTTGATGTTGATGAGCTGTTTGAGCGCGGCTATGAGGCGGTATTCATCGCCTGTGGCTGCCCAGCTGGAGCCTATCTTGGCATGGAGAACGAGGACACGGATCTGCCCGATTATGAGAATGGCATAGATTTTCTTGAGCGTGTCTATGAGGGAGTTGAGAAGGGCGACGCGCCTGTGCTGGAGGGGGATGTGGTGGTGGTTGGCGGCGGCAATGTGGCCATGGACTGCTGCCGGGCCGCGTGTCGTGTGGCCACAGGCATAACCCATCTTATCTACAGGCGCACGGAGGCGGACGCGCCTGCTGACCCTGAGGAAATCCACGCGGCCAGGGCGGAAGGCGTGCAATTTCATTTTCTATGCGGCCAGGATGCTCTGGAAGTTGAAGATGGACGCATCATCGGCCTGCGCGTGATGGATATGGAGCGCACCGAGCCAGATGCCAGCGGGCGCCGCGGCGTGCGTCCCATCGCAGGCTCGGAACATGTCATCCCCTGCAGCCATGTCATTGCAGCCATTGGTCAAAAAACTGACAAGAAAATGCTGCGGGACAATGAAGGCATTGAGCGGGATCGCAAAAACTGCATTGTCATTAATGCCGCACATGAAACCAGCCGCAAGGGCGTATTTGCAGGGGGCGACTGCACAAGCGGGCCAAGGGCCAAAGGGCCCACCACCATGATCATGGGCATGGGCCATGCGTATTTTGCCGCCCGATCCATAGATCAGTACCTTTCGCGAGGGCAGGCTCCTTTTGATTCCCGTTGGCGTTTGAGCGAATGGATAGCCGGTGGCAGATTGCTGGATGATGCGGGTGAAAAGCCCCTGAAGCCCAAAATGGGCCGCGCCCAGGTCCGGGAACTGGAACCCGGCCAAAGGTCCCGTAATTTTGCGGAGGTGGAGAAAACCATGGATCGTGAGGAGGCATGGCGCGAGGCCTCGCGCTGCATGCGCTGCTACCGCATTTTTTCCATTGTGACGGATGAGCCCATTCCGGGCAATTGATTTTGAGCCCGGGGTGCTTTCCCCGGATTCCCTTAAAAAAGACACCGGCCAATGCTGACAGTGTCTTTTTTATTTTGTCATTCCCATAACCCAGCCCAATGCCGAATTAGGAGACAGCAACCGGAGCTTTGCAACTGGTGAATGGTCTATTGTCGCGTCAAGCGACAATAGGTGCAAACCCGATCAGGGATTGCGCGCCGCCAGCGGCGGCGTGAGCAAAGCAAAAGCCACGTTTTTTGCTTTGCGATCTTCATGTTTTTACGACAGTAAAAACATGACATCTCACTAGTTCGCGTCCGGGTTGCCGGTGGCTGCGGCTTCATCCACAATCCAGACCAGATCGCCGCTCTGGGGGCGCACAAGCTGGGCTGGTAGTGTGGGAGGTGTCAGAAGGTTCAACACCCTGGCAAGAGCATTGTGTTTTTCGGCGCCATTGACCATAAACATGCAGCAACGGGAGTTGTTGATTACCGGCAGGGTGAGGGTTATGCGATCCGCCTTGCGCTCTGGCACATAAACATCGGCCACCAGCCTCTTTTTTTCGGAAAGGATGGGCGAATTGGGAAAAATTGAAGCGGTATGGCCATCCTCTCCCATGCCAAGCAGCATGAAATCAAAGCGTGGAATGGCATTTGGACCGATGTTGAACTCCTCGCGCAAAAGCTTTTCATAACGCATGGCCGCTTCAACCGGATCCTCATCGCCGCGCATTCTGTAGAAATGGGTGGCTGGCGCATGACTGAGCAGTTCCCGCCGCGCAAGGCCATAGTTGCTTTCTGGATGATCAGGGCCAACACAGCGTTCATCCACCCAAAAGAAGATCATTTTATCCCATGGCAGGCGGTCCGACCAGTCCGGCTTGGCCAGCAGGCGAAAAAGGCGCGATGGGGTCTGGCCGCCTGAGAGTGCGACCCGGAAAATGCCTCTTTCGGCTACGGCCTCCTCGCATGCGGCCGCGAACAGATGCGCTGCGCGTTCGGCCATGGCATCCGGATCTTTATGGATATGCAGCGACAGGTGGATTGAACGACTTTTCATTGGCGCCTCCCTGAATCAAGCGCATAATACAGATTTTACAAACTTATTTTCCGGATTATCGCAAAAAGACCGGAGTTTGGCAAAAGCCCTCCGGATGGTCATGGCCGGCCAGGGAGCACTGGCGATCGGGATTGGGGACTTCCACAATATGCCAGACCTCGCCATTGTTCACTCCGAGGGTCTGCCAGGCGGCCTTGCACTGCAGTGGCGCATTGGCAAGAATGGCGCGCCCAAGTTCCGATGATGCCTCCAGCTCGAAATTCCAGCGATGGTCAAAATCCTCGCCAGGGGCCACCGGTTTGGCCGTATTCAGATAACGTCTAAGGACCAGCTTGCCGGATTTTCCATAGATGGAAGTATCGACATTGAAATTGTTCACCTGGTATTGGCCCTGGTTGCGGGCGATTATATTCACAACCATCAAAAGAGTCTTGTGATCAGAGAGCAGACCGGCATCCACTGTGCAGGACTGTATGGGCAGGAGCTGATTCATTTTTTTTGTTGTGGCCGCATTTTTCTCAACAAAAACGTGGCGCAGCTTGGCATGCCTGGCCAGCATGGCATCACGCAGCTGCATCACCATCTCCCTGGCATTGGCCACATGATCCACACGCCAGCCGGCGCGGGTTTTGTTCATGCCCAGCATAATTGTGAAGTTGCGCCCCAGGATGGGATTCTCGATCTTTGCGCTTATGAGAGCCTTGTCTCCGCTTGTTTCTCTTAGCGCCATGCTGCCGATGAGCTGGGTGAGAAAGTCTGGGGGCATAATCCGCAGTTCCTGCTTGAGAAGATCCTCCTCGCTCATGTCTGCCAGAGGGGATGGCGTTTTTTCCTTCTCAAGAAATCTTTGCAGCAGGGCTGTCTGCAGAATATGACTGATGTTTCTCTGCTGATCCGGTCCGGCCTTGTAAAAAGGGAAACTTTTGCTGATGGCGTCCGACAAATCGCCACTGAGGGAGCGGAAATCCACAAGATGGGCCAAAGCTTCCGTGTCAGGCGGCGTCAGGGCCTGCTTCAGTTTTTCAAAGGCATACTGGCTGGTCTGCATGTACTGATATTGACGCCAGCCAAACCAGCCGCCGGCAACAATCGCGCAGCAAAGCAGAAAACAGGCCAGATATGCAAGTTTTTTGTGCTCATGGGCCCATGCCCCGATTTTGTCTGTAAATGACAGCTTCATGTCGTCCCTGCACCTTGGGATTGAGATGGCAGATTTTTTTGCGAATATTCCATTGCCGGCTGTGGTCTGGAAAGCGCCGGGCCTATCCTCAATGCCAGACCTGTCAGGGGCACGCCGGGAGACATGTCCAGCCGCACGATACCCCATGCGCCCAGCGGCAGCCAGGTTATTTTTTCATTGGGGGCCGCAAGCCAGCCACCGTCACGCCATGTGCACGGAGGAGTGGAAAGTGTCCCCATCCCCACTTGCCTGCCTATGCGCAAAGCCTGCGCCGCCCCCCAAACACGCCACCAGGGCAGAGCCTTGTTGAGGGCGGCCAGCCTGCGTGCTGCGCCCGCGCAAAGCATGGCTGGCGCCGCGCTGTTCCAGAAAGTCAGCATAAGCCCCAGGCGCGCCACCCGCAAGGCTTCGCGCGCGCTTCTGGCTATTTCCTTTTTGTCTTTGGTATTTAAATGCACAATCACCCAGTCAAAGGAATCATCGTCAAAAGGCAGATCCTGATCTGTGGCCGCGCGCACATCGCAGTCCGGCAGGGGTTTTTGCTGGGCCCTGATGCGCATCCCGGCATCCTGCTCGGTGGCGATCACATCAAACCCGCTGTGCCAGAGCAGGGGCAAAAAGACGCCATCGCCACAATTGACTTCAAGTAGTGGAGCCTCCCGGCGTGGCCATGGCGCCAGGGCCTTTGCCAGCAGGTCGGACTGTCTTGCCAGGATGTAGTTTGTCAGGCGCTTTTTTGTTCCGCGTCTGTTTGTGACATTCAGCATTCGCATTGCCTGGCCGCCTTGACAGATTTATTGATACATGGGCAGCAGGTTGAATCCGTATAAGGTATGGCATACCGCCACGAGAATGCCGTACAGCAGCAGAATTGGCACAAGGGCGCGCCCAAGGGGCGCCCTGTAGAGGGCATCCGGATATTTGAGGCGGCAGGCCCGCAGGAGCAGGGCAGGCACAATAACAGCCCAGATGGTGGATGCCAGGCCGGCCCAGCCAATGGCGGGCAAAAAACCGTCTGGCCATATGAGGCCGCACACCATGGGTGGCGCAAATGTTACAAGCATGGTTTTTGTGCGCCCTAGGCGACTGTTGTCGAAATTGCAGAGATCGGCCATGTAATCAAACAGGCCAAGACCTGCGCCAAGAAATGAAGTTGCCACAGCCAGGATTGAAAAGGCCTCCAGAAAGCGCAAAATCAGCCCTGTGCCGAGATTGAGGCCGGCGGCCGCCAAAAGGTTGCCCACATTGCCGCCATTGGCGATGACTTCCTTGAATTCTTCTCTGGGGATAATGCCGTCAGCGGCCATGATCCAGACAAAATAGCAGACAAGGGCGATGAGGGTGCCATTGCGCAGGCTGTTGGAAATGGCCTTTTTGTCATGCCCCAGGTATTTTACCAGGCTTGGCACCGAAGCATGGAAACAGAAGGATGTGAGGTATGTGGAAACGGCGCACCAGATGAATATGAAGCGGCCCTCGCCACTGGTGTCCAAAATCGTTTCCATGCTGGCCCCCCCGAGCATGCCGCCAATTGACATGACCAGGGCCAGCACCATGCCACCCATGAGAATTATGGAGAAACGATCCACGGCTCTGGAGCTCCACCAGATGCATGCAGCCAGCAGCAGGCCAAAAAGCAGGCTGGTCAAAAGTCTGGGTGGGGCAATCCCCATGACCGGCGTCAGCATGTGCTGCACAACGGAGCCTCCGCCGCTCACATAGGCATAGACAAGTGTATATAGCACAAATGCCACGGAGAGGCCGTTGAGAAGAGACCAGCCCCTCCCCAGCAGGGCCAGAGTCAGGGTGTGAAAGCTGTCGCCAGGCTTGAAATGCAGGTTGACCTCGAGAAGCGCCTGGCTTGAGCCAAGCATGCAGAACCATGAGATCACAAGCAGAAATGTGGACCAGTAGAACCACATGCCTGCGGAAATCATGGGCAGGCCCAGCATGCCGGCGCCAATGGCGGTGCCAGCTATAAGCATGGATCCGCCTAGTACAGGGGGGAGTTTCAAATTCATTTGCCCTCCGCGCAGTCGCTCATGGGGTTGTATCTGCCATCAATGGGGCCGCCGAAAAACTCCAGAGGCTGCCCGCTGACAAGAAGTGGAGGCGGACATTGGGCCCGTTTGAACTGGAAAGACAGTATTTTTTTTTGTATGGCATCCGCTTCCTTCGCCATCTCTCCCGAAGTGGTGGCATAGTGGGATAGAAGATTATGGAGAATCGCATCCAGCCTGTCATATGGTGGGAGACTGTCAGTATCTTTTTGATTGGGGCGCAGTTCCGCGCTTGGGGCCTTGTCAAAAACGTTTTGGGGAATGATCATTTCGCCGGCCTTTTCACAATACCAGCGGGCCAGTTCATAGACACGGGTTTTCAGCAGATCGCCAATGACTGCAATGGCGCCAGCTGTATCGCCATAGAGAGTGTTGTAGCCCATGGCCAGCTCGCTTTTGTTGCCGGTATTGAGTACCAGAGCGCCACTGCGATTGGCCGTAGCCATCAGCAGAATGCCGCGGATTCTGGCCTGGAGATTTTCAAAGGTCAGATCATTTGCCTGGGCGGAAAATTTCTCCAGCACCGGAGCCAGGCAGTCCTTGAAGGCAGTCATCAGAGGCTCAATGGGCAGGGTCAGGGTTGGCATCTCCAGATTTTGCGCCAGCTCGCAGGCATCCGTAAGGGATGCCTGGCTGGTGAAAGGGGAGGGCATGAGTATGCCCGTAACATTGGCGGAGCCAAGGGCCGCGCAGGCTATGCAGGCCACAAGTGCAGAATCCATGCCGCCAGAAAGCCCCAGCACGGCCTTTTTCACCCCTGCCTTGTGGCAATAGTCCCCAAGGCCAAGCACCAGGGCGCGCCATTGCTCATCTTCAACACTTGCGCAGGTGGGGAGGATTTCACCAGAGTCCCTGTCAGTGTCCAGTTGAATCAGGCCAGGCGCGAAAGCGGGCCCGCGGGCATACAATCTGCCCTGGGGAGTGTAAACCACACTCTGTCCATTAAAAATCTGGCTGCCATAACCACCGCAAAGGTTTGGCGCTACCGCCCACATATTATTCTGGCGGGCCACGGCTGCCAGCATATCTTCAAATTTTTGCTGTCCCCCTGGCTCGAACCTGCGGGGGGCAAGATGGATGAACATGTCGGCAGCGGGCAGATCATCATTAGGGTCTGAACCTGTGGCAATTATATTGCCCCGGAAAAACAGCTCTTTGGCTGTCTCCACAAACACGCCACCAGAAAAAAGGATGGCGCCGGTTTCCATGCCGCAAAGCAGGGGCACTGGCAGCCTTTTTGCCAGACAGGCGCAGGCTGTATGGAAACTGGCGCGAAAATCGTCATGGGCAAGATAGAACGCGCTTTCCGGACCATAAATCGCATGAGTCGGGACAATGCACAGTTCCGCGCCGGATGCGGCTGCATTTTCCGCAAGCTGGATGATTTTTTCCACATTCCCGGCCAGATCGCCATTACAGACATCACATTGCAGAAGGCAGATTTTCATGTTTTTGTCCGTGGCTGCCATTCAAAGGCAATTTTATGATAAAACAGGATATTTTTAAAAACCATCATTCGTCAATCAGGCCTTCAAGGGGGGCGCCCTTTTTGGCCAGCTCCATGATTTTGCGGATTATGGCGGGGTCGTCCTCAAGTGGCGGCGCATGGAAGCCCTTTTTGCGGGCGTCCAGGATCAGGGGCGCCTGGCAGCTCCAATGTTTGGCCTGCGTGGCCGCATTGACTCCATAGGTATCTGTGGCCGGATCCGCCCGGGTGAAAGCAACCCAGAGAAGATTGTCAAACGATGCAGCGCAAAAGTCGGGATCATCGGCAATGATGACAAAGGGAAAGCTTTCCCGCCTTGGCCAGGAGGCCAGAGCTGGAGCAAGCAACTCTTCGATGGCCGGATCCGGGCAGCCTCTTGGCATTTTATGGGCTGGACCGCCAATTACGGCAATCCCCGGGCTGGCCATGCGCACATTGCCAAAACCGGATGGCAAAGGAGGCATTTCACCTGTTTCATGCCCCAGATCGCGTCTTTTGGGGCCGCAGACGGCCCATATGAGCTTTGAGCCTTCATGCAGGGCGCTCCCGCTGTAATCCAGGGTATCGCAGGTGGCCCGGGTCAGAAAATGCAGATTTTCGGAAAAATCTGATCTTTCGAGCACATGGCTTATAAATGCGCGTGCATCGCGCACGGTCAGGCCTGGGGCATTTTCGGCAATAAGCAGAAATTTTGCCTGCGCCGTCTGGGTCACGCCAAGCAGGTGCATGGCATGGGTCAGCAGCTCCGCTGGCTTGCGCCTGTCGTGCCATGGCATGTAGCGCTCCTCGCCCATGGCCAGAAGAAGTGGATGAACTCCAGCCGCATCCACCGCATGAACCTCCCGCACGCCAGCAAAAACCTGGGGCACGAGCGGGGCGGTAAACTCGTGGATGAATTCACCAAGGATTGTATCTTCCTGTGGCGGCCGCCCCACGGATGTGAACGGCCAGATGGCGTCATCGCGATGGAAAATTTTTTCAATGCGCAGCACGGGAAAATCATGCCGCAGGCTGTAGTAGCCCAGATGATCGCCAAAGGGGCCCTCTGGTTTCAGGCCAGAAGCCACATGGCCTTTCAGCATAAAATCGCACTCGCCAAGAACAGGCAGGGAGAACCCCTTGGGGCGGGCCAGGCCAATGCGCCTGCCGCCCAGAATGCCGGCGAACATGAGCTCGCTCATGCCTTCAGGCATGGGCATTACCGCGGAGAGGATCAGTGCCGGCGATCCGCCGGCATAAACATGCACAGGCAGTTTTTTGCCACCTGCCAGAGCGGCCGCATGGTGGATGCCAATGCCCCTCTGCAACTGGTAATGCAGGCCTGCCTCATCCTCACCGTACTCGTTGCCGGAGAGCTGGATGCGGTACATGCCAAGATTGGCGTGCCTCTTTTTATCCGGATGTTCGCTGTATACCAGTGGCAGTGTGATGAATGCGCCTCCATCCCCTGGCCAGGAGACAAGACCAGGCAGCTGGCTCTTTGCGCAGGTGTTGTCCAGAACGGGAGCTCTGCGTGCTCTGGCAGGCAGCATCCTGGGCATCCCTGGCAATAGCCTTGCGGCTTTGGCCGGATTGCGCAAAACCCAGGCCGGATCGGCTTTTGCCTTGAAAATGGACTCAACCGTTGCCAGACTGTCCCTAAAGATGTGCCTCACCCTCTCCCTGGTGCCAAAAAGGTTGGCCAGCATGGGAAAAGACGAGCCTTTGGGCCGCGTGAAAAGCAGTGCCGGAGCGCCCTTGCGAAAGGCCATGCGTTGAATGGCGGCCATTTCAAGGTTGGGATCCACGGGAATGTCTATCCGGCGCAAATGTCCATGCGCTTCCAGATCCGCAACGCACTGGCCCAGGTTTTTGTAACCCATGGAACTGATCAATCCTGTTCCGGAGGCTCAACAGGTGCCAGCTGTCTTTTGCCTGCCAGCATGAGGGCGAAATCGGCAAGTATCCGGCTATGATCGAAAACTATGGGCTCAGGCAGGCTGTCCAGAGGATAGAAGGCGGCTGTCGCCGCATCATCGCCGCCATGAATGGCATCTGGATTTGTTGCATGCCCCACGAACACCACGCTCATGGTATGCTGGCGAGGATCGCGATGCGGCGTGGAATACACACCCAGCAGGCCATCCAGCCGCACATCCAGGCCTGTCTCTTCTTTCATCTCACGTATTGCCGCCTTTTCGGCCTGTTCGCCTTCTTCAATAAAACCACCTGGCAACGCATAGCCCAGGGGCTCATTGAGGCGCCGGATTATGACCACGCCGCGCCCGGGATCATGGATGACCACATCGGTGGTTGGGGTGGGATTACGATAGCAACTATATGGTTTGCCACAATGGGGGCAGACAACTTGCTTTTTCATGGTTTCTCCAGACAAGCGGATGCGAGCTGTAACTCATTCAGCAGTTTGAAATTCTTACTTTTCAGTGTATTTTTGTCAATCACGCCCCAGCGCAGCACTGACAGGGCGAAATTGCCACATGCATCGGGTACGGGCTCGATTATGGTGGAGGGGGCGTCGCTTTTGCCAGTGCCGGAATCATCCTTGAAAATTGCCCAGGGCCTGGCCTGTCCAGCCAGGGCAGCCAGCAATTCCTGGTCAAGGCCAGCAGCCCTTTTGGATGGCGGCCTGCCGGCCATATTCGCGCTGGTGGCCACCAGAGGGCAGCCACAAATGGCGGCCAATTCTGCAGTGGCCTGATTGGAGGAGACACGGATGGCTGTTTTGCCAGCATTGTTTAGCAGTGGTGGCGCAAGATCTGCTTTGGCCTGAAGCACCAGGGTGAGGGGGCCAGGCCAGAAATGCGCTGCAAGCGCCTCCGCAATTTTCGACATATGCGCGGTCTGGCGCGCCTGGGCCAGATTGGCCGCAACAAGGGGCAGCGGTTTTTGTGGAGACCTTTGCTTTATGGCGCACAGATCCACAACGGCAGCCTGGTTTCTGGCCGCGCAGCCTATGGCGTAATAGGTCTCTGTGGGATAGACAAGAATGCCGCCAGCCTTGAGCAGTGCGGCGCAAGCCTGAATGGATTGGAAATCATGGCGCTCGAGGAAGGTTGGCATGAAAGGTAGACCATTAAAAATTATATGTGTGGGCAAACTCAAAACCGGTTGCTGGCAGGAGGCTACAGCCCATTATCTGAATCTCCTGCGAAAATGGCGACCCGTGGAATACATGGAGGTACGGGATGGAGGAGCCAGCCTCGAGACGCCGGCAAGAATTAGAAAGGAAAGCACAGCCCTGCTTGAGCGCATGGATGCGAGGGACACCGTAATTGCTCTTGCGGATACAGGCCGGATGTTCACCTCCCCGCAATTTGCCACTTTTTTGCGCAACATGGACGAGAAGGGAGATAGGCCAGCCTTCGTAATTGGCGGCCCCTATGGCCTGGATGAAAACATTATGCGCAGGAGCGGCACGCTTCTCAGTCTGTCACCCATGACATGGCCGCATGAACTGGCCAGGGTGCTCCTGCTCGAACAGCTGTTCAGGGCAGAGAGCATCCTGCGCAATTTTCCTTATCATAATGGCGCAAAGGTATGATATCCGCCGTTAACTGGCGGCATTTTCCCTGGCTGCATAACCGCGCACAAAATCTATGGCTCCCTCCCGGTCCGCAATGAGGCCGTTCTGCTGCGCCTCCAGCAGGGCATCCCTGATGGTGCCAACCTGCGGGCCGGGTGAGAGGTTGGTAACCTCCATGATTTCGTTGCCATTGAGCAGCGGTTCCAGAAGCTGCTCCGGCATCTCGGCCCGGCCAAGATATTTCATGTTATGATTAAAGGAGGTGAAGCTGTCTTCCCTTGAGAGTAGATCGGCCCTGGCCATGGCAATCAGCCTTGCGGTTTCGCCCATGGCGCGGAAACGCCTTATGCCCCTGTCTGTCATCATGAAGTGAAAACGCATGTGCTGGTTGACCAGATGGCAGATGAGATCCGTATCGGCCAGGTCAAAGTGGAGTCTGCGCAGAATGCGCCTTGTCACCTTGGCGCCCACGCGATGATGCTGGTAGTATGTCCAGCGGCCATCGAAATATTCCGCCGTGTACAATTTGCCTACATCATGGAAAAGCATTGCCATGGTGCCAAGCCAGTCATAGTGCGGTCCTTCTTCCGGATAGAGGCGCATGCATTTGAGGGTATGCTCCAGCACATTGCCATTTATTTCGCCCTTGTCATTTTGCTGCACCACACAGGCCAGGCCGGCGATTTCCGGTATCAGACCCTGCAGGATATGGGCGTCATATAGCAGTTTGACAAAGCGGTGCATGGATTCCGCCGCTACCTTGCGCCATTCCTCCATGATATCGGTGGCAGGCACATAATCGAGGACGGGAATGGCTGCGCGCACAATGGCCATCCAGGTGTTGGGCTCAATGGGCACATCAAAATTGGCGGCAAAACGCAAGGCGCGAATTGCCAGCAGATAATTGTGGCGAAGTGTTTCATCCGGCAGACCCAGCAGGCGGATGGAGCCATCGGTCACATCCGCAAAGCCCTCATATGCGTCGTTTGGGGGGGCGGCCCCATCTATGCCGGAGATGCGCATCCGCCTTCGCATGGCGGGAGGCATGCGTTCCGCCATGCCCTGGGTCACACGCAAAAGGGACAGCTCGGGATGCCCGGCGATGTTTGCCTCCAGGGGATGGAAGCGGAACAGAATGCCGTTTTCCTCCAGCCTGGCAATGGCATGTACCACATCGTCTGGCGTGGCCTGCGGGAAAAGTTTAAACAGGGTCTCCGCATCTGGCTCACAGGCGATATCAATGGTGATGGGGACGTTTTTGCCCTGCCTGGCATTGATGAGCAGCTCCTGGAGCGGGGCATTGATAACATGGGCATCGTAGCCGTTGCGGAGAAGGATTTTGCATATGGATACAGCTTCTTTTAGTGCCTGATGCATCTTATACCCCCGGGCATGGATTGGCGTTCTGATTGTCAACTGGCAGCCAGGCGCCGGCTTAATGTCTGTTCATTTTTATAAATATCAATTTGCCTTGTGCTTAGTCAAGCAGGCAAAAAACAAAGCCCGCCACGGGGCGGGCTTTACAGATGGGCAAATCCTGTTTTGTCAGTCGCTGAAGTGACCGGCAATCTTCTTGACGCTAAGGGCGATTTTCCAGAGCAGTGAGAGCACAAAGGCGCCGACTGCGTAGACGCCAAGTGCAACCATTACCTCCTTGAACGTCGGCATATAGGGGGTTATGGCCTCAAACATGTTGGGGGTAAAACCGCCAATAAGCAGCCCCAGGCCCTTGTCAATCCAGCTGGCCGCCACAAGCATGACCAGAGCCAGAGGCAGAAGGGGTCCGGTGCGCCATTGGGGCGGGATGAGGATTACAAGGGAGCCAATGGCCATGATGACTGCTGCCCACATCCAGTAGCTTACCCATGCCAGATGGCCGCCATGGCCTTCAAAAAGAAAGCGGATGGGCTCCATGTGGCCGGGGATGTTGCTATAGAAGGCGGTGAAGAGTTCGCAGCAATAGAAAAACACGTTTATGCACATGGCATATACTATGATGGTGGAAAGGGTTTTGATGGCTTCGCGGCCCGGATCAAACCCTGTGAGCCTGCGCACCACAAAGAGCAGCAACAGAAGAATGGCCGGTCCTGAACAGAATGCCGAGGCCAGGAACCTGGCAGCCATGATGGCCGTGAGCCAGTAGTGGCGGCCGGGAACGCCGGCATACAGGAAGGCTGTGACTGTGTGGATGGAGAATGCCCAGATGATCGAAATATAGATGAGGGGCTTTACCCATTTGGGCGGATCAACATCCCTGAGTTCGGCTTCAAGCGTAACCCAGCCAATGATGATGTTCAGGGCAAGATAGCCGCAGAGGACAATCATGTCATAGAACATGACCGAATTCGGGGTGGGATAGAACATCACATTGAGCATGCGCTGGGGCTGGCCGAGATCGACCACAATAAACAGGGCGCACATGACAACCGCGGCTACTGCCATGAACTCGCCGAATATGATCATCCGCTTGAATTTTTTATAATGGTGGAAATATGCAGGCAGAACCAGCATGACTGCCGACGCGGCCACGCCCACAAAATATGTGAACTGCGAAATGTAAAGCCCCCAGGATACATCCCTGTTCATGCCCGTGATGCCAAGGCCATTAAAGAGCTGATCCAGATATACGATGCCGCAGACGGCAATGACGCAGAGCAGAAAGAGCAGCCATATATAGTATGATCTGGATGCTGTGAGCAGTTTTTCTACCATGGCCATTCTCCCTATATGAGATAATACACGCCGGGCTGTGTGCCCAGGCTGGGCTTGCGGCGGATGCTGAAGTTGTTGGCAAGAGCCTGGCGCACTGTGGAGTTGGGATCCTCCAGATCGCCAAACAGGATTTTGCCATTGGAGGCCACCACACATGCGGGCAGTTTGCCCTCATTCAGCCTCTCCACGCAGAAGTTGCATTTTTCAACAACACCGATCATGCGGGTGGGAAAGGCCGGATTGGGCGGATTGTCCGGCAGGTAGTTCCTGGGATCAACAAAATTGAACGATCTGGCGCCATAGGGGCAGCCGGCCATGCAAAAGCGGCAGCCTATGCAGCGGTGATAGTCCATGGCGACTATGCCATCCTCCATCTTGTATGTGGCTTGGGTCGGACAGACGCGCACGCAGGGTGGATTTGTGCAATGGTTGCAGAGCAGCAGATAGGGTTTGGAACGGACCGCCGTATTGAGGTGATTGTTCATGTCATCGGGAAAAACACGGTCAAAACTGTCTGTCCATGTCCATTTGACATTTTTGTCACCCGGTATGTCGGGGATGTTGTGGGCCCTGTTGCAAGCCTCGATGCAGGGGGCATAATCCTCCTGGGACGCGAACCTGCGGGTGTCGATGACCATGGCCCAGCGTTTGGCGGTCAGGGAGCCTTCACGCGGGAGGTATTTGCCAGGAGCCACCTGTGCATGCGCCTCGCCGGCAAGCTGCGCCATGCCGCTGGCAAAGGCCAGGGCCGAGATGCCGGCCACTTTCAGAAATCTTCTTCTGTCGGTCTTCATTACTTGCCCTCCGTTGGAATAATGTGGCAAGTCCAGCAGTATGGATAAACGCTATTGGCCACATGGCATTTTTCACAAAATTCCGTGTAATTGCTGTGGCAGCCGGAACTGGTGCAGGTGTTTTGCAGGGAGATGTTCCATTTTCTGCCATTGAGCGCGGAAACATAGACGCGGTTTTCCTCTCGCAGGGCCTTGTCCCGCCATTCGTTGAGCAGGCGCATGTGCTGGGCGCGCATGAACTCCGTATCCTCAATGCAAGTCTTCTCGTTTTGCGGCAGCACAACGCCGGTTTTTGTATAGTCCTGGCCAATCCAACCCAGCCAGAATGGAGAGCTGAACACAGCCACAAAGATGACCATGCCGATAATTACTGCTTTGGCGTTATACATCTATTGGCCCTCCCCCGTCTGCTCAGGCGCGTCATCCGGCTCAAGAGCCTCTTCTGGCAGGTCTTCCTGACGCAGGTTCATGGTACGCTTTTCCTCGCCCTTCATCACAAGGGCATTGCCCACCAGCTCATGCAGGCCGCTGATGGTGCAGCCAGGCGCCCAGTAGTCCGCCAGCGGGGGCAGGGTGGCCCTGTCAATGGCGCAGACGCATGCCATGTGATTCACGCCATATTTCTGTTGCACATAGCGCAGGGCATTGCCTCGCGGCATGCCCGATCTCATGCGCAGTTCCATGATCTCCTCTGTATTGAGGCCGGAGCCGGCGCCACAGCAGAATGTCTGCTCGCGGATGGTGTTCTCCGGCATTTCCACAAAGTTTTCGCAAACATGCCGGAGCACATAGCGTGGCTCGTCCAGAAGGCCCATGCCGCGCGCCGGGTTACAGGAGTCATGCCAGGTTGTGACCAGGTTGGCATTGCGCTTGGGGTTGAGGTTGAGCTTGTTGTGTCGGATGAGATCAGCGGTGAACTCGGCAATGTGCACCATTTTTGTGGATGCCGCATAATCAAAGACTGTGCCTGTTATGGGCGAGACGGGCACTTCCATGTTGGCGGGGGCGGGCCCATTGTATGTGTCCATGTACTGGTTTATCACGCGCCACATATGGCCGCATTCGCCGCCCAGGATCCATTTCGCATTGAGGCGCTCGGCCTCCGCGTACATTTTGGCATTCAGTTTCTTTGCCATGTTGAATGACACAAAAGAGCCAAAGTTGCCGCCCTCCGAGGCATAGGTGGAGAGTGTGTAGTCCAGATCCAGCTCATGGAACAGGAGCAGATAGCCCATGAATGTATAGATGCCCGGCTCCGCGAAAACATCGCCGGAGGGGGTGATGAACAGGATCTCCGCGCCCTTTTTGTTGAAAGGCGTTTTGGGGCGGATGCCGGTGACGGTCTCGCAGTCATCCGCCAGCATCTCCACTATCTCCACAAAGGAATGTGGTTGGATGCCCAGGTGATTGCCGGTGAAGCTGCAGTTTTTGACAGGATCCATGATCCAGTGCAGCCCAAGCCCCACCTCATGCAAAAGCTCGCGCACAATCATGGTTATTTCCGCCGTGTCTATGCCATAGGGGCAGTAGAGGGAGCAGCGGCGGCATTCCGTGCACTGGTAGGCGTAATAGAAAAGTTCCTTGACCACGCCCATGTCCCAGCCCCGCGCGCCAACTCTTTTGCCCAGCAGCTTGCCAAGCATGGTGTGGTCGCGCCGATAAAGGGAGCGGAGCAGCTCCGCCCTCAAAACAGGCATGTTCTTGGGATCATTGGTGCCAAGAAAGAACTGGCACTTGTCGGCACATGCGCCACAGCGCACGCAGATGTCCATGAACAGCTTGAGCGAGCGATGTTTTTCCAGCCTGTCGGCAAAGGCGTCGCAGAGAATCTGCTCCCAGTTCTCCGGCAGGTGCCAGTCCTCCGCAGAGGGATCCCACTCGTGGGGATGGGGCATGTGCAGAAGCTCCATTGTGTCCATCTTTGCGGGATAGCAGTAGCTGCCGGGCACAAATTCGGGTTTTGTTTCAAACCAGTCCTTGTCCGGAAAGGCCGGGCGGCTGGCCATGAGCATTTGTGGCGTTGGTAGTTTTGCCATAATTGCGTCTCCTTACTCGGCGGCCTTTTCGGGCTGCTTCTCAAGTGGGAGGCCGGCTTCGGCCATGGCCTCGCGGTAGGTATCTTCATATTCTGGGTAGGTGAAATACTGCTTGGGCGGATTCCAGGGATTGATATGCCTTACGCGGCGGGAATCCGTGGCCATGTTGCGCGTGGGGCTGAAGAAGATGCCGGGCATGTGCGCAAGCTTGGAAAAGGGGAAGTAGAGCAGCAGCACGCAAACCAGTGTGAGATGCACAAAAAACAGGCCATTGATGGCGCCGGCAGCCACTGGCGAGAAGTGGGTGAGGCCCATGAGATAGATCTTGACCTGGGATATTTCCGTCTTGTCAAAATAACGGAGGCAAAGTCCGCTCAGGACTATGCCCAGCAGAAGCCAGAGCGGAAAATAGTCATTAAGCAGGGAGATGTAGCGCAGGCGATGATCCCAGAGCCTGCGGCAAAGCAGGAAAAGCAGGGCCATCAGCGCCAGGCCGCCAGTCCAGTAGAACCTGGGCGAGCCAAACTGCATGATTCCATCAATTGTCTCCACCCAGGTAATCACCACAGGCACGGGCTCCATGAAAAAGCGGAAATGGCGGACGACAATGACCAGCACCGAATAGTGGAAGAGCAGGGAGAAACACCACAGCCATTTTGAGGAATAGTAGATGGCGCGCGGCCCCTGGTTGACGGGGTCGTTTTCCCTTATGTCCGCCGCTGTATTGCGGAAGAGCGAGCGGAACAGGAACACCTCAAGAAACATGCGCTTGATGACGCCCCAGGTGGAGCTGGGGCAGTCCAGTTTGGCCTGTTTGATAAAATCCAGCGATTTTTCCTGTCCGCCTGTTGTGGGGATACAGAAAGGCACTGGCGATTTGGCCCAGTAGTACATGCGCCAGATCATGCCGCCAATAAAGACAAGGACCGCCACATACGGCAAAACAACGCCAAAAAACGGCGCGAGTCCGGCCCCCGCTCCGATCCAGGCGATTGCTGCGATGAGCAGGACCAGGACTAACGATGCTAACATTCCCTACCTCGCTTGGCTACAAGTTGGTATAAGGGGCTTGCGCCCATGCCATGCGCGCCTTTGGCCCAACGGTTTAACCGGCGCAATTGCCCGTAGCGGCCATTGTGGGTCAGCGCTATTCAAAAGATTTCTTCTCCGCCGGGATATCCGGGCCATTCTCCAGCTGCTGCGCCCAGCGCTTGAGCTGGGCATGCTGGTTGCGGATTTCCTTTATCCGCGATTCGGCCACTGTTTCCCGCGCCTGCATATACATGTCAAATGCCAGCAGGGCGAGGGTGTCCAGGCGCGATTCCGCGGCAAGATACTCGTCCAGCAGGCCTCTGGCCCGCATTTCAGGCAGCGCCTTGTCCCGCAAAACAGGCTTCATCAGATAGAGCACAGCCATGCTTTGGCCGGGAGTGAATTTTTGCACAGCCCGCAATTTTATGAAACGCTCAAGCGAGGATTTCACCTCGTCTGGCTCGACTTCCTCGCCAATCATGGCATCAAAAAGTATTCCCGCGGCCTCTTTTGTCATATGCGCCACGGGATTTGTGAATGGATTTGTCTTGGTGCGCAGAAAACCTGTGGTCTCCAGCGGATAGGTTGAAAAGACGGCTTCAACCCAACCGCTGACGACATCTTTTTTACAGGAGCGCAGAATATCCAGGGCATTCATTATTAATCCGCAACTGATTTAAACACGCAAAAAGCCAGCTTCTGGCCGCCGGCATGTAGCGCCCAGGAGAAAAGTGCGCAAATATGGCCGGCTTGCTGCCGCTTCAACATGGATTAAAAATCTATAATTGCGAAATCATATCCGCGTCAAGCCCATTCTGGCGATTTAATCGCCATATCGCAAAGATGGCAGCCTCAAAAACCTTTTAATTGAAAAAGGCGGCAAAAGTGCCGCCTGTGGGTTTATATGCCCGGCTCCTGCCAGAGCTCCGGGCTATGCCTGCACTTTTGCCGCGGTGCGCAGGTCATTCACCGCGTCGGTTTGCTCCCAGGTAAAGGCGGGCAGTTCGCGGCCAAAATGGCCATAGCAGGCTGTGTCCGCATAGATGGGACGCTTGAGATCCAGTCTTTTGGTGACGTGATAGGGGCGCATGTCGAAAACTTCACGCACTGCATTTGTCAGCACTTCATCCGGGATGTCGCTTGTGCCCCTGGAGGATACAAGAACGCTGACCGGGTCCGCCACGCCTATGCAGTAGGCAATCTGCACCTCGCATTCCGGGGCCAGGCCGGCTGCGACAACATTTTTGGCAATGTAGCGGCCCATATAGGCTCCGGAGCGGTCAACCTTGGAGGGGTCCTTGCCGGAGAAGGCGCCCCCGCCGTGATGGCCGCTGCCGCCATAGGTATCCTGAATGATTTTTCTGCCAGTGAGGCCGCAGTCGCCCATGGGGCCGCCCACCACAAAACGGCCTGTGGTGTTGATGAAAATCTGGCAGTCCTTTTCGTCAAAATAGCCGGAGTTTTCGAGAATTGGCCTGATGACCTCGGCCTTTACGGCAGCCGCGACATCCTCCTGGCTCACATGCGGAGCATGCTGGGTGGACACGACAACATTGTTGATGCGCACCGGGCGGCCATCCTGATACTCAAAGGACACCTGGGTTTTGCCATCCGGGCGGAAAAAGTCCACAATACCATCCTTGCGAACCCGCGCAAGCTGCTGCGAAAGCTGATGGGCCCAGTAGATGGGCGCAGGCATTAAGGTGGGCGTCTCGTTGCAGGCATAGCCGAACATCATGCCCTGGTCGCCAGCGCCCTGATCTTCGGGATTCTCCCTGAGAACACCCTGGGCGATATCCGGGGACTGGTGGTCTATGGAGGAGATGACCGCGCAGGTCTGCCAGTCAAAACCGGTTTCCGAACTGTCGTAGCCGATTTTTTTGATGGTCTCGCGCACAACCTTTGGCAGATCGGCATAACCGCGCGTGCTGATCTCGCCGGCTATTACAGCCATGCCGGTGGTGACCATGGTCTCGCATGCCACATGCGCATCTGGATCCTGCGCGAGCAGGGTGTCCAGCACGGCATCGGAAATCTGGTCCGCCACCTTGTCGGGATGCCCTTCTGTAACCGATTCGGATGTGAAATAATATTTACCCTTTTTGCTCATGCCATGTCTCCTTTGCCGGGTCGCCCCGTCTATTCTGCAAGTAATATATTGTCAATCAGGCGCGACTTGCCCAGTTGCACGGCGCAAGCCAGCAATGCCCTGTCTTCGATTCGCGCCAGGGGCTCGATGCTTTCAGGATGCACCATGCTCAGATAATCGATTTTGCCAAGGGGCATTTGCCCAGACCAGTAAGCGAGCACAGCCTGACGCAGTTTTTCGCCATCCCTCTCGCCGGCGGCCGCCATGTCCCTTGCCAGCAGCAGACCCTTGCGGATATGCGGCGCCTGCGCACGCTCTGACTCCGTCATATAGACATTCCTGGAGGAGAGGGCCAGACCATCCTCGGCCCTGGCTGTGGGCCTGGCGTCAATGCGCACCGGCAGGTTGAGATCCCGGACCATGCGCCGGATGATAGCCTGCTGCTGCCAGTCCTTCTGTCCAAAAACAGCGACATCGGCGCCGGTGATGGCCAGCAGCTTCAAAACCACCGTGCACACACCCCGGAAATGAATGGGACGGCTTTTGCCGCACAAGCCGGCTGCCAGGGCCGGAGCTTCCACCCAGGTGGCATGATCCGGAGCGTACATATCCTCTGGCGCAGGCGCAAAAAGCGCATCAGCGCCATGGCTTGCGGCTATGGCGCTGTCCCTTTCAAAATCGCGGGGATAGGCCGCCAGATCCTCTGCAGGACCAAACTGCGTGGGATTGACAAAAAGGCTCACCACCAGCCTTTTGGCCTGCTGCCTGCCCCAGTCCATGAGGGATTCGTGCCCCGCATGATAGTAGCCCATGGTTGGCACCAGGGCTATGTCATCACCATCCCTGTGCCATTGGCGGCATTGGGCCGCCATTTCCGCCGGATTTGTAAATATCTGCATATTAATATCTGTATATCAAGTTATGGTGATATATGAGATGAACCTTGTAGTCAATTTCAGCCGTTTTGTAAAGGACTCATTTGACAAATGCCTCTGTCATATGTTTATTTGCGCCATGACAATGGAAACAGACATGCGGGAGCCTGTGAATCTTCTGGATTTTGACCTGCCGGCAATGGAGGCCTGGTTTACCGGGGAGCTTGGCCAGCCGGCATTCCGCGCAAGACAGGTATGGCAGTGGATATGGCAGAAAATGGCCAGGGATTTTGACTGCATGACCAATGTTTCCAAGAGCCTCAGGCAGACTCTGGCCCGGCGCGCGGCAATCATCTGGCCGGAGATCGACATGACCAGCGTGGCTCCGGACGGAACAGTCAAATTTCTCCTGCGTTTTGCCGATGGCTGCCGCGCCGAGACCGTTCTCATTCCCGCGCCCAACCGCGAGGGCATTGTGCGCTGGAGCCAATGCCTCTCCACCCAGATTGGCTGCGCCATGGGCTGTGTTTTTTGCGCTACAGGCCAGATGGGTTTTAAACGCAACATGAGCCGGAGCGAGATCCTTGGCCAGGTGCTGATTGGCAGGCATTATCTCAATGATAGCCGGCCGGAATGGCCCGTTTTGCGCAATCTGGTGTTCATGGGCATGGGGGAACCCCTTCTCAATCCCAATCTTGTGCCTGCCCTCAAGGTGCTTGCCGATCCCTGCGGGCTCAATTTTTCCCCACGCCGCATCACGGTCTCAACATGCGGGGTGCAAAGGGGCCTGCGCGAGCTTGGCGACAGTGGTCTGGCTTATCTTGCGGTGTCTCTGCATGCCCCCAATCAGGAACTGCGGGCCAGGATAATGCCCGGAGCCGCCCGCTGGCCCCTTGCGGAAATGTTGGCATCCCTGAAAAAATACCCTCTCAAGACAAGGGAAAGGATAACATTTGAATATTTGCTTCTGGGGGGAGTGAATGACACCATTGCCCATGCCCGCGAGCTGGTGTCAATAGTGTCCGCATTTCGGGGCAAACTTAACCTGATAACCTACAATCCTGTTCCTGGCGCGCCATTTCGGGCTCCTGATCCCCATGATGTTGAAATCTTCCAGAAATATCTTTGTGACAGAAACATCACCGCCATCCTGCGTAAGAGCAGAGGCGGGGACATAGCGGCGGCATGTGGCCAGCTCACCGCCTCCCAGGGCGGCCTTGACTGAAAACACGGGTCTGATCTATTCCCCTCACATTGCCAGTCTGCGCGTGACATCCTCCAGAATTTGAGCCCCCAGGGCCAGATATCCAGGTTCCGTATATTCCTGCGGGCAATGGCTTAACCCTTTGGCGCTGGGCACAAACAGCAGGGCAGTGGGCATGACCCTGGCCATACAGGCCGCGTCATGGGCTGGTCCGCTTATCATGTCCATCCAGGCCACGCCACGCTCATTCGCAGCCTGGCGCAGCAGATCGTCCAGAGCCGGGTCCATCCGGCTGCCACCGCTTGCGGAAAGCAGCGTGGCCTCCATTCCCACATGATACATGTCTGCAATCTGTCGGCACATCTCCAGCACCCGCCTTGCGCCAGCCTCCAGCACCGGCACATCCACATGGCGAAAATCAATGGTAAAGGCCACCTTTTCCGGTGAGACAATGCCGACATTGGGCCAGCACTCCACCTTGCCAATGGTAACGGAATAATGCCGACCCAGTTTGCCCGCCCGGCACATGTCCTCCATGTGGGAGGCAAAACGCGCGAAGGCCGCCATGGGGTCGCGTCTGCCTTCCATGGGGCTGGCTGCATGATCCGCCACGCCGGTGAAGGTGACGGCATACAGGCGCATACCGCAAATGGCTGTGACTATGCCCAGGCTTTTTTGATTTTCCTCCAGATATCTGTTCTGCTCAATGTGGACTTCCAGAAATACCGCGCCATTTTGATCTGTAAACTGCTGGCGTGGGAGATTTTCCGGCTCAAGGCCAAAGTTTTTCAGGCACTCCCAGGCTTTGCCGCCGGCCAGGATTTTCAGTTCCGCAAGATCAAGATGACCTGTGACAGCCTTGCTGCCCAGGCAGGTACAGCCAAAATTGGAGCCTTCCTCTTCCGCAAAGGCCACCAGTTCGATTCCCTTTTTGGGTCTGGCGCCAGATTCGCAGATTGAGCGTATGACCTCCAGCGCCGCGCAGACACCATAAATTCCGTCAAACTGGCCGCCATTGCGCACGGAATCCATATGGGAGCCAAGAATCACCCCCACTGGCTCCCCCTCGCCCGGCAGCACCGCGCGCACATTGCCAATGCCATCGGTGCTAACTGTCAGGCCCAGCTCCAGGCAGATGCGCGCAAGTAATTGGCGCGCCTTCTTGTCCGCGCCGGACCAGGAAAAACGGGTCACGCCATTGCCTGGCGTATCATTGCATGCGGCAAAAGCGGACAGGGTCTCAATCAGGCGGGACTGATTCATTAAATCTCTCCAAAAAAGGTTTTTTGCGCCAGGGGATGCCTGCGATGGCTCAGGAGGCCTGGCGCATCCTGGCATCATCTTCCTTATATTAATATCTGTATATCAAGTTATGGTGATATATGAGATGAACCTTGTAGTCAATTTCAGCCGTTTTGTAAAGGACTCATTTGACAAATGCCTCTGTCATATGTTTATTTGCGCCATGACAATGGAAACAGACATGCGGGAGCCTGTGAATCTTCTGGATTTTGACCTGCCGGCAATGGAGGCCTGGTTTACCGGGGAGCTTGGCCAGCCGGCATTCCGCGCAAGACAGGTATGGCAGTGGATATGGCAGAAAATGGCCAGGGATTTTGACTGCATGACCAATGTTTCCAAGAGCCTCAGGCAGACTCTGGCCCGGCGCGCGGCAATCATCTGGCCGGAGATCGACATGACCAGCGTGGCTCCGGACGGAACAGTCAAATTTCTCCTGCGTTTTGCCGATGGCTGCCGCGCCGAGACCGTTCTCATTCCCGCGCCCAACCGCGAGGGCATTGTGCGCTGGAGCCAATGCCTCTCCACCCAGATTGGCTGCGCCATGGGCTGTGTTTTTTGCGCTACAGGCCAGATGGGTTTTAAACGCAACATGAGCCGGAGCGAGATCCTTGGCCAGGTGCTGATTGGCAGGCATTATCTCAATGATAGCCGGCCGGAATGGCCCGTTTTGCGCAATCTGGTGTTCATGGGCATGGGGGAACCCCTTCTCAATCCCAATCTTGTGCCTGCCCTCAAGGTGCTTGCCGATCCCTGCGGGCTCAATTTTTCCCCACGCCGCATCACGGTCTCAACATGCGGGGTGCAAAGGGGCCTGCGCGAGCTTGGCGACAGTGGTCTGGCTTATCTTGCGGTGTCTCTGCATGCCCCCAATCAGGAACTGCGGGCCAGGATAATGCCCGGAGCCGCCCGCTGGCCCCTTGCGGAAATGTTGGCATCCCTGAAAAAATACCCTCTCAAGACAAGGGAAAGGATAACATTTGAATATTTGCTTCTGGGGGGAGTGAATGACACCATTGCCCATGCCCGCGAGCTGGTGTCAATAGTGTCCGCATTTCGGGGCAAACTTAACCTGATAACCTACAATCCTGTTCCTGGCGCGCCATTTCGGGCTCCTGATCCCCATGATGTTGAAATCTTCCAGAAATATCTTTGTGACAGAAACATCACCGCCATCCTGCGTAAGAGCAGAGGCGGGGACATAGCGGCGGCATGTGGCCAGCTCACCGCCTCCCAGGGCGGCCTTGACTGAAAACACGGGTCTGATCTATTCCCCTCACATTGCCAGTCTGCGCGTGACATCCTCCAGAATTTGAGCCCCCAGGGCCAGATATCCAGGTTCCGTATATTCCTGCGGGCAATGGCTTAACCCTTTGGCGCTGGGCACAAACAGCAGGGCAGTGGGCATGACCCTGGCCATACAGGCCGCGTCATGGGCTGGTCCGCTTATCATGTCCATCCAGGCCACGCCACGCTCATTCGCAGCCTGGCGCAGCAGATCGTCCAGAGCCGGGTCCATCCGGCTGCCACCGCTTGCGGAAAGCAGCGTGGCCTCCATTCCCACATGATACATGTCTGCAATCTGTCGGCACATCTCCAGCACCCGCCTTGCGCCAGCCTCCAGCACCGGCACATCCACATGGCGAAAATCAATGGTAAAGGCCACCTTTTCCGGTGAGACAATGCCGACATTGGGCCAGCACTCCACCTTGCCAATGGTAACGGAATAATGCCGACCCAGTTTGCCCGCCCGGCACATGTCCTCCATGTGGGAGGCAAAACGCGCGAAGGCCGCCATGGGGTCGCGTCTGCCTTCCATGGGGCTGGCTGCATGATCCGCCACGCCGGTGAAGGTGACGGCATACAGGCGCATACCGCAAATGGCTGTGACTATGCCCAGGCTTTTTTGATTTTCCTCCAGATATCTGTTCTGCTCAATGTGGACTTCCAGAAATACCGCGCCATTTTGATCTGTAAACTGCTGGCGTGGGAGATTTTCCGGCTCAAGGCCAAAGTTTTTCAGGCACTCCCAGGCTTTGCCGCCGGCCAGGATTTTCAGTTCCGCAAGATCAAGATGACCTGTGACAGCCTTGCTGCCCAGGCAGGTACAGCCAAAATTGGAGCCTTCCTCTTCCGCAAAGGCCACCAGTTCGATTCCCTTTTTGGGTCTGGCGCCAGATTCGCAGATTGAGCGTATGACCTCCAGCGCCGCGCAGACACCATAAATTCCGTCAAACTGGCCGCCATTGCGCACGGAATCCATATGGGAGCCAAGAATCACCCCCACTGGCTCCCCCTCGCCCGGCAGCACCGCGCGCACATTGCCAATGCCATCGGTGCTAACTGTCAGGCCCAGCTCCAGGCAGATGCGCGCAAGTAATTGGCGCGCCTTCTTGTCCGCGCCGGACCAGGAAAAACGGGTCACGCCATTGCCTGGCGTATCATTGCATGCGGCAAAAGCGGACAGGGTCTCAATCAGGCGGGACTGATTCATTAAATCTCTCCAAAAAAGGTTTTTTGCGCCAGGGGATGCCTGCGATGGCTCAGGAGGCCTGGCGCATCCTGGCATCATCTTCCTTTTCAAAAAGGGAGGGGGGACGCCATAGCCAGAAGAGGGCGAGCAGGGGCGCAAGTCCGGCCAGCTCTGCAGCCTCCCTTGGCAGGATTCTGCCACCCCACCACCAGAGAGCAAAACTGGCCCCCGCAGCCAGAAGCATCAGCAGCCATTGCCTGGCGCTCATGGGACGAACCCTGTATTGAAAAAAACTGACTGTGAGAATGGCGACCCATACTTTTGTTATGGTGAGGGCCAGAGCCGCACCGGCCAGTGGCCAAAGGGGTATGAGATACAGGCAGCAGACCAGATTGACCACAACTCCGCTCAGATAAAAGGCAAAAAGAAGCACAGGGCGCTCCATGCCAATCATCACATAGGCTGCCAGATTGTGCAGAAAGGCGGTGAGCAGGCATGGCGTGAGAATTTGCTGCGCGGTGACGGCCTCGGCATACTGCGGTCCATATATGAAGGTCAGAAAGCGGTCGCTCTCAACGCAGATGAGGTAGATCAGGGGCAGGGAAGCGGCCCAGAGTGTGCGGGCGGTCTGGCCTGCCAGGCGTCTGAAGGCAGCGCGGTTTTCGCGCCACAAACGAGCCAGCATGGGGAATATGACCTTGCCAAGCAGCGCGCTGGATACCAGCACCGAGAGGCCCTCCACCGTTTCCCAGGCAACCCCGTAGCCTGCCACATCGGCATTGCCGCCGTATTTTTTTAGAAAAATGACATTGACCTTGTTATAGAACATGGCGCATGCCGCCATGCCGGTAAAGACCAGCCCGTGCTTCATTTGCCGGCAAAGATCGAAAAATCCGCCCATGCCGATATTGGCAAGAGGATTTTTGCCCAGCGAAATTGTTGCAAAAATAATGCAGAGCAGGGACTCGATGGGCTTGTAGAGGGCTATGACGATGGGCTGCCAGTCCAGAGCCACGGCCGTAATGCCAAAGCCTATGCCCAGGAGGGCCGCCGGCGCGCGGATGCGCATTTCCACATCCTGCCTGCCCCTGGCCTGGCACAGGGCAAAAAAGGAATCGCTCAGGGCATCCAGGCCCAGACCACCGGCAATGCACATGATGACGATGCGCAAGCCCATGCCATAATCCTGCCAGCCTGTTATCAGCCATGTTACGGCCAGGGCCACCAGAAGGACTGCGAGTTTCAGCCAGGTGACCTCCGCCAGCAGGGCTCTTGGCCTGCCATCCCGCTTGGCAAAGGTGGAGAGGAGAAAATCGTTAAGTCCTACATCGACAACTGTCTTGACCAGATAGCCGAAGGTCAGGGCAAGGACAATTTGCCCCAGTATGTCGGGACTGCGGCGCGCCAGGAGAATGGTGAAGGCCGCCCAGCTTATGTCCCTGGTCCATTGCGCACCGAGGATAAAGCCAAGGCGCCTGGGTATGCTTTTCAGCTTCATTCAGCATGCCGGCCGGCGGTAAAACGCACAACGGCCTTGAAACCTGGCTTGAGCACCAGATCCTGGTTGGGAACTGTAAGCTCGACAGTGTAATAGGATGGATTGGCGACATTCATGTCCGACGAGATCCATGATATCTCGCTGACAATGCCCTTGAACTTTCTTTGATCCAGGGAGGGAATCTCCACCGTGGCCGTATCGCCAACCTTAATGCGGTTTATCTCCGCCTCATATACCGGCACCTGGATCAGCACCGGGTTTAGCTGGCCCACCTGGACCGTGGACTCGCCGGCTGCCACCATCTGGCCGGGATTGAGGGATGGGGAAATGGAGAGCACATAACCGGTGATGGGTGAGGCCAGCACCATTGTCTCCGGCAGCTGCCCGCCCTCCTTGAGCGGCTGGCCAAAATACTCCTCCAGCTCCTTGAGACGGGATTTAAAATTGGCCTCGTTTTTCTTTATCATGGTGCGCAAAAGATCGATGCGGCTCTGGAGGGATTCCACATTGCTCTCCAGCCTGGCCAGAGCCTGGCGCGAGCCCAGACCGCTGGAAACCAGCTGGCGTGTCTTGTTGCGCTCTGCATTCATGGTGGCGAGCTGTCGCTCGGTATCAAGAATCTGCCCGCGCAGCTCCTCATTGCCCGCGCCATTGGTGATCTCCCGCTGCAGGATTCTCTCGGCCTCCCCCTGCAGGTGGAAGCGCAGCAGGGGCTGCCCTGCCTGGACCGCGTCCCCGGGGCGCACCAGCACTTCGTTGATTATGGAATTGAACGGCATGGGCACAGCGCGCACCACAGTGGGCACGACCTTGCCGGTTAGTATGGTGCCACCATCGGCAGCCCTGGCAGTCTGCGGCAATAAAAGCAGTAGCGCCAGCAGTGCGGGGACAAGGGAAATCTGGGGGAGTGTCTTGCGCATCACATGAACTCCTTGGCCGGCAGCCCGAGAAAACGCTCCTGGAGAACATTGGCCACATACATCCATTTAAGCTGGGCCAGCTTGTATTCCAGCTCCGCCTGGATAAAGGCTATATGCGCCGCCACCATGCTCTCGCGTCTGTTGACCACCTCCGGCAGTTCGGTGGTGCCTTCATTGAAGGCTATGCGCGCTTCCTTGTATTGCATTTCGGCTGTTTCAAAACGTGTTTTCTGCAGTTGCATTTCCGTGCGGGCCAGATCAACCGACTGCTCGGCCTCCAGCCACTGGTTGGAATAATCCCCGCGCTTGCGGGCCATGTCATGGAAGGCCTGCGCCTTCTGCATCCTGGCCGTCTGTACGCCCCTGTAGCGCCTCCCCCAATCGAGCAGCGGAAAATCAAAGACAAAATGGATGAAGGTGTCCTCCTCGCCATGGGGGGTCTGATATTGGCCGGCTGGAGGCTCATTGTTGATTTTAAGTGTCAGATTGGGAATGTACTGCGCCCAGGCTACAAGAATATTGTAGTCTGCCAGTTTTACCTGAGCCCGGAGCAGCAGGTCGTCTTCCGTGGCTTGCCAGCGATCCTCCCATTTAAGGGCCTTGCCGTCAAAACCGGCCAGGATGTCATTGGCGTCGCTGGTGTCGACATTGAAGCGCTGCTGGGCATCCACACCGGCCAGCATTTTCAGGCGTGTGCGCTCCATAACCTCCTGCATGCCGGTCTTTTCAACTGTCAGTTCCTGCTCCCTCTGGGACTGGCGGGCCAGATTCAGGGCCACACCCTGGCGCCCATCCACGCTTTCCACCTGCTGCCAGTATGAGATCATCTCCCTGGACAATGGCAGCATCTCCTTCTGGGCGGCCAGAATGTCGCGCCTGGCCTGCAGCCGCAGATATGCCTGGGCAATGTTGTATATGGCCTCGCCCACGGCCTTGCGATGGGTTGATATGGCCAGATTAAGCATTATCTGCTGCACCTTGTGCTCAAAATAGGTTGCCACCGGATTGGGAAAGACGGCCTCAAAGCCAACACGCACCTTTGTGCGCCCGTAGTCGCCTGGCGTATCCTGCTCATCCATGTTGTAGCGGGTCATATTGTTGGTGACTGTGAAGGTCATCCGTGGCTCAGGCAGATATTTCCAAACCGCGTCTGTGAGGGCCACACGCTTTATCTCTATGTCCACAGCGCTGTTAACCAGCAGGGGCGACTGCTGGATGGTCAGAAACACGCACTCCTCAAAATCGAAGCTCTTGGACGGATCATAGAGATTGGGCAGGGCTGCATCCAGCTTGCGTTTGTTTTCCACCGGCACCCCTGGCGCCTCATCAAGCCAGTGCCTGGCCGGGAGCTCGGGTGATTTGAGGCCAGCCTTGTTGGAGGCGCATGCGCCCATGGCAAGGCTGAAACCCAGAATCAGGGCAATGATGAAAGTTCGGCAATGAACTTTACCGGCATTGTGCGGCATTTTTTTTCTCCCGGCAGGCCAATGCGCTGCCTGCGCGGCATGGTTTCAGGTTCTTGCAAATTCGAGATGGTGCATTGTCAATATTGGCGAGTGGCCAGGGATGGCCGCCTGGGCGTCATAGCGCACAATGCGCTCATTGCGCCAGGACTGGCGCAGTTGCAGGCACATGGCGGCAGTTTCCGGCCAGAGACCATTCCCCGGGCCAAAACGGATAAAGCCGATGGTTGCCGGACGCCATTTTTTGAGAACTCCGCAGACATCTTCGGTCTTTAAGGATTCGCCGCCGTTCTCTTCAAGAGCAATGGCTTCCAGCCCACCCAGCAGGGCGCTTTCTATAATATACAGTATATGCTTATAGTCCCAAATTTTTTTCCTTGCAATGCCGCCCAGATCGAGCAGAAATTCCCAGCCTGGGGTGGCATCATCGCCGGAGAGGCCGAAACGGCGCCAGCCCACAAGCTGCCGCCAGGGTTGGCCAAGTCCAAGCGCGTCATAAAAAACTTTTTGCGAAGACATGCACCATGCTCCCTGGCCTGTGCCGGAATCCCAGACGGGCGGGGGCGGGGGCACACTGGCGGCAAGAAAGCACAGGGCGTCACACACAGGCTCGTAATCCCGCATATGCCGGCCATTGGTGGAAATGCCGCGGGCAGCCAGGGTTACCCTGCTCATTCTGGTGAATACTCCCTCCAGCATGAGCCAGGGTTTGAGAGTGGCGCAGCTGCGGCATTCGCGCGTCACGCCTGGCGGCAGGGAGGGAAATTCAAAAAGCCTGATGTCGGAGAAGCCCATAACCTTCAGCCAGGGGGCCAGCAGCGCGGATGTGTCATACACCGCCTCCAGAATGGCTGTCACAGGCAGCCAGGGCGCCCCTGGCCACTGCTTTTGGCCATAACCGCACATGCCTTCGGCGCCATGGCTTGAAAGCGTCTGGTCCGCAAAGCGGGAATACTGGCGCAGCCCCTGAAACTGGGATGCCTGCGGCGGCAGCGGAGGGGATGCATCGGCAAATACCGGCCAGAGGATGTCTGCGGCCTGGCAATAGCGCAGGGGCAGGGTGGCGCCTGGCTTCCATCTTTTCCAGACTGTAAAGGGGGCGCGGCCATAGAGAATTTCCAAAGCCAGCATGTCGCCGCATTCATGCATGTTCCTTAGCTCGCCACCGGCGCGCTCATCCAGCCAGCAGACATATTTGCGCCTTTGACCGTCAGCCCATTTTTCCGCAAACTCCCGCAATGGCGAAAGCGCAGGCGGGGCCGCGGGGCTCTCTACGGAGAACTCAAGGCGCTGCAGCACGCAAAGCCGCTCATCAGGCAGCCTGTGCGCAAGGCGGTCAAAAATATCTGCGACAAGGGTCACCCGGTTGCGCATGGCCTCGACATCGTCGGCATCGCAGGGAGGTGGGGCCAAAAACAGGGAGGCCGGGGATCCGTATGTGGCGAAAAGCCTTTCCAGAGCTGCAGCCAGAGCATCTGGCTCCAGCTCCGGGCCGCAATCCAGGGGCACAATCTCCGCCCCAGCTTCCGCAAGGTGCCCGCATTTGGGCAAAAGCCAGGCTGGAATGGCCAGGATCCCACCCAGTGGCGCAAGGCCGCTCCAGATGTCCGGCGCCAGTGTTTCGTCAAATATGCAAAGCGGCACAAGGGGGTTTGGGGGCCAGACTGCTGCGCCCGGGTCAAGCCTGGCCGGCGCAAGGGCGCCAGAGGTGTTCTCCACCACGAATCTTTCCAGAGGCGCACAGCGCGCGAGAAAGCTTGCCGCTCGCGCCTGGGCCGAGCCATCCTGTGCTGGTGTGTCGTTCTGTTTGCCGGACAGGAAAAAGACCAGGTCGGCGACTGTGACAATCTGTGTAAGATTCTCCAGCTCAATGGTCTGGTCAAACAGCTTTTCGGCCTCCTGCACCAGAAATGGGAAGTTGCTGGAGCGCAGGGCCAGATCGTGGCGCAAATCCATCTGTGGAGTGATGGAGGCAGGCTCCACATGGCAGGCGCTGCCAATGAGATTCAGGATTGCATGCACCTGGCTGGCCGGGATGCCGCGATAGACGTCATCGCCCGGTTGCTGCAGCGGCCTTGGGGGCGCCGTGGCGGTCGCGGGCACAGTGGTTGGCCTCGATGCGCGGCATTTTTTTATGGCCGCCAGGGAGGTATGGCCCAGGGAGAAAAGCCTGGCGCAGACTTCGCGCATGGCATCCGCCTCGCGGCCTTTGGCGGAGGAGGCCATGCAGGCGGAGCTGCCGTCAATCTCCCGCACAAGGCCGCAAAGGGTTTCCTGCGGGCCAAGCTCAAGAAAGCAGTCTATGCCGTACTTGCTCCGCATGGCCATAACCGAGCCGGTCCAATCCACCGTATTTTCATCAAGGTCAGTGATGTATCTGCAGATCTCCGGCCTTGTATCAGGGTAGGGCGCGCCGGTGACACAGGAGAGCATGGGCACGGCCGGTGGGTGCATTGTTAGGCCATTGAGCCGGCGCTCCGAGAGATCGCGCAGAATGCGCATGGCGGGATTGTGAAAGGCAAGGTCGATGTTGAGCAGCATGGCCGGCACACGCTGGCGCCGCAGGGATTTGCGCACTGCCGTTAAGGCCTCGCGGGGGCCGCTGAGGATGTACTGGCGCGGTGTGTTGCTGTTGGAGACATGCAGCCCGGGATATTCTCCCAGAATTTCAGAAATGGTTTCCCAGGGGGCGGATATGGCCAGCATGCCGCTTTCACGGGTGGCTCCGGCCTCCAGCTCGGCCATGTGCTCGGCCCTTATTTCCAGAAGATGCCAGGCAGCCTCAAGGGAATACACTCCGGCCAGGCACAGGGCCACCAGCTCCCCAAGACTGTGCCCGCAGATCATGGCCGGCTTGAGGCCAAGGGAGACAAACTGGCTCCACTGGGCATATTCCAGCATGAACAGATAGGGAATTTGCCATCGGGTCTGGGTGATTTTTTCCAGCCCCGTCTCGTCCATCAGGGCCAGAACATCCCAGTCTGCAAGTGCGGCGATGCGGTCCATGGCCAGTCTGGCAGCGGGAAAATTGTCATAAAGCCCGGCGCCCATGCCAGGCCAGACAGAGCCCAGGCCGCAGCACATCACCGCAAGGGGGCTGGGGGGGGCTTCTGGCGCCAGCCATATGCCCCGCTCCGCAAGCTGGGCCATCCTGGATTCATCCGGATCCGGCCACGCGGCTATCTCTTCGAGCCAGGCGGGATTGGTGGCCGCAATGCGCCAGCGCGCGCCATGGTGTGGCAGCAGCGCATAGGCAATGCCGTCGAGATTCACATCTGCGGTGGAATTGTCACGAATATCCGCGTCAATGGTGGTATGGGCCATGTGCGACTGCCGTAAACCTCGGTGCTGTTGCTGCGGACAAAATGCGCCTGATGCCAGGACTGTGGCGGAGTTTCAATCGAGCACGCGCTTAAAACCAGGTTGCCCGTGTCTGGCAAATCCGGCTGAATATAATGGATATTTGGCATGTCCTTGACAATACAGCAAAGAAACTAGCGCAATAGAGCCCTTATGTCCAGACTGGCGCGCCCCCATGGAGAGAATATGGGAGTTCTCCAGTTTATTGCATGAATGATATTTACGGTTTTGACGACTGGTTATGGCAGTGGCTGGAATGCTTGCGGGTGCAGGCATGCGGATTTTTTCTCGCCTTGCTTGTCGCTCTGTTCCTGATCATTCGCGGCAGGCAATGTCTGATAGGCCAATGCCTGAACTTGCCTTGACCGGCATGATGGGTTAATCTTGGCCACACCCCATGCCGCCATGTCTGTTTGCGGCATGGCTGAGAGCCATGTGGCTGCCGATGCCAGACTATGTCTGGCCCTGTTTGCGGGTCAGTTTTGCGGTCTTATATTCCGCGCCTGCCCCCTGTGGCAATGCCATTGCCTGTGTCAGGCAATGGGGATGCCAGGCAGTGTCGCGCCGGGCGCACCTGATTTGTCAGGCAGATGCGCCAGGTGGCCGCAGGGCATATATCCTGAATGCAATTTTTAAGGACGCGGCATGAAAGACAATGGTTTTTCCGGGGCGGATGGTGGCATAGGCCGGGAGCATCCCATGGCCGGCTTCAATCGCAAACGCGCCAAGCTTTCCTTTGAAAGGATGGTGGAGAGCGCCGAGGCAATGGGCATGGCAAACCCCCTGTTTGCCTGCCATGATCGCGCGGCCAAGGCCACAACCAGCATCAATGGCCGCGAATATATAAATTTTTCCACTTATGATTATCTCGATCTCAATGCGCACCCCGAGATAACGGCTGCCGTGTGCGAGACCGCGGCCACCTTTGGCACATCCGCCGGCGCAAGCAGGCTGGTGGGCGGCGAGAGGCCGCAGCACAGGGCGCTGGAACAGGCTTTTGCCGATCTTTACGAGGTGGATGACGCCATTGTCTACGTCAGCGGCCATGCGGCCAATGTCAATACCCTGGGCTTCATGTACGGGGCCAGGGATGCCATCTTCCATGACGGACTGGCTCACAACTCCCTGGTGCAGGGGGCGCTGCTTTCCGGCTCGGCCCGTTATTCCTACGGGCACAATGATTGCGATTCCCTTGAGCAGATGCTGGAGAAATACCGCTCCCAGCATAAATACGCTGTCATTGTCACCGAAGGCCTGTTCAGCATGGATGGCAACATTCCCGATCTGCCACGCCTGATTGAGCTCAAGAAGAAATATGACTGCATGCTGCTGGTGGATGAAGCGCACTCCCTGGGAGTGCTGGGCGCCACTGGCAGGGGCGTGCGCGAATATTTTGGCATCAATCCCAATGATGTGGACATGTGGATGAGCACCCTCTCCAAGGCCATGTGCGGCTGTGGCGGATTCATAGCTGGCAGGGGCGATATCATCCGCTTCCTCAAATACGGCTCGCCGGGTTTTGTGTTCAGCGTGGGCATGCCGCCGGTGATTGCCACAGCCTGCCATAAAGCTTTGGAAATTATGCTGCGCGAGCCGGAGCGGGTGCAGAGGCTGCAAAACATAAGCCAGTATTTTCTGCATTATGCCCAGAGTCTGGGCCTGGATACAGGCGCCGCGCAGGGTTATGCTGTCATTCCTGTCATTGTGGGCGATTCCATGGTTTCCGGTTTTCTCTCCCAGGCATTGCTCAAACGCGGTATATATGTGATGCCCGTATCCTTCCCCGCGGTGCGGGAGGGCACAGCCAGGCTGCGTTTCTTTATCTCCGCCTCCCACACCGAGGAGCTGGTGCGCAAGTCCCTGGATGCGGTGGTGGAGGAGTTGCCGGGAGCCAGAGAGATTGTGGAGAAGTACAGAATGGAACATGCCGCTGCGCCAGAGACGGAGGAACAGGGAGACAGTGACAGCTCCGATGCCTGAAAATGGCGGCACTCCCGGGCATATGGGCGGCTGCGGTTCGGATGGCCCGCGCATTGCCTATGTGCTGCTGTGGTTTCCCCTGTCTTCGGAGACCTTTATTTTTCGCGAGATAGCGAATCTGCGGAAAAGAGGGCTCGATATCAGCGTGTACACCATGTATGGCAAGTCCCTGAAGGGTTGCTCGGCCACCATGCTTGCCTATGGCGGCCCGGTCTGCCGCATGGGCATTGCCGCCTTGCCGGACATAATGGGCGCCTTTTTCAGGGAGCTTGGCAAAAGGCCGAAATTTGTCTGGCGCCTCATGCGCAAGGGCCTCTTCCGCAGAATGCGCAACCTTGAATCCCTTTGCGAGAATATCTGGTGTTTCCTGGCCGGTTTTCTGCTGGCGCGCAAATGCGTGGCTGCCGGCATTAACCTTATTCACTCCTCCTGGGCCAATGGGCCGGCCACGGCTGCCTGGATCGCATCCTGTCTTTCCGGCATTCCCTTTGCCTTCACCGGCAGGGCGGGTGACATTTATCCTGAGGATGGCATTCTTGCCGAAAAGGCGGCGGAGGCGCTTTTCATCCGCACCAACAACTCGGCCAATGTGGACTGGCTGGCCAGTTTCTGCCCAGACCACAAGAAGGACAGCATTTTTCTCATCTACAACAGCCTTACCCTTTCGGTATCGCCACCAGACAGGGAGCGGCAGCCGGGCTGCCCTTTTCGCATTCTTGCCGTCGGGCGCTTTGCGCGCACCAAGGGCTTCCCGGAACTGTTCACAGCCATGGCCAGGCTGAAGCGGGAGGGCTTTCCCGCGCGGCTAACCCTGGTTGGGGACGGTTCCTGGCGGCGCAAACTGCTGGCCCTGCGCAGGCGTCTTGGCCTCGAGGATTGTATCGACATGCCTGGCTTTGCCCCCAATGACAGGCTGGCCGCCATCATGCGGGAGCATGATGTCATGGTGGTCCCCAGTGTTGTGCATGGCAATGGGGACAGGGACGGTATCCCCAATGTGATTATGGAGGCTCTCTCACGTGGCATGCCTGTGGTGGCCACCGATGTTTGCGGCATCGCGGAGGTTATTCGTGATGGCGAGACAGGGTTGCTGGTTTGCCAGCGCGATCCCAGGGCACTGGCCGAAGCCATACGCCGCATGTTCGCGGACTGGCCCCAGGCTCTCTGCATGGCCAGGCGGGGACGCAAGCTGGTCAATGAGATGTTTGATCCCGACCGCAACACAACTGCCCTGCGCGATCTCTACCTGAAATCTGCCTGCGGTGACGGGAATGCCTGAACGCAAGCCGCTTCTGCTGGCCCTGGCCCTGGATGTTGAGGAGGAGGGGCTGTTTGGTGGCACCTACATTTGCCGCGAGCCATCTGTTAAAAACACGGCCTCCCTGGCAAAACTCGCCCCCCTGCTGGAACGAGGAGCCAAACCCACCCTGTTTTGCGCTTTTGGCACACTTTGTGACGCATCATCACGCAAGGTGCTGGAGGATCTGCGCGACAGGCATGGCGCGCAGATAGGGGCGCATCTGCATCACTGGAATACGCCGCCCTATTCTCTGGACAAGAGAGAGACTGTGCCCAAAATGCTGCGCAGTGTGCCGGCTGCATCTGTGAATCTGGATCTGTTGGGCGCAAAACTCGATAATCTGCTCAGCGTGGCCAATGATTTTCAGGGCGGACCGGTGGCTGCCTTCCGCATGGGGCGCTGGGATCTCCATGCCCCCCATTGGCCGCTACTGGCCGAGCGGGGCATTGTCTGTGATGCCTCGGTGCGGCCTCTGCATCTTTGGGCATCCCAGGACGGCCCTGATCATTTTGACGCGCCGGCTGATCCCTACCTGGTGTCTGCCGGGGGAAGGGAAATTCTCGAGGTGCCGCTCACTGTGACCCCTCTTGTGCGCAAACTGGCGTCCCTGCCGCCAGCTGCCCAGATGATGCGCGCAAACCTGCGCCACTGGGGGGCATTGGCCCTGTTGCCAGTGCAGCATCCTCTCTGGCTGCTCAAACTTACCACAAAACTCCATGCGGCCAGAGGAGGCAAGGTTCTCTCCCTCACCTGGCATTCATCCGAAATGATGGCCGGCGGCGCGCCGCATATGGCTGATGAAGCCGCTGTTGCGCGTTTCCTGAAAAAAATGGAGGCCTATTATGACTGGCTGGAGGACAATTTTGCCATAACCCATGTCACAATGAATGATCTGGCGACCCAAAAGAATCTCGCTCAACCTGTGCCACCCCATAAGCAGGGGGACTGGTGGGGCGCCAGGCAGGGAAAGGAAAATCTGGATGCATGACGCAACCTGGCCAGAATCCGACGTGGACAAAGCCATGCCCTGCCAGAAAGAGGCTCTGCCGGCACGGCTTCCCCATGTGGCATGTGTGCTTTTGTGGTATCCTCTTTTTACGCAGCCCTTTATTTTCCGCGAGGTGGAGTGCCTGGCAAAAGTCATGCCTGTGCAGGTATACACACTGTATGGGCCCAACATGAAGCATTGCTCTCAGGAAATGCGGCACAGCCATGTATCCATCCGCACCCATGGCCTGAAGGCTGCCGTGCCGGCCCTTTGGGAGCTGCTGCGCGCATTTTTGCGCCAGCCGCGACAGATGGCGCGGCTGTTCAGGCGCAGCGTTTGCCGCAGATGGACAAGCCTTGAGGTCTTTGGCGAAAATTTTTGGGCCTTTCTAATGGGGGTTAGTCTTGGCCGGGCATTCAGGGAGGATGGCATTGACATCGCATATGCGCCCTGGCCAAGGGGAGCGGCCACAGCGGCCTGGGTGGGCGCCACCCTGGCCGGCATTCCCTTTGCCCTGGCAGCGCGTGGCGACAACCTCGCGCCGGCGGATCCTGATCTGGACGACAAGCTGGCAGCGGCCATTTTTGTTCGCGCAAACAATATGGCCGATAAAAAAAGAATTGAAGCCTTTGGCAGCGGCTCCGCCAGAGGCAAGACCGTGCTGGCGTACAACAGCTTGACGCTGCCGCAAAGAGCAGCCTGTCCCACGGCCGGGCGTTTTGCCGGCTCCCCCCTCAAATTGCTAGCCCTTGGCCGTTTTGATGTGACAAAAGGCTTTGATGTGCTTCTGGACGCCTGCGCCATTCTCAAAAAAAAAGGCATAAATTTTCAGCTGACCCTTGCCGGAGCCGGCGGTCGCGCTCTTGGCCTGGGTGGTCTGGAAAATGCTCTGCGCAAACAGAGGCATGATCTGGATCTTGAGCGGGAGGTCTCCATGCCGGGGCTTGTCTCGCATGATGAATTGCCTGCAATTATGGCCTCCCATGACATTTTTGCCGCCCCCTGCGTGATTCATGCATCGGGCAGGCGGGATGGCATACCCAACACGGTAATCGAGGCTCTTGCCTGCGGCATTCCCGTGGTCAGCACCAATATCAATGCCCTGCCGGAGGTTGTCATCAATGGCAAAACCGGTCTGGCAGTCAGCCAGGGGGATGCGCAGGCCCTGGCAGACGCAATTTACCAGCTTGCGCAAAATCCCGCCGAGGCCTTGCGCATGGCGGCCAATGGCATGACCCTGGCCAGGAATCTTTTTGATCCCGCCGCCAATGCCGACCGTCTTGCGGAAGTTTTCATCAAGGCGGACGCAGCATTTAGGGCTGCCCGGGTAAAGGATAAAACATGTGCGGCATAGCCGGTCTCTGCCGCCTGGATGGGGAGGCGCTTGAACCTGGCGCCAGCCAGATTGTCAAGACCATGACTGACAGAATGGCCTGGCGCGGTCCGGATGGGGATGGGCAATGGGGGCAGGGTCCTGTATGCCTTGGCCACAGGCGTCTTTCCATCATTGATATCGCTGGCGGGGCGCAGCCAATGCTGAGCCCGGATGGCCGCTTTTGCACGGTCTTTAACGGAGAGATCTATAATTTTCGTGAGCTCAGGCAAAAACTCGCCGCGTCTGGCGCAGTGTTTCTGAACAATTCCGACACGGCGGTGCTGCTTGCAGCCTATGCCGCCCATGGGCCTGACTGCCTGAAATATCTTGACGGCATGTTCGCCTTTGCCATATGGGACAGCAAGGAGCGGACACTTTTTTGCGCCCGCGACCATTTTGGCAAAAAGCCCTTTTATTACACTGTCCAGAACGGGATTTTCGCCTTTGCCTCAGAGCTTGGGGCACTCGCCAGCCTTAAGGCTGCTGGCCTGGGTTTCTCTTTTCATCTCGCTCCACATGCCATTATGCGTTATCTGGCTTATGAATATGTGCCCACGCCCCATGCCATATATGGAGAGGCGGCCGTGCTGGAGCCTGCCCATTGCCTCATGCTGCAGAAGGGTGAGATGAAAATTTCGCGCTACTGGGATCTGCCCGCCCCGGAAGCAGACCCCTGGGCCAGTGAGGAGGAGCTTTGCGAGGAGCTTTACCGCCTGATGTCCCAGGCTGTGCAAAAGCGCATGATCAGCGATGTGCCTCTGGGCGTGTTTCTTTCCGGCGGCATTGATTCAACCATTGTTGCCGGTCTGATGGCGGAGCATTCCAGCCTGCCGGTGCAATCCTTTTCCATAGGCTTTCGGGAGGCCAGCTATGATGAATCCGCCTATGCCCGCATAGCGGCCAAAGCCTATGGCACGGATCATCATGAGCGCATACTCTCCGCTGCAGAATGCGCAGACCAGCTGCCTGGAATTGCCGGCAGCATGGACACGCCAATGGCCGATGCATCCTGCGCGCCCACATGGCTTTTGTCCGGCCTTGCCAGGGAGGATGTCACAGTCGCCCTTGGCGGCGATGGATCCGATGAACTCTGGGCTGGCTATGAGCATTACATAGGCTTTAAAATCGCGTTGTGGTACAACCGTCTGCCGGCCTGGCTGCGGGAGGATGTCATCCGCCGGATTGCGGCCAGGTTGCCCGCCTCCGCTGGCTATATAAATCCTCGTCTGGCAGTGGAGACCTTTCTGGCCGGAGCCAGAGCTCCGGACTGGCTGCGTGTGCAAACAATGCTCACCGCCATTGACGGCCCCATGCAGGGAGCGCTGCTGGAGCCGGAATGGCTTGCGCAAAACGGTGATGGAGGAGATTTTCTCAGGCCGGAGCGCCTGTTTGCGCCCACAAGGCGCCAGTATGAGCATTGGCAGGATGCCCCTGCCACCACTCCGCTTGCGCGGGCCTTTCATGTCTATGTGCGCCAGTTTTTACTGGATGACATTCTGGTCAAGGTTGATCGCTGTTCCATGCTCCACTCACTTGAGGTTCGCGCGCCATTTCTTGACCGTCATGTGGCTGAATTTGCCGCAAAACTGCCCCTAGAATACAAACTGCGAGGCTTTAAGCGCAAGTATTTGTTGAAAAGGGCTTTTGCCGGCCTTTTGCCAAAGCAGATATTAAAAAGGAACAAAAGAGGTTTTCAGATTCCCGTGGCCGGGTGGCTCAGGGGCAAGCTCAAGCCGCTTCTTTTGGAGCTGTTGTCCGGGCAGAGGCTGCGCTCCCAGGGCATATTCAGGCCAGAGCAGGTGCAAAAGCTGATGGCGGAGCATTTCTCCGGAGCAAGGGATCTGCGCAAGCCACTGTGGACACTGCTTGTTTTGCAAATCTGGATGGAGCGCAACCGGCCCGACTTTTGACTTTTCCGCCTTCTGTCATAACTTGTTGGAGAGATACTTTTTCTCCATGCCATGAATATTTTTCATTCAAAAAATAAAATATAAAACAAAAAATCAAGGAGAAAGGCATGACTAGCCAAATAAAAACCATGCTGCTGCTGGCCCTGCTTTCCGGCATAATAATTGTGCTTGGGGGGATGCTTGGCGGCCGCATGGGCGTGATAATCGCCTTTGGGCTGGCCCTTGTGATGAATGTGGGCAGCTACTGGTATTCTGATCGCATAGTTCTTTCCATGTACCATGCAAGGGAGGTCACCCCGGAGGAGGCGCCACTTCTGTATGACATGGTTGGCCAGCTGGCTCGCAATGCCGGCATACCCATGCCGCGCGTTTGCGTGGTGCCGGAGGAGGCACCCAACGCCTTTGCCACAGGCCGCGACCCGGAACATGCCGTGGTGGCCGTTACGGATGGCATAATGCGCATTCTCTCCCCGGAAGAGTTGCGGGGGGTGTTGGCCCATGAAATAGGGCATGTTGTCAATCGGGACATTCTTATTCAGACCATAGCCGGCGTCATGGCGTCCGCCATTGTCACCCTGGCCAACATATTCCAGTTCACAGCGATTTTTGGCGGCAACCGCGATGGAGAGGGTGGAGGTGTAAATCCCATTGCCGCCATCATGATGGCCATGCTTGCGCCCATGGCGGCAGGCCTCATCCAGATGGCTATTTCGCGCTCGCGCGAGTTTCTGGCCGATGAAACCGGAGCGCGCCTCTGCGGCCAGCCCCTGGCACTCTCCGGCGCCCTGGAAAAGCTGGGCATGGCCAGCGGGCAGATACCCATGCGCAATGGCAACCCCAGTACCGCGGAGATGTTTATCGTCGCCCCGCTTTTTGGCAGTGATGGCGGCATAGCCAAGCTCTTCAGCACGCATCCGCCACTGCAGGAAAGGATAGCGCGCTTGCGGGCCATGGCGGCGGGGTTATGAGATTTGCCATTATGGCACTGGCTCTCATGCTTTGCGCCTGCGCTGAGCGGGCGCAAACATTGCCGCAAAAGCCGGCAGATTGTGACAGCCTCTATGTGATTTTGCCAGGCAACTTCATAATTGATCTGGCAGCTGACGCTGATGTGATTCTCAATCCCGGCGTCCAGAGATTTACCCTGTTCTGCAGCCCGGGCGAAGCGGCCGGAGCGCTGCAGGCCGGGGTGGAGAATGGAGCTCTGCCCCCGTCTGGAGACTGGCAGGTCTACAGGATGAGAGGGGCCTTTTCCGAAATTGCTTCATACTGTGATGATGGTGGCTATTGCCTTGACCGCCCGGCACTGGTGCAGGAATGGATAAACCCGGATGGGAATTGAGACTGGAGCAAAAGCGTAAAAATGAAGGCGCATGGTCTCACATCAAGCGGCATCATGCGCCTTCGCCAGAGTTTGAAACTGTTTGAAGTCTAGAGCTTCTGCCGATTGAAAATAGGCAAATGCGAGTCGCTTCTTCTGAATCGCCAGCGCAAAAGTGAGCGGAAAATCGAATTTTTCATGCTCCTGTACCGCTACGCGGGGAAACGCCAGCGCGTGTGGCTGAAATGCGCAGAGCGTTTCAACTGATGAAAGCTCTAGATGTCTGTAAGCACCTCGCCAATGCGGTTCAGTCCCTTTTTGATGTTGTCATCCGAGGCTGCGTAGGACAGGCGGATGCAGGCATCATTGCCAAATGCCGCGCCAGGCACACAGGCCACATGGGCCCGTTCCAGGAGCATGGCGCAAAAATCCACGGAATTGGCTATCTGATCATTGTAGTAGCCGCTTACGTCCGGGAAGAGATAGAATGCCCCGTCTGGTCTGGGGCAGGTGGCCCGGGTCCAGCCGGCGACTATGTCCATGGCCAGATTGCGTCTTTTGGCAAAGGTGTCACGCATTTCCCGTACGCAGTCATCCGGGCCAGTCAGGGCAGCCAGGGCAGCCTTCTGGGTTATGGATGTGGCATTGGAGAGGCTGTGCCCCTGCACGACAGCCATTTTTTTGATGATCTCGGGATGGGCGGCCATAAAGCCGGCGCGCCAGCCGGTCATGGCATAGCTTTTGGAAAGCCCGTTGACAACTCCCACAAATTCCGGACAATTGGCGAACCAGGTGATGGCGCTGGTCATTTGCGCTGGTGGATAGACAAGCTGGTCATAAATTTCATCAGAAAGCACATATACGGTGCGGGCAAGCGCCCAGCGCATGATGCGCATGAACTCGCCATCGCTGTAGACAGCGCCGGTGGGATTGGACGGGGAGTTGAGAATTAAAAGCTTTGTTTTTTCCGTGGTGTATTTTTCCAGCTGCAGGGCTGTGACCTTGTAGCCCGCGTCTGACCCTGCAGGCACAAATACCGGCACACCGCCGGCCAGGCGCACCATGTCCGGATAGCTTACCCAGCATGGCGTTGGGATAAGCACCTCATCGCCAGGGTTGATGGTGGCTTGAATGAATGTATAAAGGCATTGCTTGCCGCCAGCCCCAAAAATGATGGATTCCGGTGCCACGGGGGTATTGTAGTAGCGTTCAAAATAGTGGCCGGCGGCTTTGCGCAATTCGGGTATTCCGCAAACCGGGGTGTAGCGGGTGAAGTTGTCGTCAATGGCTTTTTTTGCCGCTTCGCGAATGAATTCCGGCGTGTTGAAATCAGGTTCGCCTACCGCAAGGCTTATGACATCAACGCCTTCGCCGCGCAATTCCTGCGCGCGGGCGTTTATCGCCAGTGTCATGCTGGGGGTGATCTGGCCCAGTCTCTCAGCAATTTGCATGGTTATACCGCCAAATATATTTATATAGCATGTAGCAGGTTGCGCTCTGTTTGCGCAAAATACACTACCAGCATCGGCCAGGGCTGTAAATGTCGCCTGCTGGATGGGAGTTTGGAGAGTTCTGGAAATATGAAGATTCTTCTGCCTTTGCCAGAAGGTTGCGCCACTGGCAGGTTTGTCCGCAGGATCAAGCGCTTCAGCGTTGAAATTGAGCATGCAGGCGCAGTCATTACCGCCCACTGCAACAATACAGGCGCCATGACCGGTTTGCTGCGCCCTGGAGCCGAAGTGCTTTTTTCTCCAGCGCATGGTAAAAAACGCAAGCTGGCGTATACCCTTGAAAGGATTAGGATAGGCGCAGGCGCAGATTCCTTTTGGGCGGGAGTGAATACTCTGCATCCCAACAGAATGCTGAGGGCAGCCTTTTTGGCAGGCAGTCTTGATTTCGCGCGGGGTTATGGACAGATTTCCATGGAGGTGCCCAGCGGCCATAGCCGCATGGATGCCAAAATCACCGGCCCCGGACGGCCTGATCTGTGGGTGGAATGCAAGAACGTGACCCTGGTGGAGGATGATGTGGCGGCCTTTCCAGATGCCGCAGGCGAAAGAGCCAGAAGGCATCTGCTTGAGCTTATTGAAATTGTTGCCCGGGGTGGCCGAGCGGCCATGTTCTATCTGGTGCAGCGGCCGGATGGACGCTGCTTCGCACCGGCGGATTACATAGATGCGGAATATGCGCGTCTTTTTTATGCCGCCCTGGAGCGCGGAGTGGAGGCCTACGCCCATGAGAGCCTGCTTCTGGAGACAGGTTCGGCCCTGGGCCGCTCCCTGCCAATAGCAGGAGCGTCTGTGTAGCATGGGCCCCAGGCAGAACCATGGTGGAAAAGCCTGAGCAGGACGCTGAAATCAGTTAAACTGTATGGCCTTGAAGTGTCTCTCAGGAATGATGCCTTCCAGTATTTCGCGCTGGCTCAGGGCATCGACACCTTTGCCCATGGCTATGGCGGTAAATTTTTCAAGGCTCCGGAGATTTTGGCGCATATGCTCATTAAAGACGCCTGCGCCACCATATTCTCTCTTTGCGCGTGTATAGAGGGTCTCCAGCTCCTGTGGCGGCTCCTGGCACAGAGCCGCAATGCCGGATTTATAATAGTTTGCGCCCATTTGCAGGGACTGCAGATAGTCCGCCAGATACTGGCCCAGCATGGCCTCCAGCTCCAGTGCCTTTTTGCGGTTTTCTCCCCCAGGATTTCTTGCCAGAATGTCGCTGGCAGCCTTTTTTTCCTTTTGCACCTCCACATAACGGTAGGCAAAGGCCCGCAGGGTTTCGGCCTGATATAGCAATGAGCGGAAAGCCCTCTCCAGCTGGCGCGAATTTTGCGCGGCCCTGGCGCTTTCCCGCTCCTCAAGGCTGTTTTTTATCTTCTCCAGATCCTTTTTGATCTGCTCATCGCCATTGGCCGCAATGGCGCTCAAAGCCTGGATTGGATCGGCATAATTATCAGGATCCACAGTGGCAGCTGGCAGGTTCCTGGGGCTTTGCAGACTGTTCTCCTCAGCCCTCAGGCTTTCCAGCCTTGCGCCGGCCGGCACATTCAGGGCGCCCAGGACAACGCGAAATCCCAGGTCTGAAGCCTTGCCTGGCCCCCTGGCATTAAAGAGAGGCATCTCATCGCGCACACCAGGCAGAATCTCGGTTTCATCGCTGCGAAAACTCCCCCCCTTGGTGATTATGCCGCCGGCAGAGCCATGCAGACGCCTTTGTGTGTGGCCATTCTGCATGTCCGCAACTGAAAAGCGGAAAAATCCATCCACCATTTCACGCGCATTGCCAATCACATCATGGATACCCAGGGGATTGGGATGGCGCGAGCCAATGGCCGCTGGCCCGGACAGAACGGAACCTGAGTTGAAGACTCCGAAATCCCTGGCAAGAAGTTTGTCCTCCATGGGAAAAAGGTCATTTTCCTCCCACCATTCCGGAGGCACGGCAGTGCCGCCACGCGCGGCATATTCCCATTCCTCCTCTGTAGGCAGCCTGAGAAAACCGAGATTATGCGAGCCGGCAAAGGCCGGCAGAGCCCTGCTGTGATTTTTCACAAGCCAGGCATTATAACGGGCAAGAAAATCCTGGGCCTGGAACCAGGAGATGTCTGTCATGGGCAAATTCGCCCCCTGTATGGCCGCTGTTGGGCAGGAGGAGACATCTTCATCGCCCTCGGCATTAAGGGCAGACATCACAGCCTGCCATTGCAGCCTGCTGACTTCGTACTTGCCTATAAAATACCATGTGGCTTTTTCATTGGCCTTGTCATCAAGAGCGTCCAGCCAGGGAGGAGGCAGCTCCGCCTTGGTGAAAGGGGCGGATATATGGCCTGTGAACCGCCTTTCATATATCTTGCGGCCATCCTCCTTTTCGCTGACTATGCCCATCCTGAAAGAACGATCCTGCAAAAGGCCGCCTGGTATCTCCACAGCCTTGAGAACCATGCCCAGGCCACAGGGCATGGGCAGCACGATGTCATCCCCTGCCGGATGGGGATTGAAGGCTGCCTGCGGGTCAACCCCGTCGCTGGCGGAGCGGAAAGCCGCCAGTGATGGCATGGAACAAAGCAGGATAGCCAGTATGGATGCCAGAATTATCGCGGGCATAGGTTATTCCTCCCGCAGGGCGCAGGATGGCTCGACATTGGAGGCCTGCCAGGCCGCCCTGGCGCTGGCAAGGGCCGATAGGGCCAGCACAGCCAGAACTGTCAGGCAGATGTCGGCAAGCCCAAGATGGCAGCTTATTCCGCCCTGGCTGGCAAAGGCCGCCACCACCGCGAGGCTGGCGCCAAAATACAGCCCAAAGGACAGGACAATGCCTGCACAGGCAGTGAGCAGGCATTGGGCCAGAGGATACAGCAGCAGGGCAAAACGCTTGAATCCCAGCAGCCGCAGCATTCCCAGCATTCTGGTCTTTCGGCTGGCCGCGCTCTGGGCCGAGCTCAGGGTAAAGGCGGTAAAGCCGGCGCCAACTGCCAGGGAAATGATGAGAATCACCTGATTGATGGCTGCCTCAAGGTTGCGGATGGAGGCTATCTCCCGCGCTCTGGTTATGGTTTCGATATTTTTTGCGGCCAGATAATCAGCCAGGCTGCCCACAGCATCCAGATTGGCGGCATAGAGGCGAAAGGAGGCATATTCCCGTCTGCCCGGATTGGGGTTGCCGCTAAAATCCCTGGCAGGCACGGCCAGATAGTCGCGATAGTTCTCCGCATCCTCCAGAAATTCCAGAGGCGCGAAAGCCATTCTGCGGTCGGCTGCGGTAATAGGGAGCACCGCCGCAACAGTCAGGGGTACAGTGACGGATTCGAGCTTTCCCTGCGGTGTCCTGCGCCCCAGTCTGGCCTCGAGAATATCGCCAGTGGCGGCGCCCAGCGCTCTGGCAGCCGGCTGGGAGAGCACAATTTGCGGCTCCTTTGCATTTTTGGGAGCCTTTATGCCATTGTTGGCCAGCACCGGCTCACCCTCGGCTGCCGGCTCAAAGGCAATGCTGGCGTGAATGTTGCGATCCGGATTGAACAGGGTCATGTCCGTGGCCGTCTCCCTTGTGCGGCCTATGGCGAATCTCGCTCCTGGCAGCTGGGCCAGACTGGCGATGAAGTCCCTGTCATAGTGGCCATCATCGCTTTTGGGAGTGATGATGAGCACGGATGGATCCTCAAGCAGCCGGGAACGCATGCCATCGATTACACCATTTTTTATGCCCTGAAGCACCAGCACCGGCGCAAGCATGCTGGCCAGACCGAGAACCGCGCAGATGGAGAGCAGGAATTCATGCTTCCAGTCCCTGAATGCCAGATAAACGCTCTCAAAGGCCTGGCTCATGATCCGTCTCCGCGTCATCAAGGATAGCCGTTGTGCCCTGTGAATCCTCCGCCATTTCAAAGCGCAGTATTTTCAGGCCGCCGCGCATGGCCCAGGGTTCGTTGTGGGTAACCAGTATCAGGGTGGAGCCCAGATTCTTGACTGCCTCCAGAAAGGTAATCATGACCCTTTTGGCATGGAGAGGATCCAGGGCTGCTGTTGGCTCATCGGCAAGTATTACAGCCGGGTGGGCAGCCAGGGCTCTGGCTATGGCCGCTCTCTGCCTTTCGCCCACCGAAAGGGTGCCTGGCAGCGCCTGGAGCAGGGTGTCGATGCCCAGGCGTTGCGCAAGAGCCAGGGCCGACTCCCTGGCCGATGTTTTTGACATGCCGGCAAGCAGGGCCGGGAGCATGATGTTTTCCGCCACATTGAGGTATGGCAGCAGCTCGCCGGACTGCAGCACATAGCCCATGCTGGCCATGCGGATGGCAGCCAGGGCATCGGTGTGCCCGCCTTTCCAGAGGGGGAGAATGCGGATGCTCTGGCCTTCTGGCGGCGCGAACAGGAACTGGCGCGCCGAATCCGGGCTGAGGCTCAGGCCCAGGATGTCCAGGGTAGTGCTCTTGCCACATCCGCTTGGGCCGGTGATGGCTATCCTGTCGCCGCGTCTTATGGTCAGGCTGCGCACAAGCAGCCTGTAGCCATGTTCCCTGGACCGGCTTTTGAGCAGTTCCCTTATGCTATAGATTTGCTCACTCATGGCAGCATGGAGAGGGGCACACGATAGACCCTGTCCGCGGGATTGGCCGCCCCAAAACTCTCCCAGTGGGTTGCATCCCTGTCATAGGCCTCATAACGCGCAAGCAGGCTCTTGATTCTTTTGATGAAGGCATCCCTTTGGCCTGTGGACATATCCTCCCAGTCGCGCCTGCTCATGGCGCCTATGACGCTTTTGTATGGCAGGCCGTCAAGAACCTCGTCAAGGAGTCCATTCTCGGCCAGATTGCGGTCCGGATGCAGGGAGAACTGGCCTGGATCTCGGCTCATCTGAGCGGCGGCGGAGGCGATTTGACCAAACAGATCCGCATCGCCATTGAGAAAAGCCTGCTCGCTGCCGGCAAGCAGAAGCTTCAGCTGTTTGTAAAGATTGCTCAGCTGGCCTTTGGTGAGGAGCACGGCAGGCTCAACGGCAAGCACCGGGGCATTGCCTGGATTTTCCGCCAGTTTTTGCAGATCGGCATCCGCAATCCAGGCGTTTACCACTTCCGGCGCTGTGGCCTTTGCCTTGTTGCCCAGAAATTGCAGTTGCATGGCATAGCCAGTGCTCTCGGCTATGCGCCTGGCTTCATCCTCCGGTGTTTTGGCCACGCGGGCCTCCGGTTTTGGCAGCAGCTTGCCCTCCGCAGTGGCCGCTGCAACCTTTTCGTATGATTTGGCCAGAATGCCTGCCACCTTGTTGAATGCCGCCGCCCCCTTGGCTGGGGTGGAGGCGTCCAGCGCTATATAGCTGGCCTGGTTGTCGCTCTGGCGGGTGAGCTCGCGGTAGGCGGCGGCCGCATATTTCTGATTTGCGGCAGCGCGGGGATTTTTCACATGCAGGGCAGTGAGGTATATTTTGTTCGCGCGTAGATAGTCTGCCAGCGTCTGGGGTGAAAAACCGGTGGAGGATGCCGGATCGCCTGCCCCAAGCGGGCCGGCATCCGTGGTCAGCATCATCACCCGGCTGCCATAATCCTGCCACGAAAGGTGGTCCACGGCCTCCTTAATGCCGGCAAAGGAATCCTCATTGATTTCATGGGATGAGACAGTGGCCTCGCGAACCTCGGCAAGGGCCTTCTCCAGCTTGGCGCGATCTTTCACCGTGGTGAAGTCGCTTATGATTTTGGCAGTGTAGCCAAGGCCTGGCGTACGCTCGGTATTGTTGCGAAAAGCCACTACAGCAAAGGCCAGCTTGTCAGCATAGGGGCTTTTTTCAAGATCGTCATACAGTTTGCGCACAAGCTGTATTGTCTGATCGATATACGGCTTCATGGAAATTGTCGTGTCTATGACAAAGGCGAAACCGGTACGCAAATCCGCGCCGGCAGAGGCCTGGGCATTGACGCCTGGATTGATTGACGCCACCTCCAGCAGCCTTGGGCCCTGCTGGGCGTAAAACTGGTCGTCAACAGAAAGCACAGGCAAAAGATAAAAATTGTCTTCAGAAACGGCGCTGGCTATGGGCTCCGCCGCCACAACCGGGTAATCTGCCGGCAGACTGGCGCCACTGGCGGAAATTTCCTTCTGAAAATTCCTGATGGCCGGTCCGATCTGATCCAGACGGCAGACATTTTCAAGAGCCTTATGATCGCGGAAGAACAGCACCGGGTCCCGCCCTGTGCGATCGGTGAAGACCATGGTGATGGCTTGCGGCCATTCTGTGGCCATGGCGCTGTCAATCCAGCCATCAGGCTTGTCACTGCCAGCGCCCACCTGCACACGGCCATCCTTGCGGTCATAAATATACATGACTGTGAAAGTGGTGACGGGGTCGCGCACAATGGCTGCATCCGCGCCAGGACCATCATAAAGTTTTGCGCCAGGGTGCGTGACCAGGCGCTGGTAAACGGTTTTTTTGCCTTCCTGCGCCAGTGGCGCCGCGGAGAGTGCCTGCGCGGCCAAAAGAAGCAGCAGGGTGGAGAATATGCAGACAGGTATAAAATGTCTCATGGTGTCCCCCCGGTTTTATTCTTTCATCTGTTTCAGCCAGGCGGAGGCTTTCTGATCCCCCTGTTCGGCCGCGTTTTTCAGCCAGGCGCGCATGTTCTCCAGCGCCTCGGCGGCTCCGGCCATATTGGCGCCCATGGCCTTGCGGTAGATTTCCCCAGCCTGGAGCGCATCCTTTTGGATTGTGCCCCATTGGGCGCGGGATGGATCAAGGCATGCGGCATAGTCAAGATAAATGGAGGGCTCGCCATTTTCGGCCGCGTAATAATAAAGCCTGTAGGCTGCATCCTGGCTGGGGATGTCATCTTTTGGCAATTTAAGGGCCAGATCCGCAGCCCCTTTGGCCGTGTGGTTCTGGCTGGTGAAAAAGGCACGCACCTGCGCGGCCGCATCAGATCCGGCTGGCTGCTCAATTCCCGTTTTTTGCGGGGCTGCGTCCTCACTTTTGCGGTTGCGGTCAAAAATGGCCCAGAGCACGCAGAGCAGGGCGAGCACGCATACAATGGTGTAGCGTAAAAGCTTTTTTTTGCCTGTGGGTGCGTCCTGTTTTGCCGGCTCGGGCAGAATTATCGCCTCCGCGCGCTCGGGCACAGGCTCCGGTTTGGCCGGTTTTGGCAGTTCCTGCCTGGGTCTTGCTGTATTGTCCAGCCTGGCATCCGGGCTGCGGCTTATGGAGCCAAGGGCCAGCCTGGCGTTTGCTGTTTTGCCGCCTGCGCCCTTGAGAATCACGCGGTACTGCTCAAGCTGATCCAGAGAATCCACAATGCCGGGGCCAATGGGAATGTTCAGATCGCCATTGGCGCCTATCTGCGCCGCTGCCGGCAGGCTGCAGATCTCACCCACCCACTGGCCATCGCCGGATGCGTATTTCTGGTCTGTGGAGCGCTGCAGGGCAATGCTCCATGGTGGCTGGGGCAGATTGTCGCCTCTCAGGGTGATTGTGCCATTGCCAGGGCCAAAGGCCTTGTTGTCGCTGTAAAATGCCTGCATGGTTGGTGCCTTATGAAGCCATTCACGCGGGCTGGCTGCCGCAATTCATGGCCAGTTTGCGCAGAATTGCGCCAAGTGCCGCGTTTTCGGCTACATTGACAGTCTGCTCTCCATCGAAGTTTACATTGTCCATAACCATGCCGGCAAGGGCATTGAGCCAGTCATACAGCCAGGTGGCTGTATATGGGCTGATCTTCTCGTCCAGTTTGGGCAGCCCAGCCAGTGGCGGCGGGGTTGCGAAAACCACCGGGCTGGCGCCTCCGGGCAAATGCACGGTGCGCTCGCTGTCAGTCCGGGTGGCAGGGTTGTAGCCGAGCCAGTCCACATAATCGTTGATCATTCTGGCGGCAATGGCTGCCTGTCTGGCCACAATGCCGGAATTGTTGGCATCACTGAAACTGGCAGCCTTGCGGAAGGCCTCCGCCAGTTGCCCCCTCAGCCCAAGACGGGCCGCGCCAGTGGCAAGTTCTGTGGCCAGGGCGGAAAAATCATGCCCTGAAAGCATAAAATATTTTTGCATTACGGCATCATCGGCAATGCGATGCAATTGCTCCACCCATGCCCCCTCGATGCAGGCGGCAAAGAAGGCGGCCTCATCAACAGTTTCTCCGGCCTCCGGGGTCTGTTGCTCCCCGGCAATATTGTCTGTGGAAAATGGGTTGAGGCTGCCCAGGTCAATGCTGTCCGCATCTTCGCCATCGGCAGGGGCGGCCGGAGCGGCTGCCTGCAGCCTGGCATCCGCGCTGGCGCGGAATTCCCGAAAGCGTCTGAGCGCCGTGGCATGCATGTCCAGAATGGAACTGTCCGATATGGTGAAGGCGCGAATAAGCTCGCCCATTCTTCTGGTATTTTTCTCAAGGGCGCCCAGATGCTGAAACAGGTTCTTCACCAGCAGGATTTTTTGCCTGCGCAGCTGCTCGCTGTCATCACTGCGGTAAAATGCCCCCAGCCTGCGCGCGAGGTTTTGCCTGCAGGCATCGATGTTGGCAAGGAGCTGCCTTTCCTTTATGCGCGGGTCGCACACTGGGGCGAGGTTTGCGCGAATCCAGCCTGCGCCGCCATCATTGAGCCGCATGGCCTCGTCCCAGGCTTTGGCCGGGTCACGAAAATGCGCAGCCACCTTGGGGCTGTTGAGAAAGGCCTGGTGCAGGCCATCCACCAGCTGCCGGCTTTCGGGCTTGATGCCTGTCTCGACATCGCCATCATAGTCCAGAACAGTCCGGAACTTGAAATTGGGATTGCGCAGAAGATACATGTTCCTGAAGCCGGAATCGGGAGTCCAGCGGTCCGGCCAGTCATATTCCTTGCCAAAAAAATCCAGAAAAGAGGCGTCAAGGCGGATGTCCCAGCGCATTTTCAGATCTGTGGCGCCTTTTTTCTCCTCAAACTCCATATCGAACTTTGTCAGCACAAAAAGGAGCGAGACAAGGGCGCCAACCCGATCCTCCGGTTTTTCACCATGGGTGCTGGTTACCCAGTCATTAATCACCCTGGGCAGGTCCATGACCTCCTGATTGCCGGGGCCAATGCACAGGATCATGCTGTTGAGCTCGCGCTCCGCGCAGTAGCGCTGGAACAGATAGGCCACCTTGCCGCGCAGAAACATGCCGGAGAGCATGCCCTCATTTTTCAGGGCGCGATCCACATCCGTGATGTTCAGGCGCGATCTGTAGCCGGGAAAATCCAGCAGATCCGTATGCTCAAAAAAATCAGCAGGCCTGTCCGCCATTACAATGACCAGCTCCGCGGCAAGAGCGGCCAGCACAGGGGGGGAAATCTCTGATTTCACGCCGGCTGGCGACTGCACATGGATGGTATCCTGTCCCTCATCCCGCTCCAGCGCGGACAGGGTTGCCACATCGATGATGCTGGTACTGCGGGGCACCAGGGCATTCATGGAGCAGAACAGCATTTCGGGATGCCCCAGTTTGTCCAGGGCAGTCAGCAGCTTGCGCAAGAGCCTGGTAAAATCCTCGTTCTCATCCCATATGAGGGAATAGAGGCTGATGCGTCCCGCGAGATCCAGCTTTTGTGCCAAGGGTATGGCCTCGCTCCAGTATCCGCGCGCAAGATCCCGCACGCCTGCCCTGGATGCGAATTCCTTTTCCAGATACTCGCGCAGCACCTCCATGTCATCAATGCCGACCATGCCGTTTCCAGGGCCGGATCTGGATTTTATGGCTGTCAGACGCTCCGCGAGGCCTGCCTCGGGTCTAGCCTGATGCTCGCAGTCCGCAAACCAGGAATTGGCGATGATTTTGACCAGATCGGTCTCGGAAAGCATGCGCAGGGCCACAGGGCAATCCGCCGGTGTGGTGATGCGCTCCAGGGTGAACCTGGTGACAAGGCCAGTGGATTCCTTGCCGCCCACTGGATTGATCTCGCCAAGAAAATCACGCACTTCTTCGCCAAATTTCGCGCCAAGGCTGTTGGAAGACCCCCTGGCCAGGGCGGAAATAAGATAGGATTTTCCGGCCTGGCTTGGACCGAAGACGCCGGCGCACATTCTGCGCGTCGCGGCTCGTCCGCAGCCCCGGAACAGTCTGGCTGCGCGGCGCAGCTCCTTGAGCAGGCCGTCCTGTTCATTGCGCACCAGCTCGGCATTGCGCTCCACCCAGCCGGCGGCCGAAGTCGTGGCCGCCTCAAGATCCCTGCAGCATTCGGCCAGCACCGCGCCTTGCGGAACAGCCTGCATATTATTATCAGAAGTCATATACTATGCCTGTATCCATCCAGAAACCCTCATCCCTGGGGAGTGTCTGCAAGCGCATCTCCAGGGTGTCCACCGGCAGGCTGTCGCCATCGCTGCCTGTGATGTCCTCTATCTCAAACTCCCCTTCATCATGCTCCTCATCATCGGAGTCGGGCAGAACGAATTTCAATTTGACTTTCAGGGGCAGGTTGCGTGAATTTTTCTCAAGAGCCTGCGGTGAGGCCCAGTCAAGGAAATAGTAGCGGGTTGTGGTCCAGCGTTCAACATCCAGCTGTCTGAAGCCCACAGCCATGGGGCCGCTGAAGATGACTTCCCGCTCCAGAGGCTCAACGCGGTTTTTCTCCGGGTCCACATTGAACCAGACCTTCTCCTTGCGGATCTGCCCTGTCAGCTCCATCTCGCCAATGTGCCTGGCAGTGGAGACCAGTTTGAGGCCATGCGGATCAAAGGAGAAACCCTCCAGCTGGCCCTCCGCCAGGGCGCAGAGTATCGCGCCCACCACAACCGTGGTTTTGGGATCCGGGATGTTGCCCATGGCATCCGAAAATGGATACCAGCTGCCGACATTGTATTCCGCCATGGGAAAAATGCGTCCAGGCGGCAGAGGCAGAAGGGAGGAGATGGTCTCTGTCACCGCAGGCCAGCGGCTGGGGCGCCCGGTAAGAAGCAGGGCATCGCAGCCGTAGATGTTTATGACTTCGCAAAGATTGGCCAATGCCGGCCCCAGGGCGCCACGCACTGTGTCGTCGATTCGGTCCGGGTACATGGCTATGGGAACAGCGAGAATGTTGAAATCATCCGCGTGGCCCCTGGCGGACACATAGTCGCGCACATAGGCCAGAGCTCCTGGCGAGGGCGTGGGAAATGGCGGCAGAGGCATGCGCAAGGAAGATTCCTGGGTATCGGCTGGCATGTTACTATCCTCCTCCCGCGGCTGCGCCATAAAGCAGTCCCCAAAAGTGAATGTCACCTTGCCGCCGCCCTTGCGCCTGTCCGCCTGTTCATAGAAGGCAAGCAGGCATAGGGCCACCGGAGCAGCGATCTGGCGCGCGAACTGGATGCGCTGGCTGGTTTTGTCCTTGCGGGCATCCATGGTGTCGCGGCCAAAAAGGGTTGCCAGGGCCTCGCGCACGCCTGCGAGGCCGGCCTTTTCCAGCGCCTCGCCTATGGCTGGTATGACATGCTGCTCAACCACGGCGCGCAGGGCGTCGTCGCCACCTATATTGAATCCGTCATGAAAATCAGGGTGGGGAGCAAGTCTTGGCGTGGCACCGGCGGGGCTTGCCAGCTCAAAAGTTGTGATGGACAGATCCGTTGTGCCCCCGCCTATGTCCAGGGCGGCCACACGCACGGATGGCGCGCGCCTGTCTGGCGGGAAGTCCCGGTCCCGCCCTGTCATCTGACAAAAAAGCCAGGCATCCCCCTGAAATTTGCGTGTTACCTCATTGTAGATAAAAACCAGCTGGGTGCAGGTGGCTTCATCCCAGTCACAACGCACAATGGGGCTTGTGCGATAGTCGCAGTCAACGCTGGCTGCCGCCAGGGTGTCATTGCCGGCGTACCATTCCCCCCAGCCCAGGGCCTCCCAGAGCACATGGATGGCCCACTGCGCCCAGCGACGGTAAATTGTCTGCTCCGCAACGGGCATTCCGGGCGGTACTGTGAAAATGATCTGCCTTAGCCGGCGGGGATTGTCCCGCAGGTCGCGCCGCAATCTCTGGCCAGGGGAATTGATGGTCAGGAGCGCCTGCTGAATTATCTCCACCAGTAGAAACATCATCAGGGATGAGCGGGTGAACAGGGATTCAAAAGCGCTTTCCCGCTCCTGTCTGCGCAAAATCCTGTTCTGGAGAAACTGGCGGTCCTCCATGCAGCAGAGCGGTGTGCCGCTGGCATTGACCCGCTGGGCCAGTGGCCCGCGGGTGACAAAGGGCGCATTTTCGCTTTGGGTGTTGAAGCGCCAGGTGCGCTGCCAGTCTCTTTCATCCCAGAGATAGCGTTTGGGGCTGGACATGCCGGTGGAACCCTTTTCACAACGGGAGGCAGTGGCCAGTCTGGCTGCCTCCGGGCCTATGCGCACTGGCGAAGGCCAGACAAAGGCCGGCGTGGCCCTGCCCGAGCGCATGCTCAGCGCGTCATTGCCAAAAATGACCTCCGAGAACTCCACACGGGTTTCAAAGGGGTCTGTATAGACCCGCTCAGGTGCGCTCATGTCACGCAGCTGCAGCAGATAGCTGTCATTGAGCCTGGTGGCTGACTGGGCCCTGGTCTCCACAAGAATGCCGGTTGTGCGCGAGTTGCCAATGTCCAGCACCAGATCGACATTTACGCAGTTTCTGCCATCCGGCCGCACCACATAGACAGCGCATTGGCGGCTGATGCGCTGCAGGGCTGCAAGATAGGCCAGATAGCCGGCAAGATGCGGAAAGGCCGGATCATCCTCCCTGGGCCTTCTTTTTTTACGGATTTGCCAGGCGGTCCAGATCTCCCGCAGCCATTGGTCAACCCAGGCCAGATCCATGAACCAGGCATTGTCCCGAAAACGCCAGGCAAGGCTGAAATGGGCATTGGCATCGACATCATCGGGAGTCAGGGCGACATAGACATCCGGCTGCTTTTCCTCCACCTGCATGTCAAAGGCCAGGGTAAGGCGCAGAATTTGCGGATCATTCTCATCCGTCACCAGCCGTCCGCGGGCCCAGTTTGTTGGCCCGTTTTCAAAACGGTGCGAGCCGTCATCCGGCCAGACCTGCTGGCGGATTCGCAAAAATGGCAGGGGCGTCCATTGATTCAGCCAGGGTTTTATGGCATCCGCGCCATTGAGCTGCCAGGTTGCGCCTGAAACATTGGGTGATCCATCCATTTCGTCAACAAAATCGCCATTGCCATTTTTGCTGTAGGCATGGAGGCGGGGGGATCCCTTTTCCGCTATTTCCGCAAAGGTGTACTTGAGGCCATCCAGACTGGAGATGGGCGCTTCATAATCGAGAATCTGGGGGCAGCCGCCTGGTATGAGACTGATGGGATTGGTATAGTCTGGCATTTCAAACACTTGTCATCTCCCGCAGGCTTCTACGCGCACGAAGGGGATTTCATAGGCTTGGCGTCCATTGTTGGCATCGCGAAAAACCCATGAGCAGGGAGTCCTTGGACCGCTGTTGCGGCAGACCATCTCCGCCGCGCCCCAGCGCTCACCGTCATTGCACACAGCGCCCTGGCTGGTGACGGACAGGACGCCATCCCTGGAGAGATGCGCCCTGGTGGCGCCTATGCATTGACGATTGTAGGAGCGGTCAAATATCCTGCGTTTGCCATTCTGGCCATTGGCGCCAAAGCAGAAGCATTCCTTTACTGTTCTTTTGGAAAAGTATTCCGGCCTTGTGCCCTGCCAGCAGCCTTCCAGAAAATCGAGATTGCCGCTGGCAACCGATTCATGGGGGATGCGCAGCGGCTCGCCGGGAGCCGCCTTGCGGGATTTGGGGGCGGTCTTGCCCGCTCCGGCATGCTTTTTGGGCGGGGTTGCTTTTTCCGGCTTTTCCCTGCCTTTGGCTTTTTCCGCCTTTGTCTCCTTTTTGACTTCCTTTTTTTCTTCGGCTGGTGTGGTCTTTTCCGGCTTGATGGCCGTCATGGGCAGAAGTTCGGCAAGGGTAAGATCGTGCTGGCTGGCCGGGCTGGTGGCCGGTTTTGGCGGGGCTGGCGCCGCCGGTGTGGCTGCCGCCTGGGGTTTTTTCACCTCTGGCTGGGTAGGCGGCGCAATTTTGCCATTCTCCTTTTTCTCCTGCTCTGCCACCTTTTCGCCAATCATCGTTGGAACCTCCCGGGTGGCCTGGCTTTTTTCATCTGGTATCACAGCTTTGCCGGCATGGGGGCCATTCTGGAGAATCCCCATGGGAGAGATGACATCGCCAAGGCTGCTTTTGAAATTGCCATCCGGCAGTATGGATTCAATTGTGGCCTGGCGACCATCCGGCAGCATGACCACCAGTCCTGGAGCCAGAGTCATCGCCCCCGCGCTGGCATGGGGCAGACTGTCAATATTGATCAGGGCATCGCTTGCGGCCCGCGCTGGCAGAGCCTGGAGCAGCAGGGCAATCAATGCCATAAATACAGCTTTGCGCATAATGGCCTCTGTTGGAATGGTATGTGGAAAGATGAAAGATTTATGATGTATTCAAACATGTTATCTGACCGGATATGCTGGAGGCGGCAGGTGTTCTATATCTGTTTTACGGGATGCAGCTCCTGATCCGTAGCGATGGCCACCTTGTCATCCATGGGCTCGGAGATGCGCCTGGCATTGAAAAAACGCGCATGGTCAATGACCGCTTCATCGTCATCCGGTCTTTCATCCCGCAGGGCCTGCTGGATGAACCAGTCTTCCCTGATTCTCCATGAAGCAGCAGCTGTGTAGGCCGGAGAGGAATAGCCCACGGAAAGCACCAGAGTGCGCCTGGCATGTTCCTGAAGCCTTATGAGGAGCGGGGTGAAGTCAGCATCTCCGGAAAGTATTATAAATTCGTCAAAATGCGTGGAATGTGAAAGATCATCCATGCAGTCCATAACCAGATGGATGTCCGTGCTGGTCTTGCCACGGGATGTCAGGGGCGGGCAATCCACCACCTGAAAGGCGCCGCGAATAAATGAATTTCTAAATTCCTGATATCTTTGGGGATTCAGGTAGCAGGTGCGTTTGAGAATGCGCCTGCGCACACCATCGCCATAAAGAATGCGCAGGGCGTGGTTTTCAATCCATTTGACCCAGCGGTTGGGAGCATAGCCAAAAGTTTTTGCGGCTTCGGGGTCAGCTTCTAGAAATCGGGTGTAAATGTTATCAAAATCAACATATAATGCGCTGTATACCTCATCAAATCCTGTAAAACGTGCCATCTTGTCCTCTAAAATAAAAAATGTAAAAAATCTACATATGAAACATTTATAAAATAGGATAAAAACGCCCCAGCGGCAAGTTGCGGTCATGGGACGGCTTTTATTTGCCCCTATGATACATGCCACATTGCGGGCCCAAAATTATGGAGGATGGATGCGGATAATCTCTGGCGCCTTTGGTGGCCGTAAAATATGCGCGGCCAGCGACACCGGTCTGAGGCCCGCCATGGCTCGCACAAGAGAATCCCTTTTTTCCATGCTGGAGGCCAGGGGCATGGACTGGCAGGGGGCACTGGTGCTGGATATTTTTGCTGGCAGCGGCAGCCTCGCGCTGGAATGCCTGAGCCGCGGGGCCGAATCTGCCGTGCTGGTGGACAGCGGCCGCGCCGCCTGTGCATGCGCAGCCAGAAATATCGCCAGTCTCGGTGTTCAGGCCAGGGCGAAAGTGGTGGAGATGGATGCCCTGCGATTTTTGCGAAGCGCGCCTCATGCCCCCTTTGACCTGATTTTTCTTGATCCGCCCTATCGCCGCAACCTGGCGAATCCGGCATTTAAAGCTCTTGCATCTGGGCCCTGGTTAAAAACTGGCGCCTTTTTGGTGGCGGAAATTGAAAAGGATGCGGAAATAATCGTTCCCGATGACTTTGAACCCGTTGCGCAAAGGCTGTTTGGGCAGACAAACCTTTGCATTTGGAAAAACAGATGAGAACAGCACTATATCCGGGCACATTCGATCCCCTCACCAATGGCCATATAAGCCTTGTGCGGCGCGGTTGCGAGGTTTTTGACCGAGTGATTGTCGGCGTGGCAGCGGATACCACAAAGCAGCCCCTGTTTTCGCTGGAGGAAAGAGTGGCCCTGGCCAGGGCTGTATTCCGCCATGATTCCTGTGTGGATGTGGAGCCATTTTCCGGCCTGACCGTAGCCTATGCCGAAAAAAGGGGGGTCTGCGCCATCCTGCGGGGGCTCAGGGCTGTATCTGATTTTGAGTTCGAGTTTCAGCTGGCTCTCATGAACAGGCGTCTGCAAAAGCGCATCCAGACTGTTTTTTTGATGACGGATTATCAATGGCTCTATATCAGCTCCACCATTATTAAGGAGGCTGCCAGACAGAAGGCGGATATCAAGGGCCTGGTGCCCGAGAGCGTGCGCCGCGCCCTGTCGGAAAAACTTTTTGGATCGGGCAGGAAGAATGGGGCCGGAGACTGAGGCCGTTCCCTGCCAGGTCGTCTGCCTTGGCGGCCCCACGGGCGCTGGCAAAACCGCCATCGCCATTGAGCTTGCCAAAAGATTTGATTGCGAAGTGGTCAATGCTGATTCGCGCCAGGTCTATGCGGATTTTCCTGTCATCACAGCGCAGCCGGATGAGCATGAGCGCGCCAGCGTGCCCCATCGCCTGTATGGTTTTTTGCCCATGCAGGAAAAAATCAGCGCCGGCATCTGGAGCCGCAGGGCTCTCCAGGAGATAAGGGCCATAATTTCCCGGGGCGCAATCCCCCTTGTTGTTGGGGGCACCGGCCTTTATTTTCAGGCATTGCTGCGCGGCCTTACCCCCATCCCTGCGGTGCCCGCAGCCATATCTGAAGAATTTGCCAGAAGAATGTTCTCCCAGGGCGCGGAGGCGCTCTACAGGGAGCTTGAAGATGCCGATCCAGTCTATGCCGCCAAAATCCATCCCCATGACAGGCAGCGCATCCAGCGCGCTCTGGAGGTGTGCGCAGCCACCGGCAGAGCTTTCTCCTGGTGGCATCAGCGCAATGCAGGCACCCCTCTCTGTCAGGGCCCCTATATGTTCATAAATACGCCGCTTGAGGAGCTGGAGCCGCGCCTGGATGCGCGTATTGACGGCATGCTGGCGCAGGGCGCGGTGGAGGAAGCCAGGAAAGCTCTGGCAAAATGCCCGGATACGGGCGCCCCCGGCTGGTCCGGCATTGGCTGCGCCGAGCTTGCAGCATGGCTTCAGGGCGACATGGATTTCAGCCAATGCCGTGCCCTGTGGCTTGCCGGTACAAGGGCCTATGCCAAAAGGCAGCTGACCTGGTTCAGACAGAGAAAAGAGGCAATACCCCTTGCTTCATGTGACTTTGATAGGGCATGCGCCATTATTGAGGAGCATCTTCAGAAATGGGGGCGTCATTTTTAAAATGTAGAAAATTCCAACCGCATAAACTGCTAAAACAATCCTTGCGCCTTGCTGATCCCGCCTGCTTAAATCCGACTTCCCCTGACACCATTTTTTGCCCTGTCACTTCGCAATCCATTGCGCTGGCCTTTGACGATGCCCTTGGTATTTAAAATCAGTTATTAAAACGGTACGTTGCAAAACTGATACTGTTTCAACATGATATCTTATTTATAAAATTATAAATAATTGTTGCGTATTTAAAACATTAATATTACTAACTTTTGACATGATTAAATTTTACCATGCCGAAGCATTTTATGAGGTAAGCGGCATGTATATTGCACACACACACACACACACACACACACACACACACACACA